>JAJDVG010000009.1 GCA_022826245.1 Gammaproteobacteria bacterium
GATGTTCATGGTCGTTCTCATATGCATGAGTATGTACCGAACATACATATCGATCAAGCCTGCCGCAAGCCTCCAATCCGACCCGTTTCGCGGAGAAACGCAGAGTGAAGCGACAGCCACGGGAGCAGTCCGATCCGACCGAGTCTACCGCGCTACGGCAGTTCTGCAGCCACTCGGCTTTTTTCTCTGGCGTATACCAGAACCCGTGTGAGTCGAGGACGACATCGACCCGCAGGCCACGCGCAAGTTCAGAAGCGCGATCCGGTGATCCAGACGTCGGACCTCGCCCAGCTCTTCTCGAAATCCTCGTCGACCGCCGGGTCCGTTTCCCCCTGCGCGGCGAGTGCCTCGCGCAGGCCGAACAGCGACCAGCCGTTGTGGGGGTGGTCCGCGATCTCGTCGCGGTAGACGCGCTCCGCGTCGGCGTTGCGGCCGGCCTCGAGCAGCGCGGCGCCGAGCCAGTGGCGCGCCGCGAACGGCAGGGGCTCCGGTTCGTCGTAGCCGAGTTCGTCCTCGTGCTCGACGGCGCGTTCGAATGCGGAAATCGCGGCACGCACGTTGCCCTGGCTCCACTGGATCTCGCCGGCCAGGATTTCGGCCAGCACATTGAGCAGCAACGAGGCGCGATCGAAGCGGATCATGGCGTCGGTGGTCTCGGCCATCTCCCTGAGCCGTTGCAGATGCGCGCGCGCGAAGTCGGCTTCGCCGAGCTTGGCCCTGGCGTAACCGTGGGCGAAATCCCAGACACCGGCGGCGTAATCGCTGGCGGAGCGCTCCGTAATCTCGAGGATCTCGTCGAAGCGCCCGAAACGCACGAGGATCAGGAGTTCGAAAGAATTGTCGCCCATGAGCTTCGTGTAGTCCTTGCTCGCCTGTATGGCCATCGCGCCCTGCCCGTCGAACGCGGCCGCGAAGAACAGCATGTGCAGATTGTGCGGCGGGTAGATCGCGACGCCCTGGCGACTCGCGGCCTTGAGGTCGGAGTGCCAGGCCTGGATGTTCGCGCGCACGCTGTCGCCCCAGCGGCCGACCTCGTTCCAGGTGTGCGACGGCATGTGATTGATGTGGCTCGCGCCGGGAATCGAATCGCCGATGTACTCGGCACAGGGTTCGGCAAGCTCCGGCTGAACCGTCGACTCGGTCGCGTGGATGTAGAGATGACAGGCGCCGGGATGGCGGATGTCGCGCTCGAGCACGCTCTCGAGTACGGAGTGAATGCGCCGCACGTTCGGATCGTCGATATCGCGGTAGCCGCGTCGCTCCTCGAGCAGGAAAAGCGCATCGGCGTAGAGCGTGACGGCGTCGAGGTCGTCCGGATACTGCTCGGCCAGCTCGCGCGCCGCATCGACCCAGGCTTCATCCTGCACGCGGCGGTTCGCGAAATCGTAATCGGCGACGTAGCGGGCGGAAAGCGCGTCGATATAAGCCTGCTCGCGCAAGCTCGCGTTGTCGCGAAGCTCGAGCGCCTTGCTGATGGCCGCATAGGCATACGGAGCTTCCGCCGCGGACATCGGTACGTTCAGATAAGACCCCCAGGACCACGCTTCGCCCCAGTAGCAGATGGCGCACTCCGGATCGAGTTTCTGCGCTTCGCGAAACGAGCGTATGGCTTCGTATTTGCCGAACGCATACATGAGCTGAAAGCCCTGGTCGAAGAAGGCCTGGACCTCGGGATCGTCCGACGAGATTTCATGGGAAAAGGGCCCGAGCACCTCGGGCATGTAGGGGATCGGCTCTGCGAGCATCGCTTCGAGCGCTTCGCCGGACAGCGATGGCGGTTGCGCGAACGCCGCGAATGACGTGAACATCAGGAAGAAAGCCGTGGTCGCAGCCGAGCCGCGCCGGTTCACCATTCCGATCATTGAAGCCTCCATGTCTGCGTTTCGCGCCGCTTCGGTTTGATGGTACTGTGACGCGCCAACGAGTCCAACCGGCGCACCCATGCCGGGATGGGGTACCGCACGGCGGCGACGCGGCAAGAGCCTGGCCAGAATTCGATGGGGACTGCCACGGCCCGCGCCGAGCGCACAACGGCACCAGAGACGGACATAATTCGCTACAAGAGGAACTCGCATGATACGTTTCGCTCTCGCGCTTTTGGCTGGCATTTCGATGACCGCACAGGCACAGGACACGCCCGAACCGCCTCGCCTGGAGTTCGCCTTCGAACTCTTTGCCCAGGTCGCGGATCCGATCATCGTCGGCGAAATGCCGAACGGCCAGCGCCGCATCATCGACATCCTGAGCGGCGAATTCGAAGGGCCGGGGATCAAGGGCAGGCTCGTACCGGGAGGCGCCGACTGGCAGACCATCCGGGAAGACGGCTTCACCGAGGTTGATACCCGTTATCTGCTCGAAACCGACGACGGCCACCTGATCTACGTGACCAACATCGGCATCCGCCACGCGGCTCCGGAGGTCATGGCCAGGCTCAACGCCGGTGAAGAAGTGGAACAGTCGGAAATCTATTTCCGTGCGATACCTGAATTCGAAACCGACGCGCCCGAACTGCAGTGGCTCACGCGCTCGATTTTCGTATCCACCGGTGAGCGGTATCCGAACGGGGTCGTGATCAGGTACTACCGCGTGCTGTGAGCACGGCGCGCGGGCCAGCCGCAGGTTCGGCAGCCACCCGGCATGCGGCTGAGCGCGGCGCATGGACGCGGCCTGCGGCGGCGTCCCGTCAATACAAGGCAAGGAGAACGAAGATGAGAACTTCGCGGATCACCCGTCTCGCACTCGCACTCGCGGCCTGCACGGCACTCGTCGGGACGGCCGCCGCCCAGGCGCCCGAGCGCGGCAGCTTCGCGTTCACGAACGTCAACGTCGTACCCATGGACAGCGAGCGCGTGCTCGAGGACCAGACCGTCGTCGTCGAGGACGGCCGCATTACGGCACTCGGCCCGGCCGCAGAGGCCGAAGTCCCGCCGGGCGCGACCGAAATCGACGGCCGGGGCAGGTACCTCATGCCCGGATTGTCGGAAATGCACGGCCACATCCCGTCCACGAACGCCAACGGCGAAGCCGAGGACGTCCTCATGCTGTTCCTCGCGGGCGGCGCCACGACCGTGCGCGGGATGCAGGGTCACTCAAGCCAACTCGAACTCCGGCAACGGGTCGCGGATGGCGAGATCGTCGGCCCGCGCCTGTGGCTCGCGGCGCCGTCGATGCGCGGCAACAACGTACCGGACGCCGAGACTGCCGAGCGCCTCGTCCGCGAAGCGAAGGACCAGGGCTTCGACCTGCTCAAGGTCCACGAGGGCCTGAGCGCCGAGGCTTACGACGCGATCGTGCGCACGGCGACCGAGCTCGACATCCCCTGGGGCGGCCATGTCTCGATCAACGTCGGCGTGCCGGGTGCGCTCGCAGCCCGGCAAAGCACGATCGACCACCTCGACGATTACCTCGACGCCATGCAGCCGGCCGACTCTCCCGCGCTGAACGCTACGGGCCGCGACCGCAACCGGCTGCTCGCGCTGAACGCCGACGCAACGAAGATCCCCGAACTCGCGCGGGCGACGCGCGAAGCCGGTGTCGCCGTCGTGCCGACCCAGATCCTCTGGGAGGTGCTGCGCGGCGCGCGCGATCCCGCGCCGCTCGTCGACCGCCCCGAAAACCGCTACATGGACCGCGGCACCGTGGCGACGTGGGCGGAGCGCACGACCGCATCCTACGCGAACGCGGATCGCGAGGCCGCTATGCGCGAAGCGGAACTGCGCCAGATGCTGCTCAAGGCGATGTACGACGAAGGGGTGGCCGTTCTGATGGGCACGGATGCGCCGCAGGTCTTCAGCGTGCCGGGCTTCTCGCTGCACCGCGAGCTGCCGCTCATGGTCGAGTCCGGGATGACGCCCTACGAGGTGCTGCGCACGGGAACGGTCAACGTCGCGCGCTTCCTCGGCATCGAGGACGAGGCGGGAACCGTAGCGGTCGGCCGCAATGCCGACCTGCTGCTGCTCGAAGCGAACCCGCTCGACGACATCACCGCGGTCTCTGCGAACGCCGGCGTCATGATCGACGGCCGGTGGCTGTCCGCGGACTACATCGCCGACGCGCTCGAAGCGATCGCGGCGAAACACGCCGAGTAAGTCGAAGATACAGCGTACGAACGCGCTTCCAGACCGGCCGGGTCTGGTCGGCGGCGAGTCAGTCCGAATGGCGCCGATCGCGGCAGTTCGCGTCAGTGCAGCTCGATTTGCCCGCCAGCGACGAGGCGCGCAATCTGGCGATCGTGCACGCGCGCCGGTTCGTGTCAGCGCCGCGCGACCTATCCGCCTGCGACTGCTCCCACAACGAGAAACGGCTCGGCGCCGGAGCTGACCGCCCGCGGCAGTGCCTTGTCGGCCGGTTCGTGCGTTACGTCCTCGTTGCAGGCGAAGAACCGCACGAGCGGGCGGCGCCGGCGCGTCGCGTGATCGCGGATCGTCCCGCGCAGCATCGGGTAGCGGGCCTCGAGTGCATCGAGAACGCTCGACTGTGTGATGTCGCCGTCGACGCTCACGGCCACCTCGCCGTCGACGCCGGCCAGCGTGCGCAAGTGAAACGGCAGGACGATGCGGATCACGGGAGCCATTGAGCGATTGCAGCCAGGCATCGGGTCCGGCCATTACGCTGGCATGGCAGGATCGTCTGGATCACGGCAGCGCCTGCGCCTCTACCGAAAGCACGGCCGGCAGGTCGCGCACGATCGCCGTCCAGGTGTCGCCGCCGTCCGCCGAGCCATAGACCTGCCCGCCGGTCGTCCCGAAGTAAATCCCCCCGGGATCGAGCGTATCGACCGACATCGCGTCGCGCAGCACGTTGACGTAGCAGTGTTCCTGCGGCAGGCCTTCGGTCAGCGGCTCCCATTCATTGCCGCCCGTCCGGCTGCGGTAGACGCGGAGCTTGCCGTCGGGCGGATAGTGTATGGCGTCGCTCTTGATCGGCACGACGTAGACCGTATCGGGTTCGTGTGCGTGCACTTCGATCGGAAAGCCGAAGTCCGTCGGCAGATTGCCGCTGATCTCGTACCAGTTGTCGCCGGAATCGTCGCTGCGCATGACGTCCCAGTGCTTCTGCATGTAGAGCGTGGCGGGCCTTGCCGGATGCATGGCGAGACGATGAACGCAATGCCCGACCTCGGCCGTGGGATCGGGGATGTAGTCCGAACGCAAGCCGCGATTGATGGGTCGCCAGGTGTCGCCGCCGTCGTCGGTGCGAAACGCGCCCGCCGCCGAGATCGCGGTGTAGATCCGGTCCGGGTTGTCCGGATCGAGCAGGATCGTGTGCAGGCACATGCCGCCCGCGCCGGGCGACCACCCGGCTCCGGTCTGATGCCCACGAAGCCCTGACATCTCGTGCCAGGACTTGCCGCCGTCCGTCGTGCGAAACAGCGCCGCGTCCTCGACCCCGGCATAGACGAGATCGGGATCCGTCAATGACGGTTCGAGGTGCCAGACGCGCGCGAACTCCCAGGGATGCTGCGTGCCGTCGTACCACTGGTGGGTCGTGAGCGGATGGCCGGTCTCGTCGGACGTGTCGTAGACGAAGTTGTTGCTCTCGCCCTGCGGCATCGCCGGAGCATCCGACGGCTCCGCCGCCAGCTTGTCGCTCGAACCGGGTTGCTCCCAGGTTTTGCCGCCGTCACTCGAGCGCTGGATGATCTGGCCGAACCAGTCGGTCAACTGCGAAGCGTAGATGCGGTCGGGATCAACGGGCGAGCCCTTCATGTGGTAGATCTCCCAGCCCGAAAAGAACGGCCCGGCGACGGACCACGCGTCGCGCTTGCCGTCGGCCGTGAGGATGAAGGCGCCCTTTTTGGTGCCGACGAGAATTCGGACTCCGCTCACCACCCGTCTCCGTTGTTTTCGTTGCCGACCGCGGGCGATTATCGACGAGCGCTGCTACGTCCCGCCAGCGACAATGTGTTGCCCGTCAGGATCGTTTCCGATTGCACGCTCAAGCGAAAAGCTGCGCAATTTGTCTGAATTAGCATGTACTTCTGCATAACTTTCGTGATCTGTCACTCAATCCTGCAGAGAATAACGAAATTGTGCAGGATCTATTGATATCGGAGTTGCCATGGCGTAACCGTCCGACGCGAAATACCACGAATGCTGTCGGCTGGGCTTCCCGCGACGGCCGCATCACGCGCCGATGAACTTCGCGTAGACGCCTCTCGCAACCGCAGCTTCGTCCGTGCCGTGCACGATCGCCCGTCCGTCGGGGAAAAGGCTCAACGTGTACGGCTTGCCGTTGTCGGTCAGGCTCGCTCGCAGCATGAAGCGATTCGTTCGCACTTCGCCGTGCGGGCGCAGGCGCTCGGCGATCGCCGGCAGATCGAGTGCGGTCGCGCGCTGGCGGTGGGTGAGCTGCACCGCATCGCGTCCGCACAGCGTCGCTGCGCCGGTACCGCGCGAGCCCTCGAGATATTCGAAACGCCCGTGTTTGCAGCAGGGACAGTCGCCGTGCTCGTAAGCGCCGGCGACGCGAAGCTCGCTCATGCTGCTATTCCAGAGATCGACGTTCAGCAGCGTCGGGCTCACCTGCGCGTAGTTGCCGGTCAGCACCTTGAGCGTCTCGGCGACCTCGAAGCTCGCGACCGTGACGGCCGCCGACGCGAGAATGCCCGCCGTGTCGCAGGTCGGCATCGTCCCCGGCGCCGGCTCCTCCTCGAACAGGCAGCGCAGGCACGGGCTGGCGCGGCTGCCGTCCGGCAGCGTTTCCCAAGGCGCATCGCCGCCCGGAGTGTGCGGCAGGATCGCGAACGCGGCGCCGACGGTACCGACCGCGCCGCCGTAGACGTACGCGATGCCGTGCTTCACGCAGAAATCGTTGACGAGGTAGCGGCCCTCGAAGTTGTCGAGACCGTCGACAATGACGTCCGCGCCGCTCGCGTAGCGCTCGATGTTTGTCCGGTTCAGGTCATCGACTATCGCCGTGACGCGCACGTCCGAGTTGATTTTCCCTAGCCTTCGTCGCGCGGCTTCAGCCTTTGGAACCGCCTCGGCGACATCGCGCTCGTCGAACAGCGTCTGCCGCTGCAGGTTGGTCATCTCGATGAAGTCGCGGTCGACGATCACGAGGTGACCGACTCCGGCTCTGGCGAGCAGGTCCGCGATGACGCTCCCGAGTGCGCCGCAGCCGATTACGCAGGCCGTGGACCCGAGCAGCCGCTGCTGCCCGTCCTCCCCGATCCCCGGCAGGATCATCTGGCGGTGGTAGCGGCTCAGGTCTTCGCTCATCGGTCCCTCGTGCGCGTCGCGGCGCCGAAACGGGCCGCGGGATGCTCGGTGCTCTATCATGAACGAACGCGCCGACATTCACGACCTGGCAGGAACGAGCCCGTAGACATGAAACCATATCTGCTGTTGATGCTCCTGCTGCTCGCGACCGCGCCGGCCGCGTCTCAGGACGATGAGCGTCTGACCCGATCGCGCGATGCCGCGATGCAGCTCGGCCAGAAACTGAGCGCAACGCTGCTTGCCACGCTCGGAACGGACGGACCGGTTGCCGCCATCGAGGTCTGCAACGTCGAGGCGTCGCCGATCGCCGCGCGGATATCCGCAAGGGCAGGCGCCAGCGTGGGACGCACGGCACTGCGGCTCAGGAATCCCGACAACGCACCCGACGCCGATGCGCGCACCGTGTTGACGACCTTCGAAAGCGAACTGGCCGCGGGCGCGACCCCGCCGCTCGAGCATTTCGAGACGAGGCCCGACGGCAGCGCTCGCTACATGAGCGCCATCGTCACGCAGGGCCTGTGCCTGACCTGTCACGGGTCCGGGATCGCAGCGGAAGTCGCCGACACGATTGCCGATCACTATCCCGCGGATCAGGCGACGGGATTCGCGGCGGGGGACTTGCGCGGAGCGTTCATCATCGAATGGCCCGCCTCCGATGTGCCGCCTCGCTGAGTTTCCGTGCGCGGAAAACGGCGCCGCGACCAGGCGACCGGCAGAGCTTCAACGGTTCGAGGACCCGCTCAGGGGAACTCGACCTCCAGGGTCTCGCGGCGCTGGTTCCGCATGATCGAAAGTTCCAGCGTTTCGCCGCTTTCGAAGCTGGCGAGAATGCGTAAGGCGTGTCCGGTATCGTTCGGCGTCCGGCCGCCGATCTCGAGGATCACGTCGCCGTCCATCAGCACGTCCAGCACTTCGTCCGAAGGCGCGCGAACGACGAGGATGCCGGTATCGGTTCCGAAATAGGCCCCGAGTTCGGGCGTCAGTTCCACCAGCTCCATATCCCTCCACTGGCGTCTGAAAAACCGAAACCGATCAGCGATCTCGCCCCGCCCCTCTACCAGATCACCCAGGTCGAAGCGCCGGTTGCCGGCATCGTCACGGCCGAAGATGGCGCTGGACGAGCCTGCAACGACCTCGATTTCCTCTTCGTTGCCGTCACGGACGATCGTGAGCACGACGGTGTCACCGGGCGAGACACCTTCCATCTGCTCGATGAGCAGCCCGGTCGACGATTCGCCGCCGAATTCCGCATCGCCCATCGCCACGATGATGTCACCGGTCTCGACGCCGCTGTCGTCCGCAGGGCCGCCCGGCGTCACGCCGATGACCCGGACGCCGTCCTCCGCATCGCTGATGTTGACGCCGAGTACCGCGGGCCTCGCAACGACCGCAAGACCTCTGACGACCGGACCGACCGCTTGCGCGGAGAGACGGGCGACTTCACGCGCGGCATCCTCCAGGGCCTCGCGGGCTTCCTGAAGCTCCTCGCGGGCCTCCCGGAGCTGGTCCCGCTCTTCGGCTGTCTGCGCAGCGAGGGGCGCCGGGATCGCGGCCAATCCTGTCGCGGCGATCAGGGCGAGAATCGAGAATCTGGTCATGGTGTGAGCTCCTTCGGTTCAGCGTCCTGTGATACAGATGCGGTTGGACCCCAAAACGTTGCGGCTGTACCGACGAATCGCCTTCGGGGGCGCTGGCGATGATCGCCGACGATACGCCTGGCACTTGAGATCCCGTGATCTTCAAGCCTTAGACGCAAGTGAGCGGAAAAAGGTTGCAACGGATTGTCGGACGAAGCCCGATCCCGTCTTCAGCGACGAATCGGACGAGGCCGGGCTAGCGGAAGCCTTCTTCCCGCAACGGCCCGGGATCCTGTACCCAGAAGACGGCGCCGTCCTCGCGCGTGACGACCTGCACGTACAGCCGCTTGTCGATCTCGAAGGCGAGGTTGCCCTCCACCGTGAGCCATTCGCCGACCTGCACCGAGTCGGGCAGCCAGCCTCCGCGGCGCAGGAAACTCGTGTTCTGGGTTTCGAGCTCCCAGATCTCCGCCGTGCCGTCCGCGCCGACGACGCTGAGGTACAGGCGGGCGTGCGGGTTCTGATACAGCACTTCGGTGACGACGCCCTCGATCGTCGTTCGGGCGTTGACGTCGTAGACGGACGGGAAGGAGTGATGCGCCGCGGCGACCGTGGTAAGGCAGCAGGCCCCGAACAGCATTGCAACGCGCAGATCCCGAATGAAATTCAATGCGGTCACTCGTAGAGGTACTCCGAAACGACGCAAACGTACTCGAAAATCTCCCCGTCGGGCATCAGCGTGAACGTGCGCGTCACTTCCACCGGTTCGGTGTAGTACACGGGATCCGACAGCACGAGCTCGACCGCGATCTCGTCGCCGGCCGCGTTGAGCGTGTAGCGCTCCACGACGTGTGCCTGTTCGGTGTACGGAACTCCTTCGGGCCTGAACCAGCCCTCACGGAGACCTGTCGTATCAACGACCAGTGTTTCACCCTCCCAACGACCGATCGAGTGCCCCATGATGGTGGGATACAGGGTCTCGGGATGGTCGCGTCCGTCCATGAAGATCCGGCGCACTTCGTGCTGCAACTCGTAGAGAAAGGTCGCCCGATCCTCGCGCTGCAGAATCTCGATCGGGAATGGTGCAGTGATAGTCTGGCCGAAGTGGTGCACGGTACACGCCTCGACCGCATTGGGAGCGCGCTTGGAGGCGTGCTGTTCCCTGCCCTGCGACGTGAAAGGCAAATCCTCGATCGACCAGTTGCCCCGGTCCTGCATCCAGATTCCAGTCAGGTCGGGAGGCGGTCCGGCGTCCTGTCGATCCGTCCCGGAGGACGGCGTACCGGAGCCAGTTCGATCCGTCCCGCCGGACGAACGCGCTTGAACGGCGACGGCCATGGCATCGACCCTCACCGGCGTCCAAGCCATGCCGTCGGGGGCGTCGTGGTTGTCGATGAGCACGCGGCGATTGCTCAGACCGCCGTCGAGGTCGTAGATCTGGATCAGGCCTTCGCCGGGATCGGCGACGAAGGCTGTCCCGTCATGGATCAGCGCGCCGAAGTTGCCTTCGTAGGGTTCGCCTTCGAGCGGCACTTCCGCGACCAGAGTCCTCGAGTCGACATCCCACAAGCGGACGTGCCGCGGCACCGGCGACTGCCGGCCTCCGCCGTTCGGCACGATGGCATACCCGCCAGGACCCATCGCAATCCTTCCCGAGAACGGCCGCGACTCGAGCGTCGCCACAACCTCGAGTGATTCCGCATCGATCACGGAGATGGTTTCCTCGCGGCGGTTCGCGACCCAGATTTCGCTGCCGTCGGCGGTGACGTCCATCCCCTCTGCCCCGAGCCCCGTTTCGATCACGACCGGGTCGCGCTCCTCGTCGAGGAAGATCACCGACAGCGCGCCCTCGGCTCCGCGACTCGTGACGTAGGCCCGTGAGCCATCCGGACTCAGACGCACCATGTGGCCGTCGCGCCCGCCCGTCGGGTAAGTCCTGACGACGCTGCGCGCCTCAAGGTCCACGAGCGCCAGAAGATCCGATTCCTGCATGGTCGCCACCGCGTGCCGCCCGTCCGGCAGGAAAAGTGGCGTGTGCGGACGGGATTCGGGACCAAGGTCGATGCGGGCTTCGATACTGGCGCTCGCCACATCGATCAGGACGATGTGCTGCCCGTGGTCGTCTTCGGGACCGTACTCGCTCGTGAGCGCCTTCGTTCCGTCAGGCGAGACCGCCACCTCGTGAGGAATGACGGGACCGATGGGTACGCGGGCGATCTCCACGCCCGCGGTCAGATCGATGAACGAAATGCTGCCGCCGGACCGGTTCGCGACGATCAGCGTGCCGTCGAGCGCGAGCGCTCCCGAACAACACAAGCAGAGCGCCAGGGCAGCCCATCTGAAGTTCGTCATACCCGGATTGTACGACCGATCAGCCGGCTGTTCATTTGAGCGAATCCCCGAGAAAGCTGAGCGACAATGGATTCGTAGTGTGGCCAGCTCGACACACTTGCCCGACTACTTCCTTCGTCGGTTCATGGTCGCTCGGCCCTGCTTGAGATGACGGCAGGTCTTGTCAATTCTTGCCAATGCCAATAGCGTTGCGACATGAGCACGATGCACATTTCGCTTCCGGATGCGCTCAAGTCCTTCGTGGACGGCCAGGTCAGCGAGCGCGGCTACAGCTCTTCAAGCGAGTACGTGCGCGAACTGATCCGAAAGGACCAGGACCGTCAGCGGTTGCGCGGCATGCTTCTCGAGGGCGCCGCCTCACCGCCCGCTGGCGCGGCCGATGCGGACTATTTCGACCGGCTCCGCAGCGGGATTCCGTTGCTGTGAATGGAGAACATTTGGGACATGCCCGCCACCGTTGAGTCGGCTTCCCAGGGGCACCAAGCCTGCACCCGCCCATGGTCTGGCCGATTACGATCGTTGCAATAGACGTTGGACCCACCCAGGAAAGCCGCATGAAACGACCAACTTCCGTGGATACGCTAACCAAGCTCGGTCGAGTGCGATTGTCCCGAAACTTCTTCATGCGCGACATGCTTTATAGCGAGGTCGCAAATCACTACGGATTGTCGAACATTCCGGATAATCCCGATCTTGTGATTGCGGCAGGAAGGAAGCTGTGCAACGAGCTACTCGAACCGCTCCACGCCACCTTTGGTCATGTCTCGATTCGCTCCGCGTACCGGTCTGCCGAGGTGAACAAGTATTGTGCCGACAAGGGCCATGGTTGCGCGCTGGACAACTCTGCGCGGCACACTTGGGATTGCTTGGAAGATGATCGCTTCCTGGGAGCAACAGCTTCTATCGTAATTCCATGGTTCATACCGCGATTCGAGGTCGGCACACCGTGGCAAGCCATGGCATGGTGGATACACGACCACCTGCCTGCTTATTCGGAATTATGCTTCTATCCCGTATATGCCGCGTTCAACATTCGTTGGCGGGGACACGCGAAATCTGAACGAGCAGCGCCTGAACACCTGATAAAGAGCTACGCCAAGCCCAAGGGAATGCTGACCAAGCCAGGCATGGAAAACCACTCCGGGAATCACTGTTCGGAGTATCCAGGCTTTCCGGAGTTGCGACACTATTGATCGAAAACGAACGCTTGCGACTGCGGCCAACAGTCAGGTGATTAACGTCTCAATACGCCAAGACGTACCACCGGCTTCGGAATCAGTCACCACATGGAGTGGTCACGCCTCCGTTCGGTATTCGCGAACGGCGATTCCCAAGCCAGCGCTGAAGTCGACCTTCTTGTTGTCCTGAACTACCCACGCAGCCTGCGACAGCATCCTGTCGATATTGTCCCGTGCAACTTGTTCGGGAATGCGGTTAGCGCTCGACATGGCTTCAGACACACACAATCAGTAGGTTTTGTGTCGAGTCACTAGCAACTCAGAAAGTCGTGGCAGCCGCAATAGACCTCGCAGACTTCCGGCTGCGGGAACTCCGCCTCCGGCATGCGGCTGCGGTATTCGGGATACATGCGCTCGGCGCCGCCGCGCAGCACTTCGGCGGGCAGGCCGTACCACTCCGCCATCAGGGTCAGATTCGTGTTCGCGCCGGGCAGATGGTGCGGGATGCTGTCCTCCGTGACCGGCGGAAGCTCGGTCACGTACTCGCAGTAGAACTGGCGGACCTGCTGGCCCGGATCGAGGTACCAGCTCTGGCTTCTGACGAGCGGCTCGGTGAAGAACGCCGGGTCGTCGACGACCGTGACGACGGTCAGGACATCACCGTGGCGCATCCAGTGCTCGGTAACCGTGCGCAGGTCGCTGCTCGGGACGCCGTTGCGGCGATGATAGTTGGTCTTCTGGTGGGTGGTCGTGATCGTGAGCCGGTTGCCGTTCCACACCCCCGTCGAGAAGCCCTGAAACGTGTATTCGGCATGGGCCGGCGGATGCGGCCGCCCGTCGAGCCAGATGACGCGCTCGCTGCCCCAGGCCGGCATGTAGGTCCGAAACGCGATCAATTCCCGGTGCACGGGGCTGAATTCGGTGGTCACGCGCATGTTGCCGAGGCCGCGCATGCCATAGTCCGATGAATGCGGCCGGCATTGATACTGCATCACCATCGAGATGCGGTCCGCATCCCAGCTATCGGATTGCAGGCGCGCCGCGTCGTTGAGCGGCAGGCCCATGTAGTCGCCGAGCTCGGGGCCGGGGAGTCGCTCGGGGGCATCCTCGTGATAGGTCGGCGCCCATTCGCCCGAGAAGTCGACCTGGGCGAATGCCGCAGGCGCCGCGAACGAGAGGGTCAGGAGCAGGGCAACACGCTTCATGATCGCTTACCTCGCCGAGCAGGCCACCGGGTCGAAACCGTCATCGTTCGCTTCCTTGCGGAAGTCGGTGCTCGTGATGAACGCGCCGCTCAAGTAGATCGGATCCGTGACCACAGTCGTGACCGTGAACCACTCGTCGCCGTTCGGCTGCACGTGGTGGTCGAAGTACTCCTCGAGCAGGACGTCCTCGCTATGGGGCGGACCGTTGCGACGCAGGTAGCCCGGCAACAGGTTGGTCGTCGTAACTTCGAGCGCGCGCGGTTGCTGGCCGACCCTGCCTGAGAACAGGGTGAAGGCGTCCGGCTGACCGATGCCCTGCGCCGGGCGTTCCCAGTTCGCAACCGAGTAGCCCTGACGGCTGCGCGGTTCGTCGGCCACGGTGGAAACGCCAAACCTGAGCAGCCGCGTCTGCATGCCCTGATCGGTTTCGATCATCAGGGTCTCGTCGTCCTGCCAGCTAATCCTGACGCGTCCCGGAATCCGCATGACGGCTGGTGCGCCAAAGGCCTTGCATTCGAGTCCGGCCGCCTCGTCCGCGTCCGGGTCCCACTCGAGCCCGACCCGGCGTCCTTCGGCGTTGAGCGGAATGCTCGCGAAGTCGCCGCGGGCGGGCGTGACCATGCGCCAACGCCAGTCCTCGCTGACTACGGATACCCACGTGCCGGTCAGATCGACGGGCGCCGCCTCGCGGGCCGTCTGCGGCTCGGCAGGCGGGCCGCCGCCCGGGCCGGGACGCTGGGCTAGCGCGGGCGCCGCCGCCAGGACAAGCGCGGCGGCCAAACCGGCGAATCCGGCGGCCGTCGGCGTCGCTACTTTCCTTGCGCCGCGCGACGCGCCAGTCCCCAAGACCGGGGGCCTGGGGCACTTGGCTTCCCATATCGTTACTGTCGTTTCGCCGCGCGACTTGTACGTCGGCCGCCTCCAGCCGTTCGAGTAGCGCACTGCTGTGAGCATCGTCACTCTCATTCCGCCTGACTCAGGCTCGCATGAATGGACTCGATGAACGCCTCACCCGAGCCAGCGAATTCCGTGTCGTAATCGCGCGTCGGCCGCTCGGCCTGGATCTGTTCGAGGTCCATGCCCCTGCCCATGAGATCGCGTACCCGATCGCGGACGATGGCGACCATGTTGCGGTATTCGACCACGTCAGCCTCGTTGCAGATGCGGCCGCTGCCCGGAACGATCCGCGTGCCGCCGTCCTGCAGGTGCCGCGGCACGGCGAGATCGATCACATGGTTGAGCGCCCGCAGCAGTCCCTGCACGTTGCCGCCTCGCTCGACATCGATGACGGGATAGCGCCCCGGGATGAACAGGTCGCCGACGGCGATCGTGTCGGACTTTCTGAACAGCACGATGCTGTCGCCGTTCGAGTGCGCATTCGGCTCGTGGATGATGAACACGGGCTCGTCGTTGAAGAAGATGTCCTTGAACGGCAGGAAGTAAACCGTGCGCGGCACGCCCTCGGGCGGAAAACCGCTCGCTTCGAGTTCGAACAGGCTCAGCATGACGTTCTCGTGGGCGACGAGCGTGGCGCCGGCCACTTCGCCGGGAGCGAGCGCCGGTGTCGAGCCGAACTCGCCGAGCGCCGCGAGCTCGGCGTTGCCTCCCGTGTAGTGCAGATCCGCGCTCGTATTGATGATGTAGCGCACCGGCGCGCTCGTGACCTCGCCGATCGTCTCGACGATGCGCTCGGCCAGTCCGCCGCCCATGGCGTTGACGACCATGACGCCGTCATTACCGATCTGCACGGCGATATTGCCCGCATCGCCGCCGTGGAGCATGTAGACGTTGCCCTGCACGTGCAGGAGGTCGAGTTCGACGTCCGCAGGCTGGGATTGTGCGGCCGCTCCGATGCCCGCGAGCCACGCGAAGCATGAAATCCTGACCAGCACGGCCCGGAAATCCATTGGCATTCTCGGGACTCTCGAGCGGTTGCGTGACCGCGGTTCGTTCTTGTTTGCCAAGGCGTACATGCGCGCTAGCTCTTATATCGAGCTACCTGCACGTTGGCAAGCCGCAGCGTCTCCGGCACGCGGTTGCGAGACGGGGACGCTTGCAACGCCAACGTACGCGGTTATCTTGTGCGTTCCGACGCGTAGCGCCGAATGCGCGACGCCAAGGGTTGTCGCGTACGTCGGCCGGGCAAGGGGACCGGATCGTTGCAGTCGCCCACTCGAAGACAGATTCTGCAGGCCTCGGCCGGCGGCGCCTTCTGCGCGGCGCTCGGGCTGCCGGCCTTGCGGCTGCCGCGAGCGCGTGCCCAGTCCGCGCCCGGCGTCGCCACGCAGCAATTACGCGCGAACCTGTACGTGCTGACCGTCGGCGGGAACAATGTCCTGGCGCAGACCGCTCCCGGGGGCGCTGTACTCGTCGACGGCGCTTCGGCCGCCGATTCGCCAGCGCTCCTCGACGCGGTTGCCGGGCTGCCGGACAGCGGCCCGGTCACGACGCTCTTCAACACGCACTGGCACGCCGAGCAGACGGGCTCGAACGAAGTCCTGGCCACCTCGGGCGCAACGATCATCGCGCAGGAGAATACGCGCCTCTGGCTCACGACCGACATCGTCTGGCCCTGGAACGGCCAGCGTTTCGAGCCGCTGCCTGAAGCCGCGCAACCGAACCTGACCTTCTACGACGACGGCGAGTTGGACTCGGGCGTGCGTTACGGCTACCTGCGCCATGCCGGTCACACGGACGGCGATCTCTACGTCCACTTTCCCGACGAGAACGTGCTCGCCGTCGGCGGTGCGGCCTCGGGCGCGGGCTGGCCGCTCGTCGACTGGTGGACGGGCGGGTGGATCGGGGGAGTCGTCGGCACGATGGAAATGCTGCTCGCACTCACCGACGCCGACACGCGCATCGTGCCCGCCCACGGCAGGATCCTCTCGCGTGCGGACGTCGAAGCGCAATTGGAGATGTACAATACGATCTACGCCAGGCTCGCGGGACTCCTCAACAGCGGCAGGGGTCCCGACGAAGCCGTGGACGCGCGCCCCACGCAAGAATTCGACGCCGAGATGGGGCCGCCCGAGGAGTTCGTCCGGCGTGCGTTCGAGAGCCTGTGGGCGTACCTGTCTCCGGACGCCTGACCGTAAGTGCCACAGGCCACGCGTCGGGCGTGGACGCAGCGGCGCGCTTGCCGGAAACGGCCGTGAATTCGAAAACGTTGAGATGACTGGCATGATCGACAGTAACGGCATCGGAATATTCCGGCCGGCCGTGCGAGTTCTCTTGCCGGCTCTCGGGCTGTCCCTGCTGACCGCCTGCGGCCAGCTCGACGGCGATCCGGCGGCCCGAGCGACGGCAGACGCTCGCGAGCAGTGGGCGATGCTCGATCGCTACTGCGTCGATTGCCACAACGACGCCGAGTTCACGGCCGGCATCACGTTCGAGGGCCGTTCGCCGGAGAGCATCGCCGAGCACGCGGAACTCTTCGAGAACGCCGTGCGCAAGCTGCGCGGCCGCGTCATGCCGCCGCCCGGCGAACTCCAGCCCGGGGACGAGGAAGTCCGGAGATTCGTGGCAGCGCTCGAACGGTCGCTCGATGGCGCCCAGGGCGTCGAGCACATCCCCGAGCAGGTCGTGCTGCACCGGCTCAACCGCAAGGAATACGCCAACGCGGTCCGTGACCTGCTCACGCTCGAAATCGACTCCGAAGACCTGTTGCCGGACGACGAGATCGTCGAGTACTTCGACAACATCGGGCCGGCGCTGCAGGTGTCGCCCTCGTTCATCGAACAATATGTGACCGCGGCGCGCTCCGTCGCCCAGCAGGCGGTCGGGCGTCCCGACTCCAGACCCGGCGGCTGGGCGTTCCGCGCTCAACCCGGCCGCCAGCTCACGCACGTTCCGGGCCTGCCGCTCGGCACGCGCGGCGGCATCCTCGCGGAAGTCCACCTCCCCTCCGACGGCGAGTACGTCGTCGACGTTGCCGACATGGCCACCCATATCTGGGGCAACGGCATGGAGTTCGAGAACTCGCTCGTCGTGACGCTCGACGGCGAACTCGTCCACGAGACCACGGTCGGCGGCGAAGAGGACATGAAGCTCTACGACCAGGTCCAGGACGGAGCGCTCGACCGCGTCAACGTGCGTCTCAAGAACATCCGCTTTCTCGCGACGGCGGGACCCCACAAGGTCGGCGTGGCGTTCCGGCACAGGACGTTCGCCGAGTCCGACGACCGCTTCCGGCAGTTCCTGCCCGGCGGCGGGCAGGAGCGCCTCTATCGGGTGAGCTCATTCGAGATCAAGGGTCCGTTCAATCCGACCGGTCTGAGCGCGACCCCGAGCCGCGACCGGATATTCGTCTGCCACCCCGATCGCGGCGACGATCCGGACATCTGCGCCGAGGAGATCATCACGACGCTCGGCGCACGCGCCTATCGCCGTCCGCTCGGCGAGAGCGACCTCGCCGAACTCCTCGAGTACTACCGCGACGGCTACGCGGCCGGCGGCTTCGAGGAAGGCATCAGGAGCGCGGTGACCGGCGTACTCGCAAGCCCCTTCTTCCTGTATCGCGCCGAGCGCATCCCCGAGGGACTGGCCCCGGGCGAGATCTACGAGATCGACGATTACGAACTCGCGTCGCGACTTTCGTTCTTCCTCTGGAACTCGAGCCCGGACGACGAACTTCGCGAACTCGCAGGCCACGGCGAATTGAGCCGCGACGAGGTGCTCCAAGCGCAGCTTGCGCGAATGCTGGCCGACCCGCGCGCGGCAACGCTAGGCAGCAACTTCGTGCATCAATGGCTCGACATCCGGCGCATCGACGAGGTCGTCCCCGATTCGACGATATTTCCGTATGCCGCAGGCGTCGGCGATCCGCGCGGAGAGTTCCTGACGGAGCTCACGCACTTCGCCAACAGCATCTTCGCCGAGGATCGCGGCGTCATCGATCTGCTGACGGCAGACCACACTTACGTCAACGAGCGCGTGGCGCTTCACTACGGCATCACCGACGTCAAGGGCAGCCGCTTCCAGCGCGTGGAACTTGCCGACGCCGCGCGCCACGGCCTGCTCGGCAAGGGCGCCGTCCTCATGGCCGCCGCCTACCCGAACCGCACATCGCCCGTGTTGCGCGGCGCGTTCGTTCTCGAGCACATCCAGGGCATAGCGCCACCGCTCCCGCCCGACGAGGTACCGTCGCTCGACGAGGAAGACCTGGGGACACCCGATGCGCTTACAGTGCGCGAACTCATGGCCGCGCACCGAGAGAATCCGGCCTGCTTCTCCTGCCACGCGATCATGGATCCGCTCGGTTTCGCGCTCGAGAACTTCGACGCGACGGGGGCTTGGCGGGACCGCGACCGGTATGCCGGCACGGTGATCGACGCTTCCGGCGTGCTGCCGGACGGCAGCGCAATCGACGGCCCAGTGGAACTGCGCGACGCGCTGCTCAGGCAACCTGACCAGTTCGTGCAGACGTTCACCGAGCGGCTGCTCATGTACGCGACGGGCCGCACCCTCGAACACCACGATATGCCGACCGTCCGGACGATCGTCCGCGATGCGGCAGCCGACGACTACCGTTTCTCGTCGATCGTGCGAGGAATCGTCGCGAGCGACCAGTTCAGGAAGCGGCGCGTGCCGGGCGCCCCCACGGGCGAAATCACGGCCGGGTCCGGTTCGTCGGCGGGCTTGCGGGACGGCGAAAACGTCCTTTAGGACGTGTCGGATTTCCGGTATAAAGAGGGATTGCTGCGGAGACAATAAGTGTACCTGAGCAAGAAACATCTCTCGCGCCGCACCGTGCTCAAGGGCGCCGGCGCCACCATCGCGCTCCCCCTGCTCGACGCGATGAACCCGGCCGCGACGGCCTGGTCCCAGACGGCGGCCGGCAACACGCCGGTCCGGCTCGCATTCATCGGCTTCCCGCACGGCGCGATCATGGATCAATGGTCGCCGAAGCAGGCGGGCGCCGATTACGAGATGTCACCGATCCTCGAGCCCCTCGAGCCGTATCGCGAGCACCTCACGATCGTCTCGGGTCTGCGCAACAAGCCGGCCGAGAGCCCCGAACCGCACGGTTACATCGAGCGCACCTGGCTTTCCTGCGTCGCGCCGTGGGATGCCGGAGTCATCGGTCCCGAGGCCGGCATTACGGCAGACCAGTTCGCCGCGCGCCACATCGGTCAGGACACGCGGCTGCCGTCTCTCGAGCTCACGACATCGCAGCGCGGCGCACAGGTCGCATGGCGCACGCCGACGCAGTCGCTGCCCCAGGAAGGCAATCCGCGCGCGGTCTTCTACAAGCTGTTCGGCCAGGGCGACACCGACGCGGAGCGCAAGGCGATTCTCAACGAGACCGGCAGCATCCTCGATCGCGTCACGAGCCAGGCCGGCCGCCTGCAGGCGAGCCTCGGCGTCGGCGACCGGGTCGTGGTCAGCGACTATCTCGATTCGGTCCGCGAGATCGAGCGCCGCGTGCAGATGGCCTCCGAACAGGACATGAGCCATCTGGACATCCCCGAGGCGCCGGTCGGCATTCCGAACGATCTCGACGCGCACATGCAACTCATGTTCGACCTCATGGGCCTCGCCTTCCAGGCGGACCTGACCCGCGTCATCACGATCTCGCTCGACCGCGAGGCGAGCATGCGCACCTACGGGAATCTCGGCATCGCGGAAGCGTTCCATCCGCTCTCGCACCACGGCAACAATCCGCAAAAGCAGGAAAAGCTCGTCCGGATTCAACGTTACTTCACGGAGCGCTTCGTGGGCTTCGTGGACCGGCTCGTCAACACGCAGGAAGGCGAGGGCACCGTGCTCGATCACTCGGCGATCCTGTTCGGCAGCAACATGTCCAACAGCGACAGGCACAACAACGATCCGCTGCCGTCGGCGATCCTCGGCCATGCGCATGGCCGCATCAGGGGCGGACAGCATCTGAGCTATCCGCAGGACACGCGCTTCTCCGATCTGCTCGTGACGCTGTTCGACCGTACGAATATTCCGGTCGAATCGATCGGCGACAGCGGCGGAATCCTCTCCGAGGTGTAGAAGCCGTGGCGAAACTCCCGCGTCGGACCCGGACCGGTGAGGCGCCTGCCTGACAGGAAACGAGGGCTGCAACAGTGATTAAAGTCCTGTCGAGACCGCACGCGACGATCATCGGCGGCCTCGCTGCATGGCTGTTGGGCGCAGCACTCGGGCAAGCCGCCGAAATCACGCTCGTCGATGCCGCCGAAGCGGGCGACGGCGCGACGGCCCGGCAACTACTTTCCGACGGCAGCGACGCAAACGCACAGGGTCCCGCGGGCACGACGCCCGTGATGTGGGCCGCGTATCACGGCGACCTCGAACTGGTTCGCGCACTCATCGCCGCCGGCGCCGACGTCACGCTCGTCAACGAGTTCGGGACGTCAGCGCTCGCCGAAGCCGCCGTTATCGGTTCCGCGGCGATCGTCCGGGCTTTGCTCGACGCGGGCGCCAATCCCAACGCACGCAACCCCGAAGGCGAGACGGCGCTCATGGTCGTCGCGCGCAACGGCGCGGTCGATACGGCCGAAGTGTTGCTCGACGCGGGCGCCGACATCAACGCCACTGAAGCCTGGGGCGGCCAGTCCGCGCTCATGTGGGCCTCGGCGCGCAGCCAGGCCGACATGGTCCGCTTTCTCGCCGGACGCGGCGCCGATCTCGACGCGCGTGGCGTCATTCGCCAGTGGGACCGAAAAACCATCACCGAACCGCGCCCGAAGGACATGAACAAGGGCGGCTTCACGCCGCTGCTCTACGCGGCGCGCGAAGGCTGCATCGAGTGCGCACGCCATCTGCTTGCGGCCGGCGCCGATCCCGATCTCGCCGATCCCGAGCGCGTCACCCCCCTCAACATGGCGCTCCTGAACCTGAATTACGACTTCGCGGCCTTCATGATCGAGGCTGGCGCCGACCTCGACAAATGGGACCTTTTCGGGCGCTCGCCGCTCTACATGGCCGCCGACACGAACACGCTGCCCGTCATGGGCAACGGCGCGATGGTCGTCATCCCGAGCGAGGACGAGCACACGGCCTTCGACATCGCGCGGATGCTGCTCGAGGCGGGCGCGGACCCGAACATCCGACTCAAGCGCCGCCCGCCCTACCGCAACGTTCCCCAGGACCGCGGCGGCGACACGATCCTCGCGCAGGGCGCAACCCCGCTGCTCCGGGCCGCGCGTGCCGGCGACGCACCGCTCGTGGAACTCCTGCTCGAGCACGGCGCACTCGTCGACCTGCCGAGCAAGGAAGGCGTGACGCCGTTCATGGCCGCGGCGGGCGTCGAGTACGGTCTGCGCGTCACACGCGGCCGGAACCGAACGATGGACGGCGTACTCGCCACAATGCAGTTGCTGCTCGACGCCGGCGCCGACATCGACGCGCGCATGGTCATGGAACCGAGGGGTGGCGGAGTCCGCGAGATCCCGCGGCAAGGCGACAACAGCTACCAGACGCGCGGCCGCCAAGTGCCGAGCCCGGCCGCCGTACCGCACCGCACGGCGCTGCACGGCGCCGCGATGAAGGGCTTCAACCCGATCGTCGAATTCCTGGTGGCCAACGGCGCGAGCCTCGAAGCCAGGGACGCCAACGACCGAACACCCCTCGACCTCGCAATGGGCAACTACAACGAGAGCTTCCTCCGCCAGGCCGCCGAACCCCACGTAGAGACGGTCGCCCTGCTCGAAGCACTACTCGCCGAACGCGCCCCGTAGCACCCCCCCACGTGCCTCCAAGGCGACCGCTCCCCACCCACCGTACAGAAGGCGGCCGATCGCATCGCTTCCCCCCGAATCCCTTCGACCAACGGGAGGGGTAAGGGGACAGATGACGGGAGCGGGCGCCCCACCACCGAACCTCACGGCACCGGCTCGACCCTCAGCATCGCGCCGTCCTGTTCGTCGGTCAGCAAATAGACCAGGCCGTCCGGCCCCTGCCGCACATCGCGAAAACGCTGCCCAAGCTCGGTCAACATGCGCTCCTGCCCAAGAGGATTCCCCGCCTCGTCGAAGCTCGCGCGCAGCAGCGTCCTCGACATCGAGGCCATGAGCATGTCGCCCTGCCAGGCCGGAAACGCCTCGCCGTCGTAGAAGACGAGATTCCCGGGATTGATGACCGGAGACCAGAACAGCACCGGGTCCACCATGCCGGGTACGGAGTTCCTGCCGAGTTCCCGCGGGTCGCCGTTGTAGTGCTCGCCTTCGGTCACGAGGATCCAGCCGTAGTTCATGCCGGCTTCAATGAGATTGAGCTCGTCGCCGCCGCGCGGACCGAATTCCGTTGACCAGAGCCCGCCCGTTTCCGGGTGGATCGCGAGCCCTAGCGGGTTGCGGTGACCCAGCGTGTAGAGATCCGGCAGGTAGCCTTCCGCGCCGACGAACGGATTGTCATCCGGCACGCTGCCGTCATCGTGAATCCGCACGATCTTGCCGAGATGCGACTCGGGATTCTGTGCCATCTCGCCCCAGTTCCGGTCGCCGAGCGTCACGTAGAGGAAACCGTCGGCGTCGAAAACGATGCGCGAGCCGTAGCTGCCGTCCGCCGGTCCCTGGCCGCAACAGCGATTGTTGCTTGTCGACATGCTCGAGCTATACCAGGCATCGGCGACGAAGATGTCCTCGACATCGGCGAGCGTGCTGCCGCCATCCCAGCGGGCGCGCCCGACGGCCGTCGTCGCGAGCGTCGGCTCGTCCGGATCGGGTTTCGAATACGAGAAATAGATGAGCCGGTTCTCCTCGAAGCGCGGGTGCAGCGCAATGTCGAGAAGACCGCCGATGACAACTGCACGAATATCCGGCAATCCCCCGATCGGAGCCGGATCGAGCCGGCCATCGCGGAACACGCGCAGGCGGCCGGGCCGCTCCGTGATGAGCATTTCGCCCTCGGGCAGGAAGACGAGGCCCCAGGGGCGCACGAGGTCCTTGCTGACGACGGTGACGCGGATGCGTCCTTCCTCCGTATCGAATTCCCACGGACCGTCGCCGAGCGGCGTCGGACCGCGCGGACCGCGGGCACGGGCTTGTCCAGCCGGCGGCGTCGCTTGCTGTGCGTCGGCTCCGGGAGGCGCGGCTTCGGGCTCCTGCGCGTGGACTCCAGCGAGGACGCCGAGCAGAAACACGGTCAAAATCGTCTGAACGACGGAATTTCTGGACGAAAGTTTCATGGTTTCCCCCCGAAGGGTCGCAAAAACACAAGTTCGGTTGCCCGAGTCTGAACGCTGTCTGGGCTGTCCGGGCAACTCAGTTCGCAGTTTCCGGCCATGACGGCGCGGGTCACCGGGGTCTCAACAAATCACGGTCTCCCTCCGCGTCTGCCGTCCGCGGGACCGGCGCTCGATCAGGGCGACGCCATGGCCATGGCGTCGCCGAGTCCTCACCTGCGCGGCAACGCGAATGCATAGATCGCGTTGTGTTCCTGCACGACCTCGATACCGCTGATGCTCGCAGGCGTCCCCGTGCCCGATGTGCCGTTGCCCGTCAGCACGGCCACGTACTGCCGGCCGTCGACGGCATAGGTGATCGTGCTCGTCTGGATGGTGCCGCCGAGCACGGCTTCCCAGAGCACCTCGCCGTCGTCGGCATCGAACGCCCGGAATCGCCGCGCGATGTCTCCCCAGAACAGAAGATCGCCGGCGGTCACGAGCGCCGAACCGTTGCCGGGCGCGGCCTGCGAGTGGATGCGCTCCATCCTGCCGGTCGCAAGATCGATCTTGGCTATCGAGGAATAATCGTCGAGATCGGTGCCCGGTCGGAGCATCCCGACTCTCGGCCCGAATCCGGACGGCGCCGAGGCGTTCGACGTCATGTCGAGGCACGCGTCGTGATAGGGGATATAGAGCGCATTGCGGGTCGGATCGTAGGCCGTGGACCAGTAGCTGCGCGTGTTGTGATAGCACACGAGCTGCCGCTGACCGTCTTCGGTGAACATGCGCTCGGTGTTGAGCACCGTGCGGCCCGTCTCGACGTTGATGTCGGCGATGTGGAACTCGGGGATATCGTAGGGAAACGGCATCGCCCAGAGGAACTGACCCGTCGCGCGGTCAAGCATCCAGATGCCGCCGCCCTCCCCGACTGCGACCACGGCTTCGCGTATCGAACCGCGTTCGATCCCGGGATTGATCCACTTGACGGCGTCGGGGTCGGGCTCGAAGACGGTGGAGATGATCGTTCGCTCGTGCAGATGGTCGAGGTCCCAGTCGTCGCCGGGATTGTGCTGGTAGTACCAGACGAGTTCGCCGATCTCGACGTCGAGTGCGACCGTCGAGTTGCTGTAGAGGTCCGCCGGCGCTGTCGTCGGTACCGCGTCGACGCTGCCGTGCCGCGTGAGCCGCGTGTACGGGGTCGGGTTGGCAATGCCCCAGTACGTGATCTTCCGCTCCGGGTCGTAGGAGCCCGGCAGGCCCCAGGAGCTTGCGACGCGTTCGTCCAGGGGCACGTCGCCCCAGGTATCGCCGTCGCGCGTGCCCGGCGCCGCGGTCAGGTAGAACTTCCAGGCCTCGTGACCCGTAAACACATCGTGCGCGGAAATGAAGCAGCCGGAGCGTTGAAGGCAGGCGCGATTCGTGATCACCTTGCCGTCGGCGACGAGCACGCCGCCGGTGTGGCGCGTGTTCGTCGTCACGTCGAAGACTTCCGTCTGCCAGCGGATTTCGCCGGTGGCCGCGTCGAGCGCGACGATGAGGCCGTCCGGCGCCGTATAGAAGATCAGGTCGGCGTAGATCGCGATGCTCTTCTGGCGCTGAGATTCGGGCGGCCCGACGAACCCGATCGCGCTGTTGGGAATCTCGTGCGAGTACGACCAGATGCGGTCGCCGTTCGTGGCATCGACGGCGATGACGCCGGCGCCGGGCTCGATCAGGTACATGACGCCGTCGTAGACGAGCGGAGTCGCCTCCTGCACGCCGGCCGGCAGCCCCCGCGACCAGGCCAGCGCGAGTCCGGAGACGTTGTCGCGGTTGATCTCGTCGAGCGGGCTGAACCGCTGCTGATCGTAGGTGCGGTTGATCATGAGCCAATCCGCCGGATCGGGGTTCTGCAGCATCTGGTCGGTGACAGGTTGGAAGTCGCTGACCTGAGCGAAGGCCGGTGTGGAGGCCGCGACCGCGCCGAGGGCGACGACGGCCAGTCTTGTGATCGTGCGCATTATTTGCCCCTCGCTTCGTATTCTTCTGGCGCCGATTCTACTCGATGGCCTCGTTTCCGCGTGCGAATCATGCGGGGAGTCGCCGCACCTCTCCTCGGGTCTGCGCCGAGCCGGCCCGCAGCGACGGGAACGCACGCGCGGCAAAGCGTGCGGATCGGCGGCTGTCGCCGGCCGCGCGCAGGGGCGGGTACGAACGCGCCAGGGAAACATGCTGCCGAGCGATGCGACGATTGTCTATCATTCAAACAGCCGGGATGATCGGGAAAGCAGCCGGGAGAACAGCCATGCCGCACGCCATCAAGCTCTCATTTCTTGCGCTCGCCGCCGCCGCGGCAGGCACTGCGAACGCCCAGTCCGACTGCCCTGCCGTCAATGACGTGCTGTTGACCGGCGGCGTCATCCACACGATGGATGCCGGCGGCGCGGTCGTCGAGTCCGTGCATATCGTCGGCGACCGCATCGCCGCGACAGGCAGCGGCCGCCTCGGCGCCACCGACTGCACCGAGGTCATCGACCTCAACGGCCGCACGGCCGTTCCCGGCATCATCGACAACCACAATCACATCGTCCTGCTCGGTCTTCGCCCCGGCCACGACACGCGCATCGAATCCGCCGCCTCGATCGAGGACGTGCTGGCGCTGATCGGCGCGCGCGCGGCGGAGCTTCCAGCCGGCGAATGGATCACCTCGATCGGCGGCTTCAACAGGAACCAGTTCGTGCCGCCGCCTGGCGAACCGCGCTTTCCGACGCTCGCCGAGCTTGACGCGGTCGCGCCCGACCATCCCGTCTACCTACAGGAATCCTTCGCCGGACCGTCAGCGACGAACTCCCTCGGCAAGGCGTTTTTCGAGAACAGGGGCATCGAGGTCGGCGCGGAAGGCGCGGACGCCGGATCGATCGCCGGCGGCTTTCAGACCCCGAATCCGACAACGCGGGCGCTTCATGAACTCCGCCTGTTGCAGACACTCGACGACCAGATGCGCGGCACCGTCGACGCGATGCGCTATGCCGCAAGCCTCGGCGTAACAACGCACCTCGACCAGGGCGGGTTTCCCGCCGCCGGCACGGCGGCCGACGGCGCCGCCCACTTCGACCGCTACCGCGCCTACGATGCGCTGCTCGCACTGCACGCCGAAGATGCGCTGATCAACCGTATCCGGCTCAACTTCCTGCACATGGAAACGGACCCCGAGACGCCCGAACTGCGGGCCCGACTGCTGAACGTCTTTCCGGATTTCGGCGGCCCCATGCTGCGCGTCGTCGGGATCGGCGAGTTCACGGCCGGCGCGAGCCCGATCATCGGCGAGGCGAGCGAGGAATGGCTCGCGGGCACCCGGCGCGTCGCCGAAGCCGGCTGGCGTAACGAGAATCACTCGCTCACGCCGGCCGACTTCCCGGTCATCATCGATAGCTGGCAGAGCATTCACGAGTCGCTGCCGGCTCCGGGCATCGCCAACCTGCGCTGGGTGGTCGCGCACGCGCCCTTCATCACGCGCGAATACGCCGACAGGCTCGCGGCGATCGGCGGCGGGGTCAGCGTGCTCGGCGGCTGGCGCTACATCAGCGGCAGCGCTGAGGCCAATGGCCCGCCGTTCCGCATGCTCGTCGACAGCGGCGTCCCGGTCGGCATGAGCTCCGACGGCATGCAGATCTCGCCGATGAACCCGTGGATCGGCCTCTACTATGTGGTCACGGGCATCAACGCGCGCGGCGAACTCATCAACGAAGGCCAGACGCTCGACCGCGACGAAGCGTTGCGCCTCTACACGTCCGCAAACGGCTGGTTCCTCAACGAGGAGGACGACCTCGGCACGATCGAACCGGGCAAGTACGCCGACCTCGTGGTCCTGAGCGCGGACTACTTCGATGAGGAAGCCGTGCCGGACGAGGCCATCAAGCAGTTGCAGTCGGTGTTGACGCTCGTCGGGGGCGAAGTCGTCTATGGTGATGTGGGAGCGCTGTAAGCGCGAAGCCTTCCGCTAGCGCCGAACCGCAAACTTGACGACCAGCGAGAGCTGCCAGCCCGACACCGAGCCGAAGGTATTCTCGTTGGTGAAGTCGGGATCACGGGTATGCATCGGGTGCACGGCATACCTGCTGGTGTCGGCGATCTCGTCGACCCAGGAATACGTCAGCTTCGCGCCCAGTCGTGTCCTCTCGCCGATCGGGTAGTCTGCCCCGAGATGGAGCAACACGGCAGACACCGTGTCTGACAGGTCGGCATCCTGCGTACCGTCGTAGAACGACAAGGGAGGGTCGTACGCCTGCGTCGAGTTGGTCCCGTAAGCCGCCGAGAAGCGCACGCCACGCACTTCGATGTCCGCGATCCCCGCGCCGACGCCCACGTACGCGGTCAGGGCGCCCAGCGGCCAGTCGCGATAGCCGCTGACCGAGAGGATGTACGTCCTGACACTGTCGATCGACGTCTCGACGTCCGCAAGGACCGTGCCGTCGCCCGGCAGCCGGGCGCTGCCGTCGAGGTACTCGATGCTGCGGAAGGCTTGGTCGAGGTCGTGAACGGTATGCATGCCCGCGAGTTCGACTCGCCATGCGCCCAATGTGTATCCGTAGCCGATTTCGATACCGCTGTCGGAATCCGCGTCGATCCCGTAGCGCCAACGATATCCCGGAATGGCAGGAGGGGGCTCCATGGCGAAGCATGCGTCCGTGGGGTAGCAGATCGTGTCCAGGTTCGAGCCGACCTGGTCCATTCCGGACTTTGCCGCGCGGCCGAGACCGATCGAGACGTACTGTTCCCACTCTCGCCCTTGTTCAGGCTCCGGCTCTTGCTCTTGCTCCCGCTGTTGCGCTTGTGCCGGATTCAGGAGAGCGCACGCCAATGCAAGCGCATACGACGCGACGATCATCAACCGGGCGCTCGGCTCCAGTGCCGTTCGAAGCTCGCGGGCGCCTCGCAGCGCGATCGTCTTCATGTCACGAACACGGCTACGCGCCATGCCGACTGCCCTTGCCCGCAAACGACGGTCGGGGATGTCCGCGACGGGGCATCGCGCTACGGCGACTCGCCGTTGTACTCGGCGTCGGTCACGGGTTCGAGGAACTCGATGCCGCCGCCGCCCGGTACGACTCCAAGTTGCAGGAGTGGCTCGTCCGGCGCCGCACCGTGCCAGTGCTCGACGCCCGGCGGCGTGTAGTCGATCTCGCCCTGGCCGAGCTCACGCATCGGTTCGCCGCGCCGCTGCGTGCGGGCACGACCTTCCTGAACGAACAGGATGAAGCCGCCCGCATGAGTGTGCCAGTAGGTCCGGTTGCCCGGCTCGAAGGTCCGGGCGCCGGCGATGAAATCGGATTCGACGGGGACCGAACCGCCGACACGCGCAAGCCGCGCCGCCTCTTCGTCAGCGTCATCCTGCGCCTGAACGGCGAAAACGCCGCCGGCCACGAGACCGACGACTGCGGCTGTCGCCGCGGCAGATCTCAAGACCATTCTCCGACGCGAGCCCAGTTCAACTTTCATCGAATACCTCCTTCCGATTGCGGATCATTCAGCCGAGCAACTCGAGCAGCGCGCCAGCCACGGCATCGGGCCGGTGCGCGGGCAGATCGTGCCCGGCGCCGTCGACGATACGGCGCGCGGCCAGGTTCGTGAACCGCGCCTGATCCCCGGACGGATCGGGCGACGGCGTGCCGCCGAGGCCGCTCGCGCCGGGATGCAGCACGATCGCGGGCACGGTTACCGGCGGGCGCGCGGCGAGCCGGCGTTCGACATCGACAAAACGTTCTTCGCCGGGCGCGTTGAGGAGCCGGTGGCGGTACGAGTGCACGACGACCTCGACGAAATCGCGATTGTCGAACGAAGGCGCCGATCGCGCGTACGCCTCGTCGGTGTACCGCCATTGCGGGGACCAGGTGTCCCACAGATAGCGGACGATGTCGTGGCGGTCCGCCTCGAGCGCCGCCGCACCCCGGTCGGTGTTGAAGTACCACATGTACCAGAACCGCGACGCGATCCTTGCCGGCATCGGGTTGCCCTGCGTGACGGTGTTCTGCACGGAGTAGCCGCCGATCGCGACCTGGCCGATGATGCGCGCAGGCTCGAGGATCGAAGCGATGCAGGCCGCGCGGTTGCCCCAGTCGAAACCTGCCGTCGCGAACCGCTCGATGCCGAGCGCGTCGGCGAAGTCGATGACGTCCTGCGCGATCGCGGCCTGCTCGGCCATGCGCGGCGCGGAGTCGTCGCGGAAGCGGGTCGTCCCGAAGCCGCGCAGATACGGCACGAGCACGCGATGGCCGGTCTCGGCCAGCGGCGCCACGACGCCGTCGAAGGATCTGACGTCGTACGGAAAGCCGTGCAGCAGCACGACGGCCGTACCGTCCGGCGGTCCGTGCTCCTCGTAGCCGATGTCGAGCACGTCCGTTGCAACCGAGCGCACGCCCGCACCCTCGGCAAGCTGCGCCACCGTTTGCCTGACCGTGCCGGCAGCCGCCGTCGCGACGCTCGCCGCGCCCGCCGTTTCGAGGAACTCTCTCCGGGACGGCGTCATGCCTGCTCCGCCAGGGGAAACACGTTCGGAAAGTTCAGCCGCGCGAGCGTGCCTTGCAGCAACGGCCTCACGCTCACTCCTCCAGCGCGAACACGTACAGGGCGCTGCCGGCTTCGGGCACGCGCAGCGGCTCCTCGAGTATCGCGCTCACGTAGAACAGTTGCGCCCCGGCGCCCCAGCCGGTCGGTACGGCGACGTACTGCCGGCCATCGATGGCGTAGCTGATCGGGAAGCCCTGCACGGCTGTGCCGAGCCGCGTACGCCAGAGCACTTCGCCCGTCTCGACGTCGAAGGCCTTGAGCGAGCGGTCGAGATCGCCGATGAAGACGAGCCCGCCGGCCGTGGTCAAGGCCGACGACATGAACGGCACGCGCTGTTCGTACGACCAGACCTCTTCGAGCGAACCGAGGTCGAACGCCGCGAGCCGGCCGAGATTGCCGTTCGAGCCCGGCATCTCGTAGGCGCGCCAGCCGGCGCCGACGGTCGTGAGCCCCGGTTCGAGCGGCACGTCGAGCGGCAGCAGCTCGTTGCAGGCCTGCATGAGCGGAATGACGAGCCGGCGCGTCGGCTTGTGAAAGCCCATCGCGGGCCAGTTGTGCCCTCCCGACAGGCCCGGACAGATCTGCACCCGGTTGCCGACGCGGTGGCCGACGATGTCCTCGCGGTATTCGGGCCGCCCGGTTTCGGGGTCGATCGAGCTGAAAACGTTCTGGAACATCGTCTCGGCGTGGTCGACGTATTGCCCGGTCTCGCGGTCGACCTTCCAGATGATCCCGGGTTTGCCGATCGTCACGACGAGCTTCCGGCCCGCGTCGTCGATGAGCACGCGTTCGAAGACCTCGTCGAGGTCGACCGTCTCGCCCGGCGCGTGCTGGAAGTACCAGGCGAGTTCGCCGGTGGCCACGTCGATCGCGAGCGTCGAGGTCGTGTATAGCGCGTCGCCGTCGCCCGTACGGCGGCTCGCGCGCATCCAGGGCTTGGCCTGCGCCACGCCGAAGTAGGCGAGATTCAGTTCGGGATCGTAGCTGCCCGTGATCCAGACGTCGCCGCCCGCGCGGAAGATGTCCGGCAGCCCGTTCCACGTGTCGCCGCCGGGCAGACCGTCGCGGGCAACCGTCTCGAAGCGCCACAGTTCCTCGCCGGTGGCCGCATCGAATGCGCCGATGAAGCACTTCTCCTCGCGGTACTGCTGGCAGGTGCCCATGCCCTGCAACACCTTGCCGTCGGCGACGATCGGGCCGCTGCTGGCCGTGAAGCCGCCGTCTTCCCGGTCGCCGAGCACGGCTTCCCAGACGATTTCGCCCGTGGCCGCCTCGAGCGCGAGTAGATGCGCTTCGGTCGTCGCGACGTAGAGCTTGTCGTCGTAGAGTGCGCTGCCGCGCATCGGGTGATAGTTGAGCGGACCGGAGATTCGCGTCTCCCAGATCAGCTCGCCGGTTCGCCCGTCGAGCGCCTGCATCACGTTCGGCGGGTTGTTCACGTAGATGACGCCGTTGAAGGCCATCGGCGCCGGCTGGTCGCGGCCGTCGCGGTCCGTCATCGAATAGACCCAGGCAAGCTCGAGCCGGTCGATGTTGCTCCGGTCGATCTGGTCGAGCGGGCTGTAGTTCGAGGCGCCGTAGTCGCGGCGGATCATCGGCCAGTCGGCGGGATCGGGGTCGCGCAGCGCCGCGTCCGTGACCGGTGCGTAGTTCTCGACGCGGCCGGCGACCGTGACGCCGAGCGGGATTTCCGCCTCGGCGGCCGCTTCCGCTGCGGCTGTCGGCGCCTCGGCCACGCTCGCGATTTCGATCGGGCTCGCGGCGGTCAGCGCTTCGGTACCGGGTTCCGCGGCATTGCGCTCGAGCGTATAGGCCGTGACGCCGGCGTATTCGTCGTCGCTAAGACCGCCGGCGTCCGCGGGCGGCATCGTCAGCCTGGTGTACGTGACGAGTTCGCCGATCGTGCGCGCACCCCAGCGGGCGAGGAAGGCTTCGCCTGCGAGCGGCGGCGCGCCGGCCACACCGGCGAGGTCCCTGCCGTGACACGCCGCGCAATACGTCGCGTAGTCGGCACGGCCGGCTAAGGCCTGCTCCGCCGTGAATGCGCCGGACGCGGCTACGTCCCGAGCCTGGGCCACCATGAATGCGACGGGTCCAGCTTCGTCCCTGGCTTGGTCCGCCGTGAACTCACCGGGTCCAGCTTCCTCCTGGGCCGTCGCCGCCGCAGCGGCAAGGCAGGCGGCAAGAACCCATGCACACCGCGCAATGCCTGACTGCCGCGAGCGGTACGCGGCATCCGCATTTGCGGGCCTGCAACTGCGTCCGATCATCGATCTCCCCACAGGAGCCATCCCCACAGATTGCCTTCGGGCGCGCTGTCGCTGTCGATCTGGATGTACAGATGCCCGGCCTCGAGTCGTGCCAGCGTGTCGTCGCCAAGTTCAAATACGCCCGAGATCGTGCCGGCCATCGCCTTCGAAACCTCGAGTTCGTACACGGCGGGGCCGCGTACGCCCGTTACCGGAGCCAGGTGGATGTTGGCGCGCGTGGCGTCGGACTTGAGCCCCTCGAAGCGCCCCGTCACGGTCAGCTCGTTGTCCGCGAGCGTCACCTGCGCCGAGCCGCTGCCCGCAACGAACTCGCGCATCGCGCTGTCGCGCGGCGCCGCTGCGAGTCGAACCTCGAATGTCCGGGCCTGCTGCGCTGCGGCGCCGGACAATGCCGCTGCAACGGCCAGCACGACCGGCGCCATCGCACGCAGACGGTAGCTGCTCGACATGCCGGGCGGACTCCCCTAACGCCCGAGCGATGACCTGACACGATGAGGCATGGTCGTTTTCGCTTCGTCCCTGGCCTTGATCGAAGCCGCATCATAGCAGCCGGAACGCTCCGCGGTTGCCCTGCCGACGGCGACGCGACTGCACGTCTGCGCCCTAACTCTGCCGTGTCCCGCACGCCGCGATCAGTGCGGCGGGATCGCCCTATTCGGGGCATCGCGCATCCGCCTCGATGTTTCCGAACCCGGCGGCGTGCACTAATATGCGGCCATCGGCGACCGAACCCAAGGGAGACAATCATGCAACGGTCTTTGATTCTGGCAGTCCTCGGCGCGCTCGGCGTCGCGGGCAGCGTCTGCGCCCAGGAACCGGAATACGTCACGATCGAGCTTGCGATCGATATCGACAGGTCCGCTCAGGAAGTCTGGGAGCGGGTCGGGAGTTACTGCGACATCGCCGAGTGGCTCAACGTCGATTGCGAGATCACTTCGGGCGACGGCGAGATGGGAACCGTGCGCGTGCTCGCCGGCGGCCGGGTCATCGAGATCCTCGTCGCCCAGACCGAGCTCTCGTACGGGTACACGCAGCCCGCCGTGGAAGGGCAGTTCTACAATCTTTACCACGGTTTCATGGAAGCGCGGCCCGTATCCGACACGAGTTCGCAGATGCTGTATACGCTCGTCTACGACATTTCCGACAAGGCCGACCAGGCGGAACGCGACGCGGACATCGCGCGGCGGCGCGGGATGTTCGAGACGGCGTTGCAGAACATGAAGGATCTGGCGGAAGCCGAGTAGCCGGGCCGATCAGCCGACGCGGACGATGAGCCGCGTCAAGAGCATTTGAAAGACCGCTAGCATTCGCACCGCGGGCACGAATCTCCCGGCACGGCGTCCGACATACGATCGATAACAGGCGACGACTTGCTTACACGGGCTTCCGCTTGCAACGCTGAACCGGCGCACTGCGGTCCGGTCTCGTCGTCGTGAGCCGCGCGATCGACGAGACCCACGACGCTTCCCGGCGAAGCTGGGTCGAGTCCGCCAACCGGGCGGGCTGCGATTTTCCCCTGCAGAACCTGCCGTTCGGCATCTTCCGGCGGCGCGGCGCCGATGAGCCGCCGCGCGCGGGCGTCGCCATCGGCGATCGAATCGTCGACGTTACGGCGTGTCAGACAACCGGGCTCTTTACGGACTCGGCCGCTACGGCAGCCGAAGCCTGCACGGAGCCAACGCTCAATCGATTGATGGCGCTCGGCCCGGACGCCGCGTCCGCGCTTCGGCGCGAACTCTGGCGGCTGCTGCTCGACGGCGACGAACGCGTCCGCGCCCACGCCGACTGGGAGACTCGGCTCGTTCCCGGGATGGCCACCGCCGAACTGTTCTGCCCGGCGGAGATCGGCGACTTCACGGACTTCTTCTCGTCGCTGCATCACGCGACGAACGCGGGACGACTGTTCCGGCCTGACAATCCCGTCCTGCCGAATTACAGGCACGTGCCGGTCGGCTATCACGGACGCGCCTCGTCGGTCGTCGTCGGCGGCACTGCGATCCGGCGGCCGGCCGGGCAAACAATGGCGGACGACTCGGACCAGCCGGTCTTCGGACCGACGAAGGCGCTCGACTACGAGGCCGAACTCGGGTTTTTCGTCGGCCGCGGCAACGCACTCGGTTCACCGCGGGACATCCGCGATGCCGACGACTGTCTGTTCGGCATGTGCCTCGTCAACGACTGGTCCGCACGCGATATCCAGAAGTGGGAAGCGAGACCGCTCGGTCCATTCCTCGCCAAGAGCTTCGCGACCTCGGTCTCCCCCTGGATCGTGACCTTCGAGGCGCTGGCGCCGTTCCGCGTGCCGCCGTCGGCGAGGCCGGAAGGCGATCCGGCGCCGCTCGCGTATCTCGATCACGGCCCCGCAAGCGAGCGGGCCGGCGTCGACGTCAGGATCGAAGCCTATGTATCGACACGGAACATGCGCGCGAGCGACATCCCGCCGGCGCGGCTGAGCCTCGGGCACGCCCGCGACCTCTACTGGACGCCGGGTCAGCTTCTGACCCACCACGCGAGCAACGGTTGCGACATGCATCCGGGAGACCTCATGGGATCGGGAACCGTTTCCGGTCCGGAGCGCGAAAACGAAGGTTGCCTGCTCGAACTCACGCGTGGCGGCCGCGAACCCGTCACGCTGCCGGGCGGCGAGACGCGCCGCTTCCTCGCGGACGGGGACGAGGTGATCCTCAAGGGCTATTGCGAGGCGGAAGGGTTCGCCCGGATTGGCTTCGGCGAGTGCCGAGCGCGTATCCTGCCCGCTCAAGCCAATTCCTGAGGAGGAACCGTCATGCGCAAGCCGATCGTGTCACTCATCGTATTGGCGGCCGTGACCGCTCAGGCCCAGGACGACGGTTCGGATGCGCTGCTGCGCAGCCTGACCGATGCCGCTCCGCTGCTCGAGATGGAACGCGTCGAGATCCCGATGACGCCATCGCTCGAGATCGAGGAATTCGTGGGCGTTTCCGCCGATGCGAACGGCAACGTCTACATTTTCCAGCGCGGTGAGGCGGCCGATCCGATCATCGTCGTGGACTCGAGCGGCAACGTGCTGCGCTCGTTCGGAAAAGGTCTCTTCAACCGTCCGCACAGCGTCCGGGTCGATCCGGCCGGCAACGTCTGGGCAGTCGATTCGAACACCTCGAAGATCGTCAAGTTCTCCGCCGACGGCGAAGTACTGCTCGAGATCGATGTGGGTGACGTGCCCGATCCCGATGCCGTGTCGTGCGCGGCCGCGGATGTCGCTTTCGGCGACGACGGGCTCGTGTACGTCGCCGACGGCTACTGCAACGCGCGCATCGTCGTGTACGACGCCGGCGGCAACAAGGTCCGGGAGTGGGGAAGCGCCGGCGCCGGGCCGGGCGAACTCAACCTGCCGCACGGGGTTGCCGTGAGCCCCGAGGGAGATGTCTACGTGGCCGACCGCGAGAACGGACGCGTGCAATGGTTCACGACCGCAGGCGAATACCTCGGCGAATGGCAGTACGGCGGACGCGTGCTGAGCGTGGCGTTCTCGCCCGACGGCGAACTCTTCATCAGCGCGGAGCCCAAGGATGCGCCGCAGATGGAACAGGCCATGATGCTCAAGATAGATCGGGCGGACGGCGGCGTCGTCGGCAAGATCGACGAATTCGGGCACGAGATCGCTGTCGGCGCCGACGGGTCCCTGTTGCCGGCCAGGATGTCAGCCCCGATCGTGGTCTATCGACCCTGACCGGGCACGGCGCCGCCGGAGTACACCCACTCGAGCGCGTCCTCGTCGCTTAGAACTTCCTTGCCGATCTGCGCAATCTCCGCGCCCATCCGCGGCGTGACGCCCTCGTCGCGCGCGGCGCCTGCCTTGCCCTTGCGCACCATCGAGCCGGGCTTGAGCACCGGCGCGCCGCTGGCAAGGAATCCCTCGAACTTGCGTTCGTGCCGCTTCATCCATGCGAACGACGTGTACCGGAGTATGACGCCCCACTCGCTGTCCGCCGGCTCGTAGCCCAGAAAATCGGCGACGCGGCGCACCGAGCCCTCACGGTCGCGCTTCATGTCCGCGAAATGCATGAACAGCACGTTAGGCTCGTGACGCAGCCGCCACCACGCTGCGACGAAGCCGAATACGGCGTCGCGGAGCATCGGTTTGGCCATGTCCTCGAAGAAAATCGCGAAGTCGGGCGCCGCGACCATGGCCTTGTCGAGCTTCCAGAGCTCGAACCATTCATCGGAGTGGGAGTTGATGAACGGGTGCATCGACGCAAGCACCTCCTCGGGGTTTCTGACGACGACAATGTACTGCACGTCGGTGCCGGAACCGGCAGCGTGAAACGGCAGCGGACCCGGCGGCGAATGCGTCTTGAACGCGCGGCGCCGGTGATCGGGCATCGCGTCGATGCGTGCGGCAAGCTCCACCGGCGTGACACCGGGCTCCGGCACGAACTCGAGCCACGGCACTTCGGCGTAGATGGATTCGAAATCGGGATCCCCGCCGGTACGCAACTGGTGCACGATATTCATCATCCACGTCGTGCCGCTCTTGACGGGCACGGACACGACGATGTCACGGTCGCGCCACCCGACAAGGTGCTGGATCTCGGGGTTGACCCACGGAACGGGCGGCTCTTCGGGCGGGGCGGTCTGCCCTGCAGGCATCGCGGTGTGCTCGTTCATGCGCGCGAAGCTACGCGGAGGCCGGGCGATGCGCAAGCGGTCGACGACGCGGGCGAGCGCAGGCGACCGGATTGTCGGCGCCCCTTCCCCGCGTCGCGCCAGCGCAAGCCGAGCACGGCCCGGTCAGTTTGGACGAGCCACTTGCCGACAATTCCCAGGGCCACCGTCAGGTCACGACGCGCGCTTCCGATCGGACCCGCCTGAATGTCGAGTACTCGCGCCAGAGAATCAGGGCGCCTGCCGCGACGACGAGCGGCGCGCCAACCCAGGTGGCAAAGTGCGGGATTTCGCCGAACAGGAAGAAGCCGATCGCGACCGCGATGAGCAGGTTGACGTAGTCGAGCGGCGCGACGAGCGACGCCTCGGCGTAGCGGTACGAATAGGTCATCAGCAGTTGGCCGAGAACCCCGAAGCACCCCGTCAGCCCGATCAGCAGCCACTGCTCCGGAGTCGGATTCGGCCAGCCCTGAACGAGGGAACTCAGCGCGGCGAGCACAGTCGACGTCAGGAAGAAATAGAACGTGATCGTGACGACGTGTTCATGCCCGCTCATGCGGCGCAGGAACATTTGCGCAAAGGCGGCGAGTACGGCAGCCGCAAAACCGATACCGACGCCGACCACCGCGCCGCGCGCTCCCGTCAGTTCCGGCCCGATGATGATGAGCACGCCCGCGAAGCCCACTGCGAGCGCCGTCCAGCGATAGCCGTGGATGCGTTCGCCGAGAAACACCATCGCTAGCACCGTCACGAACAGCGGGATCGTGAACGAGATCGCCGTCATTTCGGCCAGCGGGATCATCGTCAGCGCGACGAACCAGCAGAACATGGCGGCCGATCCGGCCACGGCCCGGTAGGCATGCGCTCGCCAGTTGCCGGTCTTCAGAAGCACGAGCCCTTCGCCGCACGAGGCGATGCCGATGACGACGAGCATCGAGATCAGGCCGCGAAAGAAGATCGTCTGGCCCGCGGGAATCGCCGCGCCCAGATACTTCACGCACGCCACCATGACCGACAGGCACAACACCGATGCCAGCCGCAACGCGATGCCGAGCACCGGCCTGTGCGAACGAAACTGCCTGGAGGACACGGCCGGCATGATAGCGGACGCGGACTGTCAGCAACGCTATCTGCGCGCGTGACCCGTGCAGATCTCGACGTTACTGGCGCCGTTCGCCGCGTCGAATCCGGCGAGCGCGAGCAGCTCGCGAGGACGGCTGCGCGGCGCGGGCCACTTGACTGCGCGATTCGACACCGAGAACATGCGCGCAGGACGACCGGCGAGCGCCGGGACGCGTCACCATAAGGCACTGAAAGGAAGGAACGACATGCTTTTTGTCGCAAGATTTTTCGACAACCCCGGAATCGCCGAACGCCGCAACGAGTTGATGCAGGATCATTTCGCCTGGCTCAGGGGCAACGACCAGGTGCTCGTGGCAGGCTCCATCCGCCACGAACTGGACGGCGAGTCGCTCGGCGGCCTCTGGCTCATCGAGGCCGACAGCAAGGAAGACGCCGAGGCGGCTTTCCAGGACGATCCCTTCTTCGCAAACGGCCTGCGATCGGGGTTTGAGCTGTACCACTTCGTCAAGGCCAACGCCGAGCGCAAGGTCGCGATCTAGCTTGCGCGAGGAGTCGCGCTTTCAGCCGGCGCGGATCCCGGTAAGTGCGGCCGGACCTCGATCGAGGCGGCCGCCGAGTCAGAGCGACTCGAAGTAGCTCAGCATGCGCTGGCGCGCGGCTTCGTCGGGCATCGCACCGCGTGCCGCGGCGAGGTTATCGATGAGGTAATCAAGCCTCGCCGTGCCCGGGATCGCGACGGTGACCGCCGGGTGCGACACGACCCACTTGAGGAAATACTGCGCCCAGGACTCGATGCCGTAGTCGGCGGCCCAGTCCGGCAGCGCACGGGAACCGGCCCGCTCGAAAGTCCGGCCCCGGCTGAACGGCAGGTTGACGAGCACGGCCAGGCGCCGCTCGGCCGCGAGCGGCAGGATCCGCTCTTCGGCGCCGCGGTTGTCGATCGCGTAATCGACCTGGATCGCGTCGATGCCGTCTTCGCGCATCACGTTCTCGAAGTCGGCGTACTGCCTGTCGAACGAGGTCGTGATGCCGATGCTGCCGAGCCTGCCCTCCTCCTTCCACTCGCGGATCAGCTCGAGCTGCGTCTGCCAGTCGTTGAGACTGTGGATCTGCATCAGATCGATGTGCTCGGTGCCGAATCGCGTCATCGACTGCTGCATCTGCGCGATGCCGGCGTCGCGGCCGCTCAGTCCGCGCAGCGAGATCTTCGTGGCGATGAAGAGCCGGTCGCGGTTGCCGAGTTCGCGGACGATGTCCCCACACACCTGCTCGGCCGCGCCGTAGCTTGGCGCGGTGTCGATGACCGAACCGCCGAGTCGTGCGAACGTCGCGAGCACCTCGCGCAGCGGAGCACGGTCGGCCGCTTCGGGACCGACATCGTAGCGCCGTGCCGTGCCGATGCCGACGATCGGCAATTCGTGTCCCGTGTTCGGAATCGCGCGCGTGATGAGCCCGCCTTCCTGACCGGGCAGCCGTCCCGGCATCGCGAGCAAGGCCGCCGCCCCCGCTCCGAGTCTGAGCAGTTCGCGCCGCGTCGTTGCCATGCACCGCACTCCTATCGCGCCTGCCGCAAGAAAATCTCGGCCAGCATACAACGTGCGCTGCCGCCGCCATAACGCTCGATCGTCGGCAGCGGCGCGACGACGAACTCGGCGTACGACTCGAGCCTCGCGCGCTGCCCGGCCGACAGCGCCGCATGGGCTCGCCCGGACGCAACGAGCAGGCTGTCGCCGTCCGCACTGCGAAGCTGGAGCATGTTGCCGGCAAAGTCGCGCATCTGCGCGTCGCTGATCTCGACGATCTCCCGTCCCGTTTCGGTCAATCGGGCGCGCACGGTTTCGCGTTCGGCTGCGTCGCCGATCGCTTCAAGACAGATCACGGCGAAGCGGTCGCCGAGCATCATCAGCACGTCGGTGTGGTAGACGGAGCGTCCGTCGCGGTCGGCAGCGTTGAAACACACGGTGTCATAGCCGAGCTCGCGGCCGAATTCGCGTACGGCGGTCGCTTCGGTGCGCCCCGAGAGACACGCGTATGCAACATGGTCGATGCGGTCGAGCACGAGGCTGCCGGTGCCCTCGAGCACGCCCGTGCCGTCGCGCGGAGTCGACCGATCGATGACCCGTTCGAGCGCGAAGCCGTGCGCGTCACGGAGCGCTTCGAGAATGTCGTAGCGCACCTCGCGTTGCCTGCTCTCGGCGAGCATTCGGTGGATCACGGCCGTGCCGTCGCCGTGAAACGTGACCCAGTTGCCGGGAAAGATCGAGTCGGGCGTGCGCGGTTCGACGGTGTCGTCAAACACCGAGACGGTGACACCGCGCGCCTCGAGCCTGCGCGCGAAGGCATCGAACTCGGCGCGCGCGCCGGCCTGGACCCGACCGGCGTCGAGACCACGGTCGTCGCACTGAAACGCGTTCGTCTGCGCCGTCTCGGCGTTGAATCCGAAGCTTGCCGGACGAACCATGAGCACCGCGGCCGATGCCTGCCGCGGATCCGCTTGCAGCGGCGCGGCCGCCGGCGTGCTGCGCGTAGACTTGCGAGAAGCTGCCATCGGTTTCCGTTTCGTGCGCTGGTACCTCGTTAGACCCGTCGAACGTCCGAATGCTCCCCTCTCTTCGCGTCAGGTCGCCCGACGCCGGGCCGCGACGTAGTCCCGCGCATCGCGATACGAAGCATCGATCAGTTCGAGAAGCGCAGCATCGTCGATCTCGACGCCGGGTCGCAGCTTGACGTGCCGCATCCGCTTGCCGGTGCCCTCCAGCAGGCCGTGCGGATCCGGCAGAAGCGCGCCCATGAAGAAGCCGACGTTGACGTGCCGCGTGAACGCGCCCACGTAAGCGAAAGGCACGTCCTCGACGCAGGCCGTCGGGAAATTGTCGTGCAGCAGTTCCACGACATCGTCGCCACAGTCGCGCATCCGCGAAAACCACGCCCGCGCGATGGAGCCGAGCGGACCGGTCCGTTCGCCGAACCAGGCTGCGATGGCCGGGTCTTGTGCAAGGGCTCCGTTGAACGTCAGGCGTATCTCCATGCAACTCCCTCCGTGCCCGGCGACCGCGGCGGGTACCGCAACCGCGCACGGTGGCGCGATAATACGCCGCAGCCCGGCCCGGCGGCCATGTGGATCGACGTGTATGGATTTTGTGAGCGGACTGTTACTCGCGGCAGTCGTGTTGTTCATTATCGGCTTCTTCATCCGGGAAACGGTCGGCGACGGGCTCGTCAACGTATTCAAGGCTCGGCGCGAGGCGCCCGCCAGGGCGGTCAACGAATATCTCGTCGGCGCCACCGGGACCGTTGTCGAGCACGTTGACGACGACACCGCCCCGCTCAAGGTCCGAATCGGCATCGAGCGCTGGAATGCCAGAGCGTCAACCGAGGATGACGGTCCGCTCGAAGTCGGCGCCGAAGTCGAGGTTACGGCCGTCAGCGGACTCGTGCTGACCGTGGTTCCGCGTGCGGGCGCTTGAAGCCCGGCCGCGTCGGTTCCAGAATAGCCGGCAAACGGCAAGTCCAACACGGGGGATTCCACCATGGCGTATACGCTGCTCGGCCACGACTTCGTGCCGCCGGATATCAGGGCGAAGGTTACGGGGGATGCGAAGTACTCGGAGGACTTTCGCGCCGACGGCATGGTGTTCTGCCGGCTCCTGCACAGCGAGTTGCCGCATGCGCGCGTGACGCGCATCGACGCGTCGGAGGCGCTGGCGATGGACGGCGTCGTGGCCGTGCTTACCGCCGATGACCTTCCCGAAGTTTCCCCGCCCAACCAGCCGCTGTTGACGAACGAGCCGCTCTTCGTCGGCGAGCCCATCCTCGCCGTCGCTGCCGTCAGCGAAACCCTCGCCCAGGACGCCATCGAACGCATCGCGGTCGAGCTCGAACCCCTGCCCTTCAGCATCGATCCGCTCGACAGCCTGTTCCCGGGCGGGCCGGACGCGCGCAGCGACGGCAATGTCGTCGCGGGACGCCGTGAGGTCCGGACCATCAAGTGGACGGCCGCCGATTTCGCCGCCGTCGAGGAAGGCCAACTTCCAACCGGCGAACCCGCCGCCGAGTGGTCCTTCGGCGACGTCGAAGGAAACATGGCCGCAGCCGCCTACGTGCTCGACGAGACCTTCGTGACCCAGAACCTCTCGCACAACTGTCTCGAACCGCGCACCTGCATGGCGTATTGGCAGAACGGCAAGTGCTACGTACACGGTTCCACGCAGAGCCAGACGTCCGCCATGCCGGGGGTCGCGCGCCTGGCCGGTATCGGAGTCGACGATCTCGTCTATATCTCGGAGTATTGCGGCGGCGGCTTCGGCTCGAAGGCCGGCTCCTATCCGCTCATGGGCGTCGCGATCCAGATGGCGAAGAAGGCGGGCCGCCCGGTGATGCTGCGTATCAACCGCGCCGAAGAGGTGCTGCTCGGCTCGTCCCGCCCGGGATTTCAGGGCCGCATCCGGATGGGCTTCAGCGCCGACGGGCGGCTGACCGCCACGGACCTCTACATCGTGCAGCAGAACGGTCCGTATGCCGGCGCCGGCGACTTCGGCGCCGCGGCCGGAGCCGTAACCCTGCTGTATCAGCCCGTCGCGATGCGCTACCGCGGAGTCGCCGTGAGCAGCAACACGCCGCCGACCGGCGCTCAGCGCGGTCCGGGGCAGAACCAGATCGCGATGGCGGTCGAACCGCTGCTCGACAAGGCGGCCAGGGCGCTCGACATCGATCCCGTCGCGCTGCGTCGCATCAACGCCGCCGACAACGAGGGCAAGTACGACGGCGCGCAGGGTCCGGTCACGAGCGCCTACCAGCGTGAAATGCTCGATCTCGGCGCCGAGGCGTTCAACTGGGCCGAGCGGCGCACGCGCAGCGGCCAGACCCGCGGTTCGAAGGTCACCGGCATCGGCGTCGGTCAGGCGTTCCACTCAGCGGGACGCAGCGGTTACGACGGGCTCGTTCGGCTGACCCCGGATGGCAAGCTGCACATCCACTCAGGCGTCGGAAACCTCGGCACCTACTCCCACACCGCGACATCGCGCGTCGCGGCCGAAGTCCTCAAGTGCGACTGGGAGAACTGCGTCGTCGTGCGCGGCGACTCGCGGCTCAACCTGCCGTGGTCCTCGTCGCAGTCCGGCAGCAACACTTCCTTCACGATGACGCGGACCAACTATGTCGCGGCGATGGATGCAATGGCGAAACTCAAGGAAATCGCCGCGATGGATCTCGGCGGCTCACCCGACGACTACGACATCGGCGACGAGACGGTGTTCTCCACAGCCGATCCCGAGGTCAGGATGACGTATGCCGCAGCCGCGCAACGCGCCATCGAGCTTGGCGGCAGGTTCTCCGGACACGAATCGCCCGACGACGTGCACGCGATCACCAGGTCGGCCGTCGCGGCGGTCGCCGGTACAGGGCTTGTCGGGGTAGCCAAAGACAATCTCGAGCACAGCGCCATGGTTCCGGCCATATCTGCGGGCTTCATCGAGATCGAACTCGATCTCGAGACCGGCAAGTACGAGATCATCGATTATCTCGGCGTATCCGATTGCGGCACTGTGCTGCATCCGCAGGGTCTCGAGACCCAGACCAAGGGCGGCGCGGTCACGGGATTCGGGCTTGCGCTCAGCGAGCGGCACATCTTCGACCCGCAGAGCGGTCTGCCGGCCATAACGACCATGCACGAGTCGAAACTGCCCACGTATCTCGATGTCCCGAGCCGGATGCAATCCCTGGCCGTCGAAATCCCGGACGGCCAGAACCCCGTCGGCGCCAAGGGCATCGGCGAGCCAGTGCAAGGCTGCGCGTCCGCTGCCGTGCTCTGCGCGATCTCCGACGCACTGGGCGGGCACTACTTCAACCGCGCTCCGGTGCTGGCCGACATGATCGTCAACGTCGCTTCCGGACGCGAACCGTCGCACGGCCCGCTGCAGGTCAATACGGCCTGACGAACGGGCTCATCTGCTCCCAAGGATTCCAGACGACATGCTCAGAAAATTGCTCCTGATCGGGCTCGCGCTTTGCCCGCTCGCCCCGGCTGCCGGCCAGGAGCCGCCGGACGTGCTGTTCATCGCCATCGACGACATGAACGACTGGGTCGGCGTGATGGGCGGGCATCCGCAGGCCAGGACGCCGAACATCGACGCCCTCGCGGCTCGCGGCATGCTGTTCACGAACGCCCATACCCCGGGCGCCGCCTGCCTGCCGGCGAGAACGGCCATCCTGACCGGCGTCACGCCGTTCAACAGCGGCGTATACAACCAGCGCGGCGACTGGCGCGAGAACCCGAGGCTTGCCGGGAACAGCACGCTGCCGCGCTACTTCCGGGACAACGGCTACCGGACCCTCGGCGCGGGCAAGCTGTTTCACGCCCACACCTACAGCCTGGGGGGTTACACCGGCCAGCAGGACTTCACGGCGTGGGACGCCTATTTCCCTTCACTGGAACGCCACTTGCCGGACGAGGTCGCCCCGGCCCCTGGCCAAACACCGGGCGAAGCGCGCGGCAACGGGATCGCCACGGGCTATTTCGATTTCTACCCGACGCTGACCACCGACGATGCGATGGGCGACGGCCAGGTCGTGAACTGGATTATCCAGCAGCTCGAGGCGGCGCATACCGGTCCGCGCTTCCTCTCGGCCGGTATCTATCGTCCTCATTTGCCCTGGTACGTTCCGCCGAAGTACTTCGACATGTACCCGGTCGAGGACGTGATACTCCCGGAGTACGTGGAGACCGACCTCGACGACGTGCCGCCGGTCTGGAGCGAACTGATCGGCACCGAACCGAACCTCGACACGACCACGCACGGATGGGTTCTCGAGAACGGCACGCGCAAGTGGCAGGAAGCCGTTCAGGGCTACCTGGCGTCGATGAGTTTCGCCGACGCGATGGTCGGCAAGCTCATCGATGCACTCGACGCCAGCGGTCACGCCGACAACACCATCATCGTGCTCTGGGCCGACCACGGTTTTCATCTCGGCGAAAAGGACAACTGGGGGAAGATGACGTTATGGGATGAAACGACGCGCGTTCCGTTCATCGTCGTTGCGCCTGGAGTCACCACGCCCGGTTCGCGCTCCGATGAAGTCGTGTCCACGCAGAGCATCTACCCGACGCTCGTGGAACTTGCGGGACTGGAGCGACCGGACCACGTCGACGGAACGAGCCTCGTCCCGTTGCTGCGCAATCCGTCAAGGAGCTGGGACGACGTTGCGATCACGACTTATGGCGAATACGGCAACTGGACGGTCCGGGACGACAAGAGTCGCTACGTCGTGTACGCCGATGGCTCCGAGGAACTCTACGACAACGCGGCCGATCCCCTGGAGTGGACGAATCTGGCCCGCGACCCTCGATACAGCGAGCTCAAGGAAGAACTGGCAGCGCACATTCCGCCCGCCGAAACACACGCCCCCTACGTGGGCGGGGTCGACGAACTGCAGCAGGAGGCGGGCGAATCGTCCGACGGCGCAGAACCCGCCACGGGCAGTGACGACTAACGCCCGTATCTCAGCGAAGGCCTGCGGGGAGTCGCACTACCGCTCGCTTGAGACACGCGGTGAATACGTGCCCGTACGCTCCGCGCGCGCGTCCATGCGCGCGAGGGTCTCAAGCGACCGGTAGTGCAACTCCCCTTGACATCTGCGCGAGACCGCATGCTCGACCTGCACGCGTCATTGCGTGAACACCGCGGCGACGAATTCCTGCCCGCTGCAATCCAGTGACATCGATCGCTCGCGCAGGGAGCCCGGGATTTCGGAGTCTTCCGGATTGACGCGAATCATCCTGGCATCGGCGTGCCGGCTCGTGAGCTGTTCGGCGGGCCAGCGGATGACTCCCGGTGTGTTGAAGCCCGCGCCAATCTCGATCGTCAGCAGATTGCGGTCCGCCGCCGCATCGAGCCACTTGATCAGGCGTTGCCTCTGCGGGAGATAGGGCGTCTCGAGAAACCAGTGTGCGGCGCGTACGTTCATGTACATCGGTCCGCTGCATATCGGGCAGCGGGGCAGGCGCGACTCATCCTGTAGCTGCCAGGTCGCAGGGTCCGTTCGCTCGCGAATCCGCTCGAGGTACTTTCGCGTGTACCAGGTTGCCTCGCTGCAGGGACTTACGCACTGCATGCGCGCGTAGTCTCCTTGCGGAGTGTAGATCCGGTTCGGGTCGAAACCGTGGCGTTCGTAGAGCGCGTCGACGTTCGAGGTGAAAATGAAATAGTCGCGTTCGGCCAGCGCCTCATGCTGCAGGCGATAGACCGGATGGTCGATCGCGCCGAAGCGAACCAGTTCGAGCTGGTGCGACAGGTAACCCCACTGCAGCAACGGCGGCAGACCCATGCCGCCGAGAATCTCCGCGCAGGTCGAGACTCCGTACTGCAGCATGGGGGTGAAGTTCTCGGCGAACCAGCGCTTGTCGCCGTAGTCGATGCCCGCGGCCGCGGACAGGCCGGCGCCGGATGCGAGCAGCACGCGCTCGGCTTCATCGAGCCATTGACGTGCGATGTCGAACTGCTGCTGCAGGCCGCTCATCGCGACTCACCGGCAATTGAGGATTCGTCTGTAGCTGTCCGGATCGTCATCGACCACGGGAAGTACCATGACATCCATACCAGGGCGCATTGAGGAGCCGCCTGTAGATGTCGAGATCGTCATCCCGAAAGACGTTGAATATCACGGCGGCAACCGGGCTCTCGGGATTGTCGAGCCGCCACTCGGCGACTGTTCGCAGCGCGACTTCGGCAGCCTGGTCCTGCGGATAGCCGAAGACGCCCGTACTGATGCAGCAGAACGCGACCGAGCGGATGTCGCCCCATCGAGAACAGGCGTCGAGAACGTTTCGATAGCAGCCCGCGAGCTGGCCTCGTTGATGCCGGGTCGGCTGGCCGCCCGCAACGATCGGCCCGACCGTATGGGCGACGTAGCGGCTCGGCAGATGATACGCACGCGTCAGTTTGGCCTGCCCGGTTTCTTCGGGATGACCCTGCAGGCGCATGATCGTCGCACAGTCGTCACGCAGTCGCGGCCCGGCACAGGAATGGATCACATTGTCGATGCAGGCATGAAACGGCTGAAAGCAGCCGAGCAACGCGTCGTTTGCGGCATTCACGATCGCATCCGCCGCAAGCAGGCTGATGTCGCCCTGCCACAGTAGTGTGCTTTCCGCGAACGGGTATGGGCAGCGGGCGAATCGCTCGGCCACCGTCGGAAGTTCGGCGGGATCCACATGGGCGCGTTCCAGTCTCTCGAAGTGAAACAATTGGTCCAGCTTGCTCCATGCGGCATCCTCAAGCGGTTCAGGCCGACGAACCGTGAGCAGCGCCTTGAGCAGGCGGCGGCGTTCAGGCGTACTCGACGGTCGCGGTCCAGAGCGACCCGACTCAGCGCTGAAGTGCGCGAGCAGTTCGGCGACCAGCGCCGAATGGTTCTCCGGGCTGACCGGCGGCTCGCCGACGAATGCTTCGGCCAGGGCAATGGCCGAGTGGTAGTCGTCGAGCGTCAGCATCGGTGGCTCAAGCTCGCGAGGAATGCGTCTGGAGCCCCGCGGATCTCACACCGGGCCGACATCGATTCATCGGGCGTGTGCCTTATTCGACCGTCCGGTCGTCGCAGGCATAAGGCGCATAGGGAATATCGCCGGGCTTCAGGACATCGCCGCCGGTGAGTTGGCCGACGAAATATTCCGGATCCTCCGCGACATACTCGCGCGTCAGCGTCATCGCTTCGGGATCGAACGTGAATCGCTCCACGACATGGAAACCCTCGCCGTACATGAGGTCCGACGTGCGGGCGATGCGTCCCGGCGTGAAGCCGACGGTGTCCACGACAAGGACATCGCCCTCCCAGCGGCCGATCGAATGGCCGGCGAAACTCGGCTCGATGTCCGCCGGATGCTCGTCCACGTTCAGATGAATCGTGCGCTCGATGTCCATGAAGCCGTAGCTGATCCGGATTTCGTCGTCGGTCTGGACGAACCGGTTCACATGGCCTTCGAAGCTCAGGTCGAAAAGGATATTGTCCGGCTCGCAGTTCAGCATGCGCTCCACGAGCGTCGTATCATCGAATTCGGCAGCCATGCTGCGGCCGAATTCCGTCGGCGTGACGGGCTCCGGAAAATCGATGAAGCCCTGGCGCTCGACCGCGCCTTCGACGAGCGACTCCGGTGTGCCGCGCGAACCGGGGAAAGGCCGGGCACCTGGCGGCAGCTCACCCGGCTCGAGGCTTTCGACGATATCGAGCGGCAGCAGGGCGCCGGACTTGCCGGTCGGGTCCGTCATGACGACCTGCTCAGCCGCCCAGTCGCCGTTGAGGTTCGGCACGCCGCTCGGCAGCCGCGCGGCGCGCGGCGGTGCCGCCAGCGGTTCGCCCTGACTGATCTGTCCGTACCGCGCGAGTTGCGTGCCGTCTTCGAGCGTCGCCGTATTGAGGTAACAGGTATTCGGAACCGTTCGTTCGGGTGAGGCGCTGATATGAACTCGCGCGCCGATCGGGAAGAGATCCGCTGACCACCCGGAGCGTCTGAGCACCGTCGCCGCGCGCATCTCGCAGCGCCACTGCGTGACCGTGCCATCCTCGTTCGTGACATCGAAATAGAGCCAGGAGTGCGGATTGATCAGCGCGACATCGGTGATGGTGCCGGTCAGGTCCACGTCCCGGTTGTGGTTGAAGTTGGCGATGCCGTGATGGGCCGCGGCGACGCCGGGAAGAATGATCGCGCCAATGATCGCGTGGTATGGGTATCGCACTGTCGTCCTCCCCGATTCATTCGCTACGTCTGAGGAAGTATATCGCCGCGCCTGCCGCGAGCGCGACGAGACCCGCGACGAGATTCTCCACGGTTGCACTCGCGAGAAATGCGATACACACGAGCAGCGCCAGAACCGGGATCGTCACCCCGCCTGGCAGCACGACCGTGTGTTCGCTCGTCTCCATTTTTCGCCGCAACACGGGTACCGCGGCGGCGGTCCCGATATACGTCGCAAGGCGCGCGATGATCGACAGCATCGCGAGCTGGACGAACGACCCCGAAAGCGCAAGCGCGGCCGTGATGACCGCCTGCGCCACGATCGACCAGTGCGGCGTGTGAAATCGCGGATGAATCCGCGCGAGAAACGACGGTCCGAACCGGCTCGTTGCCATCGCGAACAGATAGCGGGGACCGACGAGCATCGTGTTGCCGATGTTTCCGCCGATGGAGACGACCGCGCCAAGCGTCAGCACGACGCCTGCCCAGACTCCCACGATCAATGCGATCGCGTCGGCGAGCGCGGCGCCGTCGGCGCGTTCGGCGAGGTCGGGCAGCGTCCCGAGGGCGACGAGCTGCACGAGCGTGTAGAGGAGCGTGATCGCAACGATGGAGACGATCAGTGCGAACGGCACGTCGCGCCGCGGGTTCCTGAATTCACCGGCAGCAGCAGCCGTATTCTCGAATCCAGCGTAAGCGAACAGGAGCAACGTGGCCGCTGCCCCGAGCCCGGCCGGATCGAACGCGGGCATCGGGAATATCAGCGAGCCGTCGAGAGCGGGGATTCCGACGACGATCAGGAACAGTAGCGGCAGCAGCTTCACGACCGTGAAGACCACCTCGAGTCGAGCCGCGTGTTTGACGCCGATGACGTTGATCGCCGTCAGCGCTGCGAGCGGGACGACGATCACGGCAATGCGCGTGCCGCCCCGCGTCGCGTCGGGTAACACGAAGGTGAGCGCCTGGGCGAGACCGTTCCAGAGCGCGGCCCCGCCGGCGATGCGCGCCAGCCACGTCATCCAGCCGACCTGAAAGCCGACGAATTCGCCGAAGGCTTCGCGTGTGTAGATGTAACCTCCGCCGGGCTCCCTGAAACGACTGCCGGCTTCGGCGAAGCAAAGCGAGAGCAGCAGTACCGCCACGCCCGCAAGCGGCACGGCCCAGAGGCTCGCGGGCCCCATGAGGGCTGCCGCGGCGGCGGGAACGAGATAGACGCCGCTGCCCACGACCGCGTTGATGGAGATTCCGACGACCTGCCAGCGCGAGACCGCGCGCTCAAGACGTGGCGATATCGTCAATTACACAGTCCCGGAACTGAACAGGGATGCCGGCGCCGGGCAGAACGCCGGCCGCGCACCGCGCGATTGGCCCGGGAACACGTCAATCGCGGGACGATCGAAGGCGCGCCTACTGGACCTGCCCCTCGGCGTCGAAGATCGGGTCGAGCGACTGCCCGGGCAGCTCGGGAAAATCGGTGAAGCCCCGCGGGTCCTTGTACTCGGGATCGCCCGGCAGATAAAACTGCGTGTTGCCGTCCTCGTCCAGGTACGAGTTGCTGCTCGTCGCGCATTCCCAGTTGCGGATCCGCACACCCACCTCTTCCAGATCCGGACGCGAGTCGTGCGTGTACACCGCCGACTGCGGCCGCACCAGCGCCAGCGGATCGTAAAACGTCACCTGCGTCACCAGTTGCCGCGCCCCGTCCTCGTGCACCACCTGCTGCCAGGTCTCCACCATCTCGAACTGGTTGCTCGTCAGCGGCATCCCGCGCAGATAGTCCGCCGGCTGCACCCACTTGGTCCAGATCACGAGCTTGTCATCGTCCCAGAAACCGATGCTGTCGCCCGTCGGCGAGTGCGCCGCCTCGATGTTCACGTGTTCCTTGCCGATGTGGATGCGCCGGGTCTCGTCCAT
>JAJDVG010000054.1 GCA_022826245.1 Gammaproteobacteria bacterium
ACCGGCAGTGCAACTCCCCGACACGCCGCGCCGAGCCCTGGGGAGGGGTACTACGGGCCGGTTGAGACCCTGGCGCGCAGGGATGCGGGCGCGGAGCGTACAGGGACGTATTCACCGCGTGTCTCAAGCGACCGGCAGTGCAACTCCCCGACACGCCGCGACGAGCCCAGGGGAGGCGTACTACGGGCCGCTTGAAACCCTCGCGCGCAGGGACGCGCGCGTGGAGCCTCCAGGGATGGATTCACGGCGTGTTTCAAGCGGCCCGTAGTGCGACTCCCCGCAACACCGCGACCAAGCCGGCCATTTACCGGACCTGTCAAGGCGATTAAACTTGCGCGCTTCACATACCTCGGACCGGAGATCTCGATGCGGGTCATTCATGAGGCGCTGACTTTCGATGACGTCCTCCTGCAACCCGCCTGGTCCGAGATTCTGCCGCGCGAAGTCGAACTGAAAACACGCCTGAGCCGCTCCCTCGAGCTCAATATACCGATCGTCGCCGCGGCGATGGATACGGTCACCGAAGCCAAGCTCGCGATCACGCTCGCCCAGGAGGGCGGCATCGGCATCATCCACAAGAACATGCCGCCGCGCGAACAGGCCCGCCAGGTCCGCGCAGTAAAAAAATTCGAGAGCGGCGTGATCAACGACCCGATCACGATCCATCCCGGGGCGACGATCCGCGAGGTCATCGACCTGACCCGGGCGAACAACATATCCGGCGTGCCCGTCGTCGAGGGCGAGGAACTGGTCGGGATCGTGACCCACCGCGACCTGCGCTTCGAAACGCAACTCGAAGCGCCCGTGTCGACGGTCATGACGCCCAAGGAGCGACTCGTTACGGTGCGCGAGGGCGCCGCCGGGGACGAGGTCATGACGCTCCTGCATCGTCACCGCATCGAGAAGGTCCTCGTGGTCGACGACAACTTCGAGTTGCGCGGCATGATCACCGCGAAGGATTTCCAGAAAGCGACCGACTACCCGAATGCCTGCAAGGATGGCCTCGGCGCGCTCCGGGTCGGCGCGGCCGTCGGTACCGGCATCGACACCGGGGAGCGGGTCGCCCTGCTCGTCGAGGCGGGCGTGGATGTCGTCATCGTCGATACGGCTCACGGCCACTCGCGGGGTGTGATCGAGCGCGTCGCGGACATCAAGCGCGAACATCCCGATCTCGAACTCATCGCCGGCAACATCGTGACGGCCGAGGCAGCGAGATCGCTGGTCGAGGCGGGTGTCGACGCCGTCAAGGTCGGTGTCGGCCCGGGCTCGATCTGCACCACGCGCATCGTTGCGGGCGTCGGCGTACCGCAGATCACCGCGGTCGCCGAAGTTGCGGCGGAACTCGAAAAGACCGACATTCCGGTGATTTCCGACGGCGGCATCCGCCACTCGGGCGATATCGCCAAGGCGATCGCGGCAGGCGCCCATTCGACGATGATCGGGAGCCTCTTCGCCGGCACGGAAGAGTCGCCGGGCGAGGTCGAACTGTATCAGGGCCGTTCCTACAAGTCGTATCGCGGGATGGGCTCGCTCGGCGCCATGAGCGCGCCCGACGGTTCGGCGGAGCGGTATTTTCAGGATGCCAGCGAGGAGCTCGAGAAGCTCGTGCCGGAAGGAATCGAAGGCCGAGTACCTTACAAGGGCAGCCTCGTCGCGATCGTCCACCAGCTCGTTGGCGGCGTGCGCGCCGCCATGGGCTATACAGGTTGCAGCGACATCGGCGAGATGCGAGAACGGCCGAATTTCGTCCGGATCACGGGCGCGGGCCGACGCGAGAGTCACGTGCACGATGTCTCTATCACGAAGGAACCGCCGAATTACCGCACGGAGTAAGCTCGCGTGAATGCGATGGCCGAAGCCTCGGCGGCGCGCGCGCCGGACAGCTCGCGCATCCTCATAGTCGACTTTGGCGGGCAGTACACGCAACTGATTGCGCGCCGCGTGCGCGAGGCCGGGGTCTACAGCGAGATCCTGCCGTACGATGCCTCCAGCGCATCGATAGAAGCGTTCGGCCCGTCGGGCGTGATCCTGTCCGGCGGCCCCGAGTCGGTCGGCGAGCAGGGCGCGCCGGAGGTCGACGACGCGGTCTTCGCTGCGCAGGTGCCTGTCCTGGGCATCTGCTACGGCATGCAGGCGCTTGCGGCGCGGTTCGGCGGCGACGTTCAGGGCGCGGACCATCGAGAATTCGGCCATGCCGAAGTCGAGCTCACGGGCGAAGATGCGTTGCTTTCGGGCCTCGTGCCGGTCGATCGCGAGCTCAAGGTGTGGATGAGTCACGGCGACCGGGTCGAAACGCTGCCTGAGGGATTCAAGGTGATCGCCGCCTCGCGCAATGCGCCGCTCGCGGGCATCGCGAACGAGGAGCGCGGCGTCTACGGCCTGCAGTTTCATCCCGAGGTGACCCATACCGAGCACGGCTTCACGATCATCGAACGGTTCGTCCGGCAGATCTGCGCATGTCCCGGCGATTGGGAGCCTGCGAACATCGTTGCCGAACACATCGAGCGGGTTCGCGCGGCGGTGGGCGGCGACAACGTGCTGCTCGGCCTGTCGGGCGGGGTGGATTCATCGGTCGTTGCGGCGCTGCTCAATGCGGCGATCGGCGATCAGTTGACCTGCGTGCTCGTCGACAACGGACTGCTGCGCCTGAACGAAGCCGACCAGGTCATGGAGGTGTTCGCCGAGCATCTCGGCGTGCGCGTCATCCGCGTCGACGCCGAGGACCGGTTCCTGCGCGCGCTCGACGGCGTCGCCGATCCCGAGGAAAAGCGCAAGATCATCGGACGGGTTTTCATCGAAGTCTTCGAGGAGGAGGCCGGCAGGCTGGCGAACGTCCGCTGGCTCGCGCAGGGAACGATCTATCCCGATGTCATCGAGTCGGCCGGCGCCGCGACCGGCAAGGCCCACCTGATCAAGTCCCATCACAACGTCGGCGGCTTGCCCGAACGCATGCGGCTCAAGCTCGTCGAGCCGTTGCGCGATCTCTTCAAGGACGAAGTGCGCAAGATCGGTATCGAGCTCGGCCTGCCGAGCAAGGTGGTGCAGCGGCACCCGTTTCCCGGCCCCGGGCTCGGTGTGCGCATCCTCGGGCCCGTGCGCAAGGAATTTGCCGACGTGCTCCGCCGCGCGGACGACATATTCGTCGGCGAACTGCGCTCGCAGGGCCTCTACGACCAGGTGAGCCAGGCCTTCGTCGTGTTCATGCCCGTCAAGTCGGTCGGCGTCATGGGCGACGGCAGGCGCTACGACTACGTCGTGGCCCTGCGCGCGGTCGAGACCGTCGACTTCATGACGGCGTCCTGGGCGCGCCTGCCGTACGACTTCCTCGATCATGTGTCGCGGCGAATCATCAACGAGATTCCCGGCATCTCCCGGGTGACCTACGACGTTTCCGGAAAGCCGCCCGCCACGATCGAGTGGGAATGAGCGGGTCGGCGACGTTCGACCTCGACTGCATGCGCCGCGCGCTCGCCCGCGCGCAAGCCGCCGGACGGGATGGTGAAGTGCCCGTCGGCGCCGTGCTCGTTGCGGCCGACGGTACGCTGCTTGCTGAGGCCGCCAACGCTTCGATCAGCCGCCACGACCCGACGGCGCACGCCGAAGTCCTCGCGCTGCGTCATGCCGGCGCGGCGCTCGGCAACTACCGCCTGCCCGGGACGACGCTATACGTGACGCTGGAACCTTGTCCGATGTGCGCGAGCGCGCTCGTGCATGCGCGGGTCGCGCGTATCGTCTTCGCCGCCGCGGACCCGAGAACGGGCGCCTGCGGTTCCGTGTTCGATCTCGTCAGGGACGAGCGCCTCAATCATTCGATCGAGGTCGAGGGTGGGGTGCTGGAAGACGAAGCGGCGAAGCTGCTCAGGGATTTCTTTATCGCGCGGCGGTGAGCGGCTCATCGTCCGCGGTGACTTCGTCGGCTGTCATCCACTGCAGCAGGTCGAAATAACGCTGGATGTTGTCGACATACACCCGGGATACGGATCCGGGCGCATAGCCGTGCTTCACGCGCTTGTACCAGCGCTCGTCCTCCAGCAGCGGCAGCCGCGCGCGAACGTCGTCCCAGCGATCGGGATCGCCGCCCTGGATCTGCGTGATGATCCGGGCGTCCTCGAGGTGGCCGAAGCCCAGGTTATAGGCCGCGACAGCAAGCCACAGCTTGTCCGGCTCGGCAATGCGGTCGGGGATCTTGTCCTGCACGCGTTTCAGATAACGCGCGCCGCCGAGGATGCTCTGGCGCGGATCGTTGCGATCGGCGATGCCCACGATCTCGGCCGTGTGCTGCGTCACCATCATCAGCCCGCGTACGCCGGTCGGCGAGACGGCCCGGGGGTTCCAGTGCGACTCCTGATAAGCCATCGCCGCGAGCAGGCGCCAGCTTATCCCGGTTTCAAGCTCCGCTTCCTCGAACAGCGTGCGGTATCGGCTGAGCCGCGTGCGGAAGTTCCGGGCGAAAGCTCGCGATTCCACATAGTCGAACTCCCGTGCGCTCACGTTGTACCTGTCGAGTACGGCCTGCAGCTCGCCGCTCGCCGCGATCTGCGCGAAGTAGGCGGCGACCTGCGCGCCGAGTTCGCTTGCTCCCGGCGGCAGGGCCCAGGCCATCTCGCCGCTCTGGCCGATGCTGAAGGCCGCGCGCACTTCGGGGTAGGCGTTGCGCAGCAATTGAAGCGCCGTTGAATCAACTACGGTGTAGTCGATTTCGCCCTGGGCCACCTGACGGACCAGTTCCTCGACACTCGCTCCCGGATGCTCGACCCATTCGAGGCCCGCATGCTCGATGCGTGCCTGCTCGAGAAGTTCAACGTCGATCGACCCGGCGAGCACGGCGAGCTGTCCGCCGACCAGGTCCGGTATGGCGCGGGGTCGCGGCGCGTTGCGCCGGTAAACGACCGCCTGTTCGACACGCTGGTATCCGGGGCCGAAATCAACGAGCTTGCTCCGCGTATCGGTGACCGTCAGATTGGCGGCGCCGATGTGAACTCTGCCGCTTGCGACATCGTCGATGATCTGCTGAAAGCTGCCGGCTATCTCGATGCGAAGCTCGACGCCAAGCCGCCGGGCAAAACCGCTTGCCAGTTCGTATTCGATGCCGCGGCCTTCCTCGTCATGGGTATAGAACGTCGTCGGTGCGTGCCGCGTGATGACGGACAGTTCACCGTTTTGCAGGATCTGCTCGAGCGGCGTGGGCGGCGGCGAGCATGAGCCAAGCAACAAGCCGAGGACGATGGCAGGCAACGATCTCACGGTCGCGGTCATCAGCTTCGGGAGGGGCGGGCGATTATACCCGTGCATTGCCGAATGGCAAGCCTGTTCGCAGTGGTGTCCCAACATGAAGGCCATGACTCGGCGCGAAATGCTGCACGCCCTCCTCGTTTGCTGGCTCTGAATAAGGTTAACCATATATAAATCAATAAGTAATTTAGTCTAGTTGATAAAAGACTTCAATATTTCGCGACGGTCATGCCGGGGTTTTTGCGGGGCGCTGCTTGTTATGGAACTGTTGCAAACGGGATAACGACCGGCGTTGGAGCCCATGGCGACGGGTCCGACTATAATCGCGGCTTGCACGTAGACCGGTCCGGGTGGTCAGGGAATGCTGGAGCTGTTGCAGGGGTTTGACCCGACGATCATTGCGGGGGCAGGTGCGCTGCTCCTGCTTGTGGTGGCCGTCGTTGCCGATGTCATCGTGAAGCGGGTGCTGCTGCGCGTTGTGCGCAGGGCGGCCACGAGCGGCGCGATCCCTTGGGGCGACGCACTCGTCAGGCACAAGGTGTTCGCGCGTCTCGCGCATATCGTTCCGGCGCTGATCGTCTCCGGCGGCATCGGGCTCCTGCCGGGCTTCTCCGAGCAGGTCGTGCAAGTCGTCCGGAACGTGGCCGTCGGCTACATCGTGCTGATGCTGACGATGGCGCTCGGCGCGACGCTCAGGGCCGCCAACGAGATCTACGAATCCTACCCGCTGTCGCGCGTGCGGCCGCTCAAGGGCGTCGTCCAGCTCGTGCAGATCGTCGTCTACATCATCGGCGGCATCCTGGTCGTCGCAACCGTCTTCGAGCAGTCGCCGTTGCTGTTGCTCAGCGGCTTCGGCGCGATGACGGCCGTGTTGCTGCTTGTCTTCAAGGACACGATTCTCGGCCTCGTCGCGAGCGTTCAGCTCACCGCGCTCGACATGCTCCGGGTCGGCGACTGGATCGAGATGCCGCAATGCGGCGCCGACGGCGATGTCGTTGAGGTGTCGCTGCACACGATCAAGGTCCAGAACTGGGACAAGACCGTGACGACGATCCCGACCCACCGGCTGATCGCCGAGTCGTTCAGGAACTGGCGCGCGATGTCGGAATCGGGCGGTCGCCGCATCAAGCGCGCGGTCAACATCGATCAGGCGTCGATCCGGTTTCTCGACGCCGACGAGGTCGGGGATCTCAAGCGATTCGCGCTGATCGAAGGCTATCTGAACGAAAAGCAGCGCGAGCTTGCCGATGCACAGGCGCAGCTCGGCGAGCTTGGCAGCGTCAGCGTCAATCGGCGCCGTCTGACCAACGTCGGCACCTTCCGCGCCTACACCCTGGCCTATCTCAAGGCGCACGTGAAGATCAACAGGGACATGACGCTGCTGGTCCGCCAGAAGCCGCCCGGTCCGCAGGGATTGCCGATCGAGATCTACTGTTTCACGAAGAGCACCGACTGGATCGTTTACGAGGATGCGCAGTCGGACATCTTCGATCACCTGCTTTCGATACTGCCGGAGTTCGGGCTGCGCCTGTTCCAGGACCCGGCGGGCTCGGACATTGCGAAGCTCCTCGACCACACACAGGTTTCCCGATGAGAAAGACCGCTTTCATATCCTTGCTGATCCTGCTGCCCGTCGCGCTGTTCGCGCTTGCCCACGCGGACCGCGAGCAACGCATGGCGCCGGGGAACTGGCGCGACGCAAGCCGCGAAGCGGTCGGGCTCGCGCCCGATCCGGCGGTCGTGTCCGAAGGCGTGGTTCAGGTCTACGCCGCGCGCGCGGTGCGCTGGCGCGGTTATTTCGGCGTGCACACCTGGATCGCCGCAAAGCCGAGCAAGGCGGAGGAATACACGGTTTACGAGGTCATAAGCTGGGGGCTCAGGCGGAGCGGCACGACGGTCAGGGTCAGCAATCGCATCCCCGACAGCCGCTGGTACGGCAATGCGCCGGAGCTTCTGGCGGACCTTCGCGGCGCGGGCGTCGACGATGTCATCGCCCGCATCGAAGCCGCGGTCGACGAATACCCCTGGACGGGCGAGTACGGCGTGTGGCCCGGGCCGAACTCGAACACGTTCACGGCTTTCGTGCTGCGTGCGGCGCCCGAAGTGCGAGCCGACCTGCCTGGAAACGCCATCGGCAAGGACTACCTCGGGCCGAGACTGGTCGCGAAGTCGCCGAGCGGCACGGGTTTCCAGTTCAACGTGCTCGGCGTGCTCGGAGTGCTGGTCGGAATCGAGGAGGGGCTCGAACTCAATGTGCTCGGGCTGACCTTCGGGCTCGACCCGAATCAGCTTTCGTTGAAATTGCCGCTGGCCGGGCGTCTGGGCTTCGGCGCCGTCGGCGACGCCCGTGCGCTCGAGTCCGAGACCGGCGACATGCAGTGAGCCGCACTCCGGGTCGTCCTGCAGCCCGGAGTGCAGGATCGTTGAATGCGGTCGCTACCGTTCCATCGCATAGGGCTCGCGCAGCCGGTACTCCGGGTTCCGGTCGAGCCAGGCAGACAGCCGATCCTCGCGTTCCAGCGCTGCCGGAATGAACTGAAGCGCCTGACTTAGCCGGTCGTTCGGTTCCGCGCAACTGAAGCGCAGAAAGCCCGCGCCCGCGTCGCCGAAACACTCCCCGCCGAGACAGGCGATGCCGAAGTCGTCGTCGGCGCCCTCGAGCAGGAAGAGCGCAAGACCGTGGCTCGTCACGCCGAGTCGGTTGCACACGGGCGCGACGTTCGGAAACACATAGAACGTCGCGGTCGGCGGCAGCGTATGGAAGCCTTCGATGGTGTTCAGGCCTTCGGTGAGCAGCACGACCTTGTCGCGGAACTCGAGCATCGTGGTATCGCGTTCGCCATGGTCCCGCTCGAGCGCTGCCGTGCCCGCCAGTTGCACGAGGGGCGGCGTGCACGACAGTGTCGTGTTGATCATCTTGCCAATCGCGTCGGCGATCTCCGGCGACGACACGGCGAAACCGAGCCGCCAGCCGCTCATGCTGTAGGACTTGCTGAACGTGAAGGCCGCCACGCAGTGCTCCATCATCCCGGGCTGACTGAGCACCGAGTGATGGGCGCCTTCCCAGACCATGTGGCAGTAGGGTTCGTCGCTGAAGAGCGCGACGTCGCGGCCGCGGATCAGGTCGGCGATAGTCGCAAGGTCGTCCTCGGTCGCGACTCCGCCTGTCGGATTGTGCGGTGAGTTGAGCAGTATCGCCCGTGGCGACGGGTCCTCGGCCAGGAATCGCTCGATGTCGGCGATATCCGGCCTGAAGCGGTTCGATTGCCTGAGCGGGACCATGACCGCGCGCCCCCCGCGTCGCTCGATGTTCGGCACGTAGGTCGGAAAGTACGGACTGAAGACGAGCACGCCGTCGCCCGGATTGAGCACGGCTTCGCAGAAGAACTGCTCGAAAACCTTGGCTCCCGGTCCCGCAACGACATTCTCGGCTTCGGCCGGTATGCCGAACTCGGTCCGGACGAACTTCGCCGCAGCCTGGCGGAACTCCGGAATTCCGGGGGAAGGACAATAGTGGGTCTGGTGATTCTCGATCGCCTCGATGCCGCCGTCGCGGGCGCCGGCCGTGCTGTCGAACGGGCTGTCGCCGATCTCGAGTTCGACCACGTCCTTGCCGGCCGCCTTCAGTGATTTTGCTATGGCGAGCACGGTGAACGCGGTCTCCACGGTCAGGGAGCGCGCGAATTCGCTGAGTTTCACGGTCACGGGTAGTCCTCGGGATGAAGAGAAGGGGGCGGAGTTCGGTCGCCGGACTAGCGCGTCTCGGGTCTCGGCCCATAGTGCGGTCGCCGCGTGCCGAGCTCGTAAGCGCCGAGGTCGGGCGCGTTGCCGGTGAAGCCGTCGGTGATCGTCGGCAGCACCGTACCGGTGTCGACGGCCGCCGACCGCGCGCGCAGCCGGAAGTCGAAATCGTCGGGATCGACGAGGCGCGTCGGATCGGAGAAGTCGGGCGGCGGCACGTTGCGGAACACGGAGTAGTCGATTTCCCGGCTGTGGCGGTCTTGGCCCGTCGCGGCGGCGTATTCGGCGAGTGTCGCAAACTGCCTGATCTCGCGCTCGGGGCCGTAGTGGGGCGCCTGCCCGTGCGGCGGTGAGTTCCATTGATAGGCCACGCGCGAGCGGCGATTCGGCAGGAAACCGTTGTAGTCCGACGAGCTGTAGTTCGTGTGCGTATCGATGGCGAACACGGCGTCGCGTGCGCCCTGGCCGAGGATCAGGTTGTTGCGGAAGTGAATGTTCGATGCCGGCGTCAACTGCGAAATCTCGCCGACATAGGTGTTCTGGTAGACGAGCACGCCGGCCGGATCGCCGTGAATCTTGAGCGGACCGAAGATCCCGTTGTAGACGACGTTGCGCACGAAATACGCGGGTCCGCCGAAGATCGGCTGCGGGCTCATGGCTCCGGTCGCCGCGTTGAAGCAGCGGTTGTTGAATATGCGGATGTTGTGCATGGCGCCGTCCGCTTCGAAACAGTTGTCGTGCACGTTGCTGACGTCGTTGTTGTGGATGTCGATCGAGACGGGCATGCGGTCCCGGGGCGTGTCCGGATAGCCGTCGGGCATCCCGTAGGTCGCGTGGTCGATGCCGTCGTGGAAGCCGCTGATGCTGTTGTACGCGATCACGTGTCCCGAGCCGTAGACGGCGACCGCGTAGTACGACCTGAGCCTGCGCCGGGCATCGAAGCCGGGCAGCTCGCTCCATGGCGCGCCGAACCAGCCGAACAGCGAATCCGGGTCGTGCCGGCCGGTCATGACATTGTCGGCAATGTAGAAATTGCCGGAACCCGAGTAGTCGCTGTGGATCGCAACACCCACGTCTTCAAACCGGGAGCGCTTTACCGTGAGGCCGCGTGCGCCGGCAATCCCCTTGCGGCCGGCCTCGATCGCCGTTCTCGTGTTGCGAAACGTGATGCCCTCGAAGTAGACGTGATCCGCGCCCATCACGTTGAAGAGCACGTCGTTGCCGTCGCCGTCGAAGACGACCTCGCCGTCACCGGCCGCCCGGATGGCGATCGGCCGATCCTCGGTTCCGCCTTGCGTTAGGTAGTAGGTGCCGTCCCAGGGCGTTCCGCAGCACGTTGCGAAGTCGGACAGGATTTCGTGGCTGTAGTTGGTCCGGTCGTCCCGGTAGACCCCGGCGTGCACGAGCACGGTGTCGCCGGGGCGCACGCGCGGCGGCGATGCGCGGCTCCAGTCGCCGCCGATGGCCTCCATGTAGTACGCGGCCAGCAGGCCCATGAAGGCAGGCGCCTGCCTGCCGCCTTCGTGGCCGGGCGGATAGACATGAAAGACCCGCCCGCCGGCATACGGCATCGGTTCGCTGCGCGTTCGGGCTTCGACGGTGCGCACGGCCTCTCCCTCGACGCCGTCGGGATCGCTGAGTTCGAAGCGAATCTCGTAATCCGTGCCGGCCTCGAGGTTGAACAGACTGCCCGCGAACATGTTCGGCGCGGTGTAGTCGAGCGTCTCCCAGAGCACGGTCCGCTCGCCGTTGAGCCTGAGCAGCGGCAGGCCGTCACGCCAGTCCGGCTCGCCGCGCTGCCGGTACATGACGGCGACTTCGGAGTCGCGGTTGTCGTCGCCTTCGACGTACCACTCGAAGCCGAGGGAGATCAGTGTCGGCGGTTCGACGATGAGTTCGCCCGGCCGCACTGCGGCCCGCCGTTGGGCGGCGGCATCCGTCGCGGCCAGTACGAGCAGCGCAGCACAAAACGACGCCGCCTGCAGGTTTGCGAGCGCGGCGGGAGTGGAGGATGCCGAACGCGGGCTGCGTGTCATCGCGTGCCACCCGTGGTCATCGCCGCAAACGACAGTACGGTCAAGCATGGCGCGTGCCGCGCCGCGGAGCCCGGACGGTCGGTCAGGGGCGAATTCCAATACCAAAAAACCAGTCTGCACGATCCCCGGCGGGGTTGACAAACGGGCGAACGGGCCTGTCGGTATGCGGTACGCGCCCACCTGTAGCGCGGCCGCAATATTGCACTTGAATCGATTGCCGGAAGCGCCGATGATGCGTGCGTTTCACAACCGTAGGCGAGGCTGGCGAAGTGTTGCGATGCCGCAATAGGGTGAACCCGGCTGTCCGGCGCAGTCTTGCAGCCCGCATCTGGCTCGGGTCCGCTTGCGCAATCTGCTTCGCTCAGCCGGCGGACAAGGCCGTCGCGCAAGAGTCGTCCGAGGACGCAGACGCCGACAAGACCATAGAGGTGCCTCGGGAACAGGGCGCTCCCGTGATCGATGGCGTCATCGACGAATCGTTGTGGTCGCGCGCCGTGCTGATCGACGATCTGCACCAGATCAACCCCTTAGAGTTCTCCGAACCGTCGCAGGCCTCCGAGATCCGTCTTTTCTACGACGACGAGGCGCTATACGTTGCCGCCCGGCTGTTTGACAGCGAGCCTGACCGCATCACGGCGCAGGTGCTGCGCCAGGGCGAAGGCACCTTCAACGACGATCAGTTCGCGATCATCATCGATCCGTATCTCGACCGCCGCAGCGGCTACCGGTTCCAGGTGAACCCGAACGGCGTGCGCTGGGACGCGCTCTACCAGAACACCGTGAACCTCGAGGCCAACTGGGAGGGCATCTGGCAAGCGGCGGCGACGCGCGACGAACGGGGCTGGAACGCGGAGATGGCGATCCCGTTCAAGACGCTGTCGTTCAATCCGAACACGACCGAATGGGGAATCAACTTCGAACGCGCGATCCAGCGCAACGCCGAGACCGTCGGCTGGGTGTCGAGAAACCGCGAACTGAATCCCGGCGTCGCCGGCACCGCCACGGGGCTTTCGGGCCTCGAGCAGGGACGGGGGCTCGACATCGTGCCGTCCGTCACCGCGCGCGGGGAACGGCACTTCATTGGCGCGGCCGGCAGCGACACGAATTTCGAGCCTTCGCTCGACATCTTCTACAAGTTCACGCCGTCGCTGAACGGCGCCTTCACGCTCAATACCGACTTCTCGGCGACAGAGGTCGACGACCGGCAGGTCAACCTCACGCGCTTCAACCTGTTCTTCCCGGAGAAACGGGATTTCTTCCTGCAGGATGCCGATATCTTCGAGTTCGGCCGGATCGGGACGGGCGGTTTCAGCCGGCCCGGAAGCGGGCAGGGGTCCCGGGAAGCGGGCAATCCGGCGATCCCCCGTGCGGCCTCACAGAACGGCCGCCCGTTCTTCTCGCGCCGGATCGGTCTCAGCCGCAGCGGCCAGCCCGTGGATATCGAGTACGGCGGCAAGCTCAGCGGCCGGGCCGGACGCTGGAATCTCGGTGCACTCGCGATCCGTCAGGACGAGTTCGAGGGCGTCGGGGCGACCGATATCTTCGTCGGCCGCGTGACCGCCAACGTGCTCGACGAATCGGCCCTGGGCGTGATCGTCACTGACGGCGACCCGCAATCCAATCTCGACAGCACGCTCGTCGGCGCGGATTTCCGCTACCGCAACTCGCGCCTGCCCGGCGGAATGTTGATCGAGAGCCAGTTGTGGTACCAGCAGACCGATACCGAAGGCGTCACCGGGGATGATCGGGCGTTCGGTTACGGTATCAGCATACCCAATGCCGTAGGCTTGCGCGGCACCCTGAGCAGCCGGCAGATCGAGGACAACTTCGATCCGGCCGTCGGTTTCGTGAACCGTACCGGCATACGCGACTACGCGCTCGACTTCGGCTATCGCACGCTGCTCAACGGGCGGGTGTTCAGGTCCTGGTATGCCGGTTACGACGGCTACCGCGTGGAGCGCCTCGATACCGGCAGGGTCGAGTCCAATGTCGATGGGATTCGGTTAAGCGTCAACAACAACACCGGAGACGCCTCGTTTACGCGCCTGATCACGACCCGCGAGGTGCTGCTCGAGGACTTCACGATCCACGTCGCTCCCGACGGTTCCGGGCGCGTCGTGATTCCGGCCGGCGACTACACGTTCAACGAGGTGCTTGTCGGCGTGCAGACCGGCAACCAGAGACGATTCGCCGGGCGGGCCAACATGCGCCGCGGCGACTTCTACAATGGCGAACGCACCACCGCCGGGGTCAATCTCGCGTGGCGGCCGTCGGAGCACTTCATGTTCGAAGCGGGCTACACGATCAACGAGATCGAACTCCCCGGGGGCGAGTTCACCGTGCGCCTTTCGCAGCTCAGGGCCGGCGTCGTGTTCTCGTCGACTCTGTCGTGGGTGAACCTCGTGCAATACGACAACGTCACCGAAACCGTCGGGTTCAACAGCCGGCTGCACTGGATACCGGAGGCCGGTCGGGAGGGTTTCATCGTGCTCAATCACAACCTCACCGACTTCGATCGTAACGACTCGTTCAATTCGACGAGCGCCGACGTGTCGCTCAAGTTCAATCACACCTGGCGATTCTAGCAGCCCGTGGCAGAACTCCGCGTCGCGCCGAGCCGGCGAGACGTTTCGCCCAACGCAGCGGGGCTATTGCCGCAGGCTGCCAGAGCCTGCGCCGTCATTGCCGATCGGATTGATCGCTTGCGTTGCCGAGAAAATCCCTCGCGGCCGGAACCCAGGTGCGGTTGTACCGGGTGACCCCGCTGAATTCGTAGAAATCTGACGGCCTGTCGGGATCGAGTGATGCGGCGAGCTCGTTGAGCGCGTCCGGATCGGTTTCCGGCCAGACGCCGGTATCCAGCCGCTGCATCATGATCTCGATCGCTGTCAGGATTTCGGCCGGTGTGAAGGTGCAGTGCCCGGACCGTCTGACGAACAGGCTGCGAAAGAGCTCACCGTAGCCGTTTTCGCGCACCAGGTCCGCGTACCCCTGCACCAGACTCGGATAGACCAGGATGTCGCCGTTGTTGTTGATGCGAAGCAGCGGAACCTTGGGTTCGCCGACATGCGTTCGCCCCGGTGAACTCCACCACTTGACCGCGGCGGCGTCCGCGGCGATGCGCGGAAACGCGTTGACCGTTTCGAGATCCGTTCCAAGATCGAGACCGGCGTCGTCATACAGGGCCTCGACCGCCGTCTTGTGGGACTCGTCGCCGTTCGCGTAGAACTCCCTGTAGTCGATGCCCGTGTTCCAGCGTAACTGGCCGGGCGCGGCGTGCTCGAGCATGGAATGGCCGAACGTCGTCGGTGACGGGAGCACCGCGAGGACACCGTGATACATGGCCTCCTGAAGCGCCGCCGCATCGTTCGGATCCGGCTCGGGCACCGCGGCTTCCCCAACGCCTCCCCAGGCCGGCCACTGCCCGATCGTCACGGCAAGCGCGATCCGTGCCCGGCCTTCGGGCGTTCGCTGCGCGTTGTCGATCGCTTCCAGCCAGGCTGCTCCGATCTCCCCGATCTCGGGACCCTCAAGAGGGAGATCGACGATCGGCAGCTCGGGCGCGATGAGCGCCTTGAGCACGAAGAAGCCGTCCAGGTGGGAGTTCGTGAACCAGGGGCTGGTCGGGGAATCGGCCGAGATGGCGCCGTCGATCCGGTCGGGGTGAATCTCGGCCATGCCCGTCGCTACGTTCCCGCCGCCGGAACAACCGTACTGGACCGTGCGCGCGGGCTTCCCGAACCGGGTCTCGAAGACATCGAGCACCGCGACCAGATCGTGAATCTCGTGGGCGGGATCGTAATTCCTGAGGCGATCGTCGCGCCGCAGCGTTCCGGACAGGGCGAACCCCTGTTCGAGCAGATGCAGGTAGGTGGGCGAGTCGGCCGCCCTGCGATAGTCCAGATCGCTGATGAGCGTTCCGTTCCAGTTGTCGGGAACGCGGATCAGATAGGCCGTTTCCCTGACCGGGAGCGTATCGCGTACTTCCGTGTAATCCTGCTGGGCAACGGCGGTACCCGGGAGTCCGGCAAACGCGGCAATGGCGAGGCCCGTTGCCGAGAGCCGCCGGATGCCGCTCGCCTTGAGCGGACCCGCAACGCCTGCCCGGGCGCAGGTCGTTCGACGTGGATAGCTGTCCATTTTCTCTCCGGTCAGCCAACTGGCGTCGGGCCATGATGGGTGGCCGCCCGATGGCGGTCAAGGCAGCCGCGGCCCGCAGTCCAGGGCACTGACGTCAGCCGTCCTCGATCGTCTCGCCGGTCTGCACGCCCTTGTAGAGCAGCGATTCCTCCATGCCCGCCGCGAGGCACCATTCCGCGAAGGTTTCCGGCGTCTGTTCGAATTCGCCCGCGACCCAGTCGTCGTCGACGACATCCGAGTCGAAATCGTATTCCGCGCCGCCGCCGCAAGGGTTCAGGAAGTACCAGAAGTAACAGGATGAAATGGGGTGGCGGCCCGGGCCGAGCATCGTCTTCCAGCCCTTGCGCGTCATGTTGAGCCCGCCGCCGAAGAGCTCGTGGATATTCGCGACCTCGAACGCGAGGTGGTGAAAGCCGAACCTGTCGCCCGTGCCGCCGGGGTTGAGCAGGAACAGGTTGTGGTGGTTGTTCGAAGCTCCGCCGCGCAGGAAATAGCCGCGCCCCGGATAGGCATCGCTGATGCGAAACCCGAGCCGGCCGACATAGAAATCGACCTCGACGCCGGTGTCGGGGATCATGTAGACGACGTGGGTCATCTCCATCGGGCGCGCCGAGTCATACCGTTCGCCGCGGGCATTGAGTCGTCCGATGCGGCCGGGCATGTTGAACTCAGGGTCGGGCGCGGTCACGGTGCGGCAGCGCGACACTCGAAAGGCGATCGGGATGCCGAGCGGATCGAGGCAGTGCAGCGTACCGTCGCCGTCGATCCCGACATCCCTGTCCCTGGCAAGCTCGGCGGCAATCGCGTCGAGATCGTCCTGCGTCTCGACGCCGAAGGTCGTTTCGCGCACGCCCGGGCGCGCCTCAAAGGCGGGCGGCAACGCCGGGTCGTCGGCCAGCCTGACTTCGACCGTGGATGCATCGAGCGCGCTGAACAGCAGATGCCGTTCGCCATCGTCTTCGAGCGCGAGGCCGAAGTCCGTCCAGAAGCGTTTCGCCAACGCAAGGTCGGCAACTCCATAAGTGACTGAATCGACTGTAGTAATTTTCATTTCCCGAATCCTGGGCGCGGGTAGGGCGCTCTGAAGCCCGCGCCGCATCGAATATACTTGCCCGCAGTCCGATCTTGAAGCAGCAATCCATGCGACCACCGTTTCGCGCCGACCACGTCGGGAGTCTCGTGCGCCCGCCCCAACTCGCGGAGGCGCGAGCGCAACACGCCGACGGCGAACTGCCGGCCGAGCATCTGGCCCGGGTCGAGCGAAAGGCCATCGCCGGGATCGTGCGGCGGCAGGAATCGATCGGTCTTGAGGCGATCACCGAAGGCGAATTCGGCCGCGACTGGTGGCACATCGATTTCCTGACCGAACTGGACGGCGTGACGACCCGGTCCAATTACGGGCCGCAGTTCACGGGAGGCGCCGGCGATCAGCCGCCGGTAGCTACCGTGACCGGCAAGGTGGCCTGCACGCGGCCGATCATGGTGGAGCAGTTCAAATACCTCAAGTCCGTCGTCAAGGCCACGCCGAAGTTCACGATCCCCTCGCCGTCGATGCTGCACATTCGGGGAGGTCGCAACGCGATCTCCGCCGACGCTTACCCGAATCTCGAGGAGTTCTGGGCGGACGTCGTGACGGCCTACCGCGCCGCCATCGGGTACTTCGCCGCGGCGGGTTGCAGCTACCTTCAGCTCGACGATGTCGCGTTCAGCTACCTCTGCGACCCGGCGGTTCGCGAGAACTGCCGCAGGAACGGCGACGATCCGGAACCTCTCGCACGACGCTATGCCGATACGATCAACGCGATCCTGGCCGACAGGCCCGCCGGCATGACCGTGACGATGCACACCTGCCGCGGGAACTTCCGCGGCGCCTGGGTGGCCGAGGGCGGCTACGAGGCGGTGGCCGAGGCGATGTTCTCGGTCGATGTCGACGGCTTCTTCCTGGAGTTCGATTCGGCGCGTGCCGGAACGTTCGAGCCGCTCAGACTGTTGCCGGACGGCAAGAAGGCAGTGCTCGGTCTCGTGACGACGAAAGTCGGCAAGATGGAGGACAAGGACGCGCTCAAGCGCCGCATCGACGACGCGGCCAGATACCTGCCGCTCGAGAACCTCTGCCTGTCGCCTCAGTGCGGTTTCTCCAGTACGCACCACGGCGCGGCCGTGTCCGAGATCGGGCAGTGGCGCAAGCTCGAACTTGTGGTCGCTACGGCGCAGGAGGTCTGGGGCTAGCGGCGCGCGCCTTCGGACTGCCGGACCATTCGCGCGAGCGTCGCCGGCGCGAACGACTGTCGGGCGATTCCCGGTCAACAAGGCGCTAGAATCAGCGATTACCCTTCCCACGGAGCTTCGCCTTGGCGATGATAGTCGGCGGCCTGGCCGCCTCGCATACCCCGTCGATCGCATTCGCGTTCGACAACAGAACGCCCGACGATCCGGTCTGGGCGCCGATATTCGAGGGATTCGCGCCGGTGCGTGCCTGGCTCGAGGCGAAGGCCCCTGATGTGCTTTTCTTCGTCTACAACGACCACGTCACGTCCTTCTTCTTCGACCACTATTCCAATTTCGCGCTTGGTGTCGGCGACACGTGGCCGGTCGCCGACGAAGGCGGGGGCCCGAGGCCGCTGCCGGCGATCGAGGGCCATGTGGGCCTCGCCGACCACATCGCGATGGGGCTCGTCGCCGACGAGTTCGACCTGTCGTTCTTCCAGTCGCGAGGGCTCGATCACGGCGTGTTCTCGCCGCTGTCGATGATGTTGCCGCACGAGAACGGCTGGCCCGCGGCGCTCGTGCCGCTGCAGGTCGGGGTGCTGCAGTTCCCGATCCCGACGGCGCGGCGCTGCTTCGCGCTCGGCCGCTCCCTGCGGCGGGCGATCCTGAGCTTCCCCGAGGACATCAAGGTCGCCATCGTCGGCTCGGGCGGGCTCTCCCACCAGGTCAGCGGCGAACGCACGGGCTTCAACAACAGCGACTGGGACATGGAGTTTCTCGAGCTGCTCGAGAAGGATCCCGAAAGGCTCACGGAACTGTCGATCGCCGACTTCGCCGAGCGCGGCGGTGTCGAAGGGGCCGAAGTCATCATGTGGCTCGTCATGCGCGGCGCGCTCGCGCCGAAGGTGCGCAAGGTCCACCAGTCGTACTGCCTGCCGTCGATGACGGCGACGGCGACCGTGGTGTACGAGGACGTCGGCGACAGCGACGCCGGCGAGAGCCCGGAGGAACACCTGGCGCGCTCCGAGCGTGAGTTCGGCGGCCTCGCGAGCATCGAGGGATCCTATCCCTTCACTTTCGATCGCAGCATCCGCGCCTACCGGCTCAACAAGTACCTGCACGGCATCATCCAGCCGGAACTGCGCGGACGTTTCCTGTACGACCGCGAAGGATCATATGACCGCGGCGGCCTGAGCGAGGAAGAGAAGGACATGCTGAGGCGGCTCGACTGGCGGGCGATGATCCGCTACGGCGTGATCTTCTTCATTCTCGAGAAACTCGCCGCGGCGGTCGGCGTACCGAACCAGGAGATCTACGCCGCGATGCGCGAGGAGTCGCTCGATGACTTCCAGAAGACGCGCAACACGCAGGTGCTTTACTCGGTTGCGGGAACGCACGAAGGCCGGGATCCCTCGGAATAGCGATTCGCGGTCGCGCTGGCGTCGAAACCTCACACAGGCGAAGGAGGGCGCCTCGCGGCACAGTGCAGCGACTCGGGAGTTGCGGTAACGCGGTAGCTCGGAAGGACGGCGGCGGGCCGCCGCCCGGATGCGTTTCGATGCGGCCGCTGCGTGGCGGCGCCTTCGAGATCGGCGCCGGTCGGCGGCGCGCGCGGCTTGTCGCGCGGTACTGGCCACATCCGGAGTTTTGCGATGTTGCCGGTCGCACGCGCTCGGCGTATTGGCGCCGCGTGGCGCTGGACCGTGCACCGCGCGGCGCACCGGATTGCAGGTATCATTCACGTCCCCCTGAAACGCGGACGCTGACAAGGAGCGCGACAGATGGCGACCATCAACGACGTCTCGATCATCGATACCAACACCGCCGCGGCTGCGAAGGTCGACTCGGGCCTGCGCCGGACCGTCTGCAGCCCGGATCTGTGCGACTCGACGAATCTGACCGTCTACCGGCGTACCGTCCTCGACGGCCGATCGTTCGACGTCGATGCTGGCGCGGACTATCACCTCATCTACGTCATGCGGGGATCGTCAACGGGCCGCGTGCAATACGCCGCGGCGGCGCATGCGGCCGAGGAGGGCGCCGGAGTGCTGCTCGTACCCGGCGACTCGGCCAGTTTCGAAGCCGAAGGCGCCGATCTGGAACTGCTGCACATGATCACCCCGCGGCCGCCGGCCGCGGTCGAGGACGGCCTGCCGGGCGGTCCGGGCTACTTCTTCAACCGGCAGACCCTGCGCGCCCTGAGCGACGCGAGCGGCGGCCGGGTGCGGCGGTTCTGCGCGGAATCGAGCGTACGGCTGCTCGACGGCAGCCGGCTCACGCTGACCAACGCCATTCAGGCCGGAGAAATGCATTACAGGGAGGGCGGCGCATCGCCCTATCACCTGCATGACGGCACCGATGCCAACCCGGACGGGGCCGCTCACGTCTACATGACTTTCAAGGGCCGCGGGAAGGTCGATGTCGGCGAGACTTCGCAGGAAATCGAACCCGGCACGCTCGTCTACTTCCCGCCCGGCGTGCCGCACCGGCTGAACGCCCACGGCGGGTCGCTCGACTACTTCGAGATCCAGGCCTGGCGCAGCTTCAGGACGAAGATCCTCAGTGACGAACCGCTCGGACTGAAGTGGTACTACGAGCGCCAGGCGCCCGACGCGCCGCTCGTGGAGTGGAACCAGAGCTGAACTCGCCCCCGCGCGCAAGCGACGCCCGGCGGCTGCGCGGGTGAGCGGTAACCGCAGGAACTGAATTCGCGGCGACGCGTCGGACGCTGCCGCAGGCTCCTGGCCGCTGACGTCAGTTGGCAGTGGCGGCCTGTGCGGTCGCCGCCTGGAGTTCCGGCGGACCGAATTCCTCGTCGCCCGCCTCGAGCTTGCCGACCCTGCACAACAGCCCGCGTAGCTGGTAGGTGCCCATCTGCGGGTCGAACGGCGCGCGGTTGTCGGTCAGGACGTTGGCGTTCGATTCCCAGATGCCGTAGTCGGGACCGTCGCGCTCGGGGAACCACCAGCCGTGCTCGCAGTGGACGACGCGCGGCTCGATGCGGTCGGTCACTTTCGCCTTCTGCTTGATGCGCCCGCGGCGCGACTCGATCCACATCCACTCGCCGTCCTCGATGCCGTACTCGGCAGCCGTATCCGGGTGGATCTCGGCGAGCGGTTCGGGATGCCCCCTGCGGCACAGCGGCAACTGCCGGTGCTCGGAGTTGAAGAACACCGAGATTCGTCCACCGGTCGTGAGCACGAGCGGGTACTTCTCGGCGACGTCGGGCGTCGAGAGCGGGCTCTCGGGGGGCTCTTCGTAGTAGGGCAACGGTTCGTAGCCCATCGCTTCGAAACGCGTCGAGTACAGTTCGAGTTTCCCGGTCGGCGTCTTGAAACCCTCGGTCTCGTACTTGCGGTATTTCTGCGGCACGTGAATCCAGCCCTGCTCGGCCAGCCCCCTGAAATTGACCGACTGGCCGCCGTTCTCGAGCATCTGGTCGAGCACGTCCTCGACCGATTCCTGGCAGACCGGAAGGTCCATGCGCCGCGCGAGTTCGACGAAGATCTCCTCGTCCGACTTGCACTCGCCGATCTGCACGACCTTCTGCTGACCCATGACGACGTTGCCCGCGATCGTCGGCAGGGCCGCGATCTGGTTGAGTTCCGGCCAGGACGCGGCGGGCAGCACGATGTCGGCGAGTTCCGCCGTCGGCGTCATGAACAGATCCGCGCAGACCATGTAGTCGAGCTTCATGAGCGCTTCGTAGACGAGCTTCGTGTTGGCGTAGGTCGTCAATGTGTTGTTGCCGAACACGAGGAAGGCCCGCACGCGGTAAGGCTCCCCGTAGAGCATTGCATCGATCAGCGACGGAATGTGGCAGGCGGGCAGATCCGCGCCCTCGCCGCAGAGCATCTTGTACTTTTCGTAGCCGAGCCGCTTCTTCTCGACCTCCGGATCGAGGTTCTCGATGAGGCTCGGGAAGCGTCCGGCGCCCTTCATGCCGAAGATCCAGCCGCCGGGGACGTCGATGTTGCCGGTGAGCGCCGGAATCAACGACAGCGCGCGCACCGTCTGTATGGTGTTCGGCGTGTGCTCGATCGCGCAGCCCCACTCGAGCATGGCGGGCTTGAGTTCCGCAAAGAGCCTGGCCGCTGCGCGGATCTTGTCGGCCGGCACCCAGGTGATCGGCTCGGCCCACTCGGGCGTGAACTCGTGCACGTGGGCGGCGAGCTCCTCGAAGCCGTGCGTGTAGTTCTCGCAGAACTCGCGGTCGTAGAGATCTTCGTTGATGATGACGTTGATGAAGGCGAGCGCGAGCGCGTCGTCGGTGCCGGGGCGAACCTGCAGCCAGAGTTCGGCCTTGCGCGCCACGACGGTCTGACGGGGATCGATCGTGATGATGCGCGGCTTGCTCAGCAGCGACTCGCGCACGTTGAAGCGCGTCTCGCCGTCCGGACCCGAATGCGGGGGATTGTGCCCCCAGTACATGATGAGTTCGGGGTCGACGTCGCCGGTGAAGTCGCACACGGGCAGGTCGCCCATAGTCTGAATGCAGGTGTTGACGCGCGGATGGAAGCACTGCGCGAACCCGGGCTCGCACCAGTTCGGCGTGCCGAGCGCGTGGCCGAAGCGCGAGACCCAGCGGATATGGTGGCGGCCCGTGCCCGTGCCCATCGCGATCGATTCAGGCCCGGTTTCCTCGCGGATGGCGAGCACGCGTTCGGAGATTTCGTCGAGCGCCTCGTCCCAGGTGATCCGTTCCCATTTGCCCGAGCCGCGCGGTCCGATGCGCCGTTGCGGGTACTTGAGCCGGTCCGGATGGTAGACGAGCTCCGTCGTTGCGGCGCCGATCGGGCAGAGCTTGCCGTGGTTCAACGGGCCTTCGGGATCGCCCTCGACCTTGAGCAGTTCGCCGTCGCTGACGTGCATGAGCGTGCTGCAGCCGCCGTGGCAGCTACGGCACACGCTCTTGAGAACCTTTACGTTGCCCGGCTCTTCGCTCGTGGTTCGGGGGGAGATGATTGCTGCGCTCAATGCCGGCTCCTCTTCAATTGTCCGCTGTCCGCGACCGATCCGGTTGGTGAAGGATATCAGACCGCCTCGTGGCGATCGATTCAGGCCCGGCCGCGAGACCCTCGATCCTTTACCGCCGTGGGTCAAACCCGTAACCTTGCAAGCCGCAGCGGATCTGCGTCTGGCAATCTGCCGCCGTTCGGACCGGGTCCTTCAAAGAGGGAAGGCGAAGCTCAATGAACAGAATCGGGGAAAAACTCAGCACGGTCGCATTCCTGGCGTTGTTGTACGGCGTCGGCCTTGCGATCAGGTTTACAGCCTCGCGCTACCCGCAGTACAGGGAGCGCCTCAGGGAACATGACCTGACGGCCCAGATCCGGGCCAAGGAAGGTCCGGGCCGCTACTACGTTTTCTCCGACGGCAAGGTTTCGTCGCGAGGCGGCATTCACCCGAACCCGGACGTCGTCGTCACGTTCAAGACGGCTCGGCTCGCCTTTCGGATCTTCACCCATCCCGACGACCAGCTCGGCAGGATCAACGCGGCGAAGCAGTTCAGCATGACGCTGGACGGGCCGGAAGAGAAGGCGCTCTGGTTCATGTTTACGCTCGAGCAGTTGGTGCACGTGCGCTGGACTCACGGAGTCGACGCCGGCAACGGCGAGACGCGCTACTGCAACATGGCCAACGGCGGTCCGATGTTCGTGTATGTCAAGGACGGCAGGATCGTGCGCATGACGCCGATCAGTTTCGACGACAAGGACGCCCAGCCCTGGAGCATAGAGGCCAGGGGCAAGACATTCACGCCGCCGCGCAAGACCTCGCTCGCGCCGCACGGCCAGAACGTCAAGTCGACGATCTATTCGCCCGACCGGATTCTCCATCCGATGAAGCGCGTGGACTTCGATCCCGACGGCGAACGCAACCCGCAGAACCGGGGCGTGTCCGGTTACGAGCGCATAAGCTGGGACGAAGCGCTCGACATCGTCGCGAACGAAATCAAGCGGCAGAAGACGGTTCACGGCCCGGGCTCGATCGCCTGCAGTCACCCGTCGCACCACGCCTGGGGGAACATCGGCTACTACCTGAGCGCGCTGCGCAAGTTCGAGAACGCCGTCGGCATGACCGAGGTGCACCACAATCCCGATAGCTGGGAAGGCTGGTACTGGGGCGCGGCGCACCACTGGGGCGGATCCATGCGGGTCGGCCAGTCGGAGACCTACGGGACGGTGGAGGATTGCCTCAAGGACGCCGAAATGGTCGTCTTCTGGTCGAGCAATCCCGAATCGAACAGCGGCGCCTACGGCGCGCTCGAGGGCACGGTCAGGCGGCAGTGGCTCAACGAGGCCGGGATCAAGCTCGTCCACATCGATCCCTATTACAACGACTCGATCCAGTTGCTGGGCGGCAAGTGGATCGCGCCGCGCCCCACATCGAGTCCGGCGCTCGCGATCGCGATCGCCTACGTCTGGATCACGGAAGGGACCTACGACAAGGACTACATCCGAACGCACACGCACGGTTTCGACAAGTGGCGCGACTACGTGCTCGGCGCATCCGACGGTATCCCGAAGTCCCCGGAATGGCAGGAAGCGGAGACCGGCGTTCCGGCCAGCGACGTGCGTGCGCTTGCCCGCGAGTGGGCGAGCAGGAACACCTATCTCGGCGCCGGCGCCTGGGGCAACGGCCACGGCGGCGCCTGCCGCAACGCGACCGGTATCCAGTGGGCGCGCACGATGGTCTGCCTCATCGCGATGCAGGGGCTCGGCAAGCCCGGCGTCAACATGGGCAACCTGCAGTGGGGCACGCCGCTCGACTTCAACTTCTATTTTCCGGGCTATGCCGACGGCGGCATGTCGGGCGATCTGGCCAAGACGGCGATGTCGGTGGCGCTCTATCAGCGCATGCCGCAATTGCCGTCGGTCAACACGAACACCCAGGTCATCCCGCGCATGCAGCTTCCCGAGGCGATCATGGAGGGCAAGGCCGAAGGTTATGCCTGGGACGGCAAGAGCATCGAAGCGCAGTTCACGAAGATCTCCTACCCGAAGCCCGGCTTCTCCCCGGTGCACATGCTCTACAAGTACGGCGGCTCGCTGATCGCGACGATGCCGAACAGCAACCGCTACATCAACATGTTCCGGCACCCGAATCTCGAGTTCATGGTCAACCAGAACATCTGGTTCGAGGGGGATACGAAGTTCGCCGACATCATCCTGCCGGCCTGCACGAACTTCGAGCGCTTCGACATCAGCGAATGGGCCGGTCTCGGGGGATACGCCCATCACGGAGAGCAGCAGCTCAACCACCGGGTCATCACCTTCCAGCACAAGTGCATCGAGCCTCTCGGCGAGTCGAAATCCGATTTCTGGATCTTCCAGAAGCTTTGCGAGCGGCTCGGGCTCGGAGCCTACTTCACGGAAGGCGTGGGCGAACTCGGCTGGGCCAAGCGCCAGTTCGATGCATCCGACCTGCCGAAGCTCATATCGTGGAAGGAGTTCATTCGCCGCGGTTACTTCGTCGTTCCGGCCGAGAAGGAGGAACACAGGGCGCCGCTGTCCTGGAACTGGTTCTACGAAGGCCGCAGGAAGGACGTGCCGGAGCCGATGCCGCTGCCGTCGGACTATTCCGAGGAGTACCTGAAGGGGCTGCAGACCCAGACGGGCAAGATCGAGTTCGATTGCGAGAGCCTCAAGCGTTTCGATCCCGACAGCGAAGACCGGCCGAGCATCGCGAAGTACCAGCGGCCGGCCGAAAGCCCGAACGCGGCCGGTTACGAGGACTTCCCGCTGCAGCTTATCTCGCCGCACCCGCGTTTCACCTTCCACACCCAGGGCGACGGCAAGGACAGCTTCCTGAACGACATACCGGACCACCGCGTGCTCGTCGACGGCTACTACTACTGGATCCTGCGCATCCATCCGGAGGACGCCGCCGCGCGCGGCATTCGCGAGAACGATCTCGTCAGGCTCTACAACGCGCGCGGTTCGGTTCTCTGCGCCGCCAGGCTCACGCACCGGATGCTCCGGGGCGTGGTGCACTCCTTCGGCTCGTCCGCCGTCTACGATCCCATCGGCGAACCGGGGAACTCGACCGACCGCGGCGGCTGCGTGAACGTGCTGTCGTCGAGCAGGTCGCAGATCCGCAAGGCGCATTCGATGGGCGCGAGCTGTTGCCTGATCGAAGTCGAGAAGTGGAGCGCGGGCGAGATGGCCGAGCCGGTGCCGGAGCCCGAGCAACGGGCCGTCGCCTGACGGGCGCGTCACTGTACGCGGGGCAAGACGCATGAAGAAGTGGAATCTGATCGTCGATGTGGCCAACTGCACGAACTGCAATCTGTGCACGCTGGCCAATCAGGACGAGCACGTCGGCAACGAGTTCGAAGGCTACAGCGCGCCGATGCCGAAGCACCACAACCGGTGGATCGACATCCTCTGCCGCGAGCGCGGATCGGGGCCGGTAATGGATGTCGCTTACCTGCCCATGCTGTGCCAGCACTGCGACGATGCGCCGTGCATCGCGGCGGCCGAGAACGACGCCGTGACCAAGCGCCCGGACGGCATCGTGCACATCGATCCCGTCAAGGCAAAGGGCCAGAAAGCCATCGCCGATGCCTGTCCCTATGGCGCCGTGCGCTGGAACGAGGAGCTCGAGCTTCCGCAGCACTGGTTCTTCGACGCGCACCTGCTCGACAGGGGCTGGGAGGAACCGCGTTGCGCGCAGGTCTGCGCAAGCAACGCGCTCAAGGCCGTCAAGGTGACCGACGAGGAAATGGCCGAAATCAAGTCACGCGAGGGGCTCCGCGAACTGAAGCCCGAGGCGGCGACACGGCCGCGCGTGCACTACAAGAACCTGCACCGCTACACGCACGAGTTCATCGGCGGAACGATCATCCGGACCGTGGACGGCGTGACCGACTGCGTCGCCGATGCGACGATCCGGGTTGACAGTGCGGGTTCGGTCGTCGGCGAAGCGGTGACCGACGCTTACGGCGAGTTCAAGATCGACCATCTGGAGCCCGACAGCGGCCGCTACGGTGTCGTCATCGAAGTGGACGGCGCCGAAGCCAAACGCCTCGACGTCGATCTCGGCAAGAGCGTCTACCTCGGCAGGATCGATCTCGCGGCCTGAGCGGCAGCCGGTCAGCGTTCCAGATACTGCAGCTTGTCCTCGACTTCCTGCCAGTCGTCGGCGTCGTCCGGCGGCTCTTTGGCGTGGGCGAGCACCGGCCATTCCTGCGAGAGTTCCGCATTGAGCTCGAGCATGTTCTCCTGGCCATCGGGGACATCGTCTTCGGACACGATGGCCTCGACGGGACACTCGGGCTCGCAGAGCGTGCAATCGATACACTCCTCGGGGTCGATCACGAGCATGTTCGGCCCTTCGTGAAAGCAGTCGACGGGACACACCTCCACACAGTCGGTGTACTTGCACTTGATGCAGCTTTCAAGAACGAGAAAGGTCATTGCATCGATTCCTTGAACGCAGGAGGCGGCAGCCGCGGATTTTCCTACAAAAGCCGGCGTGTTCCAAGCATGAAAGCTGCGTCGTCCGGATCGCCCGCGACGCGCGTCCGGTCGCTCGTTGCGCGAAACGCACGGGCGCCGGGCGTCGCGCCCATTTGCATTACGTAAAGCACAGGGGCGACCATATGCGTGGAATTGCCAAGTCGGAGTATCGAGTCATGTCGAAGATCGCAGTCGTCGCGGCCGGCGCCGCGCTGCTCACGGTTTTTGGAACCGGCGTGGCGCAGCCGCCCGGAATTACCATGGAAATGATCAGAAGGGCGCTGCCGCTGGAGGGAGCGCCGCTCGCGGTACCCGGGGCCTACGAAGTCGTTTCGGAACCCGCGTTCGAATCGCCGGGGCACGTCGTACATCGCCCTGCGGGCCTTGCCGCGTTTCCGGACGAAGACACGCTGCCGGTCGTGGTCTGGGGTAACGGCGGCTGCGCGATAAACAGCACGCAATACGGCGAGTTTCTCACGACGATCGCCTCGCACGGATTCCTCGTGCTGGCAACAGCCGCCGTCGAAGGCGAGGATCGCCGTCAGTCCAATGCCGACGACCTGCGTGCGGCGATCGACTGGGCCGAAACCGAGAACGGCCGTGCCGGCGGACCGCTCGAAGGCAAGGTCGCGACGGACCGCGTCGCTGTCATGGGCCAGTCCTGCGGGGGCTTTCTGTCCGTAGCGCTCGGTACCGATCCGCGTGTCGGCACGATCGGTGTCTTCAACTCGGGTGTCCAGCCCGCCAACCCGGACGGACCCGCGGGTCCGTTCCCGACCACGGATTCGCTCGCGGAGTTGCACGGCCCCGTGCTGCTGATCAACGGTCACGAGGTTGACTTCATGATGGAGGCCTCGTACGCAAACTTCGAGATTATCGATCACGTGCCGGTTTTCTACGGTGCGCGCCATAATGCCGGGCACACCGCGACGGTGTTCCATCCGGGCGGCGGCGAGTACGCGAACGTCGCGTCGAATTGGCTCCGCCTGCACTTCAAGGGCGACGAGGAAGCGGGCGCGATGTTCACCGGTCCGGATTGCGGGCTCTGCACGAACCCGAACTGGGATACGGACTCGAAAGGGCTCGACTAGCGCGGATAGTTCATCGCGGGGATGCGGGGAGTCGCACTACCGCTCGCTTGAGACACGCGGTGAATACGTCCCTGTACGCTCCGCGCGCGCATCCCTGCGCGCGAGGGTCTCAAGCGAGCGGTAGTACGCCTCCCCTTGACGTCGGCGTGAACATGATGCGAGCGGTCACTCCGGCGCCGACGGTACGCACCTGCTGGCATCGAGTCGCCCTCACGCCGAGCAAGCTCGAAGCGTACCGGGACGACACGATGCGATCGGTCGCGTTGGCCGTTTAGGGGCCGATCGAGCGGCGCGCGATGTCGAGGTCGCAGGTGTTCGGCAGCAACTCGAGGTGGGGGGCGTAGCGCCATTGCCGCGTATCGGTCACGGGTTCGGCCAGGTACTCGGGATCTTCGAGCACGTAACTGATCTGTAGCGTGCGGCCGTCGTCGAGCAGTTCGTAGCGCTCCACGATGTGCTTCTGGGCTCCGTTCGGGATGCCGCTGCCGTTGCCGAAACCGTGATCGTCGAAGAGCGTCGTGTCGACGACGAGCACATCGCCCTCCCAGTGGCCGATCGAGTGGCCCTGGTTCGTGCGCGGGCCGTTCTCGGGGTGGCCGCGGCCGTCCATGTAGACCGTGCGGTCGATCTCCCAGTATTCCTCGCGCAGCGTGATCGTGTCGTCGTCATTGAAAATGATCTCGTGCAGGTAGGGAGTACTCAGGCTGTCGGGCACGGGCGGCGGCACGCACTCGATGAACGGGTCGTTGGCGACATCGAAGTTTGCCGCGATGGCCATGGCCTTTTCGGTCAGAGGCAGGTGCGTCGCGGCCTGGGTCCGGTCGTACGGGCTGCCGAGCGCCTGCCAGATGCCTTCGATGTTCGTCGCCCTCGCGTTCGGGTCCTCGGCAGGCCGGCCCGATACGACGAGCGGCGAGCCGTCGCCGGCGGTGATCGCGCGCAGCGACATGAACTTGCGGTCGGGGTTGCGGTCCGGATTGCCGCGCACCGTGACGGCGTCTCCGGGTTGCAGCGTGTCCGGCTGCCAGCCGCGCCGCGTGAGCGCGGGCGTCGAACTCGTTTCGATTTCCCACTCGACGGTCTCGCCGTTCTCGCCCTCGGTCTCGACGTAGATGAAGACGTGGGGATTGGCCCAGTCGACACGCGTCACTTCGCCGAAGAATGCGACCGTCTCGTCGAGGAAATTGACCGCGTGATGATGAGCGAGCAGAGTCATCGGCGCCGCGACGCCGAGGACGGCCACGCCGGCCAGGTACGTTCGGATGTGTTTCACAGCTCGTTTCCCCGCACGTTTGCGCAACCTGAAGTTGTCAGACAATTCTACTCCCTTCGGCGCCGAAGGATAGCCCCGAACCGCGGGCGCAGGGCGCTCGGGCCAAAGGCTTGCTGCATAATGGGCGCCGATTCGGGACGAGGTCGGGAGTTTTCAGGTGCAGACGACGGACTATGGATTCATCGGCGTCGGCCGCATGGGTGCGCACATGGCCAGGAACCTGCTCGGGGGCGGGCATACGCTCACCGTCTACGACACGTCCGCCGAGGCCGTCGCCGAACTGACCGCCGCGGGTGCGCAAGCCGCGGACTCCGTCGTCCAGCTCGCCGGTGCCACCGCGACGGTGTTTCTGAGCCTGCCGACCCCGGCCATCGTCGAGGCGGTCGCGCTTGGTGAGGGCGGCCTGCACGAGGGCACGGCCGTCCGGCAGGTGTTCGATTGCTCGACGACGGGACCGAAGGTGGCGCGCACGGTCGCGGAGGGCCTGGCGGCTCACGATATCGCCTGCCTCGATGCTCCCGTCAGCGGCGGCATCAAGGGCGCCCGCGACGCCACCGTTGCCGTCATGGTTTCCGGGGCACGCGAGGTCTACGACCGGCACGAGCAAGCGCTTGCGAGTATCGGCAAGCCGTTTTTCGTCGGCACGGAACCGGGTCAGGGTCAGGTCATGAAGCTTGCGAACAACCTCCTGTCGCTCGCCGCGATCGTGATGTCGTCGGAGGTCATGGTCATGGGCGTCAAGGCCGGGCTCGACGCCGCGCAGATGCTCGATGTGATCAATGCCGGTACGGGTCGCAACAGCGCGACGCTCGACAAGTTCCCGCGCGCCGTGCTGCCCGGCACCTTCGACTTCGGTTTCGCGACGGAACTCGCCTGCAAGGACATCAGACTCTGCCTGCAGGAAGCCCATGAGCTTGGCGTGCCGATGCTCGGCGGCGCGGCCGTGCTGCACATGCTCGCCGTGACGCAGGCGCGCTTCGGGCCGGACTCGGACTTCACCGAGGTCGCGCGGGTCGTCGAGGAGTGGGCCGGCACGGAGGTTCGCGCTTGAGGTGCCCGCCGGTCGACGACAACCCGGCTGGCCGAAATTGACGTTCTCGCGGGCAGCGCAAATCGTCGAACTCGTGCTCGACGACGAACGTTCGGCGGCTGACGCGGGCGAACTCGGGCGGCTTGCGCGAACCGGCGAACCGCGTTCCCGGGCCGCGCGCCAGGCGCCGTGAGCACCGCCCAGCACATCGAGAACTTCCTGCAGCTCCTGACGGCGGGGCTGCTCACGGGCGCTGTCTACGGGCTCATGTGCGTCGGTCTCTCGGTGATCTTCGGCGTCATGCGGGTCATCAACTTCGCCCAGGGCGAATTCATGATGCTCGGCATGTACTTCGCGTATTACTGCTTCGGCGCGATCGCGGGCTACGTCGTGTTCGGCGGTTTCGTCGCGCCGTTCATCGCCGCGCTTGCCGTGGGTCCCGCCGTGTTTCTCGTCGGCCTGCTCGTTCACAAGGGGCTCGTGAGCCAGGTCACGGGCATCGGCGGCAGCACGCTCGAGGCCGAAGGGCACTACGCGCAGCTCATACTGACGCTCGGCATTTCGCTGATCCTCGCCAACGGCGGACTCATCGTCTTCGGCTCGGCGCCCGTGTCGATCTCGACGCCGCTGTCATCGACCCCGTGGGTCGTGGGTCCGCTCTACGGCGACGAGATCCTCCTCTTTGTCAATCAGGGACAAACAATTTCCGCGCTGATCGCCGTGGCCGCGGTCGTCGCTTTCGCCGCCCTCATGGCGAACTCGCGGCTCGGTCGCGCGCTGCGTGCGGCGGCCGACAACCCGGTGGCCGCGGTGTACATGGGCATCGACGTGGATCGTGCCTACCGCATCGCCTTCGGGTTCGGAGTCGGCATCACCGCCGTCGGCGGCGGGCTGCTCGCCTCGACGAGCCCGTTTCAGCCCTACGTCGGCATCGACTACGTCATCGTCATGTATGCCGGCGTCGTGCTCGGCGGGCTCGGCAGCCTGCGCGGCGCGTTCCTCGGCGGACTCACGATCGGTCTCGTGCAGCAGCTCTCGGCGCTGTTCCTGCCGAACCAACTGCAGAACACGGCGATATTCGTCTGCTTCCTGCTCATCGTGCTGCTGCGCCCGCAGGGCCTTTTCGGCCGCGCCGCGAGGCGGGCATGAGCCGGGCGACGCGTCACTGGCCGTGGATCGCCGCGTTCGCGCTCGGCTACGGGGCGCTCGCGCTTGCCGTCGAGAACGAGTACTACCAGCTCATCATGACCGTCGTGCTCGTCTGGGCGGTCATGGGGTTGGCCTGGAACCTGCTCAGCGGCTACAGCGGGCTGATTTCGTTCGGCCACGCCGCGTTCTTCGGGCTCGGCGCCTATTTCGTCGCACTGATCCAGCTCGCCTGGGGCATCAGCCCGTGGTACGGCATTCCGCTCGCGGCGCTGCTCGGCGCAGTCGCGGGACTCGTGGTCGGCGTGCCGACGTTCCGGCTGCGCGGCCACTATTTCGCGCTCGCGATGCTCGCCTATCCGCTGGCGCTGCTGTACGTGTTCGAGTGGCTCGGCTACCAGGAAGTCGCGGTGCCGATGGAGCGCGACGCGCCGGCCGCCTACATGCAGTTCGACGACGGCCGGATTTACATCTTCATCGGGCTCGGTTTCGTGATTGCCGCGATGCTCGTCACCCGGCTCGTCGAGCGGACCCGCTTCGGCATGTGCCTGCTCGCGATCAAGCAGGACGAAACGGCGGCCGAAGCGGCCGGTATCGACACGCTCGCCTGGAAGCTCCGGGCGCTCGTCCTGAGCGGCGCGATGGCTGCCTCCGTCGGCGGCTTCTACGCGGTTGTGCAACTCGTCGTGACGCCGTTGTCCGTGTTCGGAGTCCTCGTTTCGGCGCAGGCGCTCATCGTCGCGATGTTCGGCGGCGTCGGCACGGTCTGGGGTCCCGTGATCGGCGCGGTGACCCTGGTTCCGTTGAGCGCCTGGCTCGATGCAGAGTTCGCCGAGCGCCTGCCCGGCATTCAGGGCGTCATCTACGGGATCGCGATCGTCGCCGTCGTCATGCTCGCCCCGGAAGGGGTGTTCTGGAAGGTCCGCGATATCGTCAGGCGGCGCGGTGCGCGTTCCGAAGGCGCCGAACCTGCCGCAGCGTTGGCGCCGCTCGTCGCTGTGAGCGTCAATGGCCTGCGGGTCGGCGACCAACGCGCCGGCCGCACCGTGCTCACGGTCAGCGGGCTCTCGAAGTCCTTCGGCGGACTCAAGGCGGTCGACGACGTCAGTCTCGAGCTGCGCCAGGGCGAGATCGTCGGGATCATAGGCCCGAACGGCGCGGGCAAGACGACGTTGTTCAATCTGCTCAACGGATTCATGCCTCCGGACGCGGGCGAAGTGCTGCTCAACGGTCGGAGCATCGTCGGTCAGGCGCCGAACCGGATCTGCCGCGGCGGCGTCGGCCGGACGTTTCAGATCGTCAAACCGTTTCGGCGCATGTCGATCGCCGACAATGTAGTGACCGGCGCCTACGTGCACGCCGACGGGGATCGGCATGCGAGGGCGCTTGCCGCCGCCGCGATCGCCGCCGTGGGCTTGAGCGAAGTTGCCGAATCGATCGCCGGCAGCGCCGGCAACGAGCAGCTTCGGCTCATGGAGCTTGCCCGGGCGCTCGCCTCGAAACCGTCGATATTGCTCCTCGACGAGATCTTCGCCGGCCTTGCCGCGGCCGAGGTCGAGGGGCTCATGCAGGTCATTCGCCGTCTGGCTGCGCTCGGTATCACGATCGTCATCATCGAGCACACGATGCAGGCCATGGTGCAGCTCGTCGATCGCTTCATCGTGCTCGATCATGGCGCCGTGCTCGCGACCGGCTCTCCGGAAACGGTCACGAGGGATCCGGCGGTGATCGAGGCCTACCTCGGCAGGAAGTGGCTCGAGAATGCTTGAGATCGGCGAGCTTCGCGTGGCTTACGACGGCAGGCCCGTGCTCGGGGAAGTGTCGCTCACGGTCGGATCCGGGGAGTTCGTCGCCGTCGTCGGCCCGAACGGCGCGGGCAAGACGACGCTTTTCAACGCAATCTCCGGAATCGTGCCGGCAGCCGGCGGGACCATTCGCTTCGACGGCAGCGACCTGCTCGCCGTGCCGCCGTCCGAACGCCCGCACCTGGGCATCGCGCACGTGCCGGAGGGCCGGCAGGTCTTTCCGTCGCTCACCGTGCTCGAGAACCTGCAGATGGGCGCCTACGCTGCGTCCGGCCGGAGCGCCCGGGAGCAGGATCTCGAGAGGATTCACGCCTTGTTCCCGGTGCTCGCCGAGCGCCGCGGACAGCTCGCCGGCACGCTTTCGGGGGGCGAGCAGCAGATGCTCGCGATCGGCCGCGGCCTTGCCTCCTCCCCGCGCCTGCTCATGCTCGACGAGCCGTCCATGGGACTCGCGCCGGCGGTCGCCGACGACATCTTCGAGCGCATCGTCGAGATACACTGCACGACCCGGCTCAGCGTCCTGCTCGTCGAGCAGCGGGTCGCCGAAGCGCTCAATTTCGCGAATCGCGGATACGTGCTCGAGACGGGCCGGGTCATACTCGAGGGCGACCGCGACACGCTGCGCGACGACGACCGTATCCGCGCCGCCTATCTCGGGATGTAGAAGCCAGCAGCGCCTGACGGTACAGCAACTCGATCCGCAGACCGTAGCCGCGCGGCCTGCCTCGGGATGTAGAAGCCCGCGCTGCCCGCACCGCGTATCGTGCGGCAGGAGCGCGCGCCGTGCTCGGCTGCGGCCCGGGGCGCTCGTTGCCGGCTGCTGGCCCGTGCAGGCGGGCAACGTTATGCTTGGCGCGTTCCACACCGCATCGGTCGAGCCGCGAGGTTGCGCGAGAGAATGAAGAACAGACCTGTCCGCCGGGCCTTGCTGCTGGGCGCGCTGCTCGCGACTGCGACCGGCGTCACGGCCCAGGAGGCCGTCAAGGTCGGCGTCATCGTGCCGCTGTCGGGACCCTGGGCCAGGGCGGGCGAGGTCATGCGCATCGGCGCGGAGATGGCGGTGGAGCACATCAACGCCGCCGGCGGAGTCGAGGCGCTCGGCGGCGCGCCGCTGGAACTCGTCGTCTACGACACCGGCGACAGCGTCGAGCGCGCCAAGAACGCGGCCCAGCGTATGGTCGCCGAGGAACCCGACCTCATCGGCGTCACCGGGGCCTACCTGAGTTCGTTCACGCTCGCGGTATCGGAGGTGACCGAACGTGCCGCGTTGCCGATGGTGACGCTGTCGTACTCCGACCTCATTACCGGCCGCGGATTCAACTACATCTTCCAGACTTCGCCGACGGGGGTGCGCCAGGCGGAGGATGCCCTGCCGTTGCTCGTCGAACTGGCCGAGGGCTCGTCCGGCAGCCCGCCCGAACGTCTCGGGATCGTCATGGACAGCACGGCCGCGTCCGTCGCCTTCGTCAAGCCGATCCAGGAGGGCGACACGCTCGATACGCTCGGTCTCGACCTTGTCGTTGACGAAACGTTCACGCCGCCGCTCGCCAACGCGACGCCGCTGATCCAGCGGGTTCGCGCGACGCGGCCCGATCTCCTGCTGCTCCTGCCGACGGCGATCTCCGACTCCAAGCTGCTGCTCGAGAAGATGAACGAATTCGGGCTCGGTCAGGGGCGTCTGCCGACCGTGTCCAACGGCGCCGCGATGGGCGATCCGGACCTGGCCGCGAACATGAATCCGGCCCTGCTCGAAGGCGTGATGACGACAGTCGCCAACTGGGCCGTCGCAGGCCAGGAGGAGATCGTCGAGGAGTATATCGAGCGCAGCGGCGAGCCCTGGATCACGCAGAATCCCCTTTGCACCTATGGCCATGTCTGGATACTCAAGGAAGCCCTCGAGCAGGCGGGCGCAGCCGATCGCAACGCCGTGGCGGCCGCGATTCGCTCCATGGACATGACCGACGGGGCGGCGCGGCTGTTTCCGGGCGGCAGGATCCGCTTCGACGAGTTCGGTCGGCGAATCGACGCGGAACTCCTCGTCGTGCAGTGGCAGGACGGCGTGCCGAAGACGGTGTTTCCGCCGCGGGCGGCGGTCGCCGAGCTGATCTGGCCCGGCCGCTGAGCTTGACCCGCCTGCCTCTACCGAAGTCGCTGCGAGCGGTCGTCAATGTCATCGATCCTGGTCGTGTCGGCAGTCGAGGCAGCCGATGTCGCGATCGACGGGTTGTGCAAGGCGCGCCCGTTACGGTTTCGGCGGCGACCATGCGCCGACGACCTGAATTATCGACGATCGTCGCGCCCCGACTTCTTTCCAACGAACGTTTCACGGGAGACCATATCCATGAACGATGAGCTTTTCGAACGCGGCCTCGAGATCAGGAAGTCGGTGCTCGGCGCCGAGTTCGTCGACAAGGCGATCGCCGCCGCGGACGATTTCAACATGCCGCTGCAGCGGCTCGTCACCGAGTATTGCTGGGGCGCCTGCTGGGGTCGCGACGGTCTGCCGAAAAAGACCCGCAGCCTGCTCAACATCGCGATGATCAGTTCGCTGAACCGGAATCACGAACTGAAGCTCCACGTGAAGGGCGCCATTCGCAACGGCTGCACGCGCGAGGAAATCCGCGAGGTGCTGCTGCAGGTCGCGATCTACTGCGGGGTTCCGGCCGCGGTCGACTCCTTTCGGGTCGCCAAAGAGGCGCTCGCCGAACTCGACGCGGAATAGGATCGCCGTGCGCAGCAGTCAAATGCTCATCGGCGGCGAGTGGGTCGACTCGCGCTCCGGCCGTACGTTCGAGTCCTTCGATCCCTACACCGGCCAGCCCTGGGCGCTCGTGCCGCGAGCCGCGCCCGAGGACATCGATGCCGCCGTCGCGGCGGCGCGCGCGGCGTTCCGGGATTCGAGCTGGCGCGACCTGTCGGCGACCGACCGCGGGGTCCTGCTCGCGCGCGTCGGGGATCTCCTGGCCGAACGGGCAGAGGAGCTTGCGGAACTGGAGACGCGCGACAACGGCAAGCTGATTTCCGAGATGGGCGCCCAGTTGCGTTACCTGCCGCAGTGGTTTCGTTACTACGCGGGACTCGCCGACAAGCTCGAAGGGCGCGTCATCCCGATCGAGAAGCCCGGCATGTTCAATTTCACGCTCGAGGAACCGCTCGGCGTGGTCGCGGCACTGACGCCCTGGAACTCGCCGCTGATGCTCGGCACCTGGAAGCTCGCGCCGGCGCTCGCCGCGGGCAACACCTTCGTCTGGAAGCCGTCCGAACATTCTTCCGTGTCGGCGCTCGAGTTCGGCAAGCTCTTCGCGGAGGCCGGTTTCCCGCCCGGCGTCGTCAATATCGTCACGGGATTCGGCAACGAGATCGGCGATGCGCTCGTCGGCCACCCGGACGTCGCCAAGGTCGCGTTCACGGGCGGAGACGCGACCGGCCAGCGCGTCTACGAGACGGCAGCGGCGGGAATCAAGCCCGTGACGATGGAGCTCGGCGGCAAGTCGGCCAACATCGTCTTCGCCGATGCCGATCTCGACAACGCCCTCAAGGGCGTCGTGTCGGGCATTCTCGCGGCGACCGGGCAGACCTGCGTCGCGGGCTCGCGCGCACTGATCCACCGTTCGATCGTCGACGAGTTCGTGGAGCGTTTCGTCGCGCTTGCGACGACCGCGAGGATGGGCAATCCGCTCGACCCGGACACGCAGATCGGCCCGGTCGCGACCCGGCCGCAACTTGCGAAGGTGCTCGACTACATCGATATCGCGCGAACCGAAGGCGCGAAGTGCGTGCTCGGCGGCGGCCGGGCCGAGCGGCCGGAATGCGGCGACGGCTGGTTCGTCGAGCCCACGGTCTTCGTCGATGTCGAGCCCGGTATGCGGATCGCCCAGGAAGAAGTGTTCGGCCCCGTGCTCGGGGTCATCCCCTTCGATGACGACGACGAGGCGGTCGAGATCGCCAACGACACGGTCTACGGGCTCGCGGCCGGCGTCTGGACGGCCGACATCGGGCGTTGCCTGACGATGGCGCGCAGGCTCGAGTCCGGCACGGTCTGGATCAACACCTACCGCGCGTCGAGCTACCTGTCGCCGTTCGGCGGCTACAAGCGTTCGGGCTTCGGCCGCGAGAACGGCCTGGCCGCGATCCGCGAATACGTGCAGGAAAAGAGCGTCTGGATCGATACGAGCGGCGAAACGCCGAATCCCTTCATCCAGCGCTAGGGAATGTACGGGACACGGCAAGGCGGACGATCGCACTGTCCCTGTCCCTGCCCCCTTCGTGCGTACACGGGGAGCAGGGAGAAGATGCGACCGGTCGCCTGGCCGCCATCCCCTGGGGAGCGCCACTGCGACGGATCGAGGATGTCTTGACGGAGCGACAAATGAGTGAACCGAACTACGAGATCCATGCGATCAAGTACGCCGAGCATCCCCGCAAGGCGTCGGAGAACTTCATCGACGGCGATCCGCACGACGACTCGCCGATGCCGCTCGACTACTACGTCTGGGCCATCGTCGGCGGGGAGCGCCCGATAGTCGTCGATACGGGCTTCGGCGCGGATGCCGCCGCCAGGCGCGGCCGGACGATCACCCATACGGTCGAGGAAGGTTTCGAAGCCGCCGGCATAAGCCGTGCCGATGTGAGCGACGTGATCATCACCCACATGCATTACGACCACGCCGGCAACGGCGAGCTGTTCGACAATGCCCGCTATCACCTGCAGGACGACGAGATGCAGTACGCATCGGGCCGGTGCATGTGCCATTCGGAGATCAACAAGGCGTTCGAGGCCGATGACGTGGCGCGCATGGTGCACCGCGTGTTCGCGGGCCGGGTGCAGTTTCACGACGGCACGGACGAGATCGCTCCCGGCGTCACCGTTCACCGGATCGGCGGACACACGAAGGGTATGCAGGTCGTGAGGGTCCGCACCGCCCGGGGCTGGGTCGTGCTGGCTTCGGACGCGAGCCACCTCTACGTCCACATGGAGCAGGGCCGCGCCTTCCCGATCCTCTACAACCTCGCGGAACTGCTCGACGGCTACGCAACGCTAAGGCAGCTCGCGAGCTCGCCCGATCACATCGTGCCGGGCCACGATCCGCTCGTCGCGGAGCGCTATCCCTCGTCAAGCGATGCGTCCCGCGGCTGGATCGTCAGGCTCGATCGGGAGCCCTTGCAGTAGGGTGCGGACTCGCGTTGCGGTCCCGTGCGGGCCGGGCGGTCCGCCGGCGCTATCATTGACCGCACGTCTACCAGGGGAGAGCAGCATGACCCGCGAGGCTCGAATTGCAAGCGCCGCAGCGCTGATCAGCGTTGTCGCATTGCTGCACATGCAGGTGCACGCACAGGTCTCCGTGCCCGTACTCGAAGGCGCGGCGGACATCCCGCGCTTCGCCGTCGATCCGTTCTGGCCGAAGCCGCTGCCGAACGACTGGATTCTCGGTCAGGTCGCGGGCGTTCATGTCGACTCGAACGACCGCATCTGGATCGTGCAGCGGCCGCGCTCGCTGACCGAGCGTGAGCTCGGCGCGAGCCAGCAGCCGCCGCTCAGCAACTGCTGCGTCGCGGCGCCGCCCGTGCTCGAGTTCGATCCGAGCGGCAATCTGCTGCGCGCCTGGGGCGGCCCCGCGGAGGGCTACGACTGGCCGCGCAACGAGCACGGTATCCACGTCGCCGATGGCTTCGTCTGGCTGGCCGGCAACGGCGAAGGCGACAACCAGATCCTCAAGTTCACGACCGACGGCGAGTTCGTCATGCAGATCGGCGCCGCCGACGAGAACACCGGCAGCAACGACACGGCGAACCTTGGCCGTCCGGCCGATCTCTTCGTCGACACGGCTGCGGGCGAAGTCTATGTCGCCGACGGTTACGGCAACCGGCGCGTCGTCGTCTTCGATGCCGACACCGGCGAATACAAGCGGCACTGGGGCGCTTACGGCAACCGGCCGCACGACGATCCGATGCCTGCCTACGATCCTGCCGGCGAGCCATCGCAGCAGTTCGCAAGCCCGGTGCATTGCGTCTACGTGTCCACGGACCGCCTCGTTTATGCCTGCGACCGCGCCAACAATCGCTACCAGGTGTTCGAGACGGACGGCACTTTCGTTTCCGAAGCTTTCTTCGAGCGCGCGACGCTGCTGAGCGGCTCGGTTTCGGATCTCGTGCTCTCGAACGACGCGGGCCAGGCCTGGATCTACATGGTCGACGGCATGAACAACGAAATCAGGATCGTCGAGCGGATGTCGGGCGTCACGCGGGCGAGCCTCGGCCGTTCGGGGCGCCTGGCCGGACAGTTCCATGTCGTGCACGACATCGCGGTCGATTCCCAGGGAAACCTCTACACGACCGAGGTCAACACCGGTCAGCGCGCGCAGAAGTTTCGCCGGCTCGACCAGTAGTCCTGCAACCGGTCGGCCCGCTGCGAATCATGCGGTGGGAATTCGGTGCGCTCACGGCGCGTGGTCGGTAGCCAAATCGGCTTTGGTGCGGAGATTCGCATCTTGTCTGCGGTTGCCGAGCCGTTTGCAATACGTGATAGGCTTCAGGAACTTGAAAGTGGTCTTCATGAACAAGGAAATCTACACCATCATTGGCGTGGGCGTTGCGCTGACTGCGATCATGCTGAGTTCTCAGGCCGCCCTGCGCGCCGATATGCGCACCGAGCTTGCCGGCCTGCGCGCCGAGCATGCCGACATGCGCGCCGACATGCGCTCGGAGCATTCCGAGCTGCGGTCGCAAATCAGCGAGCTTCGCTCCGATATGCGGGAAGATTTCGCCGCCGTGCGCACCGAGATGGGAGATCTCCGCTCCGAGGTGGGCGATCTCCGCACCGAGGTGGGCGATGTCAGGGAGCGGGTGATCCGTATCGAATTCCGGCAGGGCGCATCGTCCCCTGGGCAAGAGGTTTTGGAACCATAGCGCAGAGGAGCCCGGGATGTTCCAGAGAATTGCATTGATCCGCGTCCCTGCCGCAGTCGGCGTTGCGCTGCTGCCGCTGGCCGCGCTGTCGCAGGGGCCGGGCGGGGCGCCCGGCGCCACACCGACCGAGCTCAGATCGATTCCCGCCGAAACGACCATCGCGGCGGTCATGGATTCCGACTGGCAGCCGCCGCGCACCTCCTGGGGCGACCCGGTGATCGAAGGAGTCTGGAGCGTCGACGACATGCGCGGGATACCGCGCGAGCGGCCCGAGCAGTTCGGTACGCGCGAACGCCTCACGGACGAGGAGTTCATGCAGCGCGCCGGCCGCGACCAGGCCGGCCGCAATGCCGCCGAAGACACCGAGACCTTCCTGCGCAACGAGTGGGGCGTGCGCACCTTCGGTTACACGTCGCTCGTCGTCGACCCGCCGAACGGCCGCATACCGGAAATGAACGAGCAGGGGAGGGCGAGAGCGGCGGAACCCCGTGGCGGCACTTTCGGCCCGGGCCCATGGGACGACTTCGAGGACTTCTCGCTCTACGACCGCTGCATCACGCGCGGCATTTTCGGTTCGGCGCTGCCGTCGATCTACGGCAATGGCATACGCATTGCCCAGAGCCCGACCGAAGTCTCGATCACGTACGAGATGATCCATGACACGCGGGTCATCAAGCTCGACGGCAGCCCGCACATGACCGGCGACATCCGGCAGTACCTCGGCAACGCCCGCGGCTATTGGGAGGGCGACACGCTCGTCGTCGAGACGAAGAACTTCACGGACAGGACCGGCGTCGGCGCCGCGGGCCGGCACAGCGAGGATCTCGTGCTCACGGAACGCTACACGCGCGTCGACCCGGACATGATCGAGCTGCTGGCGACGATAGACGATCCCGGAACGTTCACGGCGCCGTTCACGTATCGCATCATGATCACGACGCAGCCGAACTACGAGGTCTACGAGTACTCCTGCCACGAGGGCAACAGCGCCGTCGGCTCGTCGCTGAGCGGCGAGCGGGCCTACGAGCGGCAGGTCGAGGAAGCCATCGCTGCCGGTCTGCCCGTTCCGCGCAGGAGCACCGGTCTTGAGGTCTATCGCCCACCCGGCGAGGATGCGGTGATTTTCAACATCAACGAGAACGAGTAGCGCGAACCCACACATCGATGCCGGGCGAACGGCGGCTCGTCTGCTGCCCGACATCGGAACGGCGTTTTCTACGGAGCTTCGTTCCCGGGGAGGCCACCATGAGATCCCTGAGACTTCTGTTGTGTTGCCTGCCCCTGATCGCCGCCTGTTCTCCGGGCGGCGGGCCGTCCTCCGCCGTCCTCTACGAAGGCGCGTTGCTCATCGTCGGTGACGGCGCCGAACCGATCGGGAATTCGGCTTTCCTCGTCCAGGGCGGACAGTTCGCGGCGGTCGGCAGAGTCGGCGAGATCGATGCGCCGTTCGGCGCGGCACGCGTCGATCTGAGCGGCAAGACCGTCATGCCCGCGATCGTCGACGGCCACGTGCACCTGGGCTATGCGGACATCGCGGCCGGGACGGACACGCCCGCGAACTACTCGCGCGAGAACATCGTCGAGCATCTCGAGCGCCTGGCCTGGTACGGCGTCGGGGCGGCGCTCAGCATGGGACTGGACCGCAGGCAAATGTACGGCTTGCGCGAGGAAACGATTCCCGGAGCGGCCCTGTTCCGCATGGCGGGCGCCGGTATCGCAATGCCCGACGCCGGCCCCGGCGCCGCGGACCGGCGCGACGTCCCCTACGGCGTCACGACGGAAGCCGAGGCCCGGGCCGCCGTGCAGGAACTCGCCGCGGCCGGCGTCGACATCGTCAAGATCTGGGTCGACGACAGGAACGGCACGGTCGAGAAACTGACTCCGCCGCTCTACCGGGCGGCCATCGACGAGGCTCATGCGCAGGGACTGCGCGTCGCGGCGCATATCTACTATCTCGAGGACGCCACGGACCTGCTGCGCGCGGGGATCGACGGTTTCGCGCACGGCGTGCGCGACGTCACCGTCGACCGCGAGTTTCTGAACCTGCTGGCCGAACGTCCGGACGTGTTTCTCATGCCGAACCTGCCCGACAGCGGTTACCTGACCGAACGCGATCTGCTCGTTCGCGCCGAAACGCTGCCCGAGTCGGCGGTCGAGCGCATGCGCGAACAACTCGCGGCAAGGACGGGTCCGGTCCCGTCGCCGTTCTTTCGTCTGCAAGCGGACAATCTGTTGCGCATGCAGGACGCGGGCGTGCGCGTCGTGCTCGGCACGGACGGTGACGGCGCCGGATGGGACGCTCACGAGGAGATGGCCGACATGGTAGCCGCAGGCATGACGCCCGCCGACGTCATCGTCGCGTCAACGAGCGCGGCGGCGGCTGTCGCCGGGCTCGACGACCGGGGAACGGTGGCTGAAGGCATGAGCGCCGACTTCATCGTGCTCGAAGCCAATCCGCTCGAGAACATCTACAACACGCGCCGCATCGATGCCGTTTATCTGCGCGGGTCCGAAGTCGATCGGTCCGGCTGGACCGAATAGACCCGTAGGTCAGGCTCGCCTGTCATTGGACGAGGCTCGCGATTGAGCCCCACGGCCGGATTTGGCTACGATCAACCGATGAGCCATTCCGTACGCAGCCACCTGCGTCTTGAGATCGACGCCTACGACGAAGCGATTCGAACCTACATCCCGGGTTACGAAACGGCGCTCGATCGTGCCGCCGAAGAGGTGGCGGATATCTCCCCGGCGCTGGTCGTGGACCTCGGCGCCGGCACGGGCGCGCTGACCGAAGCGATCCTGGAGCAGGACGGCGTCGGCCATGTGACTGCCGTGGATGTGGATCCGGAGATGCTGGACCAGGCGCGCGAGCGCCTGGCCCGCTTCGGAAGCCGCGTGAGTTTCCGCGAGGCGTCCTTCGATGCGCCGCTGCCCGAGTGCGATGCCGTTGCCGCATCTCTGGCACTGCACCACGTGCCCACGTTGGCGGGCAGGGCGGCGCTTCATCAGCGCATCTTCGAAGCGCTTCGGCCGGGAGGCGTGTTCGTCAATGCCGACGTCACGCTCAGCACGCAAGCGAAGTCGCGCGAGCGCACCTGGCGTCTTTGGGCCGCCCACCTCGTATCCTGTGGAATCACCGAGGAGCGCGCCTACCGGCATTTCGACGAATGGGCGCTCGAGGACACGTACTTTGCGCTCGAGGATGAACTCGCCGCGATGCGCGAGGCCGGCTTCGATGCCGAATGCATCTGGCGCGACGCCCCGAATACGCTCATGGTGGGGCGCAAGGGCTGACCGCCGTTGCTCCTTGTGCCGGCCGCGAACCCTATACTTGCTGCTGAACGAACGCGGGAGCCGGCATGAGTCAGAAAAAAACGGGTGGATTGGCCGGCGTCGTCGCCGGCCGGACCGCGATCTGCACGGTGGGCAAGGAAGGCGCGGGCCTCACCTATCGCGGCTACGACATCGACGACCTCGCCGACAATGCCTGTTTCGAGGAGGTCGCCTACCTGCTGCATCACGGCAAGCTGCCCAACGCCGGCGAGCTGACTGCCTACCGTGACAGGCTCAAGTCATTGCGCGCCCTGCCCGGCGAACTCAAGCGCGTGCTCGAGTCCGTTCCCGCCGACACCCATCCCATGGACGTGCTGCGCACGGGCAGCTCGGTGCTCGGCAACCTGGAGCCCGAGACGGATTTCTCCGGACAGCGCGACGCCGCGGACCGCCTGCTCGCCACGTTCCCGTCCATGCTGCTCTACTGGCACCGGTTTCACGCCGACGGCAAGCGGATCGACACGGCTACCGACGACGACGGCGTCGCGGGTCACTTCCTGCACATGCTGCACGATGCGCCGCCGGGCGAACTGCACCGGCGCACGCTTGACACCTCGCTGATCCTCTATGCCGAGCACGAGTTCAACGCGTCGACCTTCACCGCGCGGGTCATCGCCGCGACGCTGTCCGACTTCCATTCCGCGATCACCGGCGCCATCGGCGCGCTTCGAGGGCCGCTGCACGGCGGCGCGAACGAGGCCGCCATGGAACTGATCGAGCGGTTCGATTCACCGCGGGCCGCAGAGCAGGGCATTCACGAAATGCTGGCCCGCAGGGAACTCATCATGGGCTTCGGCCATCGCGTCTACACGCGCTCCGATCCGCGCAACGCGGTCAACAAGCGCATGTCCAGGCGGCTTGCAGAAGAGGCCGGCGACGAGCGCCTGTACCCGGTCTCGGCGGCCATCGAGCGGGTCATGTGGGAGGAGAAGAAGCTGTTCGCCAACGCCGATTTCTATTCGGCGAGCATGTACCGCTTCATGGGTATCCCGACGAGTCTCTTCACGCCAATTTTCGTGTGCTCGCGCATTACCGGCTGGTCGGCCCACGTCTTCGAACAACGCGCGGACAACAAGCTCATTCGGCCCGGCGCGGAATACACCGGGCCGGGTCTCAGGCCCTGGGCGCCGGTCGACGAGCGGGACTGACTCCCATCAACCGGCATGAGTTCCATCGATCACCGCTCGGCCGAGCGTCCCGAACCCGATGAGCTGCTGACGGCGATCGCCGACTACGTGGCAGACCAGCCAATCGAATCCGCGCTCGCCTACGAGACCGCGCGCTATTGCCTGCTCGATTCGCTGGCCTGCGCGTTCCAGGCCCTGTCGACACCGGCCTGTGCGAAGGTGCTGGGGCCGGTCGTGCCCGGCGCCGAACTCGTGGGCGGCGCGCGCGTGCCGGGGACGTCCTGGCGGCTCGATCCGGTGGCCGCCGCTTTCAACATCGGCACGCTCGTGCGCTGGCTCGACTTCAACGACACCTGGCTCGCGGCCGAGTGGGGGCATCCCTCGGACAACCTCGGCGCCATCCTGGCGGTCGCGGATTACCTGGGTCAGGAGTCGGGACAACGCCTGTACGCTGACAGGCGCAACGCCGGCGGCGACGGTTCCGCTCGCGGCGGCGCCAGCGGCAGTCCACGGCCGACCGGCGTTCGCACGGTGCGCGATGTCCTGACGGCCATGATCAAGGCCCACGAGATACAGGGCGTGCTGGCGCTTGAGAACAGTTTCAACCGCGTCGGCTACGACCATGTGCTGCTCGTGCGCGTTGCGTCCACTGCCGTGGCCACGCGGATGCTCGGCGGCGACCGGGACCGGATCGTCGATGCCGTCTCCAACGCCTGGATCGACGGCGGCGCGCTGCGCACCTACCGGCATGCACCGAATACCGGTTCGCGCAAGAGCTGGGCGGCCGGGGACGCCACGAGCCGGGGCGTGCGTCTGGCGCTGCTGACGCTGGCGGGCGAGATGGGCTATCCCTCGGCGCTCAGCGCACCCCGGTGGGGATTTTCCGACGTGATTTTCGGCGGCCGGGAGATCGGCCTCGCGCGGCCGCTAGGCAGCTACGTCATGGAGAACATCCTCTTCAAGACTTCCTTCCCGGCCGAGTTTCACGCCCAGACCGCCGTCGAGGCCGCGCTTGTCCTGCATCCGCAGGTCAGGAACCGCCTCGGCGAAGTCTCCGAAGTGGTCATCGAAACGCAGGAACCGGGCGTGCGCATCATTGACAAGACCGGACCGCTCGACAACCCGGCCGACCGCGATCACTGTATCCAGTACATGGTCGCGGTCGCGCTCGTCTTCGGCGAACTTACGGTGCGCCACTACGAGGACGAGATCGCGGCCGATCCGCGTATCGACGCGCTGCGGGCGCTGACGACCGTGCGCGAGAATCCGGCTTTCACGCGCGACTACTACGACCCCGACAAGCGCTTCATCGGCAACGCCGTGCAGGTTCGCTTCGCCGACGGCAGCGCTACCGAGCGCCTCGAGGTCGCCGTCCCGATCGGTCACCGCGCACGCCGCGCGGAAGGCTTGCCGTTGCTCATGGAGAAGTTCCGCAGCAACGTGCAGCCCGCACTGGAGCCTGCGGCCTGGGAGCGTTTGTGGGCACTTGCCAACGACCAGATTCTCCTGGAGTCGGTGTCGGTCCGCGAGTTCATGGGGCTGCTTACACCCTCTCGATAACGCAGCCGTTTTCCGAATTACCTCCAACGCGGTAGTTGGCAACCGCCGGTGCAATATTCAATACTCCGCATCGAACTACGGGAATCTGACAGGGACGTGCGTGCGACTGACCGAAGAACTGCTGCTGCTTCTGCTTAACGAGCAAAGCGGGTATCTGGAAGTAGGGACCGGCTGGAACTTTTCCTGTGTAATCGCCGGCAGCGTATTGGCGGAACTTGCCCTTGAGAACCGCATCGACACCGATCTCAAGGAACTGCTGCCGATCGACGACACTCCGACGGGCGACGAGCTTCTCGATCCCACACTGAAGGAAATCAGCGAATCGAAGGGAACCTTCGATACGCAATACTGGATCGAGCGCAATACCGTCCGTTCCGAAGCAATCGTCACGCGCACGCTGGAACGATTGGTCGACCGGGGCATACTCGACCATGATCTGGGCGGGTTCTGGACCCTGTCGCGCAACGTTGCGCGTTCAGGAACCTATCGAACGTCCGACGGTTCAACGCGCGAGGAAGCCAGAGCGAGGATTCTGAACGTCATCCTGAACGAGGTCATACCGGATCCTCGCGACGTCATCCTGATCAATCTCGCCCATACCTGCGGCGTGTTCAAGCTCATATTGTCGCCGGAGGACTACGAGGAACGGCGGGAACGCATCGACACGCTGGCGAGGCTGGATTTGATCGGGCGCACCGTATCGGAAGCCATCGTGCACAGTACGGTCAAACCCAAAACGCGGCAGATTCTCCCGGGCAAGCCGATTCCGAAGCTCCGGTATTCGGACCTGTTGCGGATCGAGGCGTTTCGCACCGGCAATATCGCGAAAGCCATGTGTCAGATCCACGAGAACTACGGGCCGGTCGTCGAGGCGCCGTTCACGATGCGGAAACGCCGGGTTGTCGCCCTGATAGGGCCCCGGACCAATAGCTGGGTCAACAAGGAGGGGCGCTATTACCTGCGATCGAAGGACTACATCGCCGACTTCGAAGCTGCGTTCGGCGCATCCAGAACCTTGCCCGGCCTGGACGGCGCGGACCATTACAAGATGCGCAAGAAACTGCGCTCCGCCTATTCCCGCGCCGCTCTCGAGCGGAGGATTTCAGAACTGATCGACTTGTGCGGCGACTCGATCGCGCGCTGGAAGGTGGGCGATGTGCTCCCTGCCACGAGGAGCTGTCAGAACCACATCAGCAGCCAGGTGTCCCATCTTTCGCTTGGAATCGACTGTTCGGAATTCATCGATGACCTGCTTGCCTACCAGCATCGAGCGCTGATTGCGCATGTGCAGCGGGCGATACCCAAGTTCATGTTGTCGACTCCGAGGATGAAACGTGCGCGAAAGCGCATTCAGGAGATGCTGGGCAATATTCATTCTTCGCATACGCCGGCGCAAAGAAGAGGCAAGGCTCCGGACCTCGCCGATGCGATACTCGAATTGCATTACACCGAGCCCCAGTTCCTGCCGGAAACGGACATCACTTTCCCGCTTATCGCCTCGATGGTCGCAAGCATCTATCTCGGGAGCTCACTCGCTTTCGCGGTCTATCTGCTGATCAGGCATCCCGACCTGCATGAACGCGTCCGCGCGGAAGCGGAGTCCGTTTTCGGCGCAGGCCGCGAGCTTCGCCTGGAGGACTTGCAGGCCGACAGGATACCGGCGACCCATGGGCTGTTCATCGAGAACCAGCGTCTCTATCCCGTGATTCCCTGGCAACTGCGCACCGTGATGAACCCGTGCGTCGTCGAAGGCTACGAGATTCCGGCCAAGACGATGTTGCTGGTTTGCCAGACGGCGTCGCACTACATGAGCGACCTGTTCGAGGAGCCGCTGAAGCTGGATCTCGACCGCAATCACCCCGACAGGAAGGAATACCTGAAGCCGGGCGCCTTCGCGCCGTACGGCTTGGGAACTCATGCCTGTCTCGGACAGCGTTGGGTCGAGCTGCAGATGTCCGTCAACCTGCTAATGATCGCGCAGCGCTTCTCACTGGAACTGGTCCCCGAGAATTACAGGCTTCGCATCAATCCGTTTCCCACCTGTGCGCCCGGCAAGCGAATGAGGTTTCGGGTAGCCGAAGTCAGGGACGCCAATTGAGCGCATCGAAATGCCGGACGCGCAGCGCCTGGCGGAAAGTCGATGGCCGCTCCCGACGGCCTGACCGCTCTGCCGAGGGACTCTCCCGCAATCCCGGCGGGGGACGAAATCGAGGCACGTAGTGCGGCAGTCGCGGCGCGCCTCTATACCGGATGCCGATGCCCGGTCACGCGGAACCTGAAATTCTTCGCCGGGCTGAGCTTGGGGAACGGGTTCAGCTTGAGCTTGTAGTCCTTCGGGACCAACTCGAGTTCGAGGTGGCGGGCGATCAACAGGATGTTCAGAGCCATTTGCAGTTCCGTCCAACGCCGTCCCCCGCAAATGTGCGTACCGGTGCCGAAGGGTGCGTAGACGCCGGCGGCCTTGTGTTCCTCTCGGGGCGGCAGATAGCGATCGATGTCGAACCGGTTCGGGTCCTTGAAGTGCTTCTCCATGAAATGAGGGGCCGTGAATGCGATCAGGACGGTGCTGTAGGGCGGAATCTCAAGACCATCGATTTCAAAGGAGTTCATCGCCGTGCGTCGGTGCACGGGTATGACCGGATGCAGACGCAGCACTTCCATGGCGAAGCGGTGCGTGACGTCGATCGCCTCCGGCGTCAGATCCGCGGCGACCGGGTCGCCGTCCGCGAAAAGCGCATCCGCTTCGGCAACGATTCGTTCGTGCAGATCCGGATTCGCGAGCAGCTCATAGATTGAGAACGCGACCTCGCTGCCGGTGTAGTGTCCGGCGATGATCGGTGCGATGAAGGCGAATCCCAGGTCGGTTTCCGGCAGGAACTGCGGATCGGACTGGTGCAGATCCATGAGATCGTCGACGAGATCGCGCCGTTTGCCCGCACGTTGGGCCGGCGTGTGCGCGGCGTGTATCTGGGCGTACAGGTCGAGAATACCCGCCTTGTAACGTTTCATTTTCGGCGTGCGCAGCGTGAATTTCGGTAACAGGCCGAACACGTGAACCAGAAGTGCCCGATACTCGAATGCGAGCAACTGGTCGAGCAATTTCGTCGCGTCGATGCTCACGCTGAGCTGCGCGATCTGGTCGCCGATCAGGCGCTGACAGGCGGTCTCCCCCGGTATCGTCTCGCCGATTTCCCAACTGCTGAACGAACGCCTGCCGAGCCTGAACAGATCGCTCATGCGATCTTCGACCACCTTTCGCGAGTTGCCCGCCCGCACGGCCCTGCGCATGCGGAAGTGTTCGGCTCCGTCCATGCTGGCGATGGAACGCGCCGTTCCCCACTCCGTCTGAAAGGCTTCGAGATAGTCCCGGGTTCTGAGCAGCAGTCGGCCCTTGCGCCCCACCCAGCGGTTGAGCTCGGCGCTCGCGAGCACGATGATGTCGGTGTCGCTAGTACGTCTTCATTCTGATATTGACGGATACAAGCTGTGCAGTTTGATGCGAGCATCCTCGGTGGTGAACCGCCACTGGGCCGGGGCCCCGCTGGCGTTTCGGCGTGTCGCCCAGGCGGTGGCCTCCCGGTCGACGG
>JAJDVG010000048.1 GCA_022826245.1 Gammaproteobacteria bacterium
ACGCGGTGAATACGTCCCTGTACGCTCCGCGCGCGCATCCCTGCGCGCGAGGGTCTCAAGCGACCGGCAGCGCAACTCCCCTTGGCTTGATACCGGCCGGCGTTCAGATGCTGTCGATGAACTGCCTCATGCGCTCGCGCGCCTGGGCGTCCGGCACCGGGCCGAAGGCGGTGGATGCGTTCTCGGCCATGTGGACGGGATTGCTCGTCTCGGTCAGCACGCAGGTGATCATTGGATTGGCCAGGATGTACTTGAGCGAGAACTGCGCCCAGCTATGGCAGTCGAATGCGGCGGTCCACTCGGGCAGAGCCTCGCCTTCGAGCCGCCTGAAGTACGCGCCGTTCATGAACGGCCGGTTGATGATCACGGCGATACCGCGATCCCGGGCCATCGGCAGCAGGCGCTCCTCGGCGAGCCGCTCGGTGATCGAATAGTTGACCTGGATGAAGTCAGGCGTCTCGCGGCCGAGAAACTCCTCGAGCTGCTCGTAGAGGCCGAACTGCGAGACGGTGACGCCGATGTAGCGCGTGGCGCCCTCCTCCTTCCACGCCCTGAGCGAGGGCCAGTGCACGTCGAGATCGGTCAGGCTGAAGATCTGGGTCAGATCCAGCGTCTCGCGCTGATACAGTTGCTGCGTCTGGCGGAACTGCGCGATGCCGAGCTCCCGGCCGACCTGGTCGATCTTGGTCGTCACGAACAGGTTCTCGCGCAGATCCGGTTCGCTGATGACGCGCCCGAATGCCGCATCGTTGTCGGGATTTCGAGGCCAGGTATCGACGACGCTGCCGCCGTGCTCGACGAGCGTGCGCAGCACGCCGGCAAGCGGCTCGGAACCTTCGGTCGCGACCTCCTGAACGACCTTGCTCGAACCGAGACCCACCACAGGCAGGCGTTCACCGGTCGAGGGGATGACGCGCATCGGCATCCCTTCCTGAGCGAACGCGCGCGTCGCGCCGACGCCCGTGACGCCCACGGCCGAAAGCATGGCCATGAACTCGCGTCGCGATGTGTTGGTATTTCTCATTGCCGTCTCCTCCGCAAAAGTTCGTCTGGCCGACGAGGCAAGGACCGCCCGCTCCGGGTCAGCCGATCATTACCGTCCTCGGGAACTGTGCGTTGTTTTCCCAGCGAGACGGCTTTTCCGGCATCTGATCGGCCGTCGGCTGAACCTGGCCGTTGACGTCGGTCACTCGCGAGTTGATCGTATGCTCGCCCGGCGTCGCATCATTCCAGCGCAACCTGAAGAGCTTCCAGGAATACTGACTGGATTCGGGGTCGATCTCGGCTTCCTGCCAGGGGCCGTCGTCGATCATGACCTCGACCGATCTGAGCGGCGTGCCGTCGTTGAGCACGAAGCCCATGATCGTGTGGCCGCCGTCGTCGCGCGTGACGCGGATGATCGAGGACTTGAGCCTGATCTTCGTGACCGAGCGCTCTTCCCAGCGCTCCACGCCACCGATGTCGCGCCGGCTCAGCGTCACGTAGTCGCGCGCCATGAACCGGCCCATGTAGCGGCGATCCTGGACATGGATGTGATCGAGCCACTTGACATTCGAGACGCCATACCAGCCCGGCATGATCAGCCTGAGCGGCGCGCCGTGGAAATGCGGCAGCGGTTCGCCGTTCATTTCGTAGGCCAGCATGACTTCGGAACTCATCGCGTCGGTGAAATGCAGGCTGCGGCCGAACGCCTGCTCCACTTCCGTTTCGCGGATGGTTTCCATGCCGGTATCCGCGCCGTAGAAGACGACCTCGATGCCGCCGCTTTGCATGCCGGCATCGGACAGCAGGTCGCTCAAGCTGATGCCGCCCCAGCGGGCATTGCCGATCAGGCCGTGATAGATGCCGGCGCGGTTGCCGCCGCACTCGAAACCGGCGTCGAGCTCGACCCTGGGACGCGCCCTGATGTCGTCCAGAGTCAGTTCCATCGGGTTGTCGACCATGCCCGTGACCCGCAGAACGTAGTCTTCCTCGGCAATCTCGGGCTGGTTGTAGTGCTGGACGATGTAGAAATCGTCGTTCGGCGTGTAGAAGGAGTCGATGTTGCGGGTATCCTGAAAATGAATGCCGCCCGGCACGACCGGAGGCGCCATGAAGCCCTCGGGTACGTCGGTGAACGGGACGAGTTCCTCGCCCTGCGCGAGTGCGAGCTTCGACCAGAACGGCATGCCCGCCGTGGCCGCGATCCCGCCGAGCGCCATGCCGCTCTTGAGGACCGTACGTCTCGATTGTTCGTGTTTTTCAGTCGTTGTGGCTGATACCGGCTTGCGCGTTGCTTCGGACATCGATCTCTTCCCGACTCGTTATTGCCTCGGACGATTATTCAAGAGCGGTCATGGACAGTCAATTGCGGGTGGAAGATGCGTGGGTCGGCGCTGGGGTACGCGGAGGCGCACCATGGGCCGCTTGAAACACGCCGTAAATACATCCCTGTAGGCTCCGCGCGCTCTTCGCGGTATTGCGGGGATGTGCACCATGGAATGCTTGAAACACGCCGTGAATCCATCCTTGGAGGCTCCGCGCGCGGGTTTTCGCGGTGTTGCGGGGAGGCGCACCACGTGCCGATTTAAACTCGCCGTGAATACATCCTAGCAGGCTCTTAACGCGCGTCTTCGCGGTGTTTCGGGGAGGCGCACCATGGGCCGCTTGAAACACGCCGTGAATCCATCCCTGGAGGCTCCACGCGCGCGTCCCTGCGCGCGAGGGTTTCAAGCGGCCCATGGTGCGCATCCCCTTGGCGTCGGTGCGGGCAGGGGTCAAAAGAGTTCGCAGTTACTCGGCGAGGTGTGTCGGCTAGTTGTCGAGGCTTGCGAGATACGCCGCGACGTCCTCGATGGCCTGGCGGTCAGGCAGAACCTGGGCCATTGGCGCCATCTGCAATCCGTAGATGTCGCCGGGATTGGTGCCGCGAACGCCGTCCTTGAAATTCTGAATCTGCCGGACCAGGTACCACTCCTCGCGCCCGGCGAGCGCCGGCCCGTTCATTTCCTGCATCCCCTCGCCGTTCTCCCCGTGACAGGTCGCGCACACGGCATACCAGGTCCGGCCGCGCTCGACATCCCCGGCGCCCCGGGCGGTGCTCGCCAGCGCGGCGAGCAGGACAAGCGCCAGCAGGGAGCCGGCGACGGCGGGCATCGTGGACCTTCCGGAAATGGAGTTCATGTCGTATCTCTGTCGCGGTCGTTGTGCTCAACCCCGCTACCTTATACTGAATTCATGAACACCGGCGCTACGCTCGATCTGCGGTTCGAGGACGAACGCAGGATCCTTTCGGTTTCGGACCTGAACCAGGAAGCCCGCCTGCTCGTGGAACGCGGGCTTGGCGCCGTCTGGGTCGAAGGCGAGATATCGAACCTGGCGCGGCCGGCGTCGGGCCACATGTACTGGACGCTCAAGGACGCTCGCGCGCAGGTGCGTTGCGCGATGTTCCGGCAAGCCGCTCGGCGCGTCGACTTCCCGATCGACGACGGCCAGCAGGTGCTCGTCAAGGCGCGGGCCAGCGTCTACGAAGCGCGCGGCGAGTTTCAGCTCATCGTCGACTATCTAGAGGAAGCAGGCGTCGGCATGCTGCGCCGGAAGTTCGAGGAACTCAAGCGTAAACTCGCCGCTGAAGGCCTGTTCGATGCCGAGCGCAAGAAGACGCTGCCGGCGCTGCCCGCACGGATCGGCGTCGTGACATCCCCGACGGGCGCCGCCATCCGCGACGTGCTCATCGCGCTCAGGCGCCGGTTTCCGGCAACGTCGGTACTGATCTACCCGACGAGCGTGCAGGGAGACGGCGCCCCCGAGGAGATCGTCCGCGCGCTCCGGCTCGCCGACGAACGCGCCGACTGCGATGTCTTGATCGTGACCCGGGGCGGCGGCTCGATCGAGGATCTGTGGGCGTTCAACGAGGAGATCGTGGCGCGCGCGATCGCCGCGATGACGATCCCCGTCATCTCCGGCGTCGGCCACGAGACCGACTTCACGATCGCCGACTTCGTCGCCGATGTCCGTGCGCCGACGCCGTCGCAAGCCGCCGAACTCGCGGTTCCCGAGCAGACCGAGTTCGTCGCGCGCCTGAACCGTTACCTCGATCACCTGCGCCGGGCCGCGACGCGCGGCATCGCCGACGAAACACGCAAGCTCGACGCCCTCGCACACCGGCTCAACCGCGCCCACCCGGGCGTCGCCGTACGCGCAAGCCACCAGCGCCTCGACGAACTCGAAGCCCGTCTCGGCCGCGCCATCAAGACCCGAATCGAGCGCTTCGGCCACCGCCTGACACTCGCCGAACGCGCCCTGACCTCGCTAAGCCCGCTCGCAACCCTCGACCGCGGCTACGCCATCGTCTCACGCCAGGACGACGGCTCCGTCATCACCGACAGCGAAACAGCCACCCCCGGCACCCCCATCGACGTCTCCCTCGCCCGCGGCCACCTCGCCGCCACCGTCAACCGCAGCGACCCCCCCAACGATTGACACTGCAGCAAGGCGGCCGATCGCATCGTCTGTCCCCGAATCCTTTCGACCGAAGGGAGAGGTGAGGGGATAGATGATGTGAGCGGGCGCCCCACCACCGCATCCAAAGGCGACCGATCGCATCGTCTGTCCCCGAATCCTTTCGACCGAAGGGAGAGGTGAGGGGATAGATGATGTGAGCGGGCGC
>JAJDVG010000019.1 GCA_022826245.1 Gammaproteobacteria bacterium
CGTGCCGGATGGCGGCATATCGACGCGGACGCCGCCGCCGCGTTTCCCGGCGGGCTGCGCACCGCCGCGGCGTTTCGCGCTACCCGCGCCAGCGCCTTTGCGTCTGGCGGCCTTCTGTCGTTTACGGTAGCTACGCGACCCCATGGTCGCAGGTCCTTGGCAACATCGGGTGGGGTTTCGCGTGCAACGATGTGAATGACAGTCGAAACCGGGACTATACGCCAAGATGCGCCCTGTCAGTCACTCCCCGTCGACAGGATCCTGCGAAACCTCGATGCCGAAAAGATGGCCTTCGATCCGCGCGGTACGGCGGTCGACGCTGCTCAGTTGCTCGCGGATCTCCGCGTGTTCGGCCCGCATTTCATTGCGCATGGCGGTGTGCTCGGCACGCATGTCGGCATGCTCGGCCCGCATGTCGGCCCGAATGGCGGCGTGCTCGAACTGCATGAAAGTCGCGAGCGCGACAAACGCCACCACGACGGTGCAGATCAGAACGATCGTTTGTCGCCATTCGTTCATCGCCCGCCCGCTCTACGCTCCTGACCCTTTGGCTGACGATAACATCTTCCAGCGGGCAACCGTCCATGCCAGGCGAGTTTCTTCACGAAGACGGCAGAAATGTCCGTCGGTCGCCGCTCGGATTCGATGCGCCACCGGCCGCATTGGACCCGGGCCCAAGGCTGTACAGTCCGCTTCAATGGCGTACGAAAGCGCCCCCGAGCATCACCCGGAAAAGAGCAGGGTCCTTGCCAAACGGCGACCCGCAGATGTCAGGGCCGCATGGTTCGAGAAGTCCTGAACAACGGCCAGTTCGCGATCGATTTCGTCAATTCGCCTTTCCGCAAAGGAAGAACGCTCGGCGTTAGCGCTCGCGATGCAATTCCAGAAGTATCGAAGGTTCGCGAAGACATATACGCCGTGCATGAGACCGTGCACTGTTCGCAGTTCGTTTTTCCATGGCGAGAAGAGGCGCGCTTCGCTCCGACTGTCAACGATTAGCGGCTCGGCGCTCTCGACGAGCGAAAGCTGCAAGTGCAGCGCTTCGTGCACGATGTTCTCGGCTAAACGCTCTTCCCGCCACCGTGCTGTCGGTGGGGGACAGGATACGAAGACGGAGAATGGCAATGATGGATCGCTGAAGCTCGCGTCAAAATCGCTGTCGGAAGTGACAATAACGTGTAGCGATCGGCACAGCCCTGCGACCGTTCCGAGCAGCGGTGGGACTGTGCGGATGATATCCAGTGCGGTGGAGAGCGCGCCCCGGAAACCCGTTGCGTTCATGTCCTCCACGGAAGCGAACTCGAATCCGGCTTTCCGCAGACTGCCGGCCAGTCGCGCGGTCAGCAGTTCGATTTGCATCCCGGACTCGAACGGCAGGTCAGGGAAGCTGGCGGTACGTACGACTTCGGGGTCCGATCCGCCGAGGCAACGGGAGGTAGCGTAGTCACGCCAGGCTGACGCCCCACCGCGCGCAAGTCGCCTCAGTTCGGCCGGCGCCGTTTGGGTCCAGCCGCATGGACCATCAATGTACTCGATCATCCCGAACCGGTTGCCGCATGGAAGGAGTACACGACGGTGAAACGTTCTTCCCGATGAACTGTACTGACTGCGTGATACGACCGGGGAGATATCGCGAAAGCCTGCACGGACGCGTGCCGCGGCTCGACGACTTTATTGACCGTCTCCGGGTCAGGTCCGCCGAAAAACATCAGGTAGCCCCCGTACTCGGGCTTCCAACCCCGATTCAGTTGAAGCAGCAGGCGATGGCTTTCGCCTTCCGGGCGGTAGTCGTTGTGGATTCTTATGGTCTGCCCGGCAACCAGCTTGTGCGCGGTGACATCGACTCGCTCGGCCAACGGTTGACCGAACTGTCGGGTCATTCGTAGCCGTAACGCCTGCAGCGTCTCCGGGCAGGCGAGACGCGCAGCCGCTCCGACGAGAGGGGCCTGAAGCAGACTGAACTCGTACTGCTCGTAGAAGTCGGTTTCAGAGAGCTTCCACGGTGCGTCTGTTTCGAGCCAGGCAAGCCATTCGTCGCAACCGGCCGTCAGCTTGCACCGCCCCGAGAAGTGCTCGAAGGGCTGCGAATCGTATCGGATGGAGTCGAACGCGGGAAACATCGGTGACAACTGAGCGAACGTCAACGTGGCCGCACTGCGCACCGCCGGGTGCCGCGCGCATCAGGGAGCATGATCGGGGGAAGGACGAACGACAAGAGCGTCGCGCAGTCCCATCGCATCCAGCCGGGAGACGGCGTGTCGAATCATGGCCTTGTGATCGTGGCAGTACACCGATGGATTGTCGTAACCGCGTTCGGTGCTCCAGCGGTACAGCGGCATTCCGCCCCCGCAAATGGCCAGCAGCTCGCAGGCTCGGCAAACCTGGGATTCGGGCGAATGCATGCCCGCATAGGCGATGAACTCCGGAGATGCGAGCACCGTGGAAAGAGACGTGGTCGTAACGTTCCACGGATTGCCGAACCGGTCGGCGCCATCGAACGACGCGCGCAGCGTGTCATTTTTGCGTATTTCGCCATCGGTTTCGATTACGAGGATTCCGTACGGTTTGTTGCCTCGACCTTCCTTCTGGCTCTCCCCGCCGAGACAAAGCTTGATCGTGTCGTCGCAGACGCGAATCGGAACCGGCGATGGATCGGCGAGGTACAAATCCAGCACTCTGCTCAGCCACTGGCCGTACTCGGTGCTCTCGAATCGCGCCTTGCCTGGCGGAAGGCGGTCGTGATTTCCATCCTGGAATAGAAAGTCCATGCTCGGACTGCCCAGGTCCTTCAGGAACCGGTACACGATCGCCGGATCGGCGGCGGGCTGAATGACCGAGAGCGTACCCGCGAAGAGGAACTCGCGCTCGTCGTGCGAGTCGAGAAGATCGATTCCGCGCATCGTCGCCGCGTGCGTGCTCGCGCCGCGATGGTCCAGCCGGCCAATATCGTTGACTTCCCGCGGCCCGTCGATGCTGACCGACACGCTGGTACGCGTTTCGGCAAAGAGGTCGAGCAACTCGCGCGTCAGAAGCGTACCGTTCGTCTGGATACCGATGGGATGGCGTTCGAGAGAGAATCGAGAGCGCAGCTTGCGCAGCATGCTCGCGAGACCATCGAAGCCGAGCAATAGCGGTTCTCCGCCGTGGAGAACGATAGCGAACCCTGCACGCTGCCGGTCGGCTTGTTCAACGAGGCGATCGCAAACCGCCGCTAGTACCTCCGGGCGCATTCGTTTGGGTTGCTTGCGCCAGGCCGTATCCGGCCCCCGGTAAACGTAGCAGTACGAGCAGTCGATATTGCACCGACTCGCGGTCTTCAGGAGAACGGTGTCAAGTTGAATCCCGGCATCCATGTGGAGGTGGCGCAGGGTCTGCCGTCAGGAAACGGTGCGATCGATTCGGACGGTCGACTGACTTGCCATTGAAATCAACAAGTTCCGGCGACTCCCGCGGCAAGGAATCGAGTTGTTCGGAGTGTTCCTAGCGGCCGCGGTTGTGACGGTGGTGAACCCGGTCGTAAGCCGCGTCAACGCGCTTCTCGTTTCTGACTTCCTCCATCAGGCGAGACAAGACCGGGTGCGCCACACCGAAATCGGGCGTTTCGGCGCCGGACCCCTCCGGCGCCGCGACTTCGGGCAATCTGGATGAAGGCTGTTTGGTTGGCTGATCCATGGGAGTTTTCCTTGCTGTGTGCCGAGCGTCGTGCGTATATGCTCCGAGACTTGGATGCGGCCATGATATCTGAGTTTCCATGATAGAAACAAGCACAGCCGTAATTATCTGATAAAAAAGGATTTAATAAAGAAATAGTTTCATAAGTTATTGATAATAAAGGATTCTATTTTTTATTTTAGTTTTCTCCGTTCCCGGCAGCCAACCGCAGATTGACTTCGGGCCGGGCCGCGGCCGGGCCAGAGCCGCTCAACCACATCGAATGTCCCCTCCGAGCATGGCGTACAATCGTCCCGCGTAAAGCCGGACGAACTCGCTGCCGGCACAGGGCGTGGACATGCCGCAGATCGACCGGGAACTCAACGAAGTCTGGAACGCGTTGCGTGCGAGCAGAGGTCGGCGCGACGAGGCCTTGGAGGAAGTGCGCATCACGAACCTGCGAGCCATCGAACACATTCGCATCCCCTTCGACTACCCCGTCTCCGTTCTGGCCGGACCCAACGGTTCCGGCAAATCGACAGTGCTGTTCGCGTGCGCCTGCGCTTACCGCGTCCCGGGACGGCGCGCCGGGCACTTCGCGCCCGGCCGCTTGTTCCCCAACTTCAGCAGCGAGCAGGAAGCTGTGCGATCGGATCCTGCGCCCGAGACCGAACTCGAGTTTAACTACCTGCACGACGGCGATCGTCACACCATGCTCTGGAAACGGGGAGAACAGTGGAGGCGAACCGGATCATCTTTCCCGCAACGCGATGTCTATCTTCGTACGCTCGCCAATCTCACCAGCCCGTCCGAAGTGCGCAGCATCCTGCAGCTTGGGAAGAAACAGGTCGAGAGGGAAGAAATCAGCGCGGATCTGCTCATCTTCGCCCATCGTATATTGCCGTGGCGGTATCGGAACGTCGATCTTATCCGCGGCCGATCGTCGCGCGATCTGCTCTTCGCGGAGATCGAGGGCGACGAGGAAACGCGTTATTCCGAGTTCCACATGTCGTCCGGCGAACGAACGATCGTGAGGATTTCGAAGGATATCTCCGGACTCGAGAACGCTCTGGTCCTGATTGACGAGGTCGATACGGGCATGCACCCGTATACGCAACAGCAGGCGATGCTCGAGTTGCAGCGCAGCGCACTGCGGCAAAAGCTCCAGATCGTCGTCGCCTCGCACAGTCCGGTTATCCTTGACAGCGTGCCTCCGGAAGGACGCATATTTCTGGACCGCGACCGTGAAGGCCATGTTCAACGCGAGCCCTTGTACCGCGATATCTTCCAGAAGGCGTTGTACGGGCAGTCGCAGGATCGTCTCTCAATACTCTGCGAAGACAAGGTCGCAGAAGGCCTGATCCGAGGGATTCTCGACGTACTGAACGTCCGGTTAGGATTGCGCCACGAAGATATCATCGTCGGCCGAAATACCGGGAAAGACGAATTTCCGGGCCACATCCGGACGCTCGGCAAATTCCACAAGCTTTCGGACTTCATCGTGGTGCTGGATGGCGACTCGCGCGCGATGGAAAAAGACCTGATCGCGGTTGCCAGGGAATACGGCCATCCGCTGGAGCCGATCTTTCTGCCTGGCGACGCGTCGCCCGAAAACTGGTTGTGGGAGAGGTTGCGAGCGCTGCCTGAAGAGTACGCGCAAAGCTTGGGTCTTCGCGCGGATTCAATGTTGAGTTTGATCGATCGATTGGACGATCTGGCCGACGGCGCAGTTCAACAGCAGGACACCGCAAAGGCCGCCATGGGGGCGTTTGCGGATCAAGTTCAGCGCACCGTTGCCGACATCGCACGGATCGTCGGCAGAAGCGAGGCAGAGCGCAAGGCGATCCCGGAACTCCTTCAAGCTCTCAACGACCAAATCGGCCGCTGGCGCCGTTTCTGACGGTACCGCGCCGATTTCGGCTATCATCCGAACGTTCGAATCCGAGGGGTGGCCGGCGACGGCCTGAGAGACTTGCGCGGTAGCGCGATTCAACCCTTTGAACCTGATCCGGTTAGTACCGGCGTAGGGACGGGAATCCCCACGACACCCAATCGCCGGACAGGCCGGATCTCGCTCGTAGAGGAGATTCGCCGTGAAACTGTTGTCCGCTGTCGGCTCGGCCATGTCCGCCGTTCGCCTGACGTCGCCTGCGCCGCGTCGCGCCTTCGCGCCTGTCTACGCCGCGCCTTGCTGCGTGGCCGCTTTTCTCCGGGCAGCGCCACGCGCGACGCTTCCGGCGGTCAGCGCGCTCGCCGCGCTGCTCGCGCTCGCAGCTTTTCCCGCACCGCTCTCCGCCCAGGAACTCGAGGAGATCGTCGTCACGGCCGGCTTCCGCGACCGCGATCTCATGACGAGCCCCGGCAGTGCGACCGTCGTCGACGAACAAACCGCCCGCGACCGCGCGGCGCAACACCTCGAATCCCTGCTCGCCGTCGCCCCGAACATCAACTACGCGAGCGGGGCCTCGCGCGCCCGCTTCATTCAGGTGCGCGGCATCGGCGATCTCGAGCAGTTCATCGACCCGAAGCACTTCCCGTCGGTCGGCGTGGCCTTCGACGACATCGATCTCGGCGGCACGGCCAACGCCGGCATGCTGTTCGACGCCGGGCAGGTCGAAATCCTGCGCGGGCCGCAGGGCACGCGTTTCGGTACCGGCGCGCTCGCCGGGCTCATCAACATCCGCGGCAACCGGCCGTCCGACGAATTCATGGCCTATATGGAGGGAGGGATCGGCAACTACGGCGCCCGGCATCTCGGCGCCGTCGTCAGCGGCCCGCTCGGCGACGCGGCCGGCGCGCGCATTGCCCTGCAGAAGAACCAGGGGGACGGCTACATCGACAACGCCGCGCTCGGGCGCTCCGACACGAACGGCTACGACGAGACGACGGTGCGCGCGACGCTCGAGGCTGCGCCGAACGACCGCTCGACCTACGGCCTGACCACATTTCATTTCGACGGCAAGAACGGCTATGACGCGTTCTCGCTCGACAACACGCGCACGACGCTCTCGGACGAGCCCGGCCGCGACGACCAGCAGAGCACGGCGCTCGCGGGCCGGGCCGAGTGGTCGCTCGGCGAAGCGGCGACGTTGAGCGCGGTCGCCACCTGGCTCGACGGCGATCTCGCCTACGGCTACGACGAGGACTGGACCTTCGACGGCATCTGCGACGGCACGCTCTGCGACCCCGTCTGGGACCGCTACGTGGCTGCCGACGAGTACCTCAGGGACCGCTCCGAAGTCTCGTTCGACCTGCGCCTGCTCGGCGACGCCCGGCCGGGCGGGCAGGGCGCCTCGATCGAATACGTCGTCGGCGCCTACGCCCAGCGCCGCGACGAGGATCTGCAGCGCATCCGCACGGACCCCTGGAGCGTCGCCGAGTTCTCGAGCGCCTACGAGACCGACCGCGAGGCGCTCTACGGCCAGATCGATATCGTGCCGGAGGGGAGCCGCATCTCCTTCACCGCCGGCTTCCGCTACGAACGTTTCGACGACGCCTATTCCGACACCGGCGGTTTCGCCTCGTCGACCGACGACACGCTCACGAGCGGCGAACTCACCCTCGCCTGGGAGGCTTCCGCCGCCACGACGCTCTACGCCACGATCGCCCGCGGCGCCAAGGCCGGCGGCGTCAACACCGCCGCGAGTTCGAGCTTCGCGCTCATGCAGCCGCTGTTCCAGGAGTTCATGCGCGGCCGGCTGCTCGTCGGAAAGGAGACGCTGCTCAACCGCGAGCTCGGCCTCAAGGGCCGCTACGCCGACGGCCGCCTCGCGCTGCGCGCCGCGCTCTTCGCCATGCAGCGCGACAACGCCCAGCTCGAATCGTGGATGTGGGACGGCGGTGCGTTCCTCTGGATCGGCTTCCTCGACAACGTCGACGGCAGCAACACCGGCGCCGAACTCGAGATCGAATTCGACGCCACCGCGCGCACGCATCTCTTCGCCTCGCTCGGCTGGCTCGACACCGAAGTCGACCGCATCGAGACGTACGACCTCGACCTCGGCGGTTTCGTCGAGCGTACCGGCATCGACCAGGCCAAGTCGCCGGAACTTCAGTTCAACGTCGGCGCGAACGTCGCGATCTCCGACCGCTGGCGCGCGCGCGTGGAGGTCGAGGGTCGCGGCGACAACCGTTTCGGCTACTACCACCTCGGCACGCTGCCGAGCTACACATTACTCAACGCAAGCGTCGCCGCGGACTTCGGTTCGACGGAACTCATGTTCTGGGGCCGCAACCTCGCCGACGAGGACTACGCCGTTCACGGCCTTTATTTCGGCAACGACCCGCGCAAGGGCTGGATCAACGAGACCTACCTCCAGTACGGTGAGCCGCGCGTCGTCGGCGTCACCGCCAGGTACTCGTTCTGAGCGGTCATCCCGAGGTCGCCCATCGCCCGGCAACGAACATTCACGCAGCAACACACACGATTCCGCACGCACAGCAGGGAACAATCATGCGCATCACGGCAGAAGTCAGCCTGTACCCACTAAGGGACGACTACATCCCAAGGATTCTCTCGTTCGTGCACACGCTGCGCGAAATGCCGGGGATCGAAGTCCTGACGAACCAGATGAGCACGCAGCTTCGCGGCGAACTCACCGACGTGATGCCGGCGATCGCCGTCGCCGTCGAGCGCTCGTTCGCAGACGGCGCGCCCGAAGCGCTCACGATCAAGATCGTCAACGCCGACCTGCCGATCGCCGAGGCGCCGGACCTTGACCTGGCTGATTGAGCTTCCCGACGAAGCGCGGGACGACGGCCCGGCTGACCGGGTTACTCCGGGAACTCCCGCCCAATGGCCTGGCTGACCGAGCTCGTCGCCGGCATCTCGCTGCTCGAAGGCGCGTCGGTCGCCTTCGCGGTGGCCTACCTCGTCCTCGTGATCCGGCAGAACATCCTGTGCTGGGCGGCGGCGCTGATCTCGGTGCTCCTCTCCCTCGTGCTCTTCTACGAGGTCTCCTTATATATGGAGTCGGCGCTGCAGATCTTCTACGCCGGCATGGCCGTCTACGGCTGGCAGCAGTGGCGCCGCGGCGGCGCCGACAACAAGGGCGTGCGCATCCGCACCTGGCCGCTGCGCGTTCACGCGCTCGTGCTCGGCCTCGTCGCCGCGCTCAGCGCCGCGTTCGGCTGGTTTCTGAGCGCGACCGACGCGGCGTTTCCGTATCTCGACTCGTTCACGACCGTCGCCGCCGTGATCGCGACCTTCATGGTCGCCAAAAAGGTGCTCGAAAACTGGATTTACTGGTTCATCATCGACAGCGTCTCGGTTTATCTTTACGCGGCCCGGGACTTGCCCCTTTATGCTGCGCTATTCGTGTTCTATCTCGTGCTCATCGTGATCGGTTTCCGTCAATGGCTTGCGGACTGGCGCAAGTCCGAGCCCGTGCCCGCGGAGGCTCGCCATGCGTAACGCGCGCTCGTTCAGACCGCTCATCGTGCAAGTGCTCACGCAGGTGCTTGGCCGCGACGTGACGCTCGACTATTGCCGCATGGTCACCGGCAGCCTCGCCAGACGCACGTTCCGGGTCGAGACAGGAGGCGAACAGTACGTCGTCAGGCTCGGGCGGGCCTTCTTCGGCCGCACGCTCGCCGTCGATACCGAAGTCGAGCTCATGCGCAGCGCCGCGGCCGCGGGAATCGCGCCCGATGCGGTCGGCGCCGACTGGTTGACCGGCTCGCTCGTCACGCGCTATCTCGCCGACTCCCGGGTCTGGTCGGTCGGTTCCGCGCGCCGGCCGCGCAACATGCTGCGCCTCGCGGCCACGCTCAGGAAGCTCCACGCGCTCGAGGTTCGCCTGCCCGAGTTCAACGCCGAGCGTTACGCGAGGTTCTACCTGGAATGGGCGCATCACCGCGAGCCGCACGATGACATGAGCGCCCGCCTGGCCCAGGAGCTCATGCTCCTCGCCCGCAAATACGACAGCCGCTTCGACTCGACCACGGTCTGCCACAACGATCTGGTGGCGGAAAACGTTCTCGACGCGGGCGAACCGAAGCTGGTCGACTTCGAGTACGCGGCCCTCGCCGACCCGGTGCTCGATCTGGCGTCGGTCGCCGCGATGAACCGCTTCGACGCGCGCCGGCGGCTGCAGGTGGTCGAGGCCTATTATCCCGACGGCGGCAGGCCGTTCAGCGTGTCGGAATTCGACGACGTCGTGCGCATGCTGAACCTGCTGGCGCACTTCTGGGCGCGCGCTCAGGACAAGGAGCGCCGGGCGATGGTTCCGGAGTACAGCGACCGGGTGAGATTGCTGACGGTGTGGCCGTAGCGCCGCGACGTCGGCCATGACGCAATACCCGCGCCTGGCTTACGGTTCCGATTGAGGCCCGGCGTCGGCTTCGTCGGGGCGGGCCATGCCGAGACGCCCTTCAATGCGGGCGAGCCGCATGGCGCCCGCGCGTTCGAAGATGTGAATGCCGTCGGAAGCTTCACCGGCCACGAAATTGGTCGCACGATAAATGTGGGCGCCGTCGGGGCTTTGTGCGATTTGTCGTATCGATCTGGTTGCGTTGAATCGATCCGGAAGACTGTTGCCGAATCGATCGTCCCTGCCTGCCACACCGAAATCTGTTACCTCGAGCGCGTTCTTCGCCGGGTCCCAGACAACCACACCATATCCATCGGCGCAATGCAGGTCCACGCCTGTACGTCCTCCATGCGGCAGCACCTGGTTGCAATAATCGAAGTCGAGGTGCCAAAACGGATCTCGCAGATGGTTCCACGCGAACGGCGCTTCGGTGTCGCTCTCGTAGTGGAATTGCGTCAACGTGTCCAGATGGACTGGATTCGACGGTTGTGTCGAGATGTCCAGGGCCGCGAACCCGACATCGAACGCGCTGTCGCCATGGTGCGTCCCGGTGACAAAGAGAATCGTGCCGGTCCCGTCAAGCGACATGTTCCTGAGTCTGATCAGGTCCTGAAACACACCGTCCGGCGTCACGTCAGCCGGAAGTTCCCGCACCGGTACGAGCCTGCCGGACGACGTGTCTCTGGAGAACACATACAGTGCCTGTTCGGTCAGCAGGTACAGGACACCGCCGTCGGATGACAAGGTCACATCGCGCAGCAGACCGATCTCGGGCACGATCAGCGTATCGTCTCCTGCGCCCGTAGCCTCGGGCGCCACGGTTTGCACGTGGGTCAATTGCGTGGCCGAATCGATGCGGTACGCGTGCAACCGTTTGTCGAAGTGATTCGCGACGTAAAAGTACCGCCCATCGGGACTGGTCGTAACAGAATCCCGGGCATCAAGAACACCCAAATCCCCTTCCTGCACGACAATCTCGCTGTACGACATCGATGTCGAGCCTGCTTCGGGCAACGCAAAACCGTGTGCCGCAGACTGCGTCAAAGCGAGGACCCGATCATCCCGGGCGTTCCACCACAAGTACGCGCGTTGCGACAAGCGAGCGCCCGTCGCGGTCGGGTCGGTCGGCGGGAGCCCGCGCCAGGCGAGCGCGATCCCGCCCGTCAGGGGATCGCGCATGAAGGCGTAGATCCCGCCGTACGCCGAGCTGAAGAGGTAATTTCCGTCGTCGCTGACAGTGAGGTTGTGCGGTGAACGAAATCCGGCGCCCAGGGGGTCGGCCGCCAGCGAATCGATCCTGACTTCGCCCTTGTAAGCGATTGCCGCCGGTGCATCGGAGGATTCCCAGCGAATCGTCGGCGATGTATCCCTCTCGACGTCCGGTCGGGACGACAGCCGAATGTCGATTTGCTGGCCGGCGCGTACCGGCACATACACTTCGACGCGCCCGTTCGCCAGCAATGATCGCTCGCTGTGGCCGGCTGCACGCATTGAACTGGAATCGGGATAGACCGACAGTATCGTCGAGAGCGGATCGCCCTCCACCCAGAATCGTTGCCAGCCGCTTGCGGGGGCACGCCAGCGCCACCAGACGGAGTCTGTCCCGACCGTGTCTTGCGGTTCGTTCGCCGCGGTTGTCGCGAAGCCCAGCGCCGCCACCGTGGATCCACTGGCGCCGTTGATCGGGCTCGCCTCCTCGCGATCGTCGTTCGCGGGAGTCGGTCCCCACGTAAACCCGGTGGGCCGACTTCGCCAGCGGCCAATGGACTCCGGTGACTGCCCGGCGGCGATCCAGTAACGTGCGTCGCCGGCAGCGTCGAGAACGAAGTCCGATCCACCTGTCAGCGTGCCCACCAACTGAAGATTGTCCAGAGCGTCGCCGGTAAAGAAAGTGAGTCGGAAGTCGGAACCGCCATCCATTCGCCAGGTAATCCGCCCGCCCGTCGGAGCGGTCCACTGCCACCAGGTGGTGCCAACGCCGGTCTCGATCGGCTCTCCGGGTTCCACCGTACCGCCGAAGGATTCATTCGCGCTTCCTTCCATCCCGCCAATCCCGGTCGCGTGTTCGAAGAAATCGTTCTCGACCGACCCTGTGTAGCTCGCGACGGATTCCCAAATCAGCCTGAACATCACGCCGGAACGGTAGGCGGTACTCGCAGCGATGGCGATTCGATAAGTCTGGCCCTCGTCGGCCAGAAAGTACTGCGCGCCGGAGCCGCCGGGAGAGGCAACCAGCCGCAGTTCATCCACCCGTTCGCCGACGAACACGTAGAGTTCCAATCCGGAGCGAAACTGCTGAAAAAACGACCATCCGTCCGCGGGCGCTGTCCACTCATACCAGACGGTGGCCGCAGCCCCACCCAGGAATTCCGAAGCCTCGAGCGTCGCCCCTTCGTTCGTGGACTCGATCGAACCGCGCGCGCCGTGGAGAACCTGCGCGTAGGCAAAGTCGTCATTGGCCGGCCGCGCGTCGGCCGGTTCCCACTCCAGCCTCATCGGCGGCAGGCGCTCTTCCCGGGAGGCGATTCGCAGGCGGTACACGACGCCGGCCTGCGCGGCGAAACTGATCTCGCTGCTGCCCGGCTTCTGGGCAGCGAGGTCCAGGTCGGTGACGCTGCCGCCCGTGAATAGCAGAAAGTCGGCTCGCGCCGGGCTATCGCTTTTCACATCGTGAAGCCTGAACCGGAACAGTCCGCCGGCGGGTGCTTCCCATGTGTACCACAGGGATCTCGTCGAGGCGGACACAACGGGCTCGCCGGGCTCGCGAGATGCGGACACGAGGTCCAGCGACGTCGCTCCCGTAGCGCCCTCGAGGCGCTCAGAAGCGGCAAAACTGTCGTTCGCGGGGGCAACGCTGTCGGCATCGCCATCGAGGTCCATGGCGTCGGCGCCCATCGCGAGTCCCTTTGTCGCGGACATCGCATTCCAGGAACTGGCGGTGAACCGAATCAGCGCTCCGGCTCCGATCCGTTCCCTGTGGAACCGGAACTGCACTCGTTTGGGCGTACCGGCCGCGACCTCGCCGATCGGCAAGGGCCGCGTCAGCTCGGCGGACGGGTCCGTCGAGTGCAGGCCGTCCTCGCGATACACGCGGTTGCCGTGCGCGAGATTGGCCGAGAACACGTCACCGCAATCGTCGAATACCGTGCTGCAACTGACATGCAGGGTCGTTCCGGACGCGACGTACCGATCCGCGCTGACGGTGACCTCGACGCTGATGTATTGGCTATCTGCGTTGTCGGAGGTGTCCTCGACCTCAACCTCAAGCTGCGGCGTCGGCGCGCCGCGCAGGATCTTCCAGGCCACGGCCGCCGTGCTCGACTCGCCGTAGGTCTCGACCGGCACCACCTTGATTCGATAAGTGCCGGCGGGCGGGTCGTCGATGAACAGCCACTCGACGTTGTCGATGGCAGAGCGTGAGGCGTGTTCTCCGCAGGCGCCCTCACCGCAGTCGGCGCCCCGGTCGACCCAAAGATCGAGATTGTTGAGCACGGACCGGGTCAGCGTGTCGGCGGGCTGTTCGTCCCAGGTGAGCACGATGTCCAGCCGACCCGCGCCTTCCGGCACCTCGATATCGGTGTACTCGTAGTTGTCGCCGTCCGGTTGCGAGGTCGCGCTGCCGATGAGCCAGCCCTGCGCATCGTCGCGCGACATCAGGGTCGTTCGCGCGGACACGAGGCCCAGCCCGTACAGATTGTTGAATATGCCTGGTCCGTCGGTGTTGTCCGCCGGCAGCTTCGTGGCGGTATCGAGGTAGGCCTGCGGCCGGATGGCGCTGGCCATGAGCCTCGCACGCGTCAGGGCAGGCCGGTTCTGAAACTCGGGCCGAGACTCCATGAGGAGCGCTGCCACGCCCGCGACCGACGGCGCCGCCATGCTCGTGCCGTCGAGTGTGTCGTGGCCGAATCTGGCGGCCGCGCCGCGAGCGGACGTGATGTCGACCCCCGTTCCCACCACGTTGGGCGAGAGCCGTCCGTCGGCCGTGGGACCAAGGCTGCTGAAACGGGCGAGGATGCCGCTGTCGTCCACGGCGCCGACGGCGAGGGAGTTCTTGGCCGTGCCGTAGTTCGAAAAGCCGTGTTGTGCGGCGTTCGCCTGGGCGACGACGTAAAACTGCGAGTGCCCGTGGACAACCGAATCGAGCTTGCGTTCTCCCACGCCCCGGCCGGCCGACACGAGCGAAACTGCCGAAAGACTCATGTTGATGATGAGTGGTTTGACGGCCTCCGATCGGGTACCTCTCCACGAACAGCTCGTTGGACGCGACAGGTAGTCCATGCCGCGTCGCACGTGGTCTTCGCTTCCGGATCCCCCGGCGGTCAGTACCTTGCCAATGCGCAGGTGACTTACGCCCGGCGCAACTCCCGCCAGCACGGGGATGTCTCGTCCTGCGCCGGCGATCGTTCCGAAAACATGGGACCCGTGACCGTGCAGGTCCACCCAGAGATCCCAGTTCTGATCGCTGATGAAGTTGGCGCCGCAGATGCTGCTGCGGCCGTGCGCGATGTCCATGTGGCCGGCATTGAGTCCGGTATCGAGAATCCCGATGGCGATGCCCGCACCGGTAACGCCGGTGAATCGTTCCGTGACCGGGTCGTAGCGGCGAAAGTCATCCGCGCCCATGACCGGCACGGACGACTTGTGGGTGATCGCCACTACCGGTACCGGTTCGACCGATAGTACGAAGTCCGCTGCCAGCACCCCTGCAAGCGCCGATGAGGGCAGATTCGACGTGTAACTGCGCAGGTCCCGGTCATAGGCGCCGACGACCACGCCGAGTTCGGTCAGCGCCTGACGCCACTCGCCAGTGAGATCGTGAGCCATGAGCGTGACATAGACGGGTACGGACTCGCTTGCAGGCCGCGACACCGTCTCCTGCACGAACGCCTCACTGGCCTTGACGTCAGGCGGTACGGCGCCGATACCGAGCACACCGCCGAGCCCCGCTATCGCTTCAAGCGGGCCGGACTCGGCGGGTACGCGAGCCCGCACGAACGGGCCCGTGGCGCCCTCGATGCGCGCACCGTGCATTGCAAGCGAACGATTCAAGGCCTGCAGGTCCGTGCCGGGAAGCACGCGGAGTATCGCGAAGGTGAACGGGCGCCCGGACCGTGCCGCCTGGTCGAGAATCCGATTCGGCGCCGAGCCGGTTCGGAGCCAGCCCGGATTGGGCGAGAGTTCAGGCGCGGGAGCGCTCGTCAGCGCGGCACGCTGCATGGGGCCGCGGAACGTGCCGGTCGTATACCCTTCAGGCAAGCCGTTCGGGTCTGCGCCGCGTTCGGCGGGCTGGGCTTCAGGCCCCGCAACGCTCCGCCTCGAAGCATCTACCCGCTGCGCGCCATCCGGTAGCGGCGGCGCCTCGGTGCGCGGCGCCTCGATACCCGACCGGCTTTCCCTGAGCGTGCGTTCGACCATACGGTCGATCGTGGCCTGCTCCGCTTCAGTGGCGCCCGGCTGCCCGTTCGCTTGACCCGGCGGGTCGAAATAGCGCCACAAGACCGCGGCGACAGCGAAAGCTGCCGCAAATGCCAGCATCAGGCGCAGTGTTCTCATCACGTGCTTTCGCCCACGCGGTTGATCCGCCAGACGCCTTCGCCCTGGTGCCGCGCCTCGAAGTTGTAGACGCGGCCATCGATCGTCTCGTTGGCGATGCGGATTACGATGCCGGCCAGACGCCCGAGGAATGAGGCCCGGCCGCGTTCGTTGACGCTGAACTTGTCCGTCGTGCCCGGGTAGGTGCAGATCTCGCCGATCCCGACCAGCAGACCCACGTAGCAATCGCCCTCCGTGACCGGGTCCGGTGTTGTTCCATCGTCGCCATCGGTGGGCTCGTCCGGTACGGCGGGATCCATGGGCATCGCCGTATCTCCACCGGTCGGTTCGCCATCCCCGCCCGGAGTCATGGCGCTTGCGCGTTCGAAGATGTGGATCGCGTCGGAAAATTCCTCCGACTCGAAATTCGTTGCCCGGTAGATGTGGCGGCCGTCCGGGCTCGGCACGATTCGCCCCGGGTTGGCTGTTCGCGAGCCGAGAACCGGAGGGAGCCTGTTGCCGAAGCGATCCTCGGAATCCGCCACGGCCAGGTCGGCGACCTCAAGCGCACTCGTTGCCGGATTCCAGGCGATCACGGCGAATCCGTGAGAACAGAATACGTCGATTCCGGTATGCCCGGCATGCGGCAAGAGAAGGTTGCACCATGGCTCGCTGAAGGCGTAAAGCCGATCGAGCAGGTGCGACAACGGTCTGAAAGATACTGCGTCGGTTTCGTAGTGCAGTTGTGTCAGCGTATCCAGATGAGCCGGGTTCGACGGGTCTGTCGAGATGTCGAAGGCCGTGAATCCGGCCCGCAGGGCGCCGAAACTGCGCCGACCGGAGACAAAGAGCATCGTGCCGGTTCCGTCAAGGGACACGTTCGCGAGGCTGCGTACGTCCCCGAAAACGCTATCGGACGTGCCGTCATGCGGGATTTCCCGTACCAGCTCGCGCGCGCCCGAAGACGAGTCTCTGGAAAACACCAACAGCTCGCGGTCGGTCACCACGTAAAGGTATTCGCCGTCGGACGACAACGTCATATCGAGCGGTCGGCCCTCGGCGGCGACGTTCAGCTCGGCGTCTCCCGCCGTGCCGTCAAACGACACCGACTGTGCGCGGGCCAGGAGCGTGGCCGAATCGACGCGGAAAGCGTCCAACCGGTTCTCGTGGCGATTCGCGACGTAGAGAAACTGCCCGTCGCTGCTCGCTACCGTTGCCGTGTCCGAACGAATCCGGAGATCCGCTCCCTGCACGACAATCTCGCTGCGCGGCAGCGATGTCGAGCCGTCCTCGGGCAGCGCGAATCCATGGCGCGCGTTGTCCGACAACGCGAAGAGCCGCTCGTGCGCGGCGTTCCACCACAAGAACGCGCGTTGCAGCGCCTGAGCCTCCGACGTAGTCCGTTCGGGCGGCGCCAGGCCACGCAAGGCGAGTGCGAGTTCGCCCGTCAGCGGGTCGCGCATGAAGGCGAAGACCGCGCCGAATGCCGAACTGAACAGGTAGTTGCCGTCGTCGCTGATGGCGAGCTTGTGCGGCGAATGGAATCCCCGTGCGAGGGGATTGGCCGCAAGCGAATCGATCCGGACCTCGCGTTTGTATGCCAGTGCCGGCGGTGCGATGGAGGACTCCCAGCGAAGCGTCGTCAAGGCTTCCTTGTCAACGCCCGGCCGCGAAGCGATCCGAATGTCGTATTCCTGACCGGCCTGGACCGGCATGAGCACCTCGATGCGCCCATTGGCGATGAACGATCGTTCGCTGTTCGCGAGCGCGTGCACGGAAGTGTCGCCGGGATAGACGGACAGGATCGTCGAGACCGGATCGCCCTGCACCCGGAATCGTTGCCAGCCGCTTGCCGGGGCACGCCAACGCCACCAGGCGGAGTCGGTTCCGACCGTGTCCGCGGGGTCGTTCGGCGCAAATGTCGCGAAGCCCAGCATGACCTCGGCGGACCCGCCCGCGCCGACGATCACCGTGGCCTCGGCACGCGAGTCATTGGGCGGTGTCGGTCCCCATGTGAACGCGTTACCGGTGAAGAAAGGCACTCGGTGGTGCAGGAGCTCCGGCGAACGCCCGTAGGCGATCCAGTAACGGGTACCGCCGGTGGCGTCGAGAACGAAGGCCGACCCGCCATTGAGCGAGCCCACGAGCTGCAGGTCTTGCAGAGCGTCGCCCGTGAAGACGGTGAGGCGGAACGCGCGGTCGCCATTCATTCGCCAGGTAAACCGCCCGTCGGATGGAGCCGTCCACTGCCACCAGCCCGTGCTTATCCCCGTCTCGAGGGGCTCGCCGGATTCCACCGAGTACAGGATGCGGTGCCGTTCCCCGAGAAGAATCGGTTCGACACGCCCTTCGGCGCCGTCGATCTCCGTCGCGTTTTCGAACAGGTCGTTCCCTGCGAGCACTTCCGGATGGCCGGAATACTCCGACCACCACAACGTGAACCGTGCTCCGGAGTCGTCGGCTGAACGCGCGGCCACGGCGATTCGATAGGTTTCACCCATCGTCGCCGGAAACCATGTCTGACCGTTGGGGTCACGAACCGAAACGAGCCTCAGTTGCTCAAGGCTCTCGCCGACAAACACATACGCGTCCAACCCGCCCGGTGCAGGCAAGACTCGCCACCACCCGTCGGCGGGCGCCGTCCACGTGTACCAGACGGACGAGGCCGCGCCACTCAGGAACTCCGAATTCTCCAGTGTCGCCCCTTCGTTGCTGGACTCGATCGAACCGCGTTCGCCTTCGATGAGTTGCGCGTAGGCGAAGTCGTCATTGGCCGGCCGTGCGTCGGCCGACTCCCACTCCAGCCTCAGTGGAGGCAGATTCTCTTCTGCCGATGCGATTCGCAGCCGGTATTCCACCGAAGGCTGCGCGGCGAAACTGATTTCGCTGCCGGTTTTTTCTGTCACGAGCTCCAGGTCGACCAGGCCGTCGCCCGTGAAAAGCGCAAAGTCGGCTTCCATCGGGCGATCGCGTCGCACATTGTGGAGCCGGAACCTGAACAGCCCACTGGCGGGCGCCGTCCACGTGTACCAAACGGTCCTGCTGTCGGCGATCACGAGCGGCTCACCGGGCTCTCGCGATGCGAGCACGAGTTCCAGCGGCGTTGCTCCCGTGGCGCCGTCGATGCGTTCGGATGCGGCAAAGTCGTCGTTCGCGGGAGCGACCGGATTGCCATGCGCGTCCGCATCCATGTCATTGTCCGCGGCGTCCGTGCCGATGGCGATTCCCCGGCCCGCGGCCATGGCGTTCCACGAACTGGTCGTGACGTGCACCAGCTTTCCGGACGGGAATCTCTCCCTGAGAAACGGAAGCCGCACTCGTTTGGGTGTTCCGGCCGCGACCTCTCCGATCGGGATCGGCATCGGCGTGAGCACTCCCACGACGCGCGGCATTGCCCAGTCCAATCCATCCTCGCGATACACACGGCCGCGGTACGCTTCATGGGCGTTTAACAATTGGCCGCAACGACCGAACTTTTCGTTGCAATCGATATGAAGCGTCGTTCCGGACGCGACGTAACGGTCGGCGTCGACCGTGACTTCGATGGTGATGTAGTCGCTTTCGGCGCTCTCGGAGACGTCCTCGAGAACCACGTCGAGCTGCGGCACGGGCTCGTCACGCAGGATCTTCCAGGCCACCGCGGCCGTGCTCGACTCGCCGTAGATCTCGACCGGCACCACCTTGATCCGGTAGGTGCCCGGCACCGGATCCTCGATCAGCAGCCACTCGACGTTGTCGACCTCCGAGCGCGAGGCGTGTTCTCCGCAGGCGTCCGCTTCGCAATCGGCGCCCCGATCGGCCCACAGATCCAGGTTGTTGAGCACCGATCGGGTCAGGGTGTCGGCGGGTTGCTCGTCCCAGGTCATCACGATGTCGAGCCGGCCCGCGCCCTCCGGCACCTCGATGTCGATGTACTCGTAGCTGTCGCCGTCCGGTTGCGAGGTCGCGCTGCCGATGAGCCAGCCCCCGGGCTCGTCGCGCGAGAAGAGCGTCGTGCGCGCGGACACGAGGCCCAGACCGTAGAGATTGTTGAAGGCGCCCGGACCGTCGGTGTTGTCCGCCGGCAACTGATCCCGGCTCTCCAGATAGGCGTGCGGCCGGATGGCGCTGGCCATGAGGCGGGCGCGCGTCAGTGCCGGCCGATCCTGGAACTCCGGGCGCGCCTGCATGAGCAGCGCCGCCACGCCCGCGACCGACGGCGCCGCCATGCTCGTGCCGCTGAACGTGTTGTAGCCCGACACCGCGGCACGTCCACGAGCGGAAGTCAGGCGCACGCCGGTCGCGACGACGTTGGGCGCGAGCCGGCCGTCGGCGGTGGGTCCGTGGCTGCTGAACCAGGCGATGATGCCGGTATCGTCCACGGCCCCGACCGCAAGCGAGTTCTTGGCCGTGCCGTAGTTCGAAAACCCGTGTTGCGCGGCGTTCGCCTGGGCGACTACGTAAAGCTGCGAGTGCCCCTGCACCACCGAATCGAGCTTGCGTTCTCCCGTGCCCCGGCCGGAGGCTCCGAGAGATACGAACGCGAGACTCATGTTGACGATATGCGCCTTGACCGCCTCGGACCGCGTGCCCCGCCAGCTACAGTTCGTCGGCCGCGCGAGGTAGTCCATGCCGCGGCGAATGTCGCTGTCGGTTCCGTGTCCCCCGTGGGTTACCACCTTGCCCATGCGAAGGTGACTCACGCCCGGTGCGATTCCGGCCAGCAGGGGGTTTTCACGTCCCGCCCCGATGATCGTTCCGAAAACGTGAGTGCCGTGACCGTGCAGATCCGTCCAGAGATCCCAGGCGTTGTCCACCGCGAAACTGCTTCCGCAGATGCTCGCGCGGCCGTGCGCGATGTCTACATGGCTGGTATTCAGCGCGGTATCCAGAATCCCGACCGCGATGCCCGCCCCGGTGATGCCGGTGAATGTTTCCGTGGCCGGGTTGTATTGCCGAAAACCGTCCGCGCCCATGACGGGCACGGACGATGCATGGTTCGTCGTCACCACCGGTATCGCTTCGACCGACAGCACGTAGTCGGCGGCCACGACCTCGGCGAACGCCGCCGGCGTCAGGTTCGCCGTATAGCTGCGCAGATCGCTGTCGTAGGCGCCGACGGTCACGCCAAGCGCCGTCAGCGCCTGGCGCCATTCGCCGGCGGGGTCTTCGGTCATGAGCGTGATATAGACGGGCACGGGCTCGCTCGCCGGCCGCGCCAGCATGTCCTGCACGAACGTCTCGTCGGCCTTGATCCGCGGCGGGACGGCGCCGACGCCGAGCACGCCATCGAGCGCTGCGATGGCTTCAAGCTGCTCCGGCTCGGCCGGGACGCGAACCCGCACGTACGGACCGGTCGCGCCCTCGATCCGCGCGCCGAGCGGCGCCAGCGAGCGGTTGAGATTCTGAAGGTTCGTGCCGGGCAGCACGCGGAGCACGGCGAAGGTGAAGTCGCGCTCCGAGCGCGCCGCCTGTTCGAGAATCGCATCGTGCGCCGGACCTGCGTCGAGCCACTCGGGATTGGGGGCGAGTTCGGGCTCGGCAGCGCTCGTCAGCGGCGCGCGCTCCATCGCGCCGCGATACGTGCCGAGCGTATAGCCTGCCGGCAACTGGTCCGGGTCCACGCCTGACTCGGTGGAGACGGCCGGGGCCGCGTCCTGTCGCGAACCGTCTGCCTGCTGCGCGGCGTCCGGCAGCGGCGCCGCCTCGCTGTCCGGCGCCTCGACGCCCGTTTGGCTTTCCCTGGTCGTACGTTCAATCAGGCGCTCGAGCGCCGCCTGCTCCGGATCAACTGCGCTGACTTGCCCGGCGGGTTCGCGAAGCAGACCGGATACCTGCCAAACAAGCACGGCAAGAACCGACATCGCCGCAACCGCCGACAGTACGCGCGGCGATCTCATCCCGCGCTCCCCGCGGAACGGTGCAGCGATTGAAGGCGGCCTCTCGGGCCGTTACGGGGTGGATTGCTGATCAGGCGCGGCCTCGATGCCGAACAGGTGGCCCTCGATGCGCGCCGTGCGGCGGTCGACGCTGTTCAGTTGCTCGCGGATGGCGACGAGTTGGGCGTTCGTGTCGGCATGCTGGGCGTTCATGTCGGTGCGGACGGCGGCGAGTTGGGCATTCATGTCGGCGCGGATGGCGGCGTGCTCGAACAGCATGAGCGTCGCGAGCGCGGCGAACGCGAGCACCACGGTGCAGACCGTGATGATAACTTGCCGCCACTCGTTCATCGTTCGTTCCGTTACCTGCGCCGTGCTTACGGTTCCGATTGA
>JAJDVG010000025.1 GCA_022826245.1 Gammaproteobacteria bacterium
AGCCCGGAAAGTTCGGCGGCCATGACGTGACCATGCGCCAGCGATGCAGCTCGCTGCTCGATTCGGCGGCCCGTTCCGCATCCGGTTGGCTGCAGGCGGCGAGCGCGCCAAGTCCGCCGTAGAGAAACGCCCTTCTGCGCAGGTTCGTGTTCTGTGCGGGGAAGACGTGTCATTCTGACGCTTGGCGACAGGGGGTCAAGTTGCGGGACGGGCACTCAGCCTGTTTCGGGATGAGAACGAGGTTCCGCGCGCGGCCCGGAAGCAGCGCGGCCCGGAAGCAGCGCGGCCCCGGCAGCAGCGCGGCCCCGGCAGCAGCGCGGCCCCGGAAGCAGCGCGGCTCGGGATGGGGTACGGTCCGGCAGTGGCGTGCGGCTCGCTGCCTGCGATCGGGCGTCAATGGAATTTTTGGACCGGTACTCCCGCAGCGCGCATGTTCGGGCCGCGCAGTTTGATTGCCGCCCGCCGAGGCGCGAGAATTGCCGCTCATTCCGTCCGGGACCCGACTGTGCTCGAGCTTTACCATCATGGATCGTCGGTCTGCGCGGCCAAGGTCAGGTTCGCGCTTGCCGAGAAGGGCGTCGAGGTCGATCGATTCCACTACGTCGATATCCTCGCCGGCGAGCAGTTCACGCCCGAGTATCGCGCGATCAACCCGCGCGCCGTCGTCCCGACGCTCGTGCACGACGGGCGGGTTGTCACCGAGTCGACTCTGATCTGCGAGTACGCGGACGAGATGTTCGCCGGCCCGGCGCTCGTGCCCAGCGACCCGTATGAGCGCTACCTCATGCGTTCGTGGACCAAGGTCGTCGACGAACTTCTGCATCCGGCCTGCGCGGACGTGACCTACGTTTCCTGCCATCGTCATATCGTCACGCGCCTGAGCCCCGAGAAACTCGAGGAATTCTTCGCGAGCACGCCGGAGCAGTCGGTGAAGGGCGCGTGGCGCGAGCGCAAGCGCGAACTTGTCGCGCTCGGCTTCGACGCGCCCGACATCGACGCGAAGTTCCGGCTCTACCATCGACAGCTTCAGGCGATGGAAACGGCGCTCGCGGATTCGCCCTGGCTTGCCGGTGACCGGTTCACGCTTGCCGATATCGCTCTTGCGCCGTACCTGAATCGCCTCGACATGCTCGGCATGGACGGGCTCTGGACGGACCGCCTGCCGCGCGTCGAGGACTGGTTCAACCGCATCCGCGAGCGGCCTGCGTTTCGTCCGAACCTGCTCGACTGGTGTCCGGACGACCTGACGAGGGACCTGCACGAATACGGGACGCAGAGCTGGCCGCAGGTGATGGAGATACTCGGGCTCCAGTAGCCGGCCTGATGGAGGAGCAACTCGGCGCCGCCGTACCGAGCCTGTCAGTTTAGTTGACGTCCGTGCCTCCCCTCGCGTTAACGAGCTGCCCGCCGACCGCGATATTGCCGGCGACCAGCCAGACAGTTCGGCTGCCCGCCTTGGGGGCTTTGACGCGCGTGAGGCGTTCAGGGTCGTTCCGACTGCCGGTCGGATCGCCGATCAGGGGCGCTATCGTTTTCGCTACAATGCGCCGCCATGGAACAGGAGCGCGCCCCGGGACCGGACTTCATCCGACGGATCGTCATCGACGATGTCGCGGCGGGCAAGCATGGCGGGCGCGTGCAGACGCGGTTTCCGCCGGAGCCGAACGGCTACCTGCACATCGGTCACGCCAAGGCGATTTGCATCAATTTCGGGATCGCGGCCGACTTTGACGGCGAGTGCTACCTGCGCTTCGACGACACGAACCCGCTCAGGGAGGATGTCGAGTACGTCGAGGCGATCGAGCGCGATGTGCGCTGGCTCGGTTTCGACTGGGACGACCGGCTGGCTCACGCGTCCGATTACTTTCCGCAACTTCACGAGTTCGCGATCGAGCTGATCCGCCAGGGTCTGGCCTATGTCGATCATCAATCCGCGGAAGCGATTCGCACGTCGCGCGGCACGCTGACTGAAGCCGGTACGAACAGCCCATACCGGGACCGGCCGATCGACGAGAACCTCGAGTTCTTCGCCGCGATGACCCGCGGCGAATTCGAGGAAGGCGAATGCGTGCTGCGCGCGAAGATCGACATGGCTTCGCCGAACGTCAACCTGCGCGATCCGGTGCTCTACCGCATCCGCAAGGTCGCGCATCAGCGCACGGGGGACCGCTGGTGCATCTATCCGATGTACGACTTCGCGCACACGCTGTCAGACGCGGTCGAGGGCACGACGCATTCGCTGTGCTCGCTCGAGTTCGAGGATCACCGGCCGCTGTACGACTGGTTTCTCGAGCACCTGCCCGTCCCGCACACGCCGCAGCAGATCGAGTTCTCACGCTTCAATCTCATGTTTACCGTCATGAGCAAGCGCAGGCTCAAGCAACTCGTCGACGACGGGCACGTCGAGGGCTGGGACGACCCGAGGATGCCGACGCTCGCGGCGTTCCGGCGGCGCGGCTATACGCCCGAGTCGATCCGCGATTTCATGGGCCGGATCGGCGTCACGAAGAAGGACAACGTCATCGAGCTCGGGCTGCTCGAGAACTGCATCCGCGAGGATCTGAACGAGCACGCGCCCCGGCGCCTGGCCGTGCTCAAGCCGCTCAGGCTCGTCATCGAGAACTGGCCAGAGGACGCCGAGGAGTGGCTCGAAGCCGCCAATCACCCGAACCGCCCGGAACTCGGCACGCGCAAGGTCCCGTTTTCACGGGAAATCCTGATCGAGCGCGACGATTTCATGGAAGACCCGCCGCGCAAGTTCTTTCGTCTCAAACCCGGCGGAGAAGTCAGGCTGCGCTATGCCTACATCATCAAGTGCGAAAGTGTGGTCAAGGATGAGAACGGCGTGGTCATTGAAATTCGCTGCAGCTACGATCCGGCGACGCGCAGCGGCTCGGGCGGCGACCCCGGCCGCAAGGTCAAGGGCACCGTCCACTGGGTTTCGGCACGCCACGCCGTCGCGGCCAAAGTCAGGCTCTACGACCGGCTGTTCATGGCGCCGTACCCGGGTTCAGGCACGGACCTCGGCGCCGAACTCAACCCGAATTCGCTCGAGACGCTCGACGCCGCCATGCTCGAACCCTCACTGGCGGTTACCGCGCCCGGCGAGCGTTTCCAGTTCGAGCGGCAGGGCTACTTCTACGTCGATGGGGACGGCGCGGGCGACGCCCGGCCGGTCTTCAACCGCACGGTCACGCTGCGCGATTCGTGGGCGAAGATCGAGCGGCAGGCGATGGCGGGGCAGTCCGGCAGGTAACGGCTGACGGCCGCGCGTGGTCGCACGATCTGCCTGACGTCCGGGCGCGAAGGGGCCGAAAATCAACCGGTATACGCCACCTTCGCAAAGAGGGTCGGCGCTTTCCCGTCCGGATCGTACTTCCGCTTGAGCGGCCGGTAGGCGGCGCCGTTGAACCGCGCGTCGAACTCGGTCTCGTCGAGGAAGGTCGACGAGTACAGCATCTTGATCCCGTCGAGTTCGAAACACTTGCGGTCCATGATCCGCGTGTAGTGGTAGGGTTCCTTGCCCTCCGGGCGGCGCACCTGGCAGTAGCAGCCGAGATTGAAGTAAAGCTCGTCCGCTCCGATGGGATAGAGCGTCGGTTGCCGGGGCGTGCGGATCGGCACGGCGGCCCAGGGCAAGCCGTTGAGGTCGACGTTCTCGATACAGAAGTCGATCAGTTCTGCGCCGTGTTGCCAGGGGACTTCCCAGTCCTGGATGAGCGGCTCGACGCCGGTGTCCCTCGGGCCGCGGATCGCGTCGAGCAGGCGACTCTTCGTTGCCGCGTACTTCGTGTAAAAGCTGGAATTGCGGAAACGCTTCGGCGCGTAGCGGCGAAAGAGCGCATAGAACGGCGTTTCGGGGATGTTCCAGAACCACTCCGGGTCGTAGCGGAAGATGTAGTCCGAGGTCGTGAGCCAGATGTCTGCGCGGGTCTGGACGAGCTTGTAGAAGATGTCCTTTCTGAGGATGTCGTCGACCTGCGGCACTTCGCGACTGAACTTGCCGAGCATGAGATAGAAGCGCCGGTCCTCGAAAAAGAGTCCTTCGACGAAGTCGTTGTCGGCGTCTTCCGTCGCGGCCTGCATGGCGTCGAGATACGCGCGGGTATCGTCGAACCGTTCCATCCTGAGATGGACGTACGGCAGGGCCTCGGTCAGCCTGATTCGCGCCCGCAGGATATAGCCGAGCGTGCCGTAGGAGTTCGGCAGCGCATGGAACAGGTCCGAATGCTCGTTGTCGGCGGAGCAGGTCACGACGCGGCCGCCGGGCAGAAGCACGTCGGCCTCGATCAGGCCGTCGTGGACGAAGCCGTGCCGGAAGCAGGTCGATTCGATGCCGATGCCGACGGTCGCGCCGCCGATCGTGATGTGCTTGAGTTCGGGCGCGACGAGCGGCAGGAAACCGCGCGGCAGGCAGTAGCCGACGATCGTCTCGAAGGTCGCGAGCCCTTCGACATCGAGCGTGCGCCGCCCGGCGTCGAGCGCGATGACTTCGTTGAAGGCGCCGAGCGACAGCCGCCGTTCGCCCTTGCCGCGATCCTTGTAGCGGAACAGGTTCGAGATCGTCGACTTGGCGAGCCTGATCTGGCCCGCTTCGTCACGCCAGGAGGCTTCGAGCTCGGTTTTCTTCCGGTCGTATCGCGCCCGTTCGGGAGCGGGATTAGTCACCGTGCTCGTACACGTGCGCCCGGGTCCACGGGACGTTCCTGGCGCCGGTGCGCGCGTACAGGACCTGGAACAGTTGCAGCTTGCCCGAGAGGAAGGCCGCGATCGACCCGACGAGATAGAGGCGCCACGCGCGCACGAAGGTCTCGTCGAACATCTCGCGGACCGTATCGACGTTCTCCTCGAATCGCTCGAGCCAGCCGCGCAGCGTCTCGGCGTAGTGCAGGCGGATGTTCTCGACATCGAGCACGGACAGGCCGTTCGGCTCGAAGATGTCCATCATTTCGCGCAGTGTCGGCGGATAGGCGCCCGGGAAGATCCGCTTGTCGATCCAGGCGTTGAGCGGTTCGGGACGGTCGCGGCCGATGCTGTGGATCAGACCGCGCCCCTCGGGCGTCAGCACGCGGTCGATGAGCTTGCCGAGATCGCGGTAGTTGCCGGCGCCGGCGTGCTCGAGCATGCCTATGGAGACGAATACGTCGTACTTGCCGGCGATGTTCCTGAAATCGTCCTCGACGAACTCGACATTGTTCGCGACGCCTTCGCGCTTCGCCCACTCCCTGGCATGCGCGACCTGTTCCCTTGAGATGTTGAAGCTGCGGACCTTCGCGCCGTAGTTCTTCGCCATGAAGATCGCGAAGCCGCCCCAGCCGCTGCCCGCCTCGGCGACCGTCTCGCCAGCCTTGAGCCGCATCTTGCGGCAGACGTGGTGCATCTTCGCCTGCTGCGCCTGCTCGATCGTCATGGCCGGATCGGCGTAGTACGCGCAGGTGTACTGCAGCGCTTCGCGGTCGAGCCAGAGTTCATAGAAGTCGTTGCCGAGGTCGTAGTGGTGGTGGATATTGCGGCGCGAGTCGGCGAGGTCCGGCGTCGGGATCCTGCGTCCGCGCAGGAGTCTTTCCAGTTTGGAGGGCTTCTCGGCGGTGTACTTGTACGCCGCCTGCAGCAACGCCACCAGATCGCCGTGAACCGTGATCCTTCCCGTGGAGTAGAGATCGCCAAAGTAGAGGTTTGGATGAAGGATCACCCTTCGCAGCGCCTTGCGGTCGCCGATGCGCACGACGACCGGCAGGCTGTCCGTCGTCGTTGACGGCGCCGGTTCGTCCCAGAGAACGACTCGGACCCTGCTCGAGTCGAGCCTGCTCGTCATTTGTCTGAAGAGCCAGCGGTCGAGCGCGTTGGGCGCCCGCCCGTCGGATGTCCGCTTGTGCGGGTCTGCTTGCCCGGTATGTTCGCCGGTCACGCCGATCGGCGCTGCGCGACTTCTTTCCACCATCGTCTGTCCGCGGTCCTTCTACGGTCGTTTTTGGGGGTTGCTATTGTGCCACGGTCGCGTAACTCATTGAACTTTGGTTGGCAGTAGCGCCCGGTGCTTGGCTGCCGCGGCGTGCCCTCGGCTGAAAAAGGCTCGCGGAATAACTAAAATCCGACGATACGCGGCCATGAACAGCTCAGTCACACAGTTGCAGTCCCAGTCGGCGCTCAGGGACCGGCTCGACCGGCCGATGCGCGATCTGAGGATCTCCGTCATCGACCGCTGCAACTATCGTTGCCCGTACTGCATGCCCGCGGAGATCTACGGCGAAAGCTACCGGTTCCTGCCGCGCGCGCACTGGCTCACGCCCGGCGAGATCAGGCGTCTGGCGGGGCTCTTCGTCGGGCTCGGCGTCAACAAGCTGCGCATCACGGGCGGCGAACCGCTGCTCAGACGCGACCTCGACGAAATCGTCGCGGGGCTTGCCGGGCTTGAGGGCGTCGAAGATCTGGCTCTGACGACGAACGGCACGCGTCTGGCCGAACGCGCCGCCGAACTCAGGGAAGCCGGGCTCAAGCGCATCACCGTGAGCCTCGACAGCCTCGACGAGGCCGTCTGCCGGACGATGAACGGTGGCCGGGGCGATGTCGCGACCGTGCTCGAGGGCATCGACGCCGCGCGCGCCGCGGGTTTCGAGCCCATCAAGGTCAACGCGATGGTGCAGCGCGGCATCAACGATCGCACGGTGGTCGATCTCATCGAGCATTTCCGCGGCACGGGCATCATCGTGCGGTTCATCGAGTACATGGATGTCGGCACACTCAACGGCTGGCAGGCGGGCGAGGTCGTGTCGTCGAAGGTCCTGCTCGACAGGATCGCCGCGCGCTGGCCGCTCGAAGCGCTCGAGAGCAACTATCGCGGCGAGGTCGCGAAGCGCTACGCGTTCACCGACGGGCAGGGCGAGATCGGCTTCATATCGTCGGTGAGCGAACCCTTCTGCGGCGACTGCCACCGCTCGCGGCTGTCGGCGGAGGGCACGCTCTACACCTGTCTTTTCGCCAATCGCGGCACGGACCTCAGGGAGCCGCTGCGCGCCGGGGTCAGCGACGCGGACCTCGTCGGGCTGCTGCAGAACGTCTGGCGCAACCGCGCCGACCGCTACAGCGAGCTGCGCGGAGAGAAGATCACGCGCGAGCAGCGCGTGGAGATGTACAGGATGGGCGGCTGATGCTCAGTCACGTCGATTCGGCCAACCGGCCGACGATGGTCGATGTCGGCGACAAGGCCGTGACCCGCCGCAGCGCCGTCGCCCGGGCCACCGTCGTCTTTCCGGCCGAAGCCGTGCCCGCGACCGGCGAGACGCTGCGCACGAAGAAGGGGCCGGTATTCGACACGGCCATCGTCGCGGGCGTCATGGCGGCCAAGCGCACTCACGACCTGATCCCGTTTTGTCATCCGATTCCGCTCGAGGACTGTTCGATCTCGATCGACTGGGGCGCCGCCGGCGAAGTGCACATCGAGTGCTCGGTGCGCGCGACGCACAAGACCGGCGTCGAGATGGAGGCCCTGACCGGCGCCGCGACCGCGGCCCTGACCGTCTACGACATGTGCAAGGCGCTGACGCATGGAATCCGCATCAGCGAGATCGCGCTCGTGTCGAAGACCGGGGGGCGGCGGGACTATCTGGCGGCGCAGGAGGCGGCAGGCGGTGATTGACGTCACGGCCCGGTATTTCGCCGTGTTTCGCGAGCGGGCCGGCTGCGGTAGCGAGCAGGTCGCGACGGACGCCGCGACTGCGGGCGAACTCTTCAGCGAGGTGGCCGCGCGCCACGGTTTTCTCGACGCGCAGGCGCGCTGCAAGGTCGCCGTCAACGGCGAACTGGTGGGTTGGGACGCGAAACTCCGCGACGCCGACGAGATCCTGTTCTTCCCGCCCGTGGCCGGTGGCTGAACCGGATCGCGCCGGTGCAGTTCGAGATTTCCAACGAAACGATCGATCCCGCCAGGCTCAAGGCGGCCCTGCTCGCCGAGCGGGCCGGGGCCTGCGTCTGTTTCGAGGGCTGGGTCCGCAACCACAACGACGGCGAGGCGGTCACCGCGCTCGAGTACGAATCCCACGCGCCGACGGCCGTCAAGGAAGGGCAGGCGATCCTGGCCGAGGCACTGCAGCGCTTCGAGATCGTGACGGCCGATTGCGTGCACCGCGTCGGCAAGCTCGACATCGGCGACTGCGCCGTCTGGGTCGGCGTCAGCGCCGAGCATCGCGGCGCGGCATTCGAAGCGTGCCGCTACATCATCGACGAGACCAAGCAGCGCGTCCCGATCTGGAAGAAGGAGCACTACACGAGTGGAGTGTCCGGGTGGGTGAACTGCGCGACGCCTGCGGTCGCGTCCGGTCAATCCAGGTGATCCTTGAGCTGGCGTTGCTGGACGTGAAGCCAGGTCTGGAAAGTGATTTTGAGGCAGCGTTCGCCCGTGCCAGCTCGATCATTTCATCCATGGAGGGATATGTGTCGCACGAACTGCAACGATGTATCGAGAACCCCGGTCGGTATGTTCTGCTGGTTCGCTGGAAGAGGCTGTCCGACCATACGGAAGGGTTTCGAGGTTCCAAAGAGTACCAGGAGTGGAAGCGATTGCTTCATCACTTTTACGACCCTGTCCCTACCGTGGAACATTTTGAGTCGATTGGTTCGGTCGGGAGGTGACCTGCGGCCCCCAGGTCAAACACGGCTCGCCTGGACTCTCGAGTGGGTCAGACGGTATGCGGGTTGAGCCCGTGAACGTCGAGTCCGCGAATCATCCGTCGCGGCGACTATTCAGCGCATTGCGACGAGTAATGTCCATATCGAAACGTCGGCGTCCTCTGCCAAACTCCCGGCATGGACCACGACGCCGCCTGGAAACGCCTGTTCGGCCTGCCGATCCTCATCGAGCATCTGCTCAGGGGCTTCGCAAGCCCGGTGGCGCGACGCCTCGACTTCTCCACGCTGCGGCAATTGCCGGCGAACTCGGTGGACGCGGACGCCAGGCAATGGCACGGCGACGCGGCCTGGCGCGTGACGATTTGCCGCGGGACAACCTGGTTGCCGCGGCGGGCGGTGTTCGATTGGCTGCGATTGGTGGCCCCGAGGATGTTCCCGCAGTCGGACGCGGCGGGGGTGATCGCGTCGCTGGAGCGGGAGTTTCCGGAAATCGCAACGGAGGAAGGCACAGTGATGGCATTGGCGAAGCGGGTCCAGGAGTGGGAAGCCGAGTGGCATCGGCACGGATTCGAGAAAGGGCTCAAAGAGGGCCTGGAGCGCGGTATCGCGCAGGGGCGCAAGCAGGGTGTCGAGCGGGGTTTTGCTGCAGAGCGCGAACTGCTGTGTCAACTGGCGACCCGCAAGTTCGGCGCCGCGGCCGGCGACGCGCTGGCCCACCACCGTGCCGACATCTCCGACCCGGACCGTCTCGCCGGTGTCGGGGAGTGCATCGTCGATTGCCGCACGGGCGCGGAGCTGCTCGAGTGGCTCGATGCGGACAGCGACGGCGCCGACGCGCATTGACCGGCGCACAAGCTCCACAGGATTTGAAATTGGCAAACACGAGTGGTGTGTCGGGTTGGGTGAACTGTGCGACGCCTGCTGGCGCGTCCGCTCAAGCGCCCGAAACTGCCGGGAGCTAGCCCGAAAGCCGCGGACGAATTGTTGACCAAGAAGCTCTTGGTGGCGGCACCGGTCACCTTCAGTTGTCTCACGTAGCCACTAACTGCGAAGCGGCGCCTCTTGTAGCGCTACCGGCCTACCGGCTGGACTCTTGGAGCCCGGGCGAGTTCCCTCGCCACGCGAGAGCCGGGCGTGACGCATCCGGATCGCCGATCGTGAACGCGAGTGAGATCGCCGCGTAGCGCAATGCGCAGAGTCGACGGTTCGCCGCACCGGAAGCCTCCTCGGGAAGCGTAAACGTAGCCTGGAGTTCGACCGTTCTAGTAGTACTCAACCAGAAGATTGGGTAGACAGAACGTGCGGTACTCGAGTTCCTGGGAACTGAAGTTGCGCGTCGGCATCGGCCGTTCCGAGCCGTTCATTTGAGCACAAGTTCGCCCTTCTTCGGCGATGAGATACATTACGGTCTCGACACCTTGTGGACAGTCGACGATGCAAGTGTATTCGCCGATAAGGTATGCGCCGTCGGCTGACCTCCCCAGTTGCATGGGCGACGCAAAGACAGTCGTCGAGCGAATAAACGAGTCGGCCACTCGCCTCGGCAATACGGGAGCTTGCCGCCACACGTCACCAAGCTCCGCCTCCAGCGCGGCTCCGGTCAGCCCTTCAAGTGTCTGCCCGTCGCTTCTCAATGTTACGGTGCGATCCCAGGTTTCCGGAGCGATTAATCTCGCCTTTACACGGACAAGCGCCTGGTATGGCGCGCTTGCGAACGTTTCGTAAAACGGACTGTCCGGCCCGATGAGGATGCTGAGCGACCGGTCGGATACGAATCGAAGCTCGCAATGCGTTGCTGTGCATTCCAACGAGGTGATGGAACTGATTCCACTGTCAGCCAACGCTGCCAACTCCTGCACGATCAACGCTTCCATGACCGACGGCTCCACCGGCCAAACGCGAAGATCGGTGGCGGAGAAGTCGGAATCGGCAACGGCATCGTCCCGTGAACCGGGGTCAACTGCGTCCGGAATGTCAGGCTCGGTAACGTCCCTAAAGTCAGGCTCGACTTCGTCAACTTGAATCTCGAAACGTTGACCGACAGGTTGTGTCGCAGATGCAGCACGGACGGTCCGATCGTCCTCGGGAACGTCCGCACTCTCGTCACCGGGAGTCCGGAATACCAACCACGCTGCGACAACTCCGGCGATCAGGACGATATTTGCTACACGCAAACGTTGCATCGCTCCAAGACGGCTAGTACCAGTGCGATCATGCACTCCGTCGCGACTTCTTGTGGAGTTCACGGACAACGCCATTGAAACAGGATTCGACCAAACTATACATGGTAGCTACAGGTATGTACACTCGGTGATCGGGATGGACCACTTGACCGCAAACGGATGGACAAAATATCGACGCTTGTTCGCCGTTGGTCTCCCCAGGCAGGTGTGCGATGGCAGCTGCGCCGGGACGGATGGAAAAAGTAGCGAACCGCATGGATCAGCCATTTCCTGGGCATCGGGGCTAACGTGCTGCCGTCGTGTGTACCGCGTGAATGCGGAAAATGGTTTTGGGGCCGGGCCGGTTTGCGGGGAATCCGCGCGAATTTGCGCAAATGTAGCCGAGCCTACCCAATCGAAGAACGGTGTAGCTGGCGTTCTCAAGACCCCGTATTTGCACTGCCATGGCCGCATCCCAGTCTTGCGGCGTTCGGTCATCTAGGCTTGAGCCAGAAAATGCCCCTGTAGCCGATGAGAGAAACTGACGCAGTACTCTTCGACCTCGACGACACCCTGATCGACTACCAATTTTCGCGTCGGCAGGGTCTGCGTGCTGTTCAGGAGTTGTTGCCCGCGCTCGCGCGGGTTGCTCTCGAGGAGCTGGAACTTGTCCATGACGAACAGCTACAGGTCACCTACTTGCTGACCCTTGACGGAAGCCTGTCGTATGGTGATGCCCGCCTCGAACGCATGCGCGGCATCTGCCGCCGTTACTATTTGCAGCCGGGCGAAACGGCGATTGCAAAGGCGGCAGCGGCGTACGCGCGCGAGCAGGAATCGAACGCACGCCTGATCCCGGGAGTTCCAGAGCTGCTTGGTACCCTGCGACGTGCCGTCAAGATTGGGGTGATCACCAACGGCTCGGCAGCGGCACAACGATTCAAGATGGAGCGCTGCGATATTCGTCCCGGCGACTTCGACGTTGTGGCGATTTCGGAGGAAGTCGGGGCGGCGAAGCCTGATCCCGCAATTTTTCAACTCGCTCTCGTCGGGCTGGGCGTGACTGCGGACCGCGTAACGATGGTCGGGGATTCCTGGGAGAAGGATGTCCTTGGGGCACTCGGGAGCGGCATGGCCGCCGTTTGGTTCAACCGTTACGCACGCACCTGCCCGACCCCGGAGCTCGCTGCCGAGATTCGCGGGTATGAGCCGGTCGGGGACGTACTGGAGGCTCTGGGAATTCAGGCGGGGAAGGGTTGACCGTGCGTTGTCTGCCAAATGCCGTCACTGACTCAACGATTCCGCCCGGTGCCTGCGGATGTACTTTACGACGCTGTCGTCCTCGTTCGATCCAATGACGTGTGTGGCATGGTGCTTCAGGTCTGCGTGAGCGTCCGCCACTGCCACCGCCAGATCCGCGATCCGGAACATCTTGATGTCGTTGGTCTGATCCCCAAAAACCACGAGCTCATGACCGTCCAGACCGCAGGCTGCCATCAGCCATGCGATCGCCTGGTCTTTCGTCGCACGCCGGTCCTGGATCGTTAGCCAGTACCAGCCCGGCAAGTAGGCGTTTTCGAACAGGTGAGTTTCGACCAGCGGGCCGTACTGCTCTTCCATTAGCGCGTCGAGTTCGATGAGCG
>JAJDVG010000059.1 GCA_022826245.1 Gammaproteobacteria bacterium
GTGTTCCCCCCCGGCCCGATTTAACCCCCCCTAAAATCCCCCCGGGGCGGCCCGGCGCGCGCCCCCCGGCGCGCGGGGGTTACACGCGGCGTGGGGGCCAACTCCCCTGGGCTTGTCGCGGATTGGGGTCGGTATTTTTGACGCGAGTGGTGGGGTGCGAGTCAGTAACGGCGGCTGATCGAAAACTGCGCGAGTCCGGCCAGACCGTTGCGGTATTTCGACTGGGGTAGCGACTCGAGCGCGCGCATCGCTTCGTTCGCTTCGTCCTGCGCCCGCTCCGCCGTATAGCGCAGCCCGCCCGAGGTCTCGATGGCGAGCTGGATCGAGGTAAAGTTCTGCGTGCTGCCCGACTCGATCGCTTCGCGGATCATGTGCCGTTCCGCCGCGCTACCGTGGCGCAAGGCGTAGATGAGCGGCAGCGTGATCTTGCCGTCGGCCAGATCGTCGCCGATGTTCTTGCCGAATTCCTCGGAACTGGCGTCGTAGTCGAGCACATCGTCGACGAGCTGGAAGGCCCGCCCGAGGTGGCGGCCGTAATTCACGAGCGCCGACTCGATCGGCGTGTCGCAGCGCCCAAGAATCGCGCCGATGCGCGTTCCGGCTTCGAACAGTTTGGCGGTCTTGCGGTAGATGACTTCCATGTAGTCGGCTTCGCTGATGTCTGGGTTGTTGCAGTTCATGAGCTGCAGCACCTCGCCTTCGGCGATCGTGTTCGTGGCGTCGGCGAGCACGTCGAGAATTCTCATCTCCCCGATTTCGACCATGATCTGGAAGGCACGCGAGTACAGGAAGTCGCCGACGAGCACGCTCGCTTCGTTGCCGAACACGGAATTGGCCGTCTCCTGGCCGCGTCTCAGGCCCGAATTGTCGACGACATCGTCGTGCAGCAACGTCGCCGTGTGGATGAATTCGATGATCGCGGCGACCGCGACGTTGGCGTCGCGTTCCGAGCCGCAGGCCCGCGCGGCCAGCAGGACGGCCAACGGCCGCAGGCGCTTGCCGCCGTGGTGAATGATGTGATGGGCGACCTGGTTGACGAGCGCGACGTCGCTGCCGAGGCGGCGAAAAATGACGCGGTTGACTTCGCTCCATTCGCTTCCCACGAGGGCGCGCAAGTCGTCGAGAATCGGTGCGGGTTGGTCCGTCTGTACCAGTGGCATGGCGGGGATGATGCCCTAACGGCCTGCCGCGTGCGAGTCCGCGGCCTCGCGACAAAATCTTGACGGGTCTGCGGCATCGGAACACAATTTGCGCCGTTAACCCCGCCGGGGATCGCATCCCCGGCCCGACGCCCCCGGGAGGGGGCGTTTCTTTTCCCGCCGCGTTGACCGTGGCAGGGCGACACTCTAGAATCTCCGGCCTTTCCGCGAGCCTGCGGATCGGCCGTACCAGCCCGGGAGCCTTCACCGTGTACGCAGTTTTTCGTTCCGGCGGCAAGCAGTATCGCGCGAGTCAGGGCGACCGGCTTCGGCTCGAGCGCATCGACGCCGGCGTCGGCGATACCGTCAGCTTCGACGAGGTGCTGCTCGTCGGCGAGGGTGCCGACATCAAGATCGGTTCGCCGCTGGTTGAAGGAGGCCGAATCGAGGGCACCGTGATGTCGCAGGGGCGCGGCAAGAAAATCGATGTCATAAAATTCAAGCGGCGCAAGAACTACAAGCGCCAGCGCGGGCACCGGCAGTACTTTACCGAGGTCGAGATCACTTCGATCACGAGCGCGTGAGGTAGACCATGGCACACAAGAAAGCAGGCGGCAGCTCCAAGAACGGTCGCGACTCCGAATCCAAACGGCTCGGGGTCAAGCGCTACGGCGGGGAACTCGTCGCGCCGGGCAACATCATCGTGCGCCAGCGCGGAACGCACTTCCATCCCGGGACCAACGTCGGTCTGGGCCGGGATCACACGATTTACGCGACCGCCGCAGGCCGCGTCAGCTTCCAGACCAAAGGTCCGAAGAAGCGCAAGCACGTCAGCGTCATCGCCGACTGACGAGGCTTTGGTAGACGGGCCGCAGGCGCCCGCCCCGCTCACCCGTTCCATTTGGAAGCCCTGATTCATCGGAGCTTCCCGTGCGGCACCGGCACGTGCACCTGAACTCGGTGGCGCTCAAGCTACTGAATCCGGAGATTCCTCGCGTACGGTGGCCTGCGCCGTCGCACATCGCAGACCATGAAATTCGTTGACGAGGCAGACATTCGCGTCGAGGCCGGCCGCGGCGGCGACGGCTGCGTCAGCTTTCGGCGCGAGAAATTCATCCCGCGCGGAGGCCCGGATGGGGGCGACGGCGGCGACGGCGGCAGCGTCCGGCTGGCCGCCAGCGAAGATCTCAACACGCTCGTCGAATTCCGGGTTCGGCGCCGCTTCCGCGCGAAGCACGGACGCGGCGGAGCCGGCAAGAACATGACCGGAGCATCGGCGGCCGACCTGAATATCGCCGTGCCGGTGGGCACGGAGGTCAGGGACGTCGACACTGGCGAACTGCTCGGCGACCTCGCCGAAGCGGGCGCAACGTTGCTCGTTGCGCGCGGCGGGCACGGCGGCAAGGGCAATACGCGCTTCAAGAGCAGTACGAACCGGGCGCCGAGGCAGTCGACGCCGGGCGAGCCCGGCGAGCAGCGCCACTTGCACCTGGCGCTCAAGCTGCTTGCGGATGTCGGGCTGCTCGGCGCGCCCAATGCCGGCAAGTCGACGCTGACGCGGGCGCTATCGGCGGCACGGCCCAAGGTCGCGTCCTACCCGTTCACGACACTGCATCCACACCTCGGAGTCGTCCGGATCGACACCGACCAGAGCTTCGTCGTCGCCGACATCCCGGGACTCATCGCCGGTGCCGCCGACGGCGCGGGCCTGGGCATCCAGTTCCTGAAGCACCTCGAGCGCACGAGACTGCTGCTGCACCTCGTCGACGCCGGCCAGGGCGATTCGGCCGAGGAGATTCCCGGCGGTGCAATCGACGATTTCAGGTCCATCGAGTCGGAACTCGGTCGGTACTCCGAGCGGCTCGTGCAGCAACCGCGCTGGCTCGTGGTGAACAAGCTCGACCTCGTGCCGCCGGAAAGGCGCGATCGCGTCGTTGCGCGTCTCGGCGAGGCCCTCGACTGGCGCGGACCGCTCTACGGCATCAGCGCGGCGACCGGCGACGGCGTGCCGGAACTCGCGCAGGCGGCCATGCGCTACCTTCGCGAGCTCCGCGAGCACCCGACCCGTACGAGCGGCAACGCACAAGACGATGAGCAGTAGCGACGCATGCGCAAGCACGTGTATGCGCAACGGGTTCCCGGCCTCCGCTTCGCAGAATCGGCCGGGGACCCGTTGCGCGCGCACGCGCCCGGCACCGACCGGGGCAAAGGAACGGACCGGTATTCTGCTACGCGTTGCGCGTAGACGTACCCGGCACGAACTCGCAGCGCATGGCTGCGGCGCGCCGGGAAAACGGGTGTGTGGCGCGAAGCGCCGTCAGGACATGGCGCGTAGTCGGGCGTTGAGGCGGCTCTTGTATTGAGCGCCGCGGTTCTTCTTGATGATGCCCTTGTTGACCATCCGGTCGATCTCGGGCACGGCTTGCCGGAAACGCGCCTGCGCGGCGTCCTTGTCGCCCTCCTGCACAGCCTTCAGAACAGCCCTCATGGCCGTGCGCATGCGCGAGCGCAATGCAACGTTGTGAGCGCGGCGCTTGAAAGCCTGCCTGGCCCGTTTCCGGGCGGATTGAATGTTCGCCAAGGTATTGCCCGTAGAAGCTTCGGACCACGGCCCGAGAAACGGCGGTATTATTCGGAGCGCCCCATGGCAAGTCAAGCTCACGGCGACTGCTGATGTCCTCGACGCAACAAACGGCGGCGCCCCGCGACAGCCTTCTCAAGTCGACATCGATCGTCGGCGCCATGACCTTCCTGTCTCGCCTGTCGGGCCTGGCGCGCGACATGGTCATTTCGCGCGGTTTCGGCGCCGGCATCGAGACCGACGCTTTCTTCGTCGCCTTCAAGATTCCGAACATGCTCCGGCGATTCTTCTCCGAAGGCGCGTTCGCCCAGGCCTTCGTGCCCGTCATGGCCGAGTACCGGGCAACGCGCTCGCGCGCCGAGGCGAAGGAACTGATCGACCGAACGACCGGGAGCCTCGCGCTGGTCCTGTTGGTCGTGACGGCGCTCGGAGTCATCGCGGCGCCGTTGCTGATCCTGGTCTTCGCGCCGGGTCCGGGCTTCAGCGAGGACGGCCGAGCCGTGCTCGCGACCGACATGCTGCGGTTCACCTTCCCTTACATCCTTTTCATTTCGCTGACGGCGCTCGCGGGCTCGGTGCTCAACACCTATCGCCGCTTCGCCGTACCCGCGTTCACACCGGTGCTGCTGAACCTCGTGCTGATCGTCTTCGCGATCGCCGTCGCACCGCAACTCGAACGGCCGGCGATTGCGCTCGCAGTTGGGGTATTCGTCGCCGGCGCCGTGCAGCTCGCTTTCCAGGTCCCCTTCATGTGGAAGGCGAAGCTCCTGCCGATCCCGAAGCACGGATTCGCGCACCCGGGCGTGAAGCGCATCCAGACGCTGATGGCGCCCATCCTGTTCGGGTCCTCGGTCGCCCAGATCAACATCCTCATCGACATGATGATCGCGTCGTTCCTCGTGGCGGGGAGCTACAGTTGGCTCTACTTCTCCGACCGCCTCGTCGGCTTTCCGCTCGGCGTCTTCGGGGTCGCGCTCGCGACCGCAGTCCTGCCGAGCCTTTCGGAGCAGCACGCCCGAGTGTCGATGGAGACCTTCAGCGCCACGATCGACTGGGCCTTGCGGCTCGTGCTGCTGATCGGCGTGCCGGCTGCCGTCGGCCTGATGCTGCTCGCCGAACCCCTGATAACGACGATCTATTACGGCGGGGAGTTCACCGACCGCGATACCGCGATGGCCGCCGCGAGCCTGCTCGCGTTCGGGCCCGGTCTCGTCGGCTTCATTCTCGTCAAGGTGCTCGCGCCGGGTTACTTCTCGCGCCAGGACACGCGCACTCCAGTGCGGATCGCGGTCCAGGCGCTGGTCCTCAACGCCGTGCTCAACGTAGCGTTCGTGCTCGTGCTGCTCAGGACGGGCTGGGCGCCGGCGCACGCGGGACTCGCTGCCGCGACGAGCATCTCGGGAATCTACAACGCCGCGCGCCTCTGGCTCGGCTTGCGCAAGGACAGCGTGTACCGCCCGGCGCCGGGCTGGCGGGCGCTGTTCCTGCCGGTGGCGGGCGCCTGCATCGTCATGACGGCCATCGTCATCTGGGCTGTCGGCGCCATCGGCGACTGGTACGTGCTCGATGCGTGGACGCGCGCCGGCGTGCTCATCGGAATAGTGACCGGCGGCGCCGTCGCCTACTTCACCGCCTGCTGGCTGTTCGGTCTCCGGCCGCGGCAGTTTCGCGGGCCGGCGCCCGTCGAGCAGGACTGAGTCGATGCGCCTTTACCGGAACTTTCCCGCACCGGGCACGGGCCGCGAGCCCGGACGCCGTGTCGCCACGATCGGCGCGTTCGACGGACTGCATGTCGGCCACGGTGAAATCCTGGCGCGCACCAGGGCCACCGCGGCGAAACTTGGCTGCTCGTCGGTCGTGTGCTCCTTCGAGCCCATGCCGACCGAGTTCTTCGCGCCGAACAACCCGCCAGCGCGCCTGACCTGCTTTCGGGAACGCTTCGAGTTGCTTGCGGGCGCCGGCATCGACGAGTTTTTCTGCCCGCATTTCGGCATGGTCCGGGACCTGACGGCAGACGCGTTCATCGAGGCGCTGCTCGTCGATGGCCTTAACGTCGCGCACGTCGTCGTCGGCCACGACTTCAGGTTCGGCTCGGGACGCCAGGGAACGCACGACGATCTGCATCGGGCAGGCGCCAAATTCGATTTCGGCGTCACGATCGTCGATCCCGTCTCCTGGCGGGACCAGCGCATCAGCAGCACCGCGATCCGCCGCGCGCTCAAGCTCGGCGACCTGGAGGCGGCGAAACACATGCTCGGCCGCGATTACTCCATATCGGGCCGAGTCGTACCCGGCGCGGGTCTCGGGAAGGAACTCGGGTTCCCGACAGCCAACGTGAATCTGAAGAGACGGCTCGCGCCGGTCGACGGTATCTTCGCGGTGCGTGTCGACGGCGTCGGCGACGCGCCGCTCGATGGCGTTGCGAGCGTCGGCAACCGGCCGACGATCGGCGGCGGCAAGACGCTGCTCGAGGTCTTCATCTTCGACTTCGACGACGACATCTACGGCCGCTACATCACGGTGAACTTCGTGGCCCGGCTGCGCGAGGAACGCATGTACGAGAACGTCGACCTGATGGCGCGGCAGATGCACCAGGACGTGCGCGATGCCCGTGCTGCGCTCACCGCCTGAATCGCTTACACTCTCGCGCCGACTCGACGGTCCCGCCGGGCCGGGCTTATCTGCCGACCTCAGCCAACCAGACCGCGGCCATGACTGACTACAAGGGCACGTTGAATCTCCCCCGAACCGGGTTTCCGATGCGTGCGAATCTCGCGAAGCGGGAACCGGAAGCGCTGAGCCGCTGGCAGGAGCGGGACATCTACGGCCGCATCCGGTCGGCGTCCGCCGGCCGTCCGCGCTACGTCCTGCACGACGGCCCACCCTACGCCAACGGCGACATCCACATCGGCCACGCCGTCAACAAGGTGATGAAGGACATCATCGTCAAGTCGCGGTCGCTGTCGGGCTTCGACGCCGCTTACGTGCCCGGCTGGGACTGTCACGGCCTGCCCGTCGAGCGCGAGGTCGAGCGCGAGCACGGCCGCGCCGGCGAGAAGCTCGACGCGCGCGCGTTCCGCACCGCCTGCCGCGACTACGCGAGTACGCAGATCGACAGGCAGCGCGAGGATTTCAAGCGGCTCGGCGTCTTCGGAGACTGGGAGCGGCCGTACGTGACGATGGACTCAGGCTACGAGGCCGAACAACTGCGTGCGTTCGCCCGGCTGGTCGGGAGCGGCATCGTCTACCGCGGCTACAAGCCCGTGCACTGGTGCATGGACTGCCGTTCGGCGCTGGCGGAAGCCGAAGTCGAATACGAGGACAAGCGCTCGCCGACGATCGACGTGCGGTTTCGGGTGGTGGACCGTGCGGCGTTTGCGGAGCGTTTGGAGGGAATCGAACTCGACGATGGTGTTCAGGCCTCCATCCCGATCTGGACGACGACGCCATGGACCTTGCCGGGCAACCAGGCTGTCGCGCTCAACGGCGGGCTTGACTACAGCCTCGTCAGGGCCGATATGGGCTCGGGCTCCGAGTACCTGCTCGTGGCGACGGACATGCTCGACGATGTTTTGGCCGGTTACGAAGCAGCCGCGATGCGTGAGAACCCCACGGCCGTTTTTGAAGCGGGAGACTGGTCCGTAGTCGGTACCGGCCCCGGGAGCCGATTCGAGGGACTCGACCTGCATCACCCGTTCTACGCGAGGACGGTACCGGTCGTCCTTGGCGAGCACGTGACGACCGACGCCGGCACCGGCGCGGTCCATACGGCGCCGGGCCATGGCCACGACGACTTCACCATGGGCGTCGAGTACGACCTGCCGGTCGAGAGCCCCGTCGACGGCGAGGGACACTTTGTCGAAGGCACCGATCTGCTCGAAGGCCTGCACATCGACACTGCGACCGTGCGCATCCTCGAACTTCTCAAGGAGCGCGGCACGCTGATCCGGCAGGAGTCGCTTCAACACAGCTATCCGCATTGCTGGCGGCACAAGTCGCCCGTGATCTTTCGGGCGACGCCGCAGTGGTTCATCCGGCTCGACGACAGCGAGAAGCTTCGGAGCAGGACGCTCGACCATATCCAGGACGTCAAGTGGGTCCCGGGCTGGGGTCGCGAGCGCATCCACGGCATGGTCGAGAACCGGCCGGACTGGTGCATCTCGCGCCAGCGCGCCTGGGGCGTGCCGCTGACGCTGTTCGTCCACAAGCAAAGCGGCGAACTGCATCCGGACATGCCGGAACTCATCCTGCGCGTGGCCGACGCTGTCGAGCGAGACGGCATCGAAGCCTGGTTCGATCTCGATCCCGAAACGCTGCTCGGCGCCGAAGGCCGCGACTACGAAAAGGTCACCGACGTCATGGACGTGTGGCTCGATTCGGGACTGAGCCACCACGCCGTCGGCACGCTGTCGGATCAGGTGACCGTGCCCACCGACCTCTACCTCGAAGGCTCCGATCAGCACCGCGGCTGGTTCCAGTCGAGCCTGCTCACGTCCGTCGCGCTCGACGACCGCCCGCCCTACCGCGCCGTACTGACTCACGGCTTCGTCGTCGACGAACATGGCCGCAAGATGGCGAAGTCGCTCGGCAACGTCGTCGCGCCGCAGAAGGTCTGCAAAACGCTCGGCGCGGACGTGCTCAGGCTATGGGTCGCCGCCACCGACTACCGGGCCGAGATGCACCTGTCCGACGAAATCCTGAAGCGCGTGTCGGACGCCTATCGGCGCATGCGCAACACGCAGAGGTTTCTGCTCGGCAACCTGCACGGATTCGAGCCCGGGACGCATGACGTCCCGCCGGGCGAGATGGTCGACCTCGATCGCTGGGCGCTCGCCAGGGCGCGCGAGTTACAGGACGAAGTCGTTGAGGCCTACGAACGTTTCGAGTTCCACCACATCTATCACAAGGTGCACAACTTCTGCGTCAACGACATGGGCGGGTTCTATCTCGACGTCCTCAAGGACCGGCTCTACACGACGCGCGAAGACAGCCACGCACGGCGCTCGGCACAGACCGCGATGTACCACATCGCCGAAGCGATGGTGCGCTGGCTCGCGCCGATCCTGAGCTTCACGGCCGACGAGATCTGGCGCGCCCTGCCGGGCGAGCGCAGCGAATCGGTGTTTCTCGAGACGTGGTACGAGTTGCCGCAGGCGAACGGCGAGACGCGCCTCGACTGGGCGGCGATCATCAAAGTACGCCAACACGTCTCATTGCACCTCGAGCAGTCGCGAGTAGCGGGAATGATCAGAGCGCCGCTCGACGCCACGATCGAAATCACTTGCGGCGACGATCTCTTCAGCAAGCTCGACATGCTTAGCGACGAACTCAAGTTCGTTTTCATCACATCCGATGCGACGGTGGAGCGTTATCCCGCTCACTTGCTACAGGCTTTTTCGACCGACGCGAGCGAGCATCCTGGGCCAAAGGTCCGCGTCAACCGCGCCGAAGCCCCCAAGTGCGTCCGCTGCTGGCACCGGCGCGACGATGTCGGAAGCAACGAGGCACACCCCGAGTTATGCGCGCGCTGCGTCAAGAACGTCGATGGCTCCGGCGAGACGAGGCTGTACGCATGAGCGCGCGGGCCATTAAATCTGCGCAGGCGAAACGGTCACCCAACACGGCGCGTTTGCACCCATGACCCCGCAGATCGACGAGCGCACGGTCTCGCTCAGCGCCGGCGCGTGGAAATGGCTTTTCCTGTCGCTCGCAGTCGCCGCCGCCGATCAGTACACCAAGTACCTGATCATGCAGAACCTGATCGAGTTCGAACGCATGGTGCTGTTGCCCGTGCTCGAATTCATGCGCTTGCACAACGAGGGCGCGGCATTCAGCTTCCTGAGCGGCGCAGGCGGCTGGCAGCGCTGGCTGTTCATCGGTATCGGCCTCGCGGTCGGCACCGGAATCGTGATCTGGATCGTACGGCTGCCGGCAAAGGGCCGCGGCCTGCTCGCGGCCGGGCTCGCCTTCGTGCTCGGCGGCGCGATCGGCAACGTCACCGACAGAATCCTGTGGGGCCACGTCGTCGACTTCATCCGCGTCCACTACCAGGACTGGTATTTCCCCGCCTTTAACGTGGCCGACTCCTCGATCTCGATCGGAGTCGCGCTGCTGCTGCTCGACAGTCTGCTCGACTGGCGGCGGAGCAAAGCGTAGCCAATGTATTTCTCCAGGGGCGCGACCGTGCAAGTTGTGGGAGCAAATTATGATTTGCCCACGTGCAGGCCCGCACAATGGGAAATTAGACGACCATGACAAGGAGTACTCGCATGAACGCGCTCGTCACAAATATGTCCTGCCTGGGACAGTTTCTCAGGAGGTTATTGCCCAGTCCACCGCTCCCCGTTCCATCGCGCGAGGAGCATGAGGAGTATCTCCGTGGCACGGCACAACGAGTCATGGCGCATCACGGGGAGGATAACGTGCTGCTGTCCGCCGGGCAGGTTCATTTGGACGATGACTTTGATTTCTCAGAGAACGGCACGGCAATGTGAGACGAATGGACGCGCCGCTTTACGCGCCGGAGCACAAAGCGTCGATTGAACGAATCCGGCTCAAGGCGAGCAGATGTTACCTGGACGATCTGGTTATTGTGCATGTAAACAAGTCGTCGGAGTCGCTCAGGAGATAAGCGAGACGGAGCGCGATCCCCGATCTGGCCAAGCGTATCGAAGAATATCAATCGATAGTCGTTTCGGCGGGAATCGTCCACTGATACAAGCCGTTGCGCCATTCATCGATGTTGTTCTCAGCTCTCGCGAGCAACGTCGTCCATGAAATTCCGGTCGATCCCGATCCGCTGGTCTGCGGCAGACCAAAGGTCGTTCGCGTAGGTTGAACTGGGGCCATGAGCTAACCCAAGTTTAACAACCGAGCCTCGGATTTCCGGGCGGATCGAGGGGTGTCGTCGTGTAAGCCATTGATTTGTTTTGCTCGGGTCCGTGCGGGGCGCGTTGTAGTGACATAAAATGACCTGAAGGAGTTCACATCT
>JAJDVG010000013.1 GCA_022826245.1 Gammaproteobacteria bacterium
AAACCGTCGTCATCGAGGGCAATAGCTACCGCATGAAGGACGCCAACACCGAATCATGATCGCGGCCACCAAAACGACCTTGCAGAAACCTACAACTTCAAACTGCTGGTTTTAGTGCATCTTCACAGTGTTGCTAGCAGCTTCGAGTCTTATGCTGACCTCAGGCGTGCCGGAAACGAATTCAACCGAAATGTTGGCGACTTTCGGCGCTCGGTACCGCGTCCCCCGCCGCGAACCCTTCATGGTCAGTCGCCCGTCCTCAACGAGCGCCTTGAGCCGGTACTGCAGGGTACGCAGCGGCAGATCGCTTCCCAACGATTCGGCGATCTGCCGTGCAGATGCGCCGTCGGGATACCGTCGAACCGCCTCGACAGTAGCCTTCAGAATTTCCTCGGGAACTCGTCGTGGCATAGTTGCGTATTTAAGTTGCGCATACGCATTTTTGCGCAATATAGCCCTTTTATACGCAAATATCTACCAGAAATGCACCTTTACGCAAGTATTTTTGAGGCATAGTTGCGTATAAAGCTGCGGGCGAGGCGGAACGAGGTTACGGCCGTTCCGCTTCCGCGCCGAGCGTAACGACCGCTTCGTCGAGGCTCATGATCTGCTGCCCCTTCCGGCCGAGGCGGCGGATCGAGACGGTGCCGTCGGCGACTTCGCGCCGGCCGACCGCGATGATGACCGGCACCTTGGCGAGGCTGTGCTCGCGGACCTTGAGATTGATCTTCTCGTTGCGGATGTCGGCTTGTGCTCGCAGGCCCGCTTCGGCCAACGTGTGCGCGACCTTGCCGGCGTAGTCGTCGGCGTCGGAGGTGATCGTCGCGACGGTGACCTGAGCCGGCGCGAGCCAGAACGGCAGGTTGCCGGCGTAGTGCTCGAGCAGAATTCCGATGAAGCGCTCGAGCGAACCGAAGATCGCCCGGTGCAGCAGCACTGGGGTATGCCGGTCGCCGTCCTCGCCGATGTAGCTCGCGCCGAGCCGGGCCGGCAGGTTCAGGTCGACCTGCAACGTGCCGCACTGCCATTCGCGGCCGATGGCGTCGCGCAACACGAACTCGATCTTCGGCCCGTAGAAGGCGCCTTCGCCCGGGTTGTGCGTGTAGTCGAGCCCCAGGCTGTCCATCGCTTCGATCAGCGCGCTCTCGGCCCGGTCCCAGACGGCGTCTTCGCCGACGCGCCGTTCGGGACGGTCGGCGAACTTGATGACGACATCGTCGAAGCCGGTGTCGCGGTAGATGCCGAGCAGCAGCTTGCAGACCGCGCCGGTCTCGGCCGTGATCTGGTCCTCCGTGCAGAAGATGTGCGCATCGTCCTGAGTGAACGCGCGCACCCGCATGAGGCCGTGCAGGGCGCCCGACGGTTCGTAGCGGTGCACCTTGCCGAACTCCGCGAGCCGGAACGGCAGATCGCGGTAGCTGCGCAGCTCATTCCGGAATATCTGGACGTGGCCCGGGCAGTTCATCGGCTTGACCGCGAGCACGCGCTCGTCGGCGGTGCGGCTCTTGAACATGTGCTCGCCGAAGGTCTCAAGATGCCCCGAGGCTTCCCACAGGGAAACGTCCATGAGTTCGGGCGTGTTGACTTCGCGATAGCCCGCGGCGTCCTGGCGTGCACGCAGGAACTCGACGAGGGTCTGGAACAGCGTCCAGCCCTTCGGGTGCCAGAACGCCGAGCCGACCGCTTCGTCCTGAAAGTGGAACAGGTCCATCTGCCGGCCTAGGCGGCGATGATCGCGGCGCTCGGCTTCCTCGAGCCGCTGCACGTACTGGTTGAGCTGCTTGCGGTCGGCCCAGGCGGTGCCGTAGATGCGTTGCAGCATCTCGTTGGCCGAGTCGCCGCGCCAGTAGGCTCCCGCGAGCTTCGTAAGCTTGAAGGCCTGGCCGAGCCTGCCCGTGGACGGCAGATGAGGACCGCGGCACAGATCCACGAACCCGCCCTGGCGGTAGACGGTGATCGGCTCGCCCTCGGGAATGCCCGCGATGATCTCGGCCTTGTAGTGCTCGCCGAGTTCCGTGAAGAAACGGATCGCTTCGTCGCGGTCCCAGACCTCGCGGGTGATCGCCTCGTCGCGCTCGACGATTTCGCGCATGCGCTGCTCGATGCGTTCGAGATCCTCGGGAGTGAAGGGTTCCTCACGCGAGAAGTCGTAGTAGAAGCCGTCCTCGATCGCCGGGCCGATCGTGACCTGCGTGCCGGGATACAGTTCAGTGACGGCTTCTGCCATCACGTGGGCGGCGTCGTGGCGCAGGAGTTCGAGGCCCTCGGCGGAGTCCCGGGTAACGATCTCGAGCGCCGCGCCGTCGGCGACGGGCATTGTCAGGTCCCTGAGATCGCCGTCGATCCGAACCGCGACGGCGTCGCGCGCGAGGCGCGAACCGATGCTGCGTGCGACGGCGAGGCCGTCCACGGGTTCGGAGAACGATCTGGTCGAGCCGTCCGGCAGGGTGATTTCCGGCATTCTTCGTGACCCGGCTTGCGATCCGCTACGACAGGTTGCGCATTTTACGACTTGGGGCGGGGCATTCCAGGTTGATTCCCGGTGAACCGAGCGTTACGGGTAGACTTGGGACCTTCCGCACTCACCGTACGTCTGAAGTATCAGGCATGGAATTCACGCTCGAATCGCTGCGCGAAGCCGAACGCATCGTCCATCGGCATGTGCCGCCGACACCGCAATACGCCTGGCCGCTGCTCGCACGGCATGCCGGGCTGAAGGTCTGGGTCAAGCACGAAAACCATACGTCGATCGGCGCCTTCAAGATTCGCGGCGGCGCCTTGTACATGCATCGCCTGAAACAGCGCGAGCCCGATTGCCGCGGCGTGATCGCGGCCACGCGCGGCAATCACGGCCAGTCCGTCGCCGTCGCGGCGGCGCGCCACGGCTTGAGCGCCACGATCGTCGTGCCGCACGGCAACAACCCCGAAAAGAACGCCGCCATGATCGCTCAGGGCGCCGAACTAGTAGAGCACGGCAACGACTTCCAGGAAGCGCTGGAACTCGCCCGGGAGAGAGCCGGGAGCCAGGGCCTGCACCTGGTCGCGGCGTTCGATCCGGCGCTCGTTCAGGGCGTGGCGTCCTATGCGCTTGAGCTCTTTGCGGGCGCTGAGCCGCTCGATGCCGTCTATGTACCCATCGGACTCGGTTCGGGCATCTGCGGCGTCATCGCGGCTCGCAATGCGCTCGGGCTTTCGACGGATGTCGTGGGCGTACAGGCGGAGGCGGCGCCGTGCTACGCGCTGTCCTTCGAGGCGGGGCGGCCAATGACGACAGCGAGCGCCGATACTATCGCCGACGGTGTCGCCACGCGGGTTCCGGTCGACGCGGCCGTCGCGATGATCAACCGCCTCGCGGCGCGCGTCGTGACCGTCAGCGACGAAGCGATCCTCGAGGCGCAGCGGCTGTTGCTGCGCCTGACGCACAACCTGGCCGAGCCCGCCGGCGCCTGTGCGCTCGCGGCGTTGCTCAAGGAACGCCGCCGCATGGCCGGCAAGACCGCCGCGGTGATCCTGAGCGGAGGCAATGCCGATGCGGCGAACCTGAGTAGGGTGATTGAAGGGATGTGAGAGGCGGAGGCGCGCGCTGGCGACGACGTATGGACGCAGATTCGGAGCCTCGGTCGCTCACGCTCGGAAACGGGTCAGCTACCGCGGTTATCCTGCGATGCTTGCCGCGAATTGCGGGTTCTCGGGAAGAACATCAAGGCCTTACGGCATCAACAGAGGAACGATCCGCCGGTTTGTCTGGCGATAGACGCGGAAGTCGGAGTCGAGCGTCAGAATCGAACCGTTTTTCGTGCGCTCGACAAGGTGTACCAGACAAGCATCGGCGAATGACATGGGAACATTGCGATAGCGTCGCATGAGGCTTCTCACGGCCACCGCATCGTCGCGGGAAGCCACGGGCGAAGCAACTTCCAGCATTCCGCGCACCACCAATTCGATCGGAAGGCCCGGATCCAGGTCTGCCCGATGCAGCAGGAACGATGCTTCCGAGAGAACGGCCTCGCAGGTCAGCAACGGTGGATTGAGCGTATCGAAGCGGGCGACCGCCCAATCGTGATGCGTTTCGTCACGGTCCAGCAGGGCGATCAGGGGCCCGGTGTCAAGAACTACCGTCGGACGTGCCACGAACATGGTCGGCCAGCGCGGCCTGTTCAAGAAGTTCGGAGTCCGTCGCGAGGTTGCTGCGCCCGCTTGCCACGCTCCCCACGAGGTCGCCCGCCAGGTCCGCACAGCTCGGCGGGTCCGTTTCCGGGCTCTCGACAAGCGTTCGTTCGAGAATCTCGCGTACGAGCGTGGACCGGTCGATATTGCGCCGACGCGCCTCATTCGCCAGCCTCGCAAACAACTCGTTCGGCAACTTTACGGACAACGCGTTCATGTCACGAAGGTATGATAGTTTGTTGCAGATCGCAATACACCAATCTGGCTGTCTGGCTACGAAATTGTTGCGGGCTGTCTCCAGGGGAGCCCCGGGACACAGATTCGTCATTAGCGCCTTGGGCGTCAGGCTCATCTCATCCGCTTGGCCACCGTATGGGATACTCGTTAATGGCCGGAGCCTGTCGACGTGCCTGTGCCTCCGGTGCCCCGCTTCGGCGGGGCTCGCCTATCGCTCCGACCGGGGTATCGATACCCGTTTTCCGTCGCCTGAGCCAATCCTGTCGGCAAACTCGGCGATGCTGCGCGCGTAGTCGGGATCGCCCCCCGCAAACGCAACGTTCGCCGCACACTTCCGTTCAAGTTCCGCCCGTTCGAGGGGCTCTCGCGAACCGCCGCGCAGGTGCGGCTGGATTGCCTCGACCACGCTGCCGTCCGTGAGCGTTGCCTGAATTCTCCCGCTGTAGTTCTTCGGATACTCGTCGTCGGGATCGATCTCGTAGCCGATTCGGCCCGCGAGCGAGAGCACGTCGGGATCCTGCACCGCCGCGGTCGTGAACTGCGCAAGGCCCGCGTCACCTCGCAGGAAGCCGACCGCGACGCAATACGGTGTGCTGAATTTCGCGGCGTAGCCGCCTGGCGGTTTGCGTTTGAGCTCAAGCGGTTCCCACAAGCGGTGCACCGTGCCTTCGCCGACGTAGCATTTGAGTTCAACGATGTCGGAGGCCCGGATGCCGCGGTTCGCGAGCCGCACGGCGCAGTCGACGAAGGGCTGGGTCATCGTGCCGCAGGCATGGGGTTTGAAGGCGATGCGGGCGGACTCCCAGCGCACCCCCAGACCCTCCGTGACCAGTTCGGGATCGGCGGCGACGGACGGTGCGAACGCGCGGAAGAACCCGTGCGGCCCTTCGAAGACCGTCGCCGGCCCCTTGAAGCCGGCCTGCGCCATCGCCACGGCCCTGAGACCGGACTGCGCGGCCCAGCCGGCGTGCATGCGCTTGGTCCAGGAGCCGTCAGTCAGGTATTCGATGATGCCCGAAGCCATGCTGCCGGCGATGCCGAGCGCATTGGCGGTCGCGTGGGCGGGCAAGCGCATCGCGGCAGCGACGGCCGCCGTTGATCCCATCGCCCCGATCACGGCCGTCGGGTGGAACCCCGCGGCGTGAACGCCCTTCTGAACGGTCAGGCCCATGCGGCACATCAGTTCCTGTCCGGCGGCGATGCCGCGCAGGGCGTCGTTGCCGCTGAGGCCGTGTGATTCGGCGGCGGCCAGCACGGCCGGCACGACGACAGCGCCCGGATGCACCGGGCAGCCTTCGAAGGTGTTGTCGAAGTCCTCGCCGTGTGCGGCAGTGCCGTTGATCATGGCCGTGGCTCCGGCCTCGCGCGTCTCCGGCGAACCGACGACGGTGCATGGCCCGGTGGCCGGCCACGATTGGCGCAGCGCCGCGACATAGCCCGTGTGGCGGGCGGCGAACGCGAGCCCGAGCGTATCGAGGGTCGTGTCGGCGCAGGCGGCCCGGACGGCCGGCGGGATACCGTCGCGCTCGAGGCTCGCCAGCCAGTTCGCGAGAGTCGTGGCGACGGGCGGTTCGGGACGATCGCTGTTCACGACAAACGGCCGGCCTGTGCCGAGCGAGTCCCGCTCATGCCGACGACCTGCCGCCTGCAGCCGTCGGGCGGTTCCTTCCAAACGCGAGCCAAAGGCGCGTTCCGAGCGAGCCCGCGATGAACAGCACGGCGACGATCAGCAGGCCAACGGCGATCGGGTCTTCGAGGAAGATCGCGTGATCGCCCGCCGACAGGACCAGCGAACGCCGATAGTTGGATTCGACGAGGAAGCCGAGCACGACCCCGAGCACGGCCGGCAGCAACGGCATGTCGAACAGGCGCATGAGGTAGCCCGCCGCACCCGCCGTGAGCACGATGCCGACATCGAAGAGGCTGGCGTTGATCGTATAGATGCCGGAGAGGATCAAGGCATAGATGAATGCGGTGAGCAGCGCTCGGGAACGGTTCACGAGCCACAGGCAGATCGGCAGGACGAGCGTGCCGATCGCGAGCAGGGACAGATTCGCGACGAAGAGCCCCGTATACAGCCCGATGACCGTGTCGGTGTTCTCCTCGAACAGTCGCGGGCCGGGCAGCAGGCCATGTATCAACAAGCCCCCGAGCAGTATCGCGGCCGAATTCGAGCCTGGTATCCCGAAGCTCAGCAACGGCACGAGCGCCGTCGACGCCACCGTGTTGTTGGCGGTTTCAGGCGCGGCGATGCCTTCCGGCGAACCGCGGCCGAATTCCGCCCTGGAACGCGACCAGCGCCGCGCCTCGTTGTAGGACAGGAACGAGGCGATCGTGCCGCCTGCGCCCGGAATCACGCCTTCGACCGTGCCGATCGAGGCCCCGATCAGTTGCGGCTTGACGAGGCGGCGTCTCAGCTTGCGTCCCGGGAAGCGAATCCGCGCCGTGTCGCGGGACGTTTCGGTTCGCACCGGCGCGCCGGCCTGGCGTAACAGTTCGCTGACGGCGAAGAGTCCGACCATGATCAGGATCGGCGCGATGCCTTCGAGCAGTTCCACTTGCCCGAACGTGAAACGCGGCACGCCCGACATCGGATCCGTGCCGACGGTCGCGACCATGAGCCCGAGCACACCGGCCGCGAGGCCCTTGAGGATCGATGCGCCGGCGAGCGAGGCGATCACGCTCAGACCGAGGACGCCCAGCGCGAAGTAGGACATCGGCGTGAACGCCAGCGCGAGATTTGCCAGCGGGCGCGTCAGCATCACGAGCATCAGCAGCCCGATCATGCCGCCGATGACGCCGGAGTAGAGCGAGATCCCGAGCGCCTGTCCGCCCATGCCCTGCCGTTGCATGGCGTAGCCGTCGAGAACCGTGGCAGCGGCGGCATTGGTGCCGGGCGTATTGATCAGGATGGCCGGTATCGAGCCGCCGTACTCCGCGCCGATGTACGTCGAACCGAGCAACACGATCGCCGATGTCGGTTCCATGCCGTAGGTGAACGGCAAGAGCAGCGCCATGCTGATCGACGGCGAGATGCCGGGCAGCGCGCCGCCGAATATGCCCCAGGCGACGCCCGCGATCGCCGCGAACGCGAGCGGCGTGCCGAGCAGCAGGTCAAAGCCTTGCAGCACCGCGTCCATCAGGAACCCGGCAACAACATCGGCCAGACGCCGGCCGGCTTGTCGATGCCGAGCAGGACATCGAAGAGCACGAAGAACAGCACGGCGCCGCCCACCGAGATGCCGGCGAGCCGCCAACCGATGCGTTCGCCCTGATAGACGGCCACCAGGGCAATGACGGCCAGGATCGAGAGCAGGTAGCCGGCGAAAACGACGACTGCTAGATAGGCGATGCCGATCCCGAGCATGCCGGCTGCCCGGCCGGTGCGCGCCCGCTTGCGGCCGGAGTCGCGGCTGCCGGCGGCGCTGTCCGCGCGGGTCGCTGCGCCGTTCAGGCGCCAGGCGACGAGCGCCTTGACGGCGAGCGCCACGGCGAGCCCGGCGAGCGTGGCGGCGTAGACGACGGGGACTCCGGCTGCGCCGACCTCGTCGCCGAGCGCGCTGCGGTTGATGTCGCCGGCGGCGATGAAGTATCCGACTGCGACGAGCAGCAGAACCGCCGCTCCGACCAGCTCCCTCCTGCGCATGCCCGACAGCCGTCCGAACCGGCGACTCAGCTAGTCGATGACGCCGGTTGCGCGCAGAAACGCCGCGGTTTCGCTCGCGAACGCGGCGATGAACGGCTCGAACTCGGCCCGCGGCATGAATGCGGGCGAGAGCATCTCGCGGCTGTAGATGCTGCGGTAGTCCGGATCCTCGAGAACCGCGCGAATCGCCCGTTCCCAGGCCGCCGTGACCTCACGCGGCAAGCCCGGCGGCCCGCTCAGGCCGCGGAACTTGGTGACCACGACATCGTAGCCGGATTCCTTGACCGTCGGCACCGACGGCAGCCCGGGCAATCGGGACTCGCTGAACACGGCCAACAGGCGCAGCCGGTCGGCGTCGAGTTGGCTGCGCAGCTCCTGCGCTTCGCCGACGCCGATGTCGAGCGTGCCGTTGAGCACGTTGAGGATCAGGTCGCCGCCGCCTTCGTGGCTGACGATCGCGGCCTGCGCGCCGGTGGCCGTCTTCAGGCGCTCCAGGGCCTGACGCTCGAGCGACCCCGGCGACGCCGCGCCCCAGCGTCCCCTGCCGGAGCGCGCCGCCTCGATGGCCTGCTCGAACGTCTCGAAGGGGCCGTCGCTGCGCGTATAGACGACTTCCTGGTCGAAGAACACGTTTACCACGGGATCGAGGTCACGGAACGTCGTTGCCGGGCTGCTCAGCAACGACGTCAAAACGAAACTGGGCGTGGCCGCGTAGAACACGCTGCCGTCCGCCGGCGCGTTCGCGACCCGTGCCATCGCGCGCGCTCCGCCGCCGCCGCGCACATGCTCGATGACGAAGTTCACGCCCATCAGCGGTTCGAGCTGCCGCGCCAGTTCGCGCAGGAATACGTCGCTGCCGCCGCCGGGGCTCGAATGGGTGATGAGCGTGACGACATCGTGCGGATAGGGTGCGGGTTCGGGTGCATCCTGAGCCAGCGCGGCAGCGGCCAGGAGGGCCAGCGACCCCGCTGCAGCGCATCGTCCACCGATGTTTGCCGCGACGGAGAAAGGGAACTTCAGACGTTCAAGCACCGTATCGAATCCGCTGCGTGTCGTCGGCCACTATACCGGCTTGTTTCGGTGACGTGCGCAGGGAACCCGTCTCGGGGCGTGGGCAAGCGGCCATCGGCTCCGTCCTGATTCCGCGACCCGCGCTCACGGCATGAAGCGGCCGCCGCTGACGTGGACCGTCTGGCCCGTCACGTAGGGCTTGGCCGGATCGGCGAGCGCCAGTACGGCGTCGGCCACGTCCCCGGGGGTTCCGCGCGCGTAGCCGGCTTCATCGATGAATCTCGACGCCTTCTGCCCGGCTCGGCGCTCGGTGTCGATCGCGCCCGGCACGACGCAGTTGGCGCGGATTCGCCCGAGACCTTCTTCGGCCAGCGCGCGGGTCAGGCCGATGAGGCCGGCCTTGGCCGCGATGACGTGCGCCCGGTTCCGGGCGGGTCTATGGGCGCTGATGCCGCCGAGATTCACGATCGCGCCGTTGCGTTCGCCGGGCAGGCGCCGAAAGAGTTCGCGCGAGGTCAGGAACGCGCCGGTCAGGATGACGTCGACGGTGCGGGTCCAGGTCTCGCGGCTCATGGTCGCGAGGGCATCGTAGGGGCGAACGGCCGCGCTATTGACGAGAATCGATACCGGCCCGTAACGCGCTTCGATATTGTCATAGCCCGCGACGACCGCGTTCTCGTCCTCGACCCTGACGAGTGCGCCCATCGCTGTGCTGTCATCGCCGCCCAGAGCGTCGAGCGCGGCGTCGAGCGCTTCCCGGTCCGATCCGCCCCAGATGCATACGCGAGCGCCGGCCGTCTGCAGGGCGCTGGCGACGGCACGGCCGATGTTGCGGCTGCCGCCCGTCACGAGGGCGACTTCAGAATCGAGATCGATCGGCCAGGCCATGGGGGATCCGGACAGCGGGCAGCGCGGACCAGTTTAGCGCAGCGCGAACGCCGTGGCGGCTCCGGCTTGACACGCCAGATGTTCCATTCAACATACTGGACGCAAAGGCAACCGCCCGCGCACAGGGCACGCAGGCCGAACTGAAGCCGAGGAAACGACGCCATGACCGAAAAACGCAAGCAGACTCCCGCGACCGACAGCCGAACACCGCCAGCGGAGACTCACGAAGCGCCCGGCCGACTGGACCGGCGCGGCTTCGTCCGCGGCGCGGCCATGCTGACGGTCGGCGGCCTCGGGACCCGGGCCGGGTTCGCGCAACAGACCCCGTCGGGCGGTTCGCCGACCGCTGCGCCGTCGGAGGCCGCGGCGGAACGGCTCGCAATGCAGGTGCAACGCGCCCAGCGCTGGGGCGGCCGCGATCCCGCCAACTGGGTGCGGCCGCGCTCCGGCGTCGATCACAACGTCGTCATCCTCGGCGGCGGCCAGAGTGGTCTCGCGATCGCCTACGGGCTCAAGCGCCTGGGCGTCGGCGGCGTCGAGATCATTGACCGGGCCGAGCCGGGCCTGGCGGGCATCTGGCGGACGACCGCGCGGATGCACCAGCTTCGCACGCCGAAGACCCTGCCAGGCCCCGAGCAGGAGAACCCGATCCTGAGCTTTCACGCCTGGTACGAAACGCTCAACGGCGCGGACGCCTACGAGGCGCTCGACCGGATTCCGACGCTGGCCTGGGCCGACTACCTCGACTGGTACCAGCGGATCAACGGCATCGATGTGCGCTATCGCACGAATCTCGTCGAGATCGAACCGCAGGGCGACTTGCTGCGCCTGCACCTCGACTCCGAAGGCCAACGCCGCGTCGAGACGACGCGCAAGCTCGTACTCGCGAACGGCTATGCCGGCGCCGGAGGGCCAAACGTGCCGGGTTTCCTGCGCGCGCTGCCGGCGGAGTTCTGGACGCATACCGCGAGCGAGAGTCCTTCGGATACCTTCGCCGGGAAGAGCATCGCAATCGTGGGCGCCGGCTCCTCGGCGTTCGACGTGGCGGCGGTCGCATTGGAGAGCGGCGCTGCCGAAGTGCACATGTTCAACCGTCGCCCCTATGTCGGCTACCCGGCGCCGCGGCAGCCGGGTTCGGCGCCCGTGGACCGCGGGCACGCCAACGTGCTCGCGATGAGCTACGAGCTGCCGGACACCGTGCGCTGGCGCAACTTCGTGTCCCGCGACCGTGGCGTCGCGACGGTCCCGATGGATTCGATCGAACGCGTCATGGTGTTCGACAATTTCACAATCCATCTCGAGACTTCGTTGGCCGATGTCAGGATCGCGGACGGCAGGGTAGCGGCGAACGCGTCGGGCGAAGCGTGGCAGTTCGATCATGTCATCGCCGGAACGGGCTATCGCATCGATCTCTCGGCGCAGCCCGAACTCGCGGGCATTCACGAATCGATCGCGCTATGGCGCGACCGTTATGAGCCGGAGCCCGGAGACGGCAATGCGGCCGCCGCCGTCCATCCCTATCTCGGGCCGGGTTTCGAGTTCCTGGCGCGCGACGGAGCCGACGCGGGCTACCTGCGCAACATCCACTGCTTCAACCTGTCCGCAATGCTGAGTTTCGGCAAGCCGGTCGGCGACATCCCGAGCACGCAGGATCACCCGAGGCTCGTGGCGGCCATCGCGCGCGATCTGTATCGGGAGAGCGTCGATACGGCTGTCCACGAACGCTTCATCAACCGCCTGCCCGTACCGGCGGACCCGGCTCCGTACCAGCGGGCCGTGCAGGGGAGGGCGCGCGCGGTGGCATAGCGGTCGATGCCTTGGGCTGCTCCGATGTTACCGCTGAGTCATTCGCCTCCGGCTGCTCAAAGATGTCGCCGGCGTGCACCGCGAAGCCTGGAAGCGTGAGGAAGCCTGCCCGATGGCTCCGACGGTACAGCCCATGTGTGGTGTGTGCGGTGTCGCGCAGCGTGAGCACGGTGATGGTCTCGGTCCGCTGATCGACGATCCAGTACTTCGGGATCGCCGCTTCGGCGTAGTCGTCGTGTTTCTGGACGAGATCCCTCTCGGGCCGATCCGAACTTACTACCTCAACGACGACATCCGCGCTGGTCCAGAAGCGATCGCCGCTGCGCGCGTCTCCCGCATCGCGGACCAGCAACAGGTCCGGCTCGCGAAACTTGCCCGGTCGAACGCGCAGGCGAAGCGGCGCGAACAGCGCTTTGCCGCCCGTCGGTTGACGAAACGCGCGGAATGCCAACTAAAGAAAGGCGAGAATTCTCCGATGCCCGCGTGACGGCATCGGCAGTATCTATAGGTATCCGTCGGTGAGTTTCGCCAGCCGCCGGGTATGGTCGATAAGCCAGAGATAGGCGTCGTCGCCCCGGGAGCCCTGGGGCAATACATCCTTAAGCAAACCGCTCACCTGAGACTGCGGTATGGGCTCGCCCATCGGGGTCGTCGCCATGATGTTCGTGCGTGCGGGCCGAGTGTCCTGGCAGGATACGACTACCTACTGGCGGGTGCCATGCGCGAAATTTGGTGTATTCGATCGCAAATCGGCAGGTCACTCAACGGATTCGAACAGACTCGCTTGCGCCGCTGCATCGTAGCGATTCATAAAACTTGGTTTCCGTTCGGCATCGCCATCTATCAGCGCCGCGATGTCTTGCATGTCGGCTCGAAATTCCCGACGGGACACATTATCGTAGCGCCAACAACTGAAGATCATCCGCTCCTCCGCGGCCTTGCGAGTCGCGCGTTCGACAAACTCACGGCCAGTCTCGGCATCGCCGACCGCCCAGTACGCGACCGCGAGGCACTGCAAATGATTCGCGTCGTCTGTGTCCGACAATCCGTCCTTCGCCGACTCGACTACGCGATCGAACAGTGTCGCGTCGACCGCTCCGTCGAGTGCCCAGCGAGCCATCGCGTAGTTGAAGGCGTCCTGGATTTCCATCTGCTCAACCGTGCGTCCGTCGTAGGCCAACAAATCCACTGCATCCCGACTTCTGCCGTTGCCGATCAGGTTGAGCGCGAGGCTGCTCCGCGCTCGGGCCCGTTGTTTCTCGCTCAGGCTCGGGTCATCCAGAACAGCCTCGAGAATAGCCGTACTTGAACGGGAATTCTGGCCGTAAAGCAACGTGTCAGCCAACCAGATTCGATCGGCAGGATCCAGCGAAGCGATGGCCGGGAATTGCGGGATATCGCCGGCAACCGAATCGGGAATCAGACGTGCTGCGTGCGATACCAGGCGTGGCGGAAGATCGGTAGATTCGAGCACTCGGATCGCATCCTCTCCCGCGCCTTCCAAATCGCCGTGTTCCCGTCGCAGCCGCGCTCGCTGCATGAACGCTTCGGGATCCCGATGACCCTGCTCGATGGCGCTATCCAGCAGCAACTCTCCCTTGTCGAGCCCGTGCTGCTCCGCAAGCGTCCCGAGTTGAAACAGCACCTCACCGTCCTGAGCATGCAAGGATTCGATTTCGTTGATCTTCTTGGAGAGTAGCGAGGGGGATTCTTCCCGCCCGTGCCATGGCCGTTCCAGGTAACGCCGATGCCGCTGGACAAACGCCATGGCGCCATCCCGATCCTCGAGGTTTCGCGAGACGATCCGGTCGACAATATCCTTGTATTCGCGCGCGAGACGGCTCTTCGGGCGGTCGCGCACGAACACGGCCTGGTTGAGCAGCGACAGACTGTCGTAGCGATGGACGACGAGCGGTTCCTCTTCGAAACGCAGCCCACTTTGGAAGCGTTCCTTAATCCCCGTCAGGATGTCGTCTTCGTCGTCCAGGTCAGGAACGTTGGACATCACAAAATGAAGCTCGATCTGCTTGTTGCGCGGCGGGTTCGCTTCCGAGCGAACGTCGGCGACGACTTTTGTCAGACCACGCAGATTCTGTTCGTTAGGGAAGAACAGAACAGTCACTGCGTCCGGAAGTTGCCGCGTGCAGATCCCGCCGGTATCAGTGAATCCAGTGCGCGAATCGATCAGGACGTAGTCGGCCTCGATGTTCTTGCGCCACTGCTCCTTGAGATCCTCGAAGAGCAGATAGCCATCGCGCTCGGCATACAGCGCCTGCCAGTCGATTTGGCCGAAGTTCGAAGCGTACGCTTTGCGAGACGCGCCGGAAGGCATGACTAGCAGATTGTTAACGGTCGGCGAGGCGCCGATGAATTCGCGAGCATCGGGTGCCGCGTCAGTTTCAAGGTAGCGCGCGACGTATTCCACCAAGCCCGGAGCAGGTTCATCCGGTGACAGCACCGAAAACGTGTCTAGGCCGGGAGCTTCTAGGTCGAAGTCCACGGCAAGCACTCGTCGTCCTCGCTGCGCGAGATCGACGGCGACGTTTGCCAGGGCCATCGATCTGCCGACCCCGCCCTTGAAGGAATAGAACGTACAGACGTACACAGCTCAGGCTGCCCTGCGCAACTGGAAGAGCTGCTGCTCCTTGCGGAGATCGCTCGTGATGCTGATGACCCGGAAACGTTCCCCAGTGGGAGCGGCGGCGTCGGTTACGTCGTTGGGCTCGACTGCGATCGCTCGCAATCTGTCCATGCCGTCGCGTTGAGCGATCAAACGCAGATAACGGTCGTTGGCCCGGTTCTGAGTCAAAATGCCCTTTTCCCATCGCGCAAGCGTAGCTTCGCCAAGTCCGCTAAGTCTCGCGAATTCCGCTCGCGACATGTCATAGCGACGACGAATGGCCTTGATGTCCCATGGACTCAATACGCCAAGGTGTTTGCACACGGCCTCCGTCTTGCATTTCTCCCCTTCAGAATCGAGAAATTCGAAATCGCATGCCTCGCACCGGCCGACAGGCAGGTCGGCGGTAAGTTCGACCGCGTCATCTCCTGGCCCATACGTGAATTTATGAGAGCACCAGTGTGTATCCGCCGGACCCTCGCACATCGGGCAACATCGGCCCCCGACTTCCTCATATCCCGGCGGTTGCCGCGTTGTGCTATTCATTTCAATCGCTCCTGGAGGTGTCGGCGGAAACTTCGGAGTAGTGAAAGCTGCGCCCGATCACTCGTCTGCCCGCAAACTGCAGTTTCACGTACACGAGACGCTCCTGCCCCAGATCAATCTTCAGAACGTAGCCGGTCTGACCTGCCGGACGATGCAATTCCACCGTTTCCACCGGATGCCCACCCTCGAGCTTCAATGCGATTAGTTCCCAAGCGGCTTCATCCGTGAAGGCGTCGCCCAGTACCGCATCAGGATTGTGCACCTGCTCAGGGCGCCAATCTGTCGGGCGGTCGCGGCGAAACTCTGACGACCGAGTTTTCCTGGACCGGCAACGAGCCGCAAGCTGGCGCCTTGTCTGATCGTCAACAGCCATGACGGCAACGATCCTCCATGCCACTTCGCAGCCGTGTCTCGATCCAGGTTGCCATTTCCAATCATATGATCTAAATAGTGATCCCACTGAGGAGCAAGAAAGCACTATTCACCGCTCAAGAGGCAATAGTACGATCATTTGATTCCACCGACAAGACAATACGACGTTACGAATACCGTACGGCAGGCGATGGCGCCTTGCCGGTCTGGGTACGATAGTGCGTCTTGCTACGGGTCTAAGATAGATGGCTCGTGACTGCGTCGTATCACTCGACAGGTTCACGCTGCAATGTCAAGCGGAAATCTTGCGGAGGCGAACACGCGATTCAAGAGAGTTCCCTTGGGATATAGTCACAGCGTAAACACCACGCCGAGTTCGCTGCGGTCGGCCACGCGCTCGAAACCCTCGACGACGCCGTCGAGCGGATACGTCGCCGTGATCACGGCGGCGGCGTCGATGGCGCCGCTTTCGATCATCGTGACGTAGCGCGGCGCGTCGCGCATCGGATGCATCCCGCCCATCTGTCCGCCATGTATCGAGCGCGTGGACAGGCAGAAGCGCGCGGTGGGAAACGAAATCTCGCCCCGTTGTCCTGCCGCGAGCAGCGTCAGGTGTCCGCCACCGCGCGTGACGTCCCAGGACTGGCGGAGCGCGAGCAGCCCCGTCGGGTCGGGTCCGGGTTCGACGGCCGGCGGGAACAGATCTCCGCCTGAAGCTTCGATGACGAAATCCGCGCCGCCGTAGCGGTAGCCCGGACCGTAGCGGCCGCCGGCATCGAGGCGGTCCGTCGGGCCGTAGCACATCTCGCGCACGCGTTCGACGAGCGTGTCCGTGTCGACGTTGGGATCGAGCACCGTCGTGGCGCCGAGTTCGACGGCCTTCTCGCGGCGATAGGCGACCGGCTCGATCACGATGATTTGCCCGGCCGACTGGCTCACCGCGCCCTGCACGGCGGCGAGGCCGATGGGTCCGGCGCCGAACACCACGACGTTCGAGCCCGGTTCGACGCGCCCGTAGGTCAGCGTCGAGGAGAGTCCCGCGGCAAGCGTGTCGCCGAGCAGCGAGAGCTCCTCATCGGGCAGATCCGTGAAAAGCGGAATGCAGTATTCCTCCATCGCGACCATCAACTCGCTCAGGCCGCCGATCGCGCCCTGCTGGATGACGCCGGTCCCGTCGGCCATGTCGGCGATCGGCTCGTTGAAGAGCTGACTGTTCAGGTAGTTGCAGGCTTCGGGATTGCCGTGCAGGCACTGGTAACACACGCCGCATTCGGGCGTGCCGCAAACGAGCACGCGATCTCCCTCGCGTACCCTGCGGACCTCGGCGCCGACCGCCTCGACGACGCCGAAACCCGAATGGTTCGGAATCGTCGGCGTCTCGTAGTCGCGGTCGCCAAGCACGCTGCGGGTAATGGTGTAGCAACCGCACGATGCGGTCGTGCGAACGAGCACCTGTCGCCGTCCGATCTCACGCAGGCGAAGGTCCTCGACAGAGCCTGTGGTGCCGCTGCGAACGAACGCCCGAAACGGTCTGCCGGCGACGCTGCCGGTCGCCACTGACGGCGCGTCCGTCTGCGCCTGCGCCCGGGCGGCCGTCAGCGTCGCCGCGGCCAGCGCCCCGGCCTTGAGCATCGAGCGGCGGGACAGGCCGCCGCTTTCGGCATTCGCGGTCCGCGCGATCGGATCGGAGCGTTCGCTGCACGTGTCCCCTTGCGTTGCTGAGTCGCTCATTGCCTTTGCCTCTTGTGCTGTACGTACCGTGTCCGCACGATAGCATCATTCTCGTTCCCGCCCCGGTAACGGGGCCGTGGATTTGCCGCGCTCCCCGGCCGGGTGTCCCGTTCGACGCCGCTTGCGTCCCGCATCGCCGCTGATCGATTTACGGCAGAAGCACGACAGACCCGGAGACACTTCTCGACTCAACATCCCGATGGGCCGAAGCGGCATCCTGGAGCGCATGGCGTCTGCCGATCTCGACTTCGAGGATGCCGGTCTTGAGCAACTCGAAGAGCTCTGCGCACGCCGAATGCAAGGCGGCCGGGTCGTCGATGTGGTGATGGAAGCCGGGGCGCGAGATCGAGAGCGAGCCCTTGCGGCTCAGCCGCATGAGATCGATCGGCGGCGGATGTCCGGAGGCGTTGCCGTAGTTGACGATCGCGCCGAACGGTCGCGCGCAGTCCAGGGAGCGCTCGAGAGTATCGCGGCCCACACCGTCGAACACGGCATCGACGCCTTTGGGAGCGAATGCCCTGGTCGCGGCGACGAAGTCTGTCTCCCTGTAGAGGATCGCGTGCGTGCAGCCGTGCCGGCTAGCGATGTTCGCCTTGTCCTGCGAACCGACGGTGCCTATGACGCGTGCTCCAAGATGCGTCGCCCATTGGGTGAGTACCAGGCCGACACCGCTCGCGGCGGCGTGGATGAGCACGGTGTCATCGTGTTTCGGGCGCCACACGCGGTTGACGATCATCGAGGCGGTCAATCCCTTGAGCAAAAATCCCGCAGCCTGTTCGTCGCCGATCGTGTCTGGCAGCGTCACGAGGCGCGCGGCCGGCACGTTGCGCGCTTCGGCGTACGCTCCGGTGTTTTCAAAGAACGGGCCGCCGACACCCACGTAGGCGACTCGATCGCCGGGTCGGAGCCCCGTCACGCGCGGCCCAAGCGCTTCAACGATTCCTGCCGCCTCGTTGCCGGGAATCAGCGGAAACCGTTCCGGCTCGCTTCGATAGAAACCGCCGCGGCGCACGTTCACGTCCGAGAAGTTGACTGCAACTGCAGTGTGCCTGACGCGCACTTCGCCTTCCGCGGGTATCGGAAGCTCAATGGACTCCCGGCACAACACCTCGGGACCGCCGTGCGCGTGCATTCGAATCGCATCGATTCGGATCGTGTCGCGCATTGGGTGTCTGCCGGACCGTGATCACCGTGAGTCGGTACGCTTCTCCTGCAATTGCTCGGCGAAATACTCCCAGTCGCGGGCGAAGCGGTACGCGTGCCGAGCCGGCGGTTGTGGGGACTGCGTTTCGAGCCAGCGTACGCTCGTATCGCTGCGGTTGTAGAAGGCGTGCGTGCAGCCGACGCCAGCCCAGAGGAAATCGCCGGGCTGCATCAGGTACTTCTCGTCGTCAGCCCAGGCCTCGACCTCACCGTCGACGATGTAGTAGGCCTCTTCGAGCGGATGGTTGTGGGGGTGAACGCAGCCGTTCGGCTCGTACTCGACCATGAACATCGTGTGCAGCGCCGCGTCGAGCCGCTCGTCGACGAGCATCTTCATGGCCACGCCGCTGAAGACGATCGCCCCCGTCGCGACGCTCGCCGAGACCCTGGGCGCGTCCGTGGTCTGCCGTGCGCGCAAGGCGTCGACGCTCATGTCGTCGTCGGCCATCCGGAACAGGTGCCTTGAGGTCGGGTCGCGGATGTCGAGCGGCTCTATGGGGATGTCGGGCGGCGGACCAAGAAAGTAGGTGTCGTCGGCAAAGTTCTCGCCTCGCGGCACCGGAGTGTTCATGTCGATCCACTTCGCCGTACCGCTCTCAGGACCCAGCCACGCCTGCGCCACGCCGACCGGGAGCAGTCCGCAAGCGCCCGGGCCGAGCCGCCACGCGCGCTCGCCGAGGATGAGCACGGGTTCCCCTTCGAGGACGTAGAAGCTCTTCTCGAAGGACTGCAGGTGCTGGTTCACATGACCGTCCGTGTCGAGTTCACAAAGGCCCCAGCCCGAGTGGACCGCGCCGCAATCCCGGTCGGAGAGCGCATGGCGTCGATATCCCGCGGCGTCTGCGGGAAACGCCCGCGTCGGCCGGATGTCGGCAGCCCTGATGAAGTGATGCATGTTCTGTCTCCGTTTCTCGCGCGTCAGTTGCGATTCAGCGGCCCAGCATGAGCTCCGGCAGGAAGAGCGATATCTGCGGAACGTAGGTGACGAGCACGAGAAACGCCAGCAACAGCACGAGCCACGGCAGGCTCGCCCGGATCACCTGCGTCAGCGAAAGGTTGGATACGCCGCTCGCGACGAAGAGATTCAGGCCCACGGGCGGCGTCACCATGCCGATTTCCATGTTCACGACCATGATAATGCCGAGGTGAACCGGGTCGATACCGAGACCGATCGCGAGCGGAAAGATGATCGGCGCGAGAATCAGGACCACGGAGGTCGGATCCATGAGGTTGCCCGCGACGAGCAGTATGAGGTTGACGAGAATCAGAAACGCCCAGGGCGGCAGTTCGGCGGCGAGCACGGCGGCCGAAATCCCCTGCGGGATCTGCTCGGTGGTCAGCACGAAAGCGAAAACGTAGGCGTTGGCGACGATGAACATGAGCATCGTGGTCGTGCGTGCGCCCTGGACGAGCACGGCCGGGATCTGCCGGAATCCGATGTCGCGATAGACGACGACCGCGACGATGAGCGCATAGACGGCCGAGACCGCGGCGGCTTCCGTCGGCGTGAAGACGCCGCCGTAGATCCCGCCGAGCACGATGACGATGAGCAGCAGGCCCCAGAAGGCTTCGCGGCCCGTGCGCAGCACTTCGCGCCAGCTCGTTGCGCCGGCTTTCGGCACGTGCTCACGCCCGCCCCGAAAGTAGATCGTCGTCATCATCGCGAGCGTCAGAAGCAGTCCCGGAATCACGCCCGCGATGAAGAGCGCGCCCACCGAGGTTTCCGTGATCGCGCCGTAGACGACCATGACGATCGAGGGCGGAATCAGGATTCCGAGCGTGCCGGCGTTGGTCACGACGCCCGTGGCGTATTCGCGGCGGTAGCCGGCGCTGACCATGCCCGCGATCGTGATCGAGCCGACCGCGACGACCGTTGCGGGCGACGAACCCGAGACGGCCGCAAACAGCATGCAGGCGAGCACCGATCCCATCGCGAGACCGCCGCGTATCCATCCCGTGATCGCCGTCGCGAAGTCGATGAGCCGGCGCGCGACGCCGCCGGTCGTCAGAAAGGTGCCGGCCAGGATGAAGAACGGTACGGCGAGCAGCGGATAGACTTCTGTCGCGTGGTTGAATCTCTGGGCGAGAGACAGCAGCGACTGATCGCCGAAAAGCGCAAGCGTCAGCACGCTCGCAAGACCCAGCGACATCGCCACCGGCACGCGCATGGCGAGAAAGACCAGCAGCGAGCCGATCAGGAAGGTGACCGTCATCGCTGCTTCGCCTCGTCGTCGCCGCTCGAACCTGCGCCAGCGTCAGAGACCGCCTCGCCTGCCGTGTCACGCGGCTCACCCTCGGCTCGCACCGCCGGTTCCTCGGCCCGATGTCCGAGCGGGCCGCGTGTGCGTTTCCATATCCCGAACGCCGCCTGGCCGAGCCTGAGTCCGAGCAGCGCGAAGCCGATCGGCAACGACGACAGCAGCACCCAGCGCGGCAGGGGAATGTCGTGGGCGAGGCTGCCAAAGTCGTAGAGCCGCTGCACCAGCGTGAAGCTGCCGGAAAACATCAGTACGGCGTAGAGCAGGCTGACACCGACGGCCGCAAGTGCGACGAGCCTCTGGACCCGCGGCGTCAGGCGCTCCGTGACGAACTCGACGGCGATGTGGCTGTCGGTGCGAATTCCGATCGAGATGCCGACGAGCACCAGCCAACTGAAGAGATAAATCGTCCCCTCGAGCAGCCAGATCAGGCCCGTGTCGAAGACGTAGCGCAACACGACCTGGCTGAAGGTCAGCAGGGTCATGATGGCGAGGAACGCCGCGGTGAGGAACTCCTCGAGGCGGTCCAGCGCGCGATTGAGAGAACGCGTGATCGTCATCCGGAACGTTCCGACTGCATGGCCTCCAACCTCGATCCAGTCACTGGAAGCGATCTTGAGGCTTTGGGAGCTACCGAGTCAGTCGACATCCCTGCGCGCGCGGAATCCGCACTGCCCTGCGAAGGTCGACTGTATGCAGGACGATCCGCGTCGGCCGGCGCTCCTGCGGGCGCGGGATCATCTCCTGGCGTCGCTCAGTGCCCGGCCGCGCCGGCAGCTTCAAGCACTTCCGCGCCGATGTCGTCGGCGAACATGTCCCAGACCGGCCGCATGGCGGCGCGCCATTGTTCGCGTTCATCGGGCGTGAGTGCGATCAGCGTATTGCGGCCGGAGGCGACGATGTCGGCGCGCGCCTCATCGTTGATCGCTACGGCGGTCGTGTTCACGAACTGCGTGGCTTCGGCCAGCGATTGTTCGAGGACGTTGCGAACATCCTCGGGCAGGCCGCGCCAATGGTCGGGATTCACGGCGACGAAATAGCCGATGTAGCCGTGATTCGTCTCGGTGATGAATTCCTGTACTTCGTAGAACTTGCTCGCGTAGATGTTCGACCAGGTATTCTCCTGGGCGTCGACGGCGCCCATCTGCAGAGCCTGGTAGACCTCCGAAAACGGCATCTTCTGCGGGTTGCCGCCGATCGCCCGGATCTGCTCGAGCAGCACGTCGGAATCCATGATGCGGAACTCGAGCCCGTCGGCGTCCGCGGGTACACGCAGCGGCGTGCCGGCCGTGAGCTGCTTCGTACCGTTGTGCCAGTAGGTCAGTCCCAGCAGGCCGCGGCCTTCGAGTTCCCTGAGCAGTTCCTGGCCGACCGCGCCGTTCTGGAACGCCTCGACCTGCTCCATGTCGGCGAACAGGAAAGGCAGATCGAAGACCTGGAAACGCTTCGTCAACCGGTCGAGCTTCGACAGCGAGATCGCGATCATCTGGATCTCGCCAAAGGCCAAGGCTTCAAGCGAGGCCTGGTCGTTGATCAGGCTGCTCGACGGATAGACTTCGACGGTAACCCGCCCCGGCAGGCGTTCCTCGACGAGTTGCTTGAAATAATCCGCGCCCTGGCCCTTCGGAGTCGTGGGCGCGAGATCGTGCGGGAACTTGATGATGATGGACTGGGATAGCGCCATGCCGGGCATGGCTGCGAGAGCGAGCCAGACTACCGTCAGAATTGCCTTTCTCATCGTTCGTCCCCTCGGTTGATGCGTGCTTCGTTCGTCAATGTCGTCGTCGGCCGCAGTCCTGATTGTTCCGTTCAGGTCAATGCATGCCGCGGCGATCCTCGCGTTCTGCCGCTAGGATAACGCCGCGGCGCCCGCGTCGGCGCAAACCTCATCTTCGGCGCTCGATCCTCCGGAAACGCCGAGCGCACCGATCAGTTTACCGTCAACAATGATCGGCAGGCCGCCCTCGACGGGAATGGCATCCTTGAGGCGCAGCACGAGCAGCCCGTCGCCGCCGCTCGCCAGACGCTCCTGGAAGGTCTGCGTCGGGCGCTTGAAGATCGCCGCCGAGCGGGCCTTCGACTCGGCGATGGCGATGCTGCCGACCTGGGTCTGGTCCATCTTCTCCAGATACACAAGATAGCCGCCCGGGTCGACGATTGCGATGACCATCGTCCAGCCATTCGCGTGCGCCGGCGCCAATGCCGCCTCGGCGACCCGCTTCGCCTGCGCCAGCGTGATCGACGGCCCGTAGGGCGGCAGCTTCGGTCCGGCCACCGGAGGCTTGTCCGTGCTCATGTCGCGCTTGCCTCCCTTCCGAGTGTGTCGTCGGTCGTCTGTCCGCCGAGCCGGCGGTACACCTGGTGGGCGACGACGAAGTCGTTGCGGTCGATGCCGAGACCGCGGCAGGCGTTCATGAGTTCGTTCGCGGCGGCGGCGAGCGGCACGGGGCTGCCGGACTTTCGCGCCATTTCGAGCACGAGCAGCATGTCCTTCTGCTGCAGCGTCACGTCGGCGAGCGGCACATCGGGCATCTGGCCTTCGAGGATGAACGGACCGCGATAGCCGAGTACGGGCGCCGCGGTCACGCTCTTGAGGAACGCATCGAGCGCGATGTCCCGATCGACGCCGCCTTTCTCGGCGAGCGCCATGGCCTCGCCGAAGGCGATGACCTCGACCATGAGCAGCGCGTTGACGGCGAGCTTCATGACGTGGGCCTGGCCGCTCGCGCCGATGTAGGTCACTTTCGGTCCGATCGCGCGCAGAACGGGTTCGACACGCTCGAACGCTTCCCGGTCGCCGCCGATCATGAACGAGGCATTGCCCTGCTCGACGGTGACCGGGCTGCCCGACAACGGCGCGTCGAGCATCGCGAGACCCCGTTTGGCGAACTCGGCCGAGAGCGAACGCGTAATGTCGGGCGCGATCGTGCCCATGTCGATGTAGATGCCGCCCGGCTCGAGCCCCGAAATGACGCCGTCCTCGCCGAGCGCGACGGACCGTACGGCCTCGCCGTCAGTCACGATCGAGAAGACGACATCCGATGCCGCGGACACCGCCGCCGGCGTGTCGGCCCAGCGCATGCCTTGCTCGAGCAGCGGCGCCGCCTTTCCGGCGGTCCTGTTCCAGCCCGTGACCCGGTAGCCGGCCGCGAGCAGGCGCGGGACGATGACCTGGCCCATGGCGCCGAGGCCGATAAAGCCGATGTTCAATACGAGTTCCCCGTCGCTTGAAATCCCGTGCGGTCGGCGTTTGCGGCCGCAGGCTGTGGCTCAGGGTGGATGGCTGAGCGCGGCTGCGGGCGGTTCGGCCGATCGCGCCGGGTGACTATACCCGAAAGCGCTTCCAGGGCGGCCCGGCTTCGACTTCCCGTACCGCAGGATGGTGCCGGACGGTCCTTCAAGGCGCTTCGTCCGTCGGTTGCAGCCGTTCCCTGGCCTGCAGCACGAGCGCGTAGACGACCGGCAATACGAGCAGGCAGAGGACTGCGGTCGTCACCATCCCGCCGATCATCGGGGCGGCGATGCGCTGCATCACGTCCGATCCCGTGCCGAAGATCAGCATGATCGGGAGCAGGCCCATGATCGTCGACATGGCGGTCATGGCAACGGGCCGAACCCGGCGCGAGGTCCCGCGCTGGACCGCCTCGCTGATCTCAGCGACCGTCAGCGTTTCGCTGTCGGCATCGCCAGCCGCAACGGCTTCGCGCTTGTCGCGCCTGCGTTTGGCGACGGCTTCGTCGATGAACGTCAGCACGAGCACGCCCGTCTCGACGGCCACGCCCGCAAGGGCGATGAAGCCCACGGCGACGGCGACGGACAGATTGAAGCCGTACCAGTAGACCATCCAGAAGCCGCCGACGAGCGCGAAGGGCACGGACAGCATGACGATGAGCGGCGCCGATACCTTTCTGAAGTTCAGGTAGAGCAGCAGGAACATGAGCAGCAGCGTCGCCGGAATCACGATCCGCAATCGCTCGGCGGCGCGCTGCATGTACTCGTACTGGCCGGACCAGGTGACGGTATAGCCCTCCGGAATCGCGACCTGCTCGGCAAGCGCTTCGCGAGCCCTCGAGACGAATCCACCGACGTCCGACGTCGCGATATCGATGTAGACCCAGGCGTTCGGTCGGGCGCCTTCGCTCTTGATCACGGGCGGCTCGCGGCGCAGCTCGATGTCGGCAAGCTGTCCGAGCGGGATCTGCGCGCCGTAGGGCGTGGGAATCAGGACCCGGCGCAGCCGTTCGGGATCGTCGCGCAGCTCGCGCGGGTAGCGGACGTTGACGGGGTAGCGCTCCAGGCCTTCCACCGTTTCGGTCACCTGCATGCCGCCGACCGCGGACATGATGACGTCCTGGATATCGCCCGGCGTCAGGCCGTGGCGGGCCGCTGCGCCGCGCCGGATGTCGAAGTCCAGAAAATAGCCGCCGGCCGCCCGGTCGCCGTACGCCGAGAGCGTCTCGGGCAGCGCGTTCATCGCCCGTTCGGCGTCGATGGCGATCCGCTCCAGCACCGCCGGATCCGGTCCGCCGATCTTGATGCCCACCGGCGTCCTGATGCCCGTCGACAGCATGTCGATGCGTGTCCTGATGGGCATGGTCCAGGCGTTGGCGAGTCCCGGGAAGCGGATCGCGGCATCCATCTCGCGCATGAGGTCGGCGGTGGACTTGGCGGGGTCCGGCCATTGGTCGCGCGGCCTGAGGCGCGCGACGGTCTCGATCATCGAAAGGGGAGCCGGGTCCGTCGCGGTTTCCGCGCGCCCGACCTTGCCGAACACCGATTGCACTTCCGGAAAGGTGCTCAGGATCTTGTCCGTCTGTTGCAGCAGCTCCTCGGCCTTGGTGATCGACACGCCCGGAAAGGTCGTCGGCATGTAGAGCACGTCGCCTTCATCGAGCGGCGGCATGAACTCGGCGCCGAGCCGGGACAGCGGATACCAGGTCAACGCCAGCAAACCGGCGACGACGACCAGCGTGACGGCGCGCCAGCGCAACAGTCCTCTCAGGATCGGGGCATGCAGCGCCGTGAGCAGACGGCTGATGGGGTTTCGCGCATTGCTGCGGATCCGTCCGCGTACGAAGTAGCCGATCAGGATCGGCACGACGGTGATCGCGAGCAGCGCCGCGCCGGCCATGGAATAGCTGCTCGTGAACGCGAGCGGCTTGAACAGCCGCCCTTCCTGGGCTTCGAGCGTGAAGATCGCGAAATACGACACGACCACCACGAGCAGCGAGAAGAACAGCGCAGGCCCCACTTCACGAGCGGCGGTTGCGACCGCGCCCCAGCGCTCGCGCGCCTTGAGCCGGCCGCCGGCGCGCTCGGCGGCGAGCGCGAGGTGCCGGTGCGAATTCTCGATCAGCACGATCGGGCCGTCGACCATGGCCCCGATCGCGATGGCGATCCCGCCGAGCGACATGATGTTCGCGTTGATGCCCTGCAGGCGCATGGCGATGAACGCGAGCAGGATGCCGATCGGCAGCGCGATCATGACGACGAGCGCGGAGCGCAGATGGAACAGGAATACCGCGCAGATGAGCGTGACGAGCGCGAACTCGAGCAGGAGCGTGTTCGACAGGTTGTCGACGGCTCGCTCGATGAGGTCGCCGCGGTCGTAGGTCGGTACGATCTCGACGCCTTCGGGCAGCCCGGCCCTGAGTTCGTCGAGCTTCGCGCGGACGGCTTCGATGGTGCTCAGCGCGTTCTCTCCGTAGCGCATGACGACGACGCCTCCGGCCACCTCGCCTTCGCCGTTGAGTTCGGCGATGCCGCGGCGCAATTCGGGCCCTGTCCGGACGTCCGCGATGTCCCGGACGCGGATCGGCGTCCCGCGCTGGTCGACGCCGAGTGGAATCTCCTCGATGTCCTCGATCGACTGGATGTAGCCGAGCCCGCGGACCATGTACTCCGTTTCGGACATCTCGATGAGCCGGCCCCCGACATCGCGGTTGGACCGCATGATGGCCTGGCGGACGCCCGAGATCGGGATGTTGTAGGCAAGCAGGGCGTTCGGGTCCACCTCGACCTGGTACTGCTTGACGTAACCGCCGATGGAAGCTACCTCGGCAACGCCCGGGACCGTCTGCAACGGGTAGCGCAGGTACCAGTCCTGGATGGACCTGAGCTCGGCAAGGTCGTGCTGTCCGCTTCGATCCACGACCGCGTATTCGTAGATCCAGCCGACGCCCGTCGCATCCGGACCGAGCGTCGGCGTGACGCCGTCCGGCAGCCGTCCGCTCACGTAGTTCAGGTATTCGAGCACTCGCGAGCGCGCCCAGTACATGTCGGTCCCGTCCTCGAATATCACGTAGACGAAGGACAGGCCGAAGAAGGAATAGCCCCGCACGACGTTCGCGAACGGCACGGCGAGCATGGCCGTGGTCAGCGGATAGGTCACCTGATCCTCGACGACCTGCGGCGCCTGGCCCGGATACTCGGTCAGGACGATGACCTGCACGTCGGAGAGATCCGGGATCGCGTCGAGCGGAGTCGTTCTGACAACGCCGATCCCCGCCGCCACCGCGATGACGACGAGGATCGCGACGAGCAAGCGGTTCTCGATTGATGCGTCGATGATCCGTTTAATCATCGAACGTCTCCCGGCAGCGCGAAGGGCGTTCCGCCGAGCAACCGTTCCCGATCCAGCCGCCGATCATCCTGCTATTCATCGAACGTCCCCAGCATCTTGGCCGCGGCTTCGCGCAGCTTGGACTCGGAGTCAATCAGGAACTGCGCCGAGACGACGACTTCCTCGCCCGCTTGCACGCCGTCGAGAATCCGCGTCCAGCCGTCGCTCGAGACGCCCGGCTGCACTTCACGCGGCTCGAACCGTCCCGGTTCGCGCACGATGAACACCTGCTCGCGCAGACCCGAACGAACGATGGCTTCGGCAGGCACGGCCACGACATCCTCCTCGGGGCTCGCGTCGATCGTCACGTCGGCGAACATTTCCGGCTTGAGCAGAAGTTCCCGATTGTCGACCTCGAGCCGCGCCTTGACCGTCCGCGTCTGGCTCTCGGCATAGGGATAGATGTAGGTCAGGCGGCCCTCGAAGACCCGTCCCGGGGCGCCGGCAACGGTCATGCGCGCCGCGTCGTCCAGGCGGACCCAGGGCAGCTCGTCCTCGAAGATGTCCACGAGCACCCATACGGACGTGAGATCCGCGATGGTATAGAGCTCCGTCTGCGGTGTGACGTACTGTCCCTCGCGGGCGCCGATATTGATGACGATGCCGGCTGCCGGAGAGTGGATGTGCAGTTGCTCCTGCACGGTTCCGGTCTGGGTCAGCTCGGTGATCTGGTGTTCGGGAACATCGAGGAGCCTGAGCCTTTCGAGCGTCGAATCGACGAGGTCGAGGGCGCCCTGCCGGACATCCGGAAACGGGCTCGTGCTCAACGTTTCCCGGTTCCTGAGCGCAACCAGGTACTCCTGCTGTGTGAGCAGGAGTTGCGGGGAATAGATGTTGAGCAGGATCTCGTCGGAGTCGATCGGCTCCCCGGTCGTCTCGACGTAGAGTTCGTCGATCCAGCCGGCGACTTTCGGGTGCAGCCGGGTGATGCGCCGCTCGTCGTAGTCGACCCGCCCGAGCGTGTGAATCGGGCGGGTCAGCGTGCGCCGCTCGGCCGGCGCGGTGCGCACGCCGATGCTCTGCACGGTGACCGGATCGATCAGGACGGTACCGGCGGGACCTGCGCCCGTCAGCGAATCGGCGTAGACCGCCACGTAATCCATGCCCATCTCGTCCTTTGCCGGTACTTCGGAGATGATGTCCGGCGAGTGCGGGTGCCGGTAGAACAACGGTTCCTGTTCGCCGTCTTCCGGCATCGCGGCGGGCGCCGCGGCGGTCATTTCAGCGTGATCGGGTTGCGTATGGTCCGCATGAGCCTGATCCGGGCTTCCGTCGGCCGACGGCGCCATCTGCCGTCCGGCAAGCCAGTAGCCTCCGCCGCCCGACAGTAGTGCGACTCCAACGAAACCGAGCGCGATGAGAATTGATCTATTCATAAAGCACCTCCTGTCCCGAGGCCGCCGCGAGTTCCGCGAGGGCCGACTTGGCCGTACCGAGCGCGTCCCAGTAGTTGATCTGCGCGTTGTACAGGGTGATCTGGCTGTTCAGGACGTTGAGAAAGTCCACTTCGTTGGCCTGGTAGGCGGCGAGCATCGACGTGACCGTTTGCTGCGCCTGTGGAATGATCGCGGTTTCGAGCAGCGTGACCTGCTCGCGAGCGGCCTCGTAGTCCGAGCGGTGCGCGGCGATCGCGGAGCGGATCGAACCGAGCGTATGGCGCAGCAGGAGCCTGCGTTGCGAGACTTCGTGGTTGCGTTGTTCGATTGCCCGCCGCTGCTTCGACTTCGCGTAGAGCGGGACGCTGACGTTGAACATGACGCTCACCAGATCCGAGCGGTCGCCGCCGCGCTGCGGATCTTCGCCCTGGCGATACCCGTAACCGGCGCCCACGGAGAAGTTCGGCCGCGTGAACTGCTCGGAAAGATCGAGTCGCGCGCGGGCCGCGTCGACCAGCGCGTTGTCGGCGGCAAGCGCCGGGTGAGCGGCCACGGCCTGCTGCAGCAACTCGTCTTCCGCGGGCACGTCCGGCAAGCGCAGGTTGTCGGGCGCCTGCGGCAGGACGATGCGATCGCCCGGTGTGCGGTCGAGGAGTTCGGCCAACATCGCCTCGGTTCGCGAACGCGTCGCGGCGATGCCCAGTTCCCGCTCGAGCAGGCGCGAGAGTTCGAGTTGGGCAAGCAGCACGTCCTGCTGCAGTCCGCCGCCGACCTCGTACCGCGTTCGGGCGATCTCGATGAAATCCCTCATGAGCGCCTGGTTCTGCTCGACGATCTGCAGCGCGCGGTCGCGCTGAAAGAGCCGCCACCAGGTCGTACGAACGCGGGCTGCGAGCGTCAGGCGCATGTCCTCCACGCGCGCGAATCCCGCGTCGGCCTCGAACTGCGCGGCGTCCACGAGAAGCCGCCGGTTGCCGGGATAGGGAATCGCCTGGCTGAACGTGAACTGGAGCTGCGTCATGTGGTCCCGGTCGAGATTCAGGGAATCGACGGGGAGGTTCATGGCGTTCAGGCCGATCGTCGGATCGGGCAGGGCGCCGGCCTGCGACGGAACTTCCTGCAACGCCCGGGCGTTGGCGAGAGACGCCGCGAAGTTGGGATTGGCGGACAGCGCAATCTGAACCGCGTCGGCAAGGGCGAGTTGGCCCGTGGCCGGCGCGTCGGCAGCGGGTTCGCCTTCCTGTGCGAACCCGCCGGGCGACAGGCAAACGACGGCGCAGGCGGCGGCAACGATGCCCGCGCGCTTGCCGCGCCTCGGCGCGCCGTGGTTCGCACGGCGCATGAAACGGGACGTCAGTCCACGCAAGAACGACATAACGATCTCCTGACCTGAAACCGGAAAGAAACGGTTACAGGGGGATCGCTACATCAGGTACGTGCAATACAGGATGTTGAGGGGCGGGCCTTGCGGCAGGGATCCGCAGTCCTCGATCCGAGCGGAAATCGCTGCCGAGAGCAGCGGCTGCAGGGACGAGGCGTGGGGGATCGGGATTTGCGGAGTTTCGTCGGCGCCGGTGCCGGCACCGTACTTGAGCTTCGCTGTGCGGCGATCCGCATCGAATCGGTCGAGGGAGGCGCACTCTTCGGTGAGGGTCGCGCAATCGCCGTGAACCAGAGGTGGACAGTGCGGGCAGTGCTGCTCCGCATGTTCGATCTGCCCGGTATCGGCGGCATGGCTCGCGTGCCCGGCATGTGCCGCGTGTGCGGCAGGCAGCGCAGTTTCGGCGTGACCGGCATGCCCGGCATGCTCGTCCACGCCGGTCGCCGAGGCGCAGGGCTGCCACAGCATGCCAACCCACACGACCGCGAGCAACGCTGACAGCCTCGGTGTCCAGCGCTTCTGGCGACGGCGAATTGCGGCGAGGACGTTCATTGCATTGAGTCTCGGTCTCCGACTGTAGTCCAATGGATCGGGCAACACAAACGGTTTCCGCCCCGAGCGTTACGCCGCCCGAACTCGTCGCGAAGGAACAAGCTTCGCTCTGCGTCACTACAGTCGAGTACCCTCAGGCTCCAGGCCAAGTCCATGCATGCCTCAGGATACCCATGATCTGGTTCTGCATCCGGCGCAACGGCGTTGCCAGGCGCAGCGGGTGGCTCGCCGAGGTCTCGCTGCAGGAATTGCCGGAACATGTCGGGGCGCGCTCCGACGAGCGGATCGAGGTCTGTGTCGTGGAAGGTTCGCGCCCGATCGCACCGGAGCGTTTCTCCGACGCTTTCTATCCCCGGGTACAGGGCATCGTGGGGATGGAAATCGCCCTGGGTGACAGCGCTGTGCGCTACGCGCCGACCCGAATGCTGGCCGCCAACCTGTCTTTCCGGCGTGCGCTTGCGAGGTTTCTCAAGAGCAACGGCGCCAGCGCGAGCGAGTTTGCAAGCCACGGCACGCTCGGCGAGCTTCGTGCGAGGCAGTTGCTGATCGGCGGCGACGGGACGGAAGTGGCCGGGTTGTACCGTGGCGGCACGCTGGTTCTCCTGGAGTCCACGACCGCGGAGAAGCGCGCCGCACAGATCGCCGAAGGAATCTGCCGGTGGATGCTTCGCAACCTGTCTCATGACGGTGCGCTTCCGTACAAGTATTGGCCGAGCCGCGGGGAGGAATCCCCGGCCGATAACGCCATTCGGCGCTTCCTGGCGTCCCTGGCGCTGGCCCGATACGCGGAGCTTCGCAATGCCCCGGACGTCCGCGAGGCCGCGGTTCGCAACCTGCGCTACAACCTGAGCCGCTATTTCACGGATGTCGGCGGCGGTCGCGGTGCGATCGTCGAGCGAACCGGCGCCAAGCTCGGCGCGGCCGCACTTGCCGCGCTGGCCATCCTCGAAAGTCCCGCGAGCGAGGCATTCGAAACCGAACTCCGGATGCTCGCCGCCGGTGTCGATTCGCTCGCGGGCGGACCGGACGGGTTTCGCACGTTCTTCTTTCCACGGCAGCGCGACGGGCAGAACTGGAACTTCTACAGCGGCGAAGCGCTCCTGTTCTGGGCCGAGGCGATACGCCGGCAAGCGCCGTGCGCCCCGCCGGTCGAGCGATTCATGGAAGTCTTCGAACGCTGCCGGCAACGGCATCGCCGGGCACGCAACCCGGCATTCGTCCCCTGGCACACGCAAGCCTGCGTCGCGCTCCACGAGCATACGAAGCAACACGAGCTGGCCGACTTCGTTTTCGAGATCAACGACTGGTTGTTGCCGATGCAGCAATGGGACGGGCTGACCGATGATCTTCGCGGGCGGTTCTACGATCCCGGTCATCGGGAGTTCGGCCCGCCTCACGCGGCTTCCACCGGCGTCTATCTCGAAGGCCTCGCCGATGCCCTCGCATTGGCTCGCGCGCTCGGTGACGACGCGCGCGCGGCAGCCTACCGGCAAGCCGTCGAGCGCGGACTGCGCTCGCTTCGGCAACTGCAGTTCCGCGATGAGCGGGACGCGTTCTACGTTTCACGAAAGCGGCGCGTGCTCGGCGCCTTGCGCACCGAGGTCTACGATAACGCCGTGCGCATCGACTCTGCCGCACACGCCCTTGCCGCTGCCGTCAAGGTTCTGAACCCGATTCGCTGAGCGAAGGTCTTCGATCGCGAAGCTTGCGATCGCACCGTTCACGATCCAACGGAGCACGTGTATCGAAGGATTTCGCTTCGATCGCCGTCACCATGGGTACGACCCATGCGCGTGGTGCGGGTATCGGCGTCGGGTACCGGCGGATCCCGTTACGATGTATCCGGTATCCGGTGGAAGAAGTCGCCGGGAGCGTTGTCATGAAATTCTGGAATTGGGCAGTTTCCTGGGTAGCCGCGTTGCTGGTCCTGACAGACGGCGGAGGCGCCCACGCGCAATCGCCGGACGACTCGGACGCGGCGGATTCCGATGCGGCGTCCGACTCGAGCCAGAAACGCGTCATCGGGGCGGTCGCGAGTTTCGGGAGCGTCAACGTCGGCGGAATCCGGTTCGATACGTCGAACGCCACGATCTCGATCGACGGCGCGCCGGGGCGCGAAGACCAACTCCAGCCGGGTCAGGTGGTCCGGGTCGACGGGACCGTCGACGAAACGAACACGCTGGGCGTGGCCGAGCGCATCAGCTATGAGCCGCACGTGACCGGACCCATCGACTCCATCGACATCGAGAACGACCTGTTCAGCGTATTGGGCCAGACGATCGTTCTGACGCCCGACACATCGTTCGACGGCGAGGACAACGAGTCCGGCCTGCCTTCGTTTTCGGTCGGCGATGCAGTCGAGATCAGTGGACTGGTCAAGTCCGGCGGCGTGATTTCCGCGACCCGGATACAACGTCAGGCAGCGGGTTCGCCGATGCGGATCCTCGGAAAGGTTGGCGGATTCCAGGCTCTCGAGTCCCGGTTTATGCTCGGCTCGCTTCTCGTCAGGTCCCACGCCGCCCGCCTGGATGATTTTGCCGATGGAAGTCTCAAGGACGGTGACTGGGTCGAAGTGCGATGCGATCTCATCGGTGACGGCTGTTTCGACGAATCCGGCGCGTTTGTCGCCACGTCGATAGCGTACAAGCGTCCGGATGCCATCGGCGTGCGGGAACCCGACATCGACGATGTCACGATGGAAGGGTTCATCACCCGCTTCGAGTCCCCCCTGGACTTCCACATTTCCGACGTGCCCGTCAGGACCACGCCGGACACTCGATTCGAGGGCGATGACGAGCAACATCTGCGGGCCGAAACACGTGCGAGGGTCAGCGGCACGATCGAAGACGGAACGGAAACGCTGGTGGCGACGAGCGTGGATGTTGAGCCCGTTTCAAGGATTCAGATCGGGGCACGTGTCGACGACATCGACGTGGATCGCGGCGCCTTCACCCTGCTTGGCCTGAGGATCCAGGCGAACGAATTGACGCGTTTCGAGGACAACAGCGATACAGGCACTCGTGAATTCGGAATCGACGATATCCGTTACTACGATTACCTGGAAGTGACGTCGGAGCAGTCGCCGCCCGGTTCAGGTCCCCTGGTCGCGACAAGCGTCGAGCGCGTGAACGGCCAGACCCAGGTCAGGCTGAGCGGTTTCGTCGACACGCAGTACCAACCGAGGACCCAGTTCAACGTCCACGGCATCTGGATCCTGACGAGTTCGCTTACGAAATTCGAACCCGGTTTTCACGATCGCGTGAGCGACTTCAGTTTCGTCGCGACCAAGGGCTGGGCGATCGGCAACAGCTTCATCATTGCTTCTGAGATCGGGACTGACAACCAGTACGAAGATGACCCGTACTACTACGCTTACTTCGGTTCGAGCGGCGACGGCGACGGCGACGGCGATGGCGATGGCGATGGCGACGGCGACGGCGATGGCGATGGCGATGGCGATGGCGATGGCGATGGGGACGGTGACGGTGACGGTGATGGCGATGGGGACGGCGACGGGGATGGGGACGGCGACGGCGATGGCGACGGCGATGGCGATGGCGATGGCGATGGCGACGGCGATGGCGATGGCGATGGCGATGGCGACGGAGACGGGGATGGGGACGGTGACGGCGATGGCGACGGCGATGGGGATGGCGACGGCGATGGCGACGGGGACGGCGATGGTGATGGGGACGGTGACGGCGACGGCGATGACGATGACGATGACGACGACGACGACGACGATGACGACGACGACGATGACGATGACGATGACGATGACGATGACGACGACTGACGGAAGTCGGCTCTCGCCACGCTCAGGACTTGCGGATCGTCGTCGGAAGGGAGTCGCGATCAGGAACCGCTCGCGGTCCCGGTTTTCTCCAACGGGAACACGAAGTGGCCGCCGCCGGCCGCGGGCAGCACATCAAAGATCAAGTGTATTCGCGGTTCGCTGGACGGATTCATCGCCCAGTGCCGTACCTTGTTGTTGAAGATCCAAAGTTCGCCTTCGCGCATGACCGCAGTCTCATCGCCCGCGGTCAACGGGCTGCCGTCCCGACTCCTGAGCACGAGGTGGTAGCGGTCCCTGATGCGGTAGTAGGCGCCCGTATCCACGTGCGGAAACACCTGGCGCTCGGGCAATAGCGAAACCAGCGTTACCCGGCCCAGTTTGCCCCCGACTGAAGCGGCGACGCTCTCACAGAACCGCAGCGTCAGCGGAAACCTCGCGGCCATTTTCATCACGCGGCACTCGTGCACGTCGTTCGCGTTTTTCGCGCCCGGCGGCAGCGGTTTCATGGCTGCGCGCAGGAAGATGTTTTCGGTGTGCCGCTGGCAGCGGACCTTGCGTTGCCGGCTCGTGTCCAGCTTCCACGATTCCGGAGCCGCATCGAGTTCCGCGCGCAAGGGCGCCGTGTCCACGTTGCCGATCTTCCGGAAGTTTCTCATGGTCGTCATGATCGCGGCGCTGCGATCAGAAGGTCCAGACAAAGCCCAGAGAGGGGAGCCTGGGCAAGGTATGCAATGTATCGAGCAACAGTTCGTCGCCACCGTTACCGCGGGTCAGTGCATATTCCCGGGAGTAGGGATTGGAGCGGTCGAAGGCATTGGTCCATTCCACGAATACGGAGCCGGAACTTCGCGGGAACCGGAATTTCCTCGTTATGCGCAGATCCGTGGAACTGTAATGGGCGACGCGCTCGGAATTGCGTTCGTTTACCGCGGCGATGTATCCGTCGGCGCCGAGCGCGACGGGCGTGATGGGCCACCCGCTGTGTCTCAGAAAACCCAGGCCGATGTTCCACCGGGGCGCGTCCCAGTTGAGTCCGGCACTCAATACATGCGTCCGGTCCCAGCTTCTGGGGTGGGATCTGCCGTCGATCCGGTCGGTAAACCGCGAGCGGCTGTAGCCGATCCACCATGACAGGGCGTCGCCGGTTTGCTGTTCCAGGAAGACTTCGAAGCCGCGGGCATTGGCTTTCTCGGGCGCAATCCGGATTCGGTCCGGTTTCAATTCCGGGAACATCATCAGCGGATTGAGCAGGTTTTCGTAGCGCGGCCTGAGATCCTTCATCGCCTTCGAGTAGGCTTCGACCCTCAATCCCAGCCCGGACCGGAACTCCCGTTCGAGGCCGACGACAGCATGGTCGGCCCGTTGAGGCGGGAAATAGCGTTCCACGCCGTCCTCGAGCTGCACCTCGTATATGGCCTGGGATTGATAAAACCGGCCGAGGCTCCCCTTGACGTACAGCCTGTCCGCGAGCCTGTAGCGCAGCCCGATGCGTGGCGCGAGCACGGACGCGCGATCGGGACTCAGGGTCTCGCGATCCCAGCGCAGACCGGCTTCCATCGCCAGGCGGTCGCTTGAAGCGTAGCGGACGCTGCCGTACAGCGCGGACTGACTGCCGTCGGGGTTCAGGTGGATGTCGCGGGCGCGTGCCGGCGCATCGGGGGCGCCTGGAAAGTCGACAAGCACGTCGAACGCGACCTCGTCGGCGTAGCGATAGCGGCCTTGCGTATGGCTCAACATCCCGCCGACCTGAAGCAGGATCCCGTCGCCGAGGGTTGCCGACCAGTCGCTCTGGACGGTGTCGAGGCTCGAGTTGCGCCGATCGTCGAGCCACCCCGAACCGATGCCGGCAAGGCGGCTGAAGCCGTTGCGCCGGTTGCGCAGGCGGGTGCGCGCCACGAGAGTCGTCCCCGTCCAGGCCGGACCCGGGTCGTGATCGAAGCGCAACCACAGATAACTGTCTTCTCCGAGCGCGTGAACCTGCTGTTCGCCATTCGGGTGAGTCACTTGGATGTCGTCGCGCAACTGCAGGAAGTTGCCGGTCAGTTGCAATCGGTCGCTGAGCCGGTACACGAGCTTCGCGTAGGCATCCAGGTACACGGGTCGCCCGACATATGTTTCGGACGACTCATGAAACAGGTCCAGTGTGCTTCTGCGGACGGAGCCGACCCAGGAGCCTTTGTCGAAACGTCCGGAACTGAGCGCCGACGTGTTGAAGAAACTGAATGACACCTCATGGTAAAGGGGCGCGGGAGGCGTCATCGAGACGACATCGACGACGCCGCTCAGGCTGTCGCCGAGGGCAGCCGGAAAACCTCCGGTGAAGACATCCATCGACGCGACGAGCCGCGGGTCGATCGCACTGAAAACGCTGTTGAAGTCCTTCAGATGAAACGGATCGTGCAGGCGCAGACCGTCGAACCGCACGATGGTCTCCCGCGTTTCGCCGCCGCGCACATTCGACCGCGCGCTGACGCTGTCCGTCCCGATTCCCGGCAGACGCGCGATGGAACGCAATGCGTCGTCGCCGAGGTCCGGCAGGTACTCGATGTTCTCGCTCCAGAGGCGGAACATGGAATCGCCGACAGCCCGGGCAAGCTGATAGCGACTGCCGGCAACGACGATTTCCTCGATGGGCACCGGCGCTGCCGCATCGGGACTCGGCCCGGTTTCAGGGGTTGCAGGGGCGGAGCCGGATCGAATCCCAGTCTCCGTTACCGCCGGCCCGGAGCCACGAACGACCAGCGCGATGCCGGACGGCCCGGCCCGCACGGCAAGCCCGACCGGCGCCAGAATTTCGGTCAACATTTCTGACGGTTCGTCGGAGACCGGGGCCGAAAGAACCCGCATCCACGGCCTGACCAGGTCACTGCTGTAGATGATCGCAAGTCCGTCCGCGCGCAAGGCCTCGAGCGCCTGTTCCAGCGGCAGCCCCCGCAGGTCTTCGGGTTCCACCGCCAGCGCGCCGCAAAAGTTCAGGCCAAGCACGACGGCCAATACATGACGCACGCTTGTTCGCACGGTGACGCGACGATACCCGTGTTGCGTCTATCGCATACGGATCAATACTACGCCATCGTCCTGGACAACGTGATCGAGGTCCGTTGTCGCCAGCGCGATTTCGAGCGCCTCCAGAGGCGATACGTTGCCGAGGTCCCCGCGCATGGTGATGACGCGCGCCTGCCGTTCCACTGTGGGATCGGCGAATCGCAACTCATGGCCGGTTTCCCTGACGACCCAGTCGAGAAGCTCGAGGAGCGGCCGGCCGTCGATCGGCGGAGTATCTGCAAGGGCGATCGCCCAGGACCATTCCGGATCATGGGCAGGGAAGGGCGTGTTTTGTGCAGCGCCCGCGGAGTCGAGGCGTAGCTGCTCGCCCGCAACGCCGGTCAAGTCGGGTAACTGCGATCCGCGCTGAATCGCCACGCTGCCTTCCCGCACTCGTATACGCAGCGCATCGGCGAATGTCGCGGCTTCGAACTGGGTTCCGATCGTGCGTAGCAGGCCGTGGGCCGTGCTGACCTCCAGCGTACCGATGCCCGTAGCCGCTCTCGAATCGAAGTAGATCGCGCCGGTGACGAGTTCGATCCGCCCGACTGACGCCAGCGTCAGTTCGCTCGCTTCGTCGACGCGCAAGGACCCGCCCTGGGCGAGATCCAGAGCGATTCGGTTGCCGGTCGAGGTTCGGAGCCTTGCGCCCGCCGGCCATGCGACGACGGTGCCGTCCACCGTCTGCCAGGCCCCTTCATCCGCGTCGAGAACCAGGACATGCCCATCGAGGAGGGTCGTGAACGCGATCGCGGGCGGCGGCGATGTCGGCAGCAACTGCATCGTCAAGGGTATGCCTATCGCGAGACCCACGGCCGCCGCCGCGAGCGCGAAATACCGCTGCCGCCGGCGATTGCGCCGGGAGCGAAGCTGTTGCTGCCATGCTTCCCTTGCAGCCGTAACGACCTTTTCGTAAGCAGCATCGGAAGGCGTTGGCCGCCGCCCGCCCGCCTTCACCAGTTCACCCACGATGTCGCGGTCGACCTCAGCGGTTGCTTCCGTTGAGCCCTTTGCCTGCCTCGTTTCGTCAGTCATTGCAGTACTTCAAGCCCTGTCGTTGTCCGGCGCGGGGTCGAACGGCAGTACGTTCACGGATTCCGCTATCGATCCCATGGCCTTGCGGAATGCCACTCGAGCTCGTGTGAGCAGGGATTCCGCCGCTTTTGGCCCGATGTCGAGCCGTTCGGCAATGCTTTTCACCGATAGACCGTCCACGTATTTCCACTCCAAGACATCGCCGTAGTGTCCCGGCAGGCGATCGAGCGTGGCCTGGATCAGCCGCACCACATCGGCGCGCGCCGCGAGCGCTTCGGGTTGCTCCGATTCAGCCGCTGTGAGCGTGTCGAGGATCCGCTGCACGGCGCCCTGGTCCTCGAGCAGCGCGACCTTCGGCAACTCACGGTCGCGCCTGCGGGCGTAATCGATGATGTTGTTTCTCAGGATCCTGTACATCCAGCCCTGGAGCGACCCTTCGCCGCGCCAGGAATCCAGATGTTCGAACGCCTTGCAAAAGGTCTCCTGCACCACTTCCACCGCCTCGTCGTGCCGACCGTCCAATCGGGCAAGCGCATACCGGTACAGCTTCGGAAAGAAGCTGTCGAACAGTTCCCGAAAGGCTGCCTCATCTCCAGCAAGGAGCCGTTTGACCGTTTGGCGATCGTCGTACACGACACGCACGTTTCGTCTCCTGCCCCTATGGACGCGGCGCGGCGTGGAATCCTTCGCGACAACGCGTCGCGGCTCGTACGCGGCGACGCTGTGAATGATCGGCCGTCCACGTCGGCTGTCTACGGGCGACCTGGCAGGGCTCCAGAATCGCAAGATAGCGCGACAGCCAACCGATAAATCAAGTCTGCATCGGCAGCCCTAAAGCTGTACTCTCACGCGATGCTTCGCAAAGCTCCCTTGTGCGCCGCACTGACGGCCGCTTCGCTCGGCCTGCTCGCCGCGCCGCTCGCGGCGCAGCCAACGCTCACCGATTCGGGCCAGAAAAGCGTGCGTGTAGTGCGCACGGATGCGCCGCCCGTCATTGACGGCGCCCTCGGCGATGCGGTCTGGGAGCGCGCCGCCGTCGTCGACGATCTGCACCAGACCGAGCCTGTCGAATATGCAGAGCCGTCCGAGCGTACCGAGATCTACATCCTCTACGACGACGAAGCGTTATACGTGGCCGCTCGCCTGCATGATGCCGAGCCGGACCTGATCACCGCTAACAATATGCGCCAGAACGATCAGGTGTGGGACGACGATCGCTTCTACGTCATGATCGATCCGTTCAACGATCGGCGCAGCGGCTATTACTTTGGCGTTAATCCGAACGGCGTGCGCAACGACGGCCTCTATCGCAACGTCAGTGAGTCCTACCAGGACTGGAACAGCATCTTCGACGTCGCGGCAGCTCGTTTCGAGGGGGGCTGGACGGCCGAGTTCGAGATTCCGTTCAAGTCGATCTCGTTCGATCCGAGCACCGACACCTGGGGCATGAACTTCTCGCGCGGCATCGTGCGCCGCGCCGAGAACCTCGCCTGGGTGTCGCGCGACCGGACATACAACCCGTCGATCTCGGGACTGGCCGTCGGCTTCGAAGGGCTGGAACAGGGACTCGGGCTCGACATCGTGCCGTCTGTCAGCCTCAGCGAGGTACGCACTTTTTCGCACGATCCCCTGGGCGAGGACCGTTCGAAATCGAGCCTCGAACCGACCGTGGATGTCTTCTACAAGCTCACGCCGCAACTCAACGCTTCCCTGACGGCCAATACCGACTTCTCGGCGACCGAGGTCGATGACCGCCAGGTCAATCTCGATCGCTTCGGGCTCTTCTTTCCCGAGAAGCGCGACTTCTTCCTGCGCGAGTCCGATATCTTCGAATTCGGCGGGATCGGCGGCCAGCGCCAGTCGCAGATCCCGGGGCTCAACGCGCTGGCTCAGAACGGCCTCCCGTTCTTCTCGCGCCGTATCGGACTCAGTCCGACCGGAACGCCCATCGATCTCGAGGTCGGCGGCAAGATCAGCGGGCGCGTCGGCCGTTTCGAACTCGGCGCCCTGTCGATTCGCCAGGATGCGTTCGGCGACATCGATGCCAAGGATCTGTCCGTCATACGCACGAAGGCCGGCGTCCTCAGGGAGTCGAATCTTGGCGTCATCGTGACGCATGGCAATCCCGGCGCCAATATCGATAACTCACTGGCGGGGCTCGACTTCCTTTACCGGAATACGCGGCTGCCCGGCGGCCGGTCACTCGAGGCCGATGTCTGGTATCAGCAAAGCGATACCGAGGGCATCGACTCCGATCAGGCGGCTTTCGGCGCCGGCGTGCGCCTGCCGACCAACGAAGGGTTCAGGGCTGCGTTCGACTACCGGGAATTCGAAGCCGATTTCAATCCGGCCCTGGGCTTCATCAATCGACGCAACGTTTCGGATGCCAAGCTCAGCCTGGGTTACATGATTCGTCCCGCGAGCGGGTACGTGCAGAGCTGGCTCATGCATCTGGATGTGCAGCACGTCGATCGGCTCGATACCGGCGCCCTGCAGACGCATGGTTTCTTTATCCGCCCCATCGTGCTGCGCAACCGCACCGGCGACGAGTTCTCGTTCGGCTACCGCGGTTTGACCGAAGGCATCGCCCGTCCCTTCGAGATCTCGCCCGGCATCGTCATTCCGGTGGGGGAATACGACAACGGCGACTGGGGCGGGCAGTTCACCACGGCCAACCACCGCAGGTTCGCAGGCCACATGCGTCTCGTGTGGACCAATGACGGAACCTACTTCAACGGCGATCGCCTCGACGTGAACGCCGAACTCACATGGCGCCCGTCGGCGCGCTTTCGCGGCAACATCGTTTACAGCTACAGCGAAATCGATCTGCCGCAAGGCAGCTTCGAGACGCGCCTCGTCGCCGCGGGCATCGACTTCGTGTTCACGTCGACGCTGTCCTGGGTCAACCTGATTCAGTACGACAACGTCACCGAGACGGCGGGCATCAACATGCGCTTGCACTGGATCCCCGAAGCCGGCCGCGAGGTCTATTTCGTGATCAACCACAACGTCGAGGACTACGATCGCGACAACCATTTTCGCTCGACGGCGTCGGACATGACGGCGAAGGTGAACTACACGTTCCGGTTCTAGTCTCGGTCGGTGCGGGCTTCGCTCGACGACGCTGCGATGGCGGGTTCGGGCCTGTACCATTACGCGCCATGCCGCGCCCCGTTTGCATTTTCGCTGCCTGCCTGACCGTCCTCGCCATGCCCCTCGCGGCGCAGCAGACGCTGAGCGATCCCGGCCAGAAGAGCGTTCGCGTCGTGCGCACCGACACCCCGCCCGTCATCGACGGGGACCTCAGCGACGACGTCTGGACGCGCGCCGCCGTCGTCGACGATCTGCACCAGACGGATCCCGTCGAGTACGCGGAGCCCTCCGAACACACCGAGATCTACGTTCTCTACGACGACGATGCGTTATACGTTGCGGCGCGCCTGTACGACGCGGACCGCGACCAGATCACCGCCAACAACATGCGGCAGAACGACGAAATCGCGCAGGACGATCGCTTCTACGTGACGATCGACCCGTTCAACGAGCGGCGCAGCGGCTACTACTTCGGGGTCAACCCGAACGGCGTGCGCGGCGATGGCCTGTACCGCAACGTCAGCGAGTTCTACAACGACTGGGACAGTATCTACGACGCGGCGGCGGGCCGTTTCGAGGGCGGCTGGACCGCCGAGATCGAGATCCCGTACAAGTCGATTTCCTTCGATCCGACCACCGACACCTGGGGGCTGAACTTCTCGCGCGGCATCGTGCGCCGCGACGAGAACATCGCCTGGGTGTCGCGCAATCGCGAGTACAACCCGTCCGTGTCGGGGCTCGGCGTCGGCTTCGAGGGACTCGAACAGGGACTCGGGCTCGACATCGTGGCGTCGGTCAGCCTCAGCGAGGTCCGCACCTTCTCGCACGATCCCTTCAGGGAGGACCGTTCGGAATCGAGCCTCGAACCGACCGTGGACGTTTTCTACAAGCTGACGCCGCAGCTCAATGCGTCTCTGACGGCCAACACGGACTTTTCGGCCACCGATGTCGACGATCGTCAGGTCAACCTCGACCGCTTCGGTCTCTTTTTTCCCGAGAAGCGCGATTTCTTCCTGCGCGAGTCCGATATCTTCGAATTCGGCGGGATCGGCGGGCAGCGCCAGTCGCAGATCCCGGGGTTCAACGCGCTGGCGCAGAACGGCCTCCCGTTCTTCTCGCGACGTATCGGCCTGAGTCCGACCGGAGCGCCGATTGATCTTGAGGTCGGCGGCAAGATCAGCGGGCGCGTCGGGCGTTTCGAACTCGGCGCCCTGTCAGTCCGTCAGGACGCGTTCGGGGACATCGATGCGAAGGACCTGTCGGTCATGCGCACCAAGGCCGGTGTGCTCAGGGAGTCGAATCTCGGTGTCATATTGACCCGGGGCAATCCGGGTGCGAACGTCGAAAATTCACTCGCGGGTCTGGATTTCCTATATCGAAACACGCGGTTGGCCGGCGGCCGATCACTCGAGGCAGACCTTTGGTACCAGCAGAGCGATACGGAGGGCGTCGACGCCGATCAGGCGGCTTTCGGCGCAGGCGTGCGCCTGCCGACCAACGAGGGTTTCAGGGGCGGATTCGAGTACAAGGAGTACGAGGCCAATTTCAATCCCGCGCTCGGTTTCGTCAATCGCAGCAACATCTCCGATGCCAAGCTCAGCCTGGGCTACATGGTTCGTCCGGCGAACGGATACCTGCAGTCCTGGCTCCTGCATATGGATGTGCGGCAGATCGATCAGCTCGATACCGGCGCCCCGCAGACGCACGTGGTATTCATTCGCCCCGTGGTGCTGCGCAACCGTACCGGCGACGAATTCTACTTCGGCTATCGCGATTTCACTGAGGGCATCGCGCGACCCTTCGAGATCTCGCGTGGCATCGTCATTCCGGTGGGGCGATACGAGATTGACGACTGGGGAATGGGGTTCAGTACAGCCAGGCATCGCAGGCTCGCCGGCACCATGCGTATCGTGCGGGTCAAGGACGGAACCTACTTCGACGGCGACCGCACCGATTGGTTCGGCGAAGTCATATGGCGCCCGTCGGCGCGCTTTCGCGGCAATCTGAGCTACGCCTACAGCAAGATCGATCTGCCGCAGGGCAGCTTCGAGACCCGTCTCGTCGCCGCGGGCATCGATTTCGCGTTCACCTCGACGTTGTCCTGGGTCAACCTCGTTCAGTACGACAACGTCACCGAGACGGCGGGCGTCAACATGCGGCTTCACTGGATTCCCGAAGCCGGCCGCGAGGTCTATTTCGTGATCAACCACAACGTCGAGGACTATGATCGCGACAACCGCTTTCGCTCGACGGTGTCGGACATGACGGCGAAGGTGAACTACACGTTCCGGTTTTGAGTCCGGCCGCGAATCCTCGCGCGGCAAGCGAACGACCAGGAGAGCACTTGCCGGATTCGGATCGACATCTGATCGAACAGTCCCGGGAAGCGCCCGCTTCCGCGCCGCTGACCGTCATGTGGTTCCGTCAGGACCTGCGCTTGCGGGACAACCCGGCTCTCTGCGCGGCGGCTGAGGGCAACGGTGCGCTGCTGCCGCTCTACATCCTCGACGACGAGAACGCCGGTGAATGGAAGATGGGCGCGGCGTCGCGATGGTGGCTGCATCACTCGCTCAAGCGACTGAACGACGCACTCGACGGCAGGCTGTGGGTGTTGCAGGGCGACGCGCTCGGCGAATTGCTGCGGCTCTGCGACGCACTGCCCGTGGAGCGGGTCGTATGGAACCGCTGCTACGAGCCTTGGCGCATGCGCCGGGACCATGGCATCGTCGAAGCGTTGCGCGAGCGCGGCATCGAGCACGAGGAATTCAACGGATCGCTCCTGTGGGACCCCCACGAAGCTTGCAAGGCGGACGGAACGCCCTATGTGGTGTTTACGCCGTTCTATCGCAATCTGAATCGGCATCGGCCACCCGGTACTCTGGCGTCCGCGCCGGATTTGCGTGACCCGAAGCTGGCCGCGTGCGACCAGCCGGCGGAACGTATCGACCGGCTCGGCTTGCTGCCCGCGATTCGCTGGTACGACGGCCTCGCCGACGCGTGGCAGCCCGGGGAAGCGGGCGCACGTGAGCGATCGGACGAGTTTGTTGCGAGCTCTGCCGCGCACTATCAGGAGAGGCGAGACTTTCCGGCGGACGGCGCGGTATCGGCGCTCTCACCGCACCTGCATTTCGGCGAGATCAGTCCGCTGCGAGTCTGGCAGATCGTGCACCATGCGGATGCCGGCGACGGTGGCGAGTCCTGGATTCGCCAGTTGTACTGGCGCGAGTTCAGCCATCACCTGCTCTATCACTACCCGCGTCTCTGCGACGACAACCTCAAGCCCGGCTTCGAGCGCTTCCCGTGGCGGGACAAACCCGAACTGCTGCGTCGCTGGCAGCAGGGCAGTACCGGCGTCCCTCTGGTCGACGCGGGCATGCGCGAATTGTGGCAAACCGGCACGATGCACAACCGCACGCGCATGGTCACCGCGTCGTTCCTGACCAAGAACCTGCTCATTCACTGGCTCCACGGCGCACGCTGGTTCTGGGACTGCCTCGTGGACGCCGACCTCGCGAACAACAGTTTCGGCTGGCAGTGGGTGGCCGGTTGCGGCGCCGACGCCGCGCCGTATTTCCGGATCTTCAACCCGGTCCTGCAATCGCGGAAGTTCGATCCTTCGGGGGAGTATCTGCGGCGTTGGGTGCCGGAGCTGGCCGGGCTTTCCGATCGGCGGATTCACGCGCCCTGGGAAGCTGGCGCCAGGGAATTGCGTAGCGCCGGCGTGACGCTCGGTAAGACGTATCCCTTCCCGATCGTGGATCTCAGGGCCTCGCGGGAGCGGGCGCTGGCGGCGGGGAGGTCGTTACGCGGTTCGACTGTGTGACGGGGGTGTCGTTTTCGGGTCGCCGAGTGTTTCCCGGTCGAGTTTGTGCTCCTTGTCTTCCTTGCGACGTGACGATACTCGTTTCAGCGGAAACCGCATGAATTTACTTGTTGCCTCTTTCTGCACGTTGGCGGTGGAATACAATGCACGGCAGGCAATCTGTACGCCTGCAACTGCCAAGGGAGATGCAACGTGGGCAGGATCATCGCACAGACAACCGTTACCAATCGGCTCGACGAAGACAAGTCCATTCAGTGCGGGATGCTCGTCGACACCGGAGCGGGTGCCTTGTTTCTTCCTCGATCGTGGAAGGAAAGGCTGGGCCGGTTTCTGCGTACCGAGCCTGTCACGTTGGTCCTGGCAAACCAGGAAGTCGTCAGCGGCGAAGCCTGCGCTCCCGTAGAGATCAAGATCGAGGGTTTCCGGCCGGTCTGGAACGAGGTCGTATTTCTCGACGCAGACTCGGGGGGAGACGAAGAGTTCGAGCCTCTTCTCGGCTACGTCATCCTGGAACAGGCGCAGGCGGCAGTCGACATGGTCGGGCATCGTCTGGTCCCGGTGCCGAACATCGATATGAAGCAAATGCAGGGGCTCGACAGGGCAGTTTTACATCGACAAGTTGCGTTTCGTCCGTGAGATGGGAGAAGTCTCCGCCGTCCGGCGCCTCGGCGATATGGTTGGTTGGCGCCACGGTGGCATGCTGGACGGCTTGACATGCCGCCGAGATTAGTCATATTTTTAGCTAAGCCCTCGGTCACGGAGCGCGCAGTGCCGATCGTCAACGTCCATCAGGCCAAGACCCAGCTATCCCGTCTGCTCGTGCAGGTTGAGAACGGCGAAGAAGTGATCATCGCCCGGAACAGCAAGCCTGTAGCGCGCCTGGTCCCGGTTCAACGGCAGGGAAAGCCCCGATTCGGATCGTGGAAAGACAGAATATCGATCGACGACAGCTTCTTCGACCCGCTTCCGGAGGAGGAACTGGCTGCCTGGGAAGGCAACTGACGCGTGCGGTTGTTGCTGGACACGCATGCGTTCCTGTGGTGGCTTGCCGGAAGCGATCGCTTGTCGCCCGTTGCCCACCGTGCGATCGGCAACGCAGCTAACGAGAAACTGATCAGTGCGGCTTCAGCGTGGGAGATCGCCACCAAGCATCGACTTGGCAAGCTCCCGAGCGCCAGTGCGCTTGCGAACGACATCGCTGCCGGCATCTCAGGCGAGGGATTCGAGGAATTGCCGATAACCGTGGACGATGCAGTGCGTGCGGGGAATTTGCCCGCGTTTCACCGCGACCCTTTCGACCGAATGCTCATCGCGCAGGCGCTGGCACGGAACCTCGTTCTGGTTTCGATCGAATCCCTTTTCGACGGGTACGGCATCCGACGGCTCTGGTGACGCTTGCTCCATGCCCGTCTTTCGGCCTCACTCCAGCACGCTCTTCTCGGCAAGCAGCCGGGCCAGGCGAGGCTTGTTCACTACCGGCCGGTCGAGAATGTTCTGAAATTCCTTCCACCGACGATCATCGAGCCGGAACGTCCGCCGGTCGGCCAGAGCGTCCTCGGCGGCTTTGATGCCTGCCTCAAGCAGAAACTCGGTGACGTTCTTGTGCGTTGAGGCCGCGGCCCGCTGCAGCAACGCTTTCAAGCGCGGAGTCGTCCGAACCTCTATGCGTTCCGACTTGGTTTCCGCGATGCCCATGGCCATTCCCCCCGATTCGATCTGCCGGGTGCTAGCAACACTGTGAAGATGCACTAAAACCAGCAGTTTGAAGTTGTAGGTTTCTGCAAGGTCGTTTTGGTGGCCGCGATCATGATTCGGTGTTGGCGTCCTTCATGCGGTAGCTATTGCCCTCGATGACGACGGT
>JAJDVG010000028.1 GCA_022826245.1 Gammaproteobacteria bacterium
GAAACCGTCGTCATCGAGGGCAATAGCTACCGCATGAAGGACGCCAACACCGAATCATGATCGCGGCCACCAAAACGACCTTGCAGAAACCTACAACTTCAAACTGCTGGTTTTAGTGCATCTTCACAGTGTTGCTAGCAAGGGAGAATGCGGCGGCGTTTCTCCCCATCAAGCCGGGAGAGTTCGCTCCTGCGATTCCCCGCCGGATCCTGCAGCTCAACCAACTGGTCGATGACGTTGTGGCGCGTGCTCGAGAACGCGGATTCGTGAAGACCGACGGCTTGATCGCGACGCCGCAACGATACGGATACGGTCGCTACATCAAGCTCGGCACGGAACGCGCGGACCGATGGGGCGGGGCATGGTTCGGTATCCAGTCCGAGCTCTGGGCGCAATTTGCAGAAACGCCCCTGTGGCTCACTTTCCATTCCGGCGGAAACTGGGGCGAGAACGTCTTGAGCGTTGACGGTCTGCGCCAGAGGCTGGGCGAAGACGTCTGGGCGCGGACTCCCAACTCGATTCCGGTCCACCTTCCAACCGGAGTCGAGTACGACGCTGTGCTGGATTCGGTCGTCGGTTATTTGTGCGAACTTGCTAACCGGATCGGGGGGATGTCACCAAGCCCGCGAGAGTGACTTGGCGGTTGCGTTGAGCGCGACGGCGTGAATCTCCCCAAGGATCTGCTCTCGCAGGCCCGGCTTCTTGCGACCAAGGAAAAGCGGCGCCCACTACAGGCCAGCCTGCGGTTATCTTCGACGGTCGATTCCTCCAGACGGCTTATTTCATCGACGAGCGCCTGGTTCCTGAGCGTCCGCGCGAGCAACTCCAGGGTCTGGCGCGCCTCGTCCAAGCCCCGCTCAGCAAGCCGCCGCTCGTTCATCGTGTAGCCGCTGACCAGATGCTCGCGCAAGGTGCGGGTGGCCCACTGGCGAAAACGCACGGCCCGCTTCGAATTTACCCTGTAACCAATGGAAATGATCGCGTCCAGGTTGTAGTGCTTGAGTGCGCGTCGAACGCTTCGCTTGCCTTCCGTTCGAACCACCAAGAAATCGTTACTAGTTGACTCGGCATCCAATTCCTTGCTGGAGAAGACATTGCGCAGATGCATCACGATGTTTTGAGGCGTGGATTGAAACACCGCCGCCATTTGACGCTGCGTCAGCCAGACCGTCTCCTTGTCAAAGCGCACATCCACGCGCGCCTCGCCGTCCTCGGACTCGTAAACGATGACTTCGCCGCCGGGGGATGGTGGAGATAGGTCCGTATTCATCGCAAGCTTCCTGAGTCTACTGGCCCCAGACCTTCACGCCGCGGCCTCACCCGCCAATTCGGCTGAACCGCCCCGACTTACCCGTAGGCTCCGTCATTTGAGTGGAATGCCCCGGTCTGGTGGACACTTCCGGGCTATGTTCCGAGCACAGGAGAAAGTGCGATGAGCAGCCAGAGATACAGCCGTGAATTGCAGGACGCGGCCGTTTGCGAACGGGAGGATGCGGCGGCATTCCGGAGTCTGGATCAAGGCAAATCTTCGAAACACGCCATCACGTCAACTGTCTTCCCAATGCTTGCCCGGCATAATTCGTTTCATGAATTCATCGAACAGCGGAACTGTGAATGCAGTGTCGCCATGATTCGGACTCCAAATCATGCCGCTCTTGATTAGTTTGTTCCTCGTCGGCGCCACGCTTTGCACAGGTCGTCCAAGACGATCGGCTATATCACCGGATCGATGCGGACCTGGACCGAGATCTGACATTGCCCTGAGGTACTTTTTCTCGGACGGTGTGAGTCGATCGAATCGAACCCGAAAAAAACTTTCGTCGAGCGCCGCTATCGCAACGGCTGACGCGTCCTTGACATCCGACAACGTTATCGGAGATTCGTCGGCGCAGTCCCAAGCATGCTTGCCCCATTCCTGCAGGAAGTATGGGTAGCCTCTTGTTTGTCGAATAATCTCGGCGACCGCGTCCGGATCGACTTGCACGTTCTCCTCGAGAGCTGGCCTTACGATCGCGGCTGCGGCAGACTCCTCATCGAGCGCATCTACTCTTGGAAACTGAAACAGGCGTTCCGCGTAGGACTTCGCTTTGCCCATACGTCCTCTTAACTGGGGAAGACCGGCGCCAATTAACGTGATTGGCAATCGAAGTTGCGCGCAGCGATGCAAGGCGCCAATCAGAATTGCCAGTTGCTCCTCTTCGACGTATTGCAACTCGTCAATGAACATTACAACCGCAACGTCCGCGATCTGAGCGGCCGCGCCAACAGCTTCCAGCAACGTCGATAAGTCTTGTTCCAGGTCTCCGTTGTCGGCCAGACCCGGCTCCGGGTGGAAATCGATCCCTACCTCAATGTCCTGATACTTGAATTTGAGTGCCTCGGCGAAACCCGCCAGTGCCCGGAGTCCTCTTTCGGCCAACTCCTTTGCACGCTCGGTCTTACTAAGCTTTAGCAGGGTAAGCCGAAGTTGGGGCGCCAACAACGCCGGGAGTGATCTCGATTCAGGAGCTTCTATGCGAACGGTGAGGAACCCCCCCGACTCGGCAGTATCACAAATTTTGTCAAGCAGTACAGTCTTGCCGACGCCTCGAAGACCCACCATCAGAATGCTTTGCGCAGGCCGCCTCTTTCGAATTCGCTCTGTCGCGATGCGTGCTTGCTCTCGGATTTCGTCGCGGCCAGCCAACTCCGGTGGCGGGGTACCGGCTCCCGGAGAGTAAGGGTTAAGTACGGGGTCCACAGTCAAAGTATAACAAAGTTAGGAAAGTTAGCAATTTTCAGTAAACTCGCTAAAGTCCCTATAATTGTAGATATAGCGTAAGCATCATCCCGGAAAACAGTCGGAGAGTGCGGTGGCCAAGGCACCTGCCGCGCGGCAAGTGGGCGCCCTATTCCTTCGCGGCCTTGGCGGGCAGGTGCCGCAGGAACAGGGCCAACGCCAGCACGCTGGCGGTCGCCTCCGCGACCGGCAGGGCCACCACAAAGCGTTGGTCGGAAAGCAGCCAGTAGGACAGAGCCAGAAACGCAGTTGGCAGGATCAGGCTGCGGCAGAGGGCCACCGCTACGGATTGAAGCGGACGGTGGATGGCCGTCAGGTAGCCCGACAGCAGGACGTTGACGCTGACGAACAGGAACAGCGGCCAGATGTAGGTGACAAATTCGGTGGCCAGGGCGACCGTGGCGGCGCTGTCCCGATCATCGACGAACAGCCGGATGATCGGCTCGCTGGCGGCCAGCAGCACCGTGATGAAGATGGCGTTCAGCATCGCGATGGCGCCGGCGGCCGTCTTCAGAAAGGCGGCCATGCGCGCCGCGTTGCGGGCGCCGAAGTTCTGCGAAATCATCACCTGAACGGTGTCCGAAACGGCGAAGAACATCATGTAGCCCAGCAGCATGGTGTAGCTGACCACGGTCATCGCCGCGACGCCATGCACCCCGATTCGCCGCAGCAGCATCCAATTGAGGATCAGCAAGACAATCCCCCCGGACACCTCGTTGATGAATTCGGAAACGCCGTTGAAGGCGGCCTGGAACACCTCCCGCCAGTTGCGCTGCCGAACGGCGAAGCGCAGCCGGCGGCCAGGCTTCAGGAAGTAGATCATCATCACCGGCAGCGGTAGCGCCTGGGATATCCCGGTGGCGAAGGCCGCCCCGGTCAGCCCCCAGCCAAACCGGCCGATGAACAGGTAGTCGAGCAGGATGTTGACCACGGCGCCGATGGTCAGTGCGGTGGCGACCAGATTCGGATAGCCATCCATGCGGATAAAGTAGTACAGGGCGAGGACGATGAGCTGCGCCAGCAGAAACGGCATGATGATCCGGTAGTACTCGCTCATGGCCGGCAAGAGTTCCAGGCTTGCCCCGAGCCCGGTGAAAAGCGTCTCCTCGAAAGCGAGCGCCAGCGAGATCGCGACCGTCCCATACAGCGCCATGCACACCAGCGTCTTGCTGAAGATGGCTGATGCGGCGGGTTTGTCGTCCTCCCCCAGGTACTTGCCGGCCCGCACCGAGCCGCCGATGGAGAGCATCATGCCGACCCCGAACAGCAGGGTTGAGATCGGAATGATCAAATTGACCGCGGCCAGCGCGGTGACGCCGACGTAGTTGCCGATGAACAGCCCGTCCACCAACATGGCGGAGGTCATGGCGATGAGCCCGAGCACGGCCAGCGCCAAGTACTTGAAGAACGCAGGGACGACCGCGCCCTTGAGCGCCTGTTCGTTTTGGTCGGATGCTGAGCTCATGTGGAAACGCCATCAAATGCCATGAAAATCAAGCATCGGCCGCTCGATTTTCATGGTATTTGTTGGTGGACCGGTATGCTTCCGCCCTGCTCGAGCGCGAGTTTCCGCAATGGGGCGTCAACGTGCCCGCAGTTACCAAATGCCGGTTCGGTCCAAAGGGTTGGGCTCGGGAGTCGCCATGTTTGCACAAACGTCAATATGGGCAAGGTTCGCGAGCCATATTGTACTTGACGACTATATGGGAGGCGGGAAGGGGCCATAAGTAACGAAGCGACAATAGCGGCGTTGCGGCAGGTCGAAGACGGTTTGCGGTTGGTCTTGAGTCTGTAGTGCCGAGATCGTACGCCGGCGGTTGCAGCAGTGTTAACGATCCGGCATAAGTACCGGCATTCTTGTCTTGGAAATCCGCAATAGACCTCCATAAGTCTTTGAGTTTTAAGGACTGTACGGCGGCGGTGGAACCGGCATTCTAGGCGGCACTTTAATGAGATCCGCGATGGGACTAAAGCTGTCTCGCGACGGCATCCTCAAGCACCGAGTAGCCCCAAAGATACAGTGTCTGCTCCTTCTTGCCAGCGCCGCCAATGCGTAGGGCACTGGAAATTACTCATGAGTATTTTTGGGTCAACCGAAAATTACTAACGGGAAGCGCAACGCCCAACGGACTATCGCGAACCGAAATCCGGAGCGTCGAAAATACGCCGTGTGCCGGGGTCCGCGTAGCGGTCGACGGTGGTCCGTACCGCGGTCACCAGTTGCTTTCTCTCGTCTACGAGCGCCTCGATGTCGCCGCGCAACCGCGCAAGGCGAAACACGCCGCGTATCGAGACCAGCAGTTGCGCCTGTTTTTCGAGCACGAACACGGCGGCGAACAGGCTGACCGGGATCAGCAACATCGCCGGAATCGCCCAGCCCCAGCCGAGAGCCAGTCCGGCCCAGACGGTTAACAGCGCGTAGACGGCCAGCAGTGCCGGAACCGCCGTCGTGACTTTCAGCGTGGCGATGTCGTCCACATCGTCGCTGAACCGCGAACTCACGGCGGCGGCGAGCCAGGCGACCGGAAGCACGACGACCGCGCCCGGCAGTGCGAGCGGCAGCAGCACGATGAGCAGGGCCGTGCGCCATACGATCCGCGCCATCGCTCGGCGCACGCTGACGGGGCGACTGAGCTGATGGTCCTTGAGCCCGAGGCGTTCCAGCCGGGCCTGGTAGGCCTCGATGCCGGCGCGCAGCCGCTGCATGTCGGGCTTCCCGGCGAAGCGCGTGTAGTGTTCCGCGAACCGGCGGCTGAGTTCCACGTAGACCGCGGGCGTGAGTTTCGTCGTCGACGGCTTGTACAGGCGCCTTGCGGCGTGAACGAACCGCAATGTCGCTCGGTCCGGTGCGTTCAGGGTGACGCGCGCGAGCCTTTCGCGCAGTTCCGCGGTGAACTGTCGAACGGTCTCCGCCTCGTCTTTCCGGTAGGCCGCGAGCCGCTGCTCATCCACGTGCATCGGCGTTCCGAAGTGCAGCAGGACCTGACTCCTGAAGCGATGACGATCGAGGTAGGTCAGGCCGAACGGAACGATCGCGACCGCGTCCTCGCGGCGCGCGGCGGCGCGCAATGCCATTCTCGCGGCGCCGGTCTTGAGCCGAGTGAGCTGACTTTCGGTATGGCTGACGCCCTCCGGGAAAATGGCCACGCAGTCGCCGCGCGCAAGCACCGCGTCGACGCGGTCGAAAGCCTCCCGGTTATCCGCGTCAGGGACGCCTTCCTCGCGGCGCACCACGGGCACGGCGCCGGCGGCGTCCAGCAACCGGGCCAGCAGCGGGATCTTCCACAGCTTGGCGTTGCCGAGAAAATGAATGGGCGTGCGCCCCGAATGACCCATCAGGATCACCCCGTCGATCAGCGCGTTGGGGTGATTGCCGGCGAGAATCGCGGCGCCGCGCGCGGGAACGTTCTCCAGGCCCACCACCTCGATTCGCTTGTAGAACGTGCGGGCGACCAGATTCAGGAATCGAACGAACGCACGGTAGAGCATGGCGGGAGTATCGCGACGGTCCTGGCTGCGGGGAAACTAACAGAATGCCCCGGGTGCCGCTATCCGCGTTTATCTGCGTATTCCACGTAATTTGCGAGGCGCCCAACCCAAGGTAAACAGACCGCTGAAACGGGGCAGCTCCAGGTGAACAGCGGAGTTGCCGAGATTGCAGGAGCCGGTGGCTGCCGGCGCGTTTGTGCGCCAGCGGGCCGAGCACCAAAACCAGCCAGGACGCGCTTGGCAGCACGCTACCACCGATACTCCACGTACGCCCGGTAGTGCCTGGGCAATTCCGGCAGCGCGATGACGCTGCCGTACAGGTTCGGAAAGTTCGCCCGGAAGTAGCGTTCGTCGGTGATGTTTCGAGCGGTGAGGTTGAAGGTCCAGGGACCCCGGTCGACGACCACGCCGAGGTTGAGCAGCGTGTAGGCCGGCAACGTCACCGCCCCCGACAATCCGGAAGCGACGGCGTCGACATCGACCGCGCTTGCGCTGATCGCGACGCCGTTGCCGAAGTTGTAGGTGCCGGTAAGCGCCAGCACATTGCGCGGCATCCCGGCGCGGCGGGCGGCGTCCTCGCCATCGACCCTGACGATGCCGCCGAGGGCTCCGCCGTAGAAGGCTTCAGGCGCAACGCCGGGGATGTCGTCGGCGCCGATGTAGCTGTAGCGGCCGCCGTTGGCGAGCGTGTTGAGGTTGATCGCCTCCATGTCGGTGTAGCTCAGGGTGAAGAGCCAGCTCGGCCCGGGAATCCAGCGCATCTCGAATTCGACGCCATCGGTGCGCGTGGCCTGGTTGTTGACGATCGATTGGGCCGTGTAGTCGGTGCGTTCCTGCCGATAGCGCGCTATCGCGAAATAGAGCGCATTGAAGAACAGGCTGCCCTTGAGGCCCGCTTCGAGCAGTTCGGAGCTGTCGAAGGCGCCGCCGCTCAGCACGTTCGCCGTTGAGAGTTCCGCGCCCTGCCCGGCGATGACCGTGGACTGCCGCGAGGCGGTCAGGTACGGCGTCAGGCCGTTGTCGCTCACCCAGCTCAGGCTCAGGTTCCACGACACGCCGCTGAACGTGTCCGACGCTTCCGTGACGACGCAGTCCGGCGCGGACGGCAGGCACTGGTGGTTGGAGCTCGGCAGCAGCAACTTGTCGAGCGGCGAGCGGCTCTGCATGTCGATGGCGTCGTAGCGCAGCCCCGCAAGCACGCCGAAGCCGTTGTCCCAGGTGATGTCCGCGAGCCCTGCGAGGCCCAGGTTCAGGTAGTCGCCCAGGTAGTACTCCGTGTAGTCGCGGCCAATTTCGGTCGCGAGCCACCGCGTGTTTAGCGCGCTCTCCGGCCTCGTCAGGTCGCGGCGGTCAAAGTACTCGTTCGTGTAGTCGTTGGCGTGGTGGAAGTTCGTGTAGCGCACGGACGGCGACCATTGCAGGTCCACCGTCGCCCCGGCCGGACGAAACATGGCCTGGGCCACGAGCTTGTCCTCGATCACCCAGGTGTCGTGAAACTGGGAGAAGCCATAGCTCGCCTGATTGAAGTTGTCGTAGGACTCATAGAAGAGCTGGTTCTTCCACTCCCAGCGGCCGCCTTGCGGGTCGACCAGCACATCGAAATAGAGTGTGACGACATCCGTGTGGATGACATCGTCGGGGCTCACCAGCACCTGGCTGCCGTCGAGCATCGCGAGACCCGGGTCCACCAGCCCGAGCAGGTCGGGATGGCAGTCGAAAACGGACGTGTCGCCGATTGTGCAGACATCGTCGCCGGCGGACGGACGGGTAAGCGGAGAGCTTGTGCCGGACGCGAGACCCGCGGCGAAGGGGTTGAGGTCGCTGAAGCCGTCGCCGTCGACATCGAATTCCTGGTGGGAAATGTGCCCGTCGCCGTTGGCGTCGAGCGGCGGCGGGCTGCCCGTGACGTAGATGCCATGGTCGATGAGGTCCTGGGTCAGGCGGTTCCAGCCCGCCACCTCGGTGACGCCGACCTCGTGGAGCATGGCGCCGAACTCCAGGTGCACGCGGTCGGTGGCATCGACATCGAACGAAGCCTGTACGAGGTTCTGATCGAGGCCGACGCTGTCCCGATAGTAGCTGCCGGAGTCCTCGCGCTCGCCGTACAGGTAGTAGCCGAAGTCCCTGCCCCCGAGCCGCGCCGGTCCGCCGACCTCGCCGCTCAGCGTGCGCTTGGTCCAGCTTCCGGCGCCGAGTTCGACGCCGCCGACGGGCTCCGGCAGCAAGGCGCCGGATTCCTCGACCCGCGCTGCACGTGGCGTGAAGTTCATGTAGCCGCCCATCTTGGCCGGCCCGAAGATCGGCGATGCCGGACCTCGCACGATGTCGATGCGGTTGGAGGCGCCGATGGGAGTCGGGTAGTTGCCGCGATTGGCGAGCCGCCGCATGCCGCGAAAATAACTTTCCCCCGGCGTGCCGCGGATGTCGAGCGAGCCCGCCACGCCGAAGAACGACTGCGTGTAGGTGCCGGGCGCCAGCGCCACGAGCTCGTCGATGTCGCGCATGTCGAAACGCCGGATCATCTCCCCGCTGACGCTGGAGACCGACCGCGGCGTCTCGAGCAGCGACTTTCCGAAGCCGAACACGGAATCGACCGCTTCGCCGGGCTGACTGCGGAGATCACCGCGCACCACGACTTCCTCCAGGACGTTTTGCTGGGCGAGGGTGGGTGCTGGCGCAAGCAGTATGCCGAGCGCGATAGCGGCGCCGGTGCAGACCATGATCGATTCCGTACTAATCTGAATCGTACGTAGAGAAAGTCTCCGTTGACCTGAATCTCCACGCCCTGATACGGTGTTCGACATGCGGAAGGGGGTTCTTGATCGCGCCTTGCTCATGGCGATTCTCGCCGCGCTCGGCGGCTTGTATTGGCAACTCTTCAGCGTTTCCGGCCACATCGCAGATGTGCGCGAGCGGTTGGCGAGCGTCGAAACGCAGCTCGAATACGCGCTATCGCGTACTTCCGATCCAATCTCCGACTGACACTCCCGTCATCCTGCCCCGGCACCGGCACTTCAGTGCGTCGCGACGCCTTCACATGGTAGGTCGTGGATCGGCTCAAACCACTACTACCTCTCAGTGTTCGGCGAACCGGATGCCGACGGTGACTGAGCATACCTGCTGACCGGCCATCATCTGGCGGTCACGTTCACGGTCTCACAATGTCGGGTTTCGTTCATGCCCCTTTTTCTGGGGTCGCAGCCCCTAATGGTCAGGCGCGGCATAGAGGCCGGATGGTCGCCCCTCTACCACGAAAGCACACGAGGATTCGACCTGATGCAGTCGCTGACGCCCGAGCAGCAGTTGTTGCTGCGGCTCCTGGTCATGGAGTTCGTCGGCAATGCCGGCCATGATGGCGCGCGAACCCAGCTTCTGGCGATCGACGACGGCGGTTGGGACGAGTTCTGGTTTGCGTGGCGCGGACCGACGGACGATCAGGACGACCTCTTCTACTATCGCGTGCACGGCGAACGCGTGCTGCTCGAGCTGGCCTGGGAGGCCCGCAACCACATTCACGCTATCATTCGCGACCCGCTCAACGACTACGGCGAAGACTGGCTCGGACTGCATTACGCGGAGAACCATCCGGACATGTCCGCGATCATGGAAGAGGTACGGGAGCAAATCAGGAATTCCGAAGAGGAATCGCCGTAGCCCGCACGAAGGGGTAAAAGGGAATGACCAGAAAGATGCTCGCCGCCTGCCTGCTCGCACTGAGTACGGCAGCGCTGGCACAGCCGCCGATAGCTGCGCTCGTCACGCGGCCCGGAGAGCGTATCGAGAACGTCATCGAGACAGACGACGGCACGCTCTACTTTACGGGCGTCTTCAACAGCGAGGTCCTGCGGCGCACACCGGACGGCGAGGTCGAAGTCTTCGTCGATTCACTCTCCTTTCCGCAGGGCATCCTGCCCTATGGGGACGGCTTCGTGATCGATTCGCAGGATCGCGAACCGGACTTTACGGCGCCCGGGGGATTCAGTTTCGCGGGGCTCGGCGCACGCTTGTCGGTCGTGGATGCCGACGGAAACGTCGTTGATACATTGACCGGGCCGGACGATGACGCCTTCTACAACGGCATGGCCTTCGTCGGACCTGATGCACTCCTGATCGCGGATCCAGGCGGCGAGCGCCTGTTGCGCGCGGATCTCTCGAACGGGGCGGTGGAGGTCTGGCTCGACTCCGACGTCATACGGGCTTCGACCGGCGACGACAGCTTCCCGAACGGCCTCAAGGTCCATGACGGGTGGGCCTACTTCAGCCGCGGGGACATTTACCGGATCGAGATCGGCGCCGACGGCAGGCCGGCCGGAACTCCGATTCTCGCGGCGGTAACAGGCGGCACGGACGACTTCGACGTCGCGCCGGACGGCACCATTTTCGCGAGCAGCGGCAACGACATCGTGATGACCACGGTCGATGGCGACTCGATGGTGTTCGTCGACGAAGAATGTCCATTTTGCACGGCCGCGCGCGTGTCGCGGGATGGAGCGAGCCTCTACATCACGGGCGGTGGCCTGCCCTTCCTTCCGAATCCGCCCCCGGGACACGTAAGCCGCGTATCGCTTGAGTCCGTTTGCGGTCGCGCCTGCCTTGAGGAACATCTGGATTCCTATCTGCAGGCGGTCTTCGAGAACGATCCGGCCGCAGCGATGCTCGCACCTGAGCACCGCGCAACCGAGAACGCCGTCGACTTCGGCCCTGGTGAAGGACCATGGGCGAACACGACGGGCTACGGTGATGTCCAGCGCCGTTATGCGGATCCCGAGACCGGACAGGCCGCCTACTTCGGCTACCTGCGCGAAGGCGACATGGACAACATCGTTTCCGTGCGCATCCGCGTCGAGGACCGCGTGGTCACCGAGGCGGAGTGGACCATCGCCCGCGACGGACAGTTCGGTCTCATCGATGCCGCCGGGCTTGCCGCGAACCCGCCTCCCCCGGAAGAGGTGCTGCCGATGGACGAACGGACATCCCGGTTCATGATGGTCGCCATCGCGAACGGCTACTTCCAGGCGCTGCAGGATCATGACGGCGAGTACATTCCGCACTTCGACACCTGCGAACGCGTCGAGAACGGCGTCAAGGTCACGCATCGTCCGCTGAGCCAGCCGCTCGGCGGCCCGCCGCCGGAACCCGTGGAGGAAGCCGATGACGAGGCGCCATCGCTTGCCGACGAGGAGATTTCCGGCGACTGCGTGGCGGGCTTCGAGATCTTCCGCGACGGGATCGCCGAAGCGACGATGCGGCGCTTCCCGCTGGTGGATGAGGTTGCGGGCGTCGTGTTTGGTGCTACGATTTTTCGCCGCCCCGAAGGGAATACGAATCGAAGGAACCTGCTGACCGAGTACTTCTACGTTCGCGAAGGCAGACTCGCTGGCATTTGGGCGGCCATGTACTACCTCGATCCGCAAGCGCCCTGGACGTCCGGATGGGAGAACAGATAGCGAGTCTGGCATCGCCGGACAGCAGACGTGAGGAGAATAGGAAAATGACCCATTTCCCACTTGGGACCAGGATCATGGTTGGCGCATTTGCGTTGGCCCTGCTCGGCGCCTGCGCCGAAAGCGAAATGCCGCAAGCGCAGGAGGCGCAGGACACTGCGGCCGCGCCGGACATGCCGGCTGCTCCGCCGGATCTGACGGCAGTCTGGGCCGTCGAAACGCGTTACGTCCTCGAAGGCAGCGCCGCCGGCGTTCCCCTTCAGCTCCACAGCACCAATTGGGCTCCCCTGAGCGACGGCGTGCCCGAAGAGATTCAAGCACCGACTTTCGAAGAGCAAAGGGCTGGGATTGAACAGGTGATCGCGAGCAATGTGGACCTCTTCGCCCAACGTGCCCGAAACCGGTTCCAACCCCCATACAACGAAGCCGGACTAGCCGCGCTTGAGCAGATGCAGGCCGGTCAGACGCCGCCGCAAAACCCGTACGAGATGTGCCTGCCAAGCAACGCGACCGGGTTCGGCGGAGTGTTCTCGACCGCGCGTATGGTCCACAAGGACGACCTGATCGTGGCCATATCCCAGGACGGAACCGTTCGGCACTTCTATCTCGACGGCCGTGACTCCTCCAACGCCCTGCCCGCCTACGAGGGGCACTCGGTTGGTGGGTTCGACCCGGACGGTACGCTGGTCGTCGAGACCACAGCCTATCTCGGCACGACATTCAATGGTTGGCCCATGAGCAGCGAAGCCCGCCTGGTCGAAACGCTGAGTCTTTCCGAAGACGGCAACGAACTCGCGATCAAGTCGGTGTATGAGGACCCCGTCTATCTTGCTGAACCCGTTGCCCGCATGACCTACATGTTCCGCCAGCCGGCCGACTTCGAGCTGATTTTCGACCGCTGCGTGGAAAACGTATATGGCTCACTTGTTTACGACGAAGTCGTGCCAGATTACGTCAACGAACGACGTGAACTTCCGGAAGAGGATTGATCGTGAACAGAACATTTTCGGCTTTATTCCTTGCCATTTTTTGCATTTCTTCTGCGGCAATAGCCCATCATTCGACCAACCTCGGCTACGACACTTCGATCGAGGACTTCGAAGTTACCGGCGAATTCATCGAGTTTCGCTGGATCAACCCGCATGTGCTCATGCGCATAAGGCTGACCAACGCGGCGGGCGAAGAGGAAATCTGGACCGCCGAAACCCATAGCGCCGCAGTTCTCGGTCGCTTCGGCTGGCGCCCGAACATGTTCGAACCGGGCCAGCAACTCACCGTGATCGGCAATCCGCCGCGCCGCATGGAAGACCACATCGTGCACATCCAGTACGTGGAAACCGCGGGCGGTCAACGATATTCGGTGAACCAGGCGAACTGATCCAGCGCAGGTACCCGATCTCCGCCTGGCGAGACACTTTCGGAGTCGCCGCCCAGGCGCTTGAGTTGTCAACGAGGTTTTTCTCGTTGACACATAAGCTGTGCGCACATATCCTGTGCAGCCATGAACGTAACCTTGTCACTCAATGACCGGGTTGTCGCGGAAGCGCGGCGGATCGCTCAGGCGCGCGGTACGAGCCTCAACCAGATGATTCGCGACTACCTCCAGCAGTTGACGGGGGCAGACGACGTCGAGGCCGTGATCGCGGAGCTTTCACAGCGGTGGGCCGACGAGAACTATCGCTCCAGCAGCACATGGACGCGCGAGGAGTTGCATGAGCGACCGGGCGTTTCTTGATACGAATGTTCTCGTTTACGCGCACGACGCCCGCGACCCCCTGAAGCGCGAGCAGGCGCAGCAGTTGATCCTGCGGCTGCTGCGCGAGCGACGCGGCGTAGTGTCGGTCCAGGTACTCGAGGAGTTCTTCGCGGCCGCAACCCGCAAGCTCGAAATGCCGGGCGACGTGGCGAAGCGGCACGTCGCATCCTACGCCCGGCTTGACGTTGTCTCGCTTGCCGTCCCGGACGTGCTGGCGGCGATCGACCTGCATCGACTGCACGGATTTTCGATCTGGGACGCCCTCATCGTGCGCGCAGCGCTGAACGGCTCGTGCGCGACCTTGTACACCGAAGACCTGCAGCATGGTCGCCAGATAGAAACGCTGCTCGTCGACAACCCGTTCGCGGCGCAAAGCACACCCTCGTAGACGGACGTGCGTCAGCTACTCCACCGTCATCGACTTCGCGAGATTCCTCGGCTGATCGATATCCGTGCCCTTGAGCTCGGTTGTGAACGTTGAGGCAGCATTGCCGCGGAAATTCCTGTCGAGAGCTCGATATCCGTGACGCCAACCGCAAAGCGTGGCGGCGGCCCACCAGACACCTGGGGGCATCCCGGGCAGGTACTTGGCCCAAGTACGGAACTTCAACGGATCGGGTCGTAGCAGCCCGATCCGCTCTTGGACTGACCCTCCACGGTCACAGAATCAACCCCGCACATTCACGCGTCCCTGCGGCCACCGCGACGAGCGCACCTCGGATTGGCTGACGAACACCCGCGCCGTCAGCAAGTGACGCTTGCGGGCGAGCAAATGAGCCGGTTACGCTCTTGCGCCCGCACGCCGTTGTCTGGAGAGCCATGACAGCGACGCCAACAAGGGTGAGAACCATGCATAGACATCGCTGTACCCCGGTCACCTCGTTGACGATGTGTGCCGTTGCCTTGTCCGCACTGCTGTTCGCAGGCCATTCGCGGGCGCAGTTCGCGGGCAACATCGCCCTGCCTGAGGAATTCGGCGAGGCGCAGCGGGTCACCCTGGCCGCACAGGCCTTTCTGGACTCGCTCACCGCTGAACAACGCAACACCGCTTCGCTGCCGCTCGACAGCGAAAACCGCGGCAACTGGTCGAATCTCCCAAACGGCATCGTTCAGCGATCGGGCCTGCGCACGGGAGACCTTGGCGAGGCGCAGCGCATCGCCCTGCACCACTTGCTGCGCTCCGCGATGTCGAGCCAGGGCTATCTGAAGGTGGCGGGCGTCATTCACATGGATGAAATCCTCGGCAACACCTACGCCGACCCGCCTGAAAACCTCATGAACATCGATGTCGGCGGCTTCGGTCGAGGGCCGGTCGAACTCAGCGGCGACTCGCCCGTGATCTTCGGCGCCAACCATTACTACGTTTCGCTGTTCGGCGCACCGGCCACCGATGGGGAATGGGCATTCCTGCTGACCGGCCATCACCTGGCCGTCAGCTTCACGGTCGCGCAGGGTCGAATTGGCTTCACGCCGCTGTTCATGGGATCTCAGCCCCTGGTGGTCCGGCGCGGCGTCGAGGCCGGCTGGTCGCCGCTCTATCACGAGAGCATCCGCGGCTTCGATCTCATGGAATCTCTGACGGCCGAGCAACAGCAAACGGCGCTCATCAGCGAAGAACGCGTCTTCGATGTCCTGACGGGGCCGGGCAGACGCGACGGAGTGTCGTCGTTCGAAGGTCTCAAGGCTTCCGACATGTCGCCCGAGCAGCAGTTGTTGCTGCGGCTGCTCGTCATGGAGTTTGTCGGCAACGCCGGCTACGAAGGCGCCCGGGCACAGCTTCAGGCGATCGATGACAGCGGTTGGGACGAACTCTGGTTCGCCTGGCGCGGACCGGTCGGCGACCCGGAAGACCTTTTCTACTACCGCGTGCACGGCGAGCGGCTGATACTGGAGCTGGCTTGGGAGGCGCGCAACCACATTCACGCCATCGTTCGCGATCCGCTCAACGACTACGGCGAAGACTGGCTCGGCATCCATTACGTCGAAAACCACCCGGACGTGACCGCGTTGATGGAAGCGTTACAGGAGCAGGTCGAGCAGGGCGAAGCGTCGGCGCCGTAGCAGGAGCGGGTCACACGGGGAGGCGTCCGCGCCGTAGCACGCGCAGTTCTATCGGGTCGCGCTGGTAGAGAATCGTCCAGGGAACTCGGCCGCCGCGTGAACTGGCAACGAGAGTTGGCTTGTACTGGGATTCAATACGTGCAGAATAGCGCCATGCCGCCGATCGCTCGACACAACTGGACACTCAAGCTCGGGTTAGCCCTGTTCCTGGCCGGGCAGCTTTGCTCCGTTGCACATGCGAGCGAATTCGGCCCACTTCCCCATGAGCACGATGGCGTCGTTTGTCTTGCGATCCTGACCGATGAGCAGGAAGGGCTCGTTCCGACTGCGAATCTCACTGCGCCAACGTTCATCGCCCTGGTCTCCGCTGTACCCCAAACAGCGAGACAAGCACCGCTCAAGCGGTTGCACTCGATTCGACCTCCGTCTACAGGTCCTCCCTCGATCTAAAACTCCTTGATTTCCTTGCACCGTTGAGAGCGTCTGTGCGTTCGCGCGCTGCGCTGGTGTCTTTGCGTATTTCAGAAGTTCATGGATCGAGACAAATGACCAGACACACATCCAGGCCGGCGGCGTTCGCCTTCGCTGCCGCACTCACAATTCCTTGCGCACTGCCTGTTGCAGCGCAAACAACACAGACAGCCGACGACGAGAATGTCGTGGAGGAGGTTTTCGTCGTAGGCACGCGCCGCGCGTATCGCGGAAATTTCGACGATCTCGAAAAACCAACGGCGGACCAGACCATTGACGAAGCCCTGCTGCGCGAGGTCGGGGCGATAAACCTCAATCAGGCGCTGGATTTATCGGCATCCGTTGCACGCCAGAACAACTTTGGCGGATTGTGGAACAGCTTTTCGATTCGCGGCTTCTACGGAGACATCAATCTGCCCAGCGGATTTCTGGTTAACGGATTCAATGCAGGCCGCGGGTTCGCCGGCCCGCGGGATCTGGTCGGCATCGAGTCGGTGGAAGTGCTCAAGGGGCCGCGCTCAGCGCTGTTCGGGCGCGGTGAACCCGGCGGCACGGTCAATCTTGTGACCAAACGGCCGCAATTCGAGACCCTGGGGGACTTCCGCGCCACCTTCGGGAGCTGGAGCCAAATGCGTTTCGAAGGGGATGTCCAAACCACGGCAGGAAGCAATGACCAGGTCGGACTGCGCATCGTGGGATTCCACGAGGATGCGGAGAGCTTCAGGGATACCGTCGAGACAGCGCGTTTTGGCCTTTATCCGTCGATCACCTGGGAAATTTCCGACGCAAGCAGTGTGACTTACGAATTGGAGTACACACAGCAGGAGATTCCCTTCGATCGCGGTGTTGCCTATTCGGAAGACTACGGTTTCACGCCGCGTGAAACTTTCGCCGGCGAGCCCGGCGACGGGCCCATCGAGACCGAGGTGCTCGGTCATCAACTCGAAGTCCAGCACAACTTCTCCGATAACTGGAGTCTGCTTGCCGGTCTTGGGTATAGAGATACGTCTTTTGAAGGCAACGCATCCGAAACAAACTTCGGCGGACGCCAGACATACTTCCTGGATGGTCGAACCCTGTCGCGATTTTTCCGTTATCGGAACTTCGAGTCGGACTATTTCGTAGCCCGAGCGGAAGTTGCGGGTGAGTTCAATTCAGGCTCGCTTCGCCACAGACTGCTCGTGGGCGCCGACTATGACCGCTTCGACCTGAGTTGGTTTATCCAGCGCTACCGGCCAAGGTGGTTTCCGGGGACGACGGATATCAATACTCTCGACCCGGCAGCATATCTTTTTCTGGACGTGTTCAATCCGGTCTATGGCCAGTTCCCGCAACCGGTGCCCGGGCCAAACACGAACCGGGATGAGCGCCTGGATGGATTCGGCTTCTACATACAGGACCAGATCGACATCACGGATCGGTTTCAGGTTCGCCTTGGCTTGCGCTGGGATGACTTCGAGCAGGACTTGACCAACCTTCGCGCGACGCCCGCAACGACGATTACGACATCGGACGATCGAGTCTCACCGCAGCTTGGCGCGGTTTACTCGGTCAACGACGGTTTCAGCCTGTACGCTTCCTACGGCGAAGGCTTCCGCCAACAGGCAGGGTCCGACTATCAAGGCCGGCAATTCAATCCCAACCTCACCGAGTCTGCAGAGATCGGACTGAAACTGGACATGGCGCAGTTCTCCCAAGGGGTCTCCGGCTCGCTCACGTTTGCGCTATTCCAGGTCGACCAAAGCAACATTCTGGTGAACGACGATCGGCCGGAGGCCGTAGCGCTGGGGTGGTTTTCTCATGATGCAGGCGAAGCACGCAGCCGAGGGTTTGAAATTGACGCGGACCTTGCCTTCGAGAACGGCGCCAATCTGTGGTTATCCTACGCGTACGCCGACGCGGTATTCACCACGAGCAATCTCGAAGCCGACTGGGGCGTGCTCATTGAAGCCGGCGACCCACTCATCAACTCGCCGGAACACCAGGCGAATGTGCAATTCAGCCAGAGTTTCGAGCTGGGAGGCATGCCGGCGCAGGTCGGCGCGGGCGTTCAATATACCGGCGATCGGCTCGGGTTTACCGCTTTTGACTTCTACTTGCCCAGCTATACCACCGCACGCTTGTTTGGCCAGATTCGGCCCAGCGAGCGCTTCATAATTCGCCTTGACATGGACAACGCATTTGACGAGGTGTACTACACGAATTCGTATGCGGACGTCTGGGTCGAACCGGGCGCGCCGCGCCGTTACCGCCTCACGGCGTCCTATTCGTTCTAGCCGCCCTGAGTTGAGTCCATTCGCGAACTTTCGCGTCCTGCAAGCATCGTGAGAAGCGCAACAAGCCGTGGCTGAGTTACTTCTGAATGCCGATGCCGGCAGACACGCGAGACCACCCTTGACTCGGGAGTTCAAATGATGCCCGTACTATCCGCTCAGGCGCTCAGCGTCGTACGCTCCGGCCAGGAAGTGCTGAAGGACGTCTCCTTCAGCATCGCGCAAGGCGAAGTTCATGCCTTGCTGGGGGGCAATGGCGCCGGCAAGTCAACGACCTTGCTTACCTTTCTCGGATTCCTCCAGCCGGCTTCGGGAAGTGTGCATGTGCAGGGCCGCGACGTGAACGAGAATCTGAGCGCGGCCCGGCAGGCCATCGCCTTCCTGCCCGAGGCGGCCACCCTGTATGGGCACTTGTCGGCCTATGAAAATCTCCGCTATTTCCTTTCGCTGGCGGGGACGGACACCGGCCGGGACGAACTCGATGCCGCCCTGGACCGTGTAGCCTTGCAGCCCGAAGCCCGGGACATGCGGATGCAAACCTACTCCAAGGGCATGCGTCAAAAGGTGGCGATCGCCCTGGCCATCCTGCGGGATACGCCTATCCTGCTGTTGGACGAGCCGACATCGGGTCTCGATCCCGTGGCGATCGACGAGTTCAATCGGCTGGCCCGGGATCTGGCCGAGGCCGGCCGGACCATTCTCCTGGTCACTCACGATGTCTACGGCGCCTGCCACGTGGCGGACCGCATCGACCTGTTACAGAAAGGCGTACTCGTCGGCGCCTTCGACCGACCACCCGGTATGGACCGAATCGACACCGAGGCAGTGCATGCCGCCTTCGCCAGGCAAGCGGGAGCATGACCATGAACAGAATATTCGCGATAGCACGAGAAGAGTCGCGGCTGTGGCTGAGATCACGGCTGGCGCTTTACACGTTTCTGATCTTTGCCGCGTTGCTGACGGCCACCAGCATCGCCACCTCACTCAGGATGAGCGAGGAATATCGGGAACGCTCCGAACAGCAGGCACTGGCGGAAGAAACTTTTCTGTCCCAGCCGGATCGCCATCCACACAGAATGGTGCACTACGGGCATTACGTTTTTCGCACGCCCCCGCCGCTCGCGACGATCGATCCCGGTGTCGACGCGGTCACCGGGCAATCGATATTTCTGGAAGGCCACCGGCAAAACACGGCGATGTTCGCCGATGCCAGGGCGAGCGCCGACCTCGGCGGCTTCGAGGGGCTGACCGCGGCCCTGGTGTATCAATTGTTCGCGCCCCTGCTGCTGATCGCCCTCGGCCATGGCCTGATCATTCGCGAGCGCGAAGAGAACACGCTGGCGCCGTTGCTGGCCCAGGGCGTGACGGGAAGTGAATTGTACGCGGGCAAATGGTTTGCCCTGGCGGGAGTTGCGCTGGCGCTGCTGTTGCCGCTGGCCGTCGTGTCGGGGGCGGCTGTCGCCGGAGGCGGGTCGCTGCCGGCAAGCGCGGGAATCATCGGCCTCTATGCGCTCTATCTGCTTGTCTGGTGCGGTCTGATCCTGCTGGTATCGGCCCTGGTCCGGTCGCGCGCGCTTTCCCTCGGCGTTCTGGCGCTGTTCTGGCTCGGCGCCGCCCTGATCGTCCCGCGCATCGCCGTCGAATCCGCCAGCACGATCATGCCCATTCCGGGGAAGCTGGAGACCGACCTGCGCATGCAGGAAGAACTGCGCGTAGTCGGCGATGGCCACTACGCTGGCGCGCCGCAATATCTGCAGCTTCAGGCAAATCTTCTGGCGCAATACGATGTCGAACGTGTGGAAGACCTGCCGGTCAATTTCCGCGGCGTCGTCGCGGAGGTTGCCGAAGCCGATCTGGCGGAAGTGATGAACAGATATGCCGAGGAGCGCATGGCGCTCGAAGCGCGTCAGGCCCGGTTCGCCGAGTACTTCGGCTGGCTTTCGCCGGTCGTTGCGGTTTCGGCGGGCTCCCGCGCGCTGGCGGGAACCGACCTCGCGACTCACCATCGATTTCTGCGCGAAGCCGAGGAAGTGCGCTTCGATTTCGTGCAGGGCATTAATCGTGTCCATGTCGAGCAACTCGCCTATAGCGTTGACATGAATCGCGGCATCGATGCCGAATCCGAACGGCGTGCCCGCACGTCGGCCGAAAACTGGAACGTGCTCGATGAATTTTCCTTCCGGCCCGCCGCGGCCGGCGAACGCCTGACTCGCGCCGGCGCGGCCCTGGCCATGCTTTTCGCCTGGTTCGCGTTGCTGACGGCCGGCGGCGTCCACGCCGCGCGCAAGATGCAGCCATGACCGGGCTGATCCGGGAAATCCGCTTTCTTTCGAGTGACCGGGCGGCCTTGCTATGGCTCGGTATCGCGGTGCTCGTCGCTGCCCTGTCGGTGGTTTTGGGGCTGCGCGAAATCGCCTCGCAGCGCACGGTCCTGAACGAATTGATCGAAATCGATCGCGTCGAACGGGAAGTGGTGACGGGACTGTACCGGGACTGGGGCAATGCGGCCTATTACACTTTCCACCTGACCTACGATTCGCCGTCGGATTTCGCAGTCGCCGCACTCGGCCAACGCGATACCTCTCCCTGGAAGCACAATATCCGCGCACTCGCAGTGGAAGGGCAGATTTACGAGACTGACGCGGAAAATCCCGACTTTGCCCTGATCGGCCGTTTCGACTTCGCGTTCGCCGCGAATCTGCTCGCCCCGCTATTGCTGATTCTGTTGTTGCACGATCTGCGCTCCTCCGAGCGCACCGCAGGTCGCTATGAATTGCTCAGCGCGACAGCGGCAGTCCACGGCAGCCCCTGGTTCGCGCGGGCGGTCTTGCGGGTTGGAGCACTGATGCTCTGCCTGATCGTTCCACTCTGGGCCGGCGGTTTGCTTGCCGGAACGGGCGTTTCGGACATGGCGCTTGCAAGCCTGATCGTGGCCTTGCACATCGGATTCTGGTGGGGAGTTTGCGCAATTGTCGATCGTGTCGCCTGGAGCAGCCCTGTCAACCTGACCGTGCTGATCGGCGCCTGGCTGGCCCTCGCCGTAATCGTCCCGGCGGCTGTCAAGCTCTCGGTGGATGCCGCCGTACCGTTGCCGGATGGAGGCGACATCCTCCTTACCCAAAGAGAGGCGGTCAACGACGCCTGGGATCTGCCCAAGTCCGCGACGATGGAGCCGTTTATAGAGCGCCATCCCGAATGGGCGGATTACACGGAAGTCAGTCAGCCTTTCGAATGGAAGTGGTATTACGCTTTCCAGCAGGTCGGCGACCAGACCGTCGAGCCACTGTCACTGGCTTATCGGGAAGGCCGTATCCGACGCGACCGCCTTGCGGGAATGTACGCCTGGCTATCTCCGCCCGCGCTCGCCGAACGAGCCCTGCAAGCTATCGCAGGTACGAATCTGGCGGCCTCGCTGGCCTATGAACAACAGGTGCGCGACTTTCACGCCGCTCTCAGGACCTACTACTATCCCAGGCTGTTTCGCGACGAGGCTTTTTCCGATGCGAGCATCGGGCAGCGGCCTGAATTCCGCGCGGCGGGTAAATGATCCGCCGTCTTCGGCGAGGCGTTTCGCCTAATCGCCCGGCGGGATTCGTGGAATCCAGCCCGCCTACTCCACCGTTACGGACTTCGCGAGGTTCCTCGGCTGATCGACGTCCGTCCCCTTGACCACTCCCACGTGGTAGGCCAGTAGCTGCAAGGGCACCGTGTAGACGATCGGCGCGATCAGGCGGTCCGCGTAGGGCATCTCGATGACCGTAACGCCGGGTTCGCGCTCGAGCCCCGAATCGCGGCCGGCGAAGACGTAGAGCTGGCCGCCTCGGGCGTGCACGACTTTCATGTTGGACTTGAGCTTGTCGAGCAGCTCGTTGTTCGGCGCGACGACGACGACCGGCATTTCCTCGTCGACGAGCGCGAGCGGGCCGTGCTTGAGTTCTCCTGCCGCGTAGGCCTCAGCGTGAATGTAGGAGATCTCCTTGAGCTTGAGCGCGCCTTCCATGGCGACCGGCCACATCGGGCCGCGGCCGAGAAACAGCGCGTGCTGCTTCTCGGCGAAACTCTCGGCGAGATCCTCGAGCTTGCCGTTCATGGCGAGCGCCTTTTCGACCGCTCCCGCGGCGCGATAGAGATGCGTCACGAGTTCCGCCTCGCGCTCTTCGGGCATGCCGCGCTGGCGCGCGAGCATGAGCGTGACGAGCAATAGCGAGATGAGCTGGGTCGTGAAGGCCTTCGTGCTCGCAACGCCGATTTCCGGGCCCGCCTGAGTCATCATGACGAGATCGGACTTGCGCACCATCGAGCTTTGCGGGCTGTTGCAGATCGTGAGCACGCCGATGTAGTCGGCCTGCCGCGCCATGCGCAGAGCCTCGAGGGTGTCGGCCGTCTCGCCCGACTGCGAAATCGCGACGAACAGCGTGCCCTCGGAGACGACGATATCCCGGTAGCGGTATTCGCTCGCGATCTCGACCTGGCAGGGCAACCCCGCCAGCGATTCGATCCAGTACTTGGCCACGCGGCCCGCATGATAGGCCGTACCGCAGGCGACGATGTGCAGATTGCGGACCTGTTCGAACAGCTCCACCGCGCGCGGACCGAGCGAGTCTGTCACCACGCGGTCGTCGGCGACGCGTCCGTACAGCGTGTCGGCGATCGCACGCGGCTGCTCGAAGATCTCCTTGAGCATGTAATGGCGGTAGGGTTCCTTGTCGACGGAATCGGAACTCCATTGGGATTCGTGGACGGGCCGCTCGACCGCCTCGCCGGCGGAATCGAAGATGCGCACGGCATCGCGCCCGATTTCCGCAAGATCGCCCTGCTCCAGGTGGATGAAACGCCGCGTCACGGGCAGCAGCGCCGGCACTCCGCTGGCAATGAAGTTCTCGCCGAGGCCGAGGCCGATCACTAGCGGGCTTGCGATGCGGGTCGCGACGATGCGGTCGGGGTTCTCGGCGTCGATGACGGCGAGCGCGTAGGCGCCGACGAAACGCTTCGCCGCCAGGCGCACGGCCTCGAGCAGGTCGTGTCCCTGCTCGAGGTGTTCGCGGATCAGGTGGGCCGCGACCTCGGTGTCGGTCTCGGAACTGAATTCGTAGCCGAGCGAGACGAGCTCCTGCCGGATTTCCTCGTGGTTCTCGATGATGCCGTTGTGGATGACGGCCACCCGTCCGCCGGACAGGTGGGGGTGCGCATTGGCTTCGGTGACGCCGCCGTGGGTTGCCCAACGGGTGTGGGCGACACCGAGGCGGCCCCCGAGCGGCGCCCGGTCGAGCTTCTCGTCGAGCGCCGCGATCTTGCCGACCGCGCGCCGCAGATCAAGATCGTTCTTGCCGGCGGCGACCGCAATGCCGGCCGAGTCGTAGCCGCGGTATTCGAGCCGCCGCAATCCTTCGACGAGTATCGGAACGACGTTACGTTCCGCTATGGCGCCGACTATCCCGCACATCGCCTGTCAGTCCTCTCGATACGTCCCGCTCAAGGCACGCCGTTCAGGGCTTGAGCGTTCAACCTTGAACGCCATGGTCTGAACGTTCCGCATCTCTCGCTCGATCTCCCCGCGCCGAGCTTACCGCGGCTTCCTCGCGGGCCTCTGCCAGCCGCGGACCTCCGCCTGCCGGGACCGCGCCACCGTAAGCTTGTCCGGCGGGGCGTCCTTGCTGATCGTCGAGCCCGCGCCGATCGTTGCGCCCGCGCCGACCTCGACCGGGGCGATGAGCATGACGCCGGAACCGATGAACGCGCCGTCGCCGATCGTCGTGCGGTGCTTCGCCGCGCCGTCGTAGTTGCAGGTGATCGTGCCCGCGCCGATGTTGACGTCCCGACCGACCGAGGCGTCGCCGACGTAGCTCAAGTGGCTGATCTTCGTGCCGCTGCCGATCCGGCTGTTCTTCACCTCGACGAAGTTGCCGACCTTGACGCGCTCGGCGAGCTCCGTGCCGGGTCTCAGACGCGCGAACGGGCCGAGTTCGCAGGCGGCTCCGGCCGTCACGCCGTCCATGACCGTGTTCGGGTGAACGACCGTGTCCGGGCCGAGCCGGCTGGCGCGGATCGTGCAGTTCGGGCCGATGCGCACACCGCGCGCGAGGCTGACCTCGCCCTCGAACACCGCGCCGACATCGATGAAGACGTCGCCCTCGACGGTGAGCTCGCCGCGCACATCGACGCGGGCGGGATCGGCGAGCGTGGCGCCGGCCTCCATGAGTTCGCGAGCGCGCGCCCGCTGGTAACCGCGCTCCGCTTCGGCGAGCTGTGACTTGTCGTTGATGCCGAGTACCTCGTCCGGATCGTCCACCTCGACCGCCGCGACACGGGCGCCTTCGGCGACCGCCGGCGCGACGACATCCGGCAGATAGTACTCCCCTTGCGCGTTGTCGTTGCTCAAACCGGCGATCCAGCGGCGCAGGTCGCGGGCGCTCGCGACCATGACACCGGCATTGGTTTCGCGGATGCGGCGTTCCTCTTCCGTCGCGTCGGCATGCTCGACGATGCCCGAAACGCCGCCGTCGGCAGCCCGCAGGATGCGCCCGTAACCGGCCGGATCAGGCAGCGTTGCGGTCAGCAGTACGAGGTCTGCGGATTCCGCCTTTTCCGCCGTGTCACAGAGCCTGCGCAGCGTCTCGGCGCCGATCAGCGGCACGTCGCCGAAGAGCACGAGCACACGATGCTCGTCGGGTATCCCGGGCAGAGCCTGGGCGACCGCATGCGCCGTGCCGTGCTGCTCGGCCTGCAGGCGCCAGCCGAGATCCTCGTCCGGGAAGGCTTCGCGCACTTCCTCCGCGCCATGCCCGTGGACGATCCGGACAGCCGCCGGCTCAAGCTCCCGCGCGCTGTCGAGCACATGCGCAAGGAGCGGGCGGCCGGCGAGCGGATGCAGGACCTTGGGCAGGTCCGAGCCCATGCGCTTGCCCTGGCCCGCGGCCAGGATGACGACGGTAACCGGCACGTTCGGGGTCCCTCGACTGAAACGGCCAACGATGATACTTGCTGCGCGGCCCGCGGACCCGCCGACGTGAACGCCCGCGTGAGGGACAGCGCGTGGCGCCGCGGCCGGTGAGGCGCCGGGCGCTGCCCGGGAGCCCGGGCCGCAGGAATTCACGGCTGCAGATTCGCTGTGGGCGAAACGCCTGGCCGAAGACGGCCGATCGCGACTTCCAGCGGCGCAGGCTTCTACCGACGCTTGCCCTTGAGCTTCTGCGCCGCGCGGTAGCGCGCCTCGGCCTCGACGAGTTCGGCCTGAGCCTGCGCGAGATCGATCTCGTCGCTGCGCCCGGCAAGCACTTCCCGCGCTTGCTCGCGCGCCGCGAGCGCCGCCTCTTCGTCGAGTTCGTCGCCGCGCAGGGCGCTGTCGGCAAGCACCGTCACGAGATACGGTTGCACCTCGAGCACGCCGCCGGTGATATAGAAGAACTGCTCCTCGCCGTCGCTCGTCTCGACGCGTACTTCGCCCGGCTTGAGTTCGGTCAGGAGCGGTGCGTGCCGCGGCGCGATGCCGAGCTCGCCGAGCTTGCCGGGAGCGAATACCCAGTTGGCTTCGCCCGAAAAGATGTCGCCTTCGGCGCTGACGATGTCGACCTGGATGGGCATCGCGTGGCTATCCCCTGGATTGCTTCGTCGTACTCGCCTGACCGTACTTCATGAGAGCCCGCGCACCGCTACTGCAGCCGCTTGGCCTGCTCCTCGGCTTCCTCGATCGACCCGACCATGAAGAAGGCCTGCTCGGGCAGGTGGTCGAACTCGCCCTCGACGATCGCCTTGAAGCTCTTGATCGTTTCCTTGAGCGGCACGTACTTGCCGGGCGTGCCGGTAAACGTCTCCGCCACCGAGAACGGCTGCGACAGGAACCGCTCGATCTTGCGCGCCCGCTGGACGGCCAGCTTGTCGTCCTCGGACAGCTCGTCCATGCCGAGAATCGCGATGATGTCCTGCAGCTCCTTGTAGCGCTGCAGCACGGCCTGCGCGGCGCGTGCCGTATCGTAATGTTCCTGGCCGACGACGTTCGGATCGAGCAGGCGGCTGGTCGAATCGAGCGGGTCGACGGCCGGGTAGATGCCGAGTTCGGAGATCCGCCTGGACAGCACGAGCGTCGCGTCGAGGTGGGCGAAGGTCGTGGCGGGCGACGGGTCCGTGAGGTCGTCGGCCGGCACGTAGATCGCCTGGAAGGATGTGATCGAGCCGGCGCGGGTCGACGTGATCCGCTCCTGCAGCACGCCCATTTCCTCGGCCAGCGTCGGCTGATAGCCGACGGCCGAAGGCATGCGGCCGAGCAGCGCCGAGACCTCGGTGCCGGCGAGCGTGTAGCGGTAGATGTTGTCGATGAAGAGCAGCACGTCGCGGCCTTCGTCCCGGAAGTATTCCGAAATCGTGAGGCCGGTGAGGCCGACGCGCAGGCGGTTGCCGGGCGGCTCGTTCATCTGGCCGTAGACGAGCGAGACCTTGTCGATGACGCCGGCGTCCGTCATCTCGTGGTAGAAGTCGTTGCCCTCGCGCGTGCGCTCGCCGACGCCAGCGAACACCGAGTAGCCGCCGTGTTCCTTGGCGATGTTGTTGATGAGTTCCATGAGCGTGACCGTCTTGCCGACGCCCGCGCCGCCGAAGAGCCCGATCTTGCCGCCCTTGGCGATCGGCATGATGAGGTCGATGACCTTGATGCCGGTCTCGAGCAGTTCCGTCGACGTCGCCTGTTCCTCGTACGACGGCGCCGGGCGATGGATCGACCAGCTATCCTCGGCGCCGATCGGGCCCGCCTGGTCGATGGGCCGGCCGAGCACGTCCATGATGCGCCCGAGCGTCTTCTCGCCCACCGGTACCGAGATGGGCTCGCCCGTGTTCGTGACGGAAAGCCCGCGGCGCAGGCCCTCGCTCGCGCCCATCGCGATCGTCCTGACGACGCCGTCGCCGAGCTGCTGCTGCACCTCGAGCGTAAGATCCCGGTCGTCGAGCTTCAGCGCATCGTAGACCTTCGGTATCGAATCGCGCGCGAACTCGACGTCCACCACCGCTCCGATCACCTGTACAACCTTGCCCGTGTCCATCGCTTGCGTATCCCTCAAATCAAACTGCCGCCGCGCCGCCGACGATCTCGGCGATCTCCTGCGTGATCGCCGCCTGGCGCGCCTTGTTGTAGTCAAGCTGTAGCTGGTCGATGAATTTGCCGGCGTTCTCGGTCGCGGCCTTCATGGCCACCATCTTCGCCGCCATTTCGCAGGCGACGTTCTCGACCACGCCGCGGTAGACCTGCGATTCGATGTAGCGGTCGAGCACGCCGTCGACGAGTTCGCCCGCGCTCGGCTCGTAGATGTAGTCCCAGTATTCCTGCAGCTCCGCCTTGTCGACCGGTTCGACGGGCAGCAGCGTCGCGATCTGCGCGTTCTGGCTCATCGTGTTGACGAAACGGTTGTAGACGAAGAAGAGCCGATCGATCGCGCCCTCGCGGTAGGCGTCGGTCATGGTCGTGATCGCGCCGACGAGGTCGGCGACCTTCGGGACTTCGCCCACGTGGCTCGTCGCCGCGACGATGTTCGTGCGCAGGCGGCGGAAAAACGCGTGGCTCTTGGCGCCGATGAGGCAGAGATCCGCCTCGACCCCCTCGCCCTGCCAGCGCGACAGGTCGCCGAGAATGGTCCGGAACATGTTGACGTTGAGCGACCCGCACAAGCCCCGGTCGGTGCTCACGATGATGTAGCCGACGCGCTTCACGTCGCGCTTGTCGAGATAGGGGTGGCGGTAGTCGGGGTTGGCTTCCGAGAGATGGCCGATCACCGTGCGAATGCGCTCGGCATAGGGGCGCGAGGCCTCCATGCGGTCCTGGGTCTTGCGCAGCTTCGAGGCCGCGACCATCTGCATGGCACGGGTGATCTTCTGCGTGTTCTTGACGCTTGCGATCTTGGTGCGGATTTCCTTGCCGCTTGCCATCGTTCAGCCCTTTGAGCTCGCTTCCCGTTGCCGGCCGGCGCTAGTAGCTTCCGGTCTTGCGGAACGCTTCGACGAGCGCCTTGAACTCGGCCTGAATCTCGTCGTCGTAGTCGCCGGTCGCGTCGATCCTGTCGAGCAGGTCCTGCCTGTTGGCGCTCGCGTAGGCATGCAACCCGCTTTCGAAATCGAGCACCTTGTCGACGGGGACGTCGTCGAGATGGCCTTCATTGACGGCGTAAAGCGACAGCGCCATCTGCGCCACGGTCAGCGGCGAGTACTGCTTCTGCTTCATGAGCTCGGTGACGCGCTGGCCGCGCTCGAGCTGGCGACGCGTCGCGAGGTCGAGGTCGGAGGCGAACTGCGCGAAGGCGGCGAGCTCGCGGTACTGGGCGAGCGCCAGGCGCACGCCGCCGCCGAGCTTCTTGACGATCTGCGTCTGCGCGGCGCCGCCGACGCGCGACACCGAGAGACCGGCGTTGATGGCGGGCCGGATGCCGGCGTTGAAGAGATCCGTCTCGAGGTAGATCTGCCCGTCGGTGATCGAGATCACGTTGGTCGGCACGAAGGCCGACACGTCGCCGGCCTGCGTTTCGATGATCGGCAGGGCCGTCAGCGAACCGGTCTGCCCCTTGACCGCGCCGTCGGTGATTCGCTCCACGTACGCGGCGTTGACGCGTGCGGCGCGCTCGAGCAGCCGCGAGTGCAGGTAGAAGACGTCGCCGGGATAGGCTTCGCGGCCGGGCGGGCGGCGCAGCAGCAGCGACACCTGGCGGTAGCCCCAGGCCTGCTTGGTCAGGTCGTCGTAGATGATGAGCGCGTCTTCGCCCTTGTCGCGGAAGTACTCGCCCATCGCGCAGCCGCCGTAGGGCGCGATGTACTGCATGGCGGCGGATTCGGACGCGGTGGCTGCGACGACGATCGTGTGCTCGAGAGCGCCCGCTTCCTCGAGCCTGCGCACGACGTTGGCGACGGTCGAGTTCTTCTGGCCGATCGCGACGTAGATGCACTTGATGTCGCCGCCCTTCTGGTTGATGATCGTGTCGATCGCGACCGCGCTCTTGCCCGTCTGGCGGTCGCCGATGATGAGCTCGCGCTGGCCGCGGCCGATCGGCACCATCGCGTCGATGGACTTGAGCCCCGTCTGCACGGGCTGGCTCACGGACTGCCGGTCGATGACGCCCGGCGCCACCTTTTCGATCGGCGAGGTGCCCTGAGCTTCGATCGGCCCCTTGCCGTCGATCGGGTTGCCGAGCGAGTCGACGACGCGGCCGAGCAGCCCTTCGCCGACCGGCACTTCGAGAATCCTGCCGGTCGTCTTGACCGTGTCGCCCTCGGAGATGTGCTTGTAGTCGCCGAGGATGACCGCGCCGACGGAGTCCTGCTCGAGGTTCAGCGCAAGCCCGTAGCTGCCGCCCGGAAACTCGATCATCTCGCCGTACTGAACGTCGGCGAGACCGTGAATGCGCACGATGCCGTCGGTCAGCAGCACGATCGTGCCGACGTCGCGGGCTTCGGCCTTCGCCTCGAAGTTCCTGATCCGGTCCCGGATCAGGTCGCTGATTTCAGATGCCTTCAGTGCCGCCATGTCTCGAATCCTCTCAATCGACCAACGATTCGGCGAGCCGCTGCAGGCGGCTTCTGAGCGAACCGTCGATCACCATGTCCTCGGCGCGAACGATCGCCCCGCCGAGCAGCGCCGGGTCGACCTCGTGTTCAAGCTCGACGTCCCGGCCGAGTTTCTCCTGCAAGGCCTGCCGGACCCTTGCGCTGAGCGCGGGATCGACTTCGCTTGCCGACGCAAGCGTGACCCTGATCGTGTTCTCCGCCCGGCTCTTGAGCTCGTCGAACCGGGCCGAAATATCCGGCAGCGCCTGGAGTCGGCCGTATTCGGCGAGGAGCCTCAGGAAGTTCCAGCCCTCGTCCGTAGCGAGCGCCGCCGCGTCGTCGATGTCGCCGCAGACCTCGCGCATGAACCGGGCACGCTGTTCCGCCAGCAGTTCCGGCTGCGCGAGGAACCGCCCGACTTCCTCGTCCGCGACGATTTCCGCCGCGCGCTGCAAGGCCGTCGACCATGCCGCGAGGGTGCCTGCGGCGCGCGCGACATCGTAGAGCGCTTTCGCGTAAGGCCGGGCTACGGTGCTCAGGTCGGCCATCGGCTGCGTGTTCCGTCGTTCCTTGCCGTTAGAGTTCCGCGGCGAGCCGGTCGAGCATCTCGCCGTGGTCGGACGCGTCGATCTCGCGTGCGAGCAGCTTCTCGGCGCCGGCGACCGCGATCGCGACAACCTCCGCGCGCAGGTCGTCGCGGGCCCGGTTGATTTCCACTTCGATCTCCGAGCGCGCGCCTTCGAGCTGCCGCACCTTCTCCTGCTCGCCTTCGGCCCTGGCCTGCTCGACGATCTCGCTCGCCCGCGTGTTGGCCTGGTCGACGATGAGCCGCGCCCGCTCGCGGGCCTCGGCGATGAGTTGCTCGCTCTCGCCCTTGGCCTTCGCCAGATCGCTGCGGCCGCGTTCGGCCGCCGCGAGACCGTCAGCGATCTCGTTCTGGCGGGCCTCGATCGCCCCCATGATGAACGGCCAGATGTATTTCATGCAGAACCAGACGAAAACGATCATCGCGATCGTTTGCCCAATGAATGTGAGATTGAAATTCACCTGCGACCTCCCGTCAGCGATACGTCGCTGCTCAACCGCCCAGCGCGTTCTGTAGCTGACCGACGAACGGGTTGGCAAACGCGAAGAAGAGCGCGATACCGACGCCGATCATGCCGACCGCGTCGAGCAACGCGACGACGATGAACATCTGCGTGCGCAGCATCGGCGTGAGCTCCGGCTGACGCGCCGCGCCCTCCAGAAAGCGGCCGCCGAGCAGGCCCATGCCGACGCCGATGCCCACGGCGCCCGCGCCGATGAGAATAGCAACCGAGATTGCCGTCATGCCGATAACAAGTTCCATCAGTGTCTCCAGTCGGGATGAGTCAATGTTCCGAAACCGTGTCCCCGATCAGTGCCCGGTGTCGTGCGCCTGGCTCAGATAGACGATCGTCAGAACCATGAAGATGAACGCCTGCAGCGTGATCACGAGGATGTGAAACACCGCCCAGCCGAAGTGCAGCGGGAGCTGGTAGAGGCCGAGCAGCGCGATGAGGATGAAAATGAGTTCTCCGGCGTACATGTTGCCGAAGAGCCTGAGCGACAACGACAGGGGCTTCGACAGCAGCGACACGCCCTCGAGAATGAAGTTGAACGCGATGAAGAACGGTGCGGTGACGATCCCGATGCCGCGGGTCGGCGGCGTGAACGGGTGCATCGTCAGTTCCTTCGTGAAGCCGCCGAAGCCCTTGATCTTGATGGAGTAATAGATCACGAGCACGAACACCGACAGCGACATCGCGAACGTGATGTTCGGGTCGGTGGTCGGCACGACCTTCAGATACTCGACCCCGGCGGCGGCGGCGGCCTCCGGCAGCCAGTCGACCGGGATCAGGTCCATGAGATTCATCAGGAACACCCAGACGAATATCGTCAGGCTCAGCGGGGCGATGACCTTGTTATGCCCCTGAAAGGCGTCCTTGACCGAGCCGTCGACGAAGCCGACGAGTAGTTCGATCGCGGTCTGGAGCTTGCCCGGACGACCTGACGTCGCGTTCTTCGCGACCCGGCGAAACAGGTACAGGAAGCCGGCGCCAAGCAGAAACGCGATTACCATCGAATCGACGTTGAGCACGTTGAGCGAGAACAGCCCCGCCTCGCAGTGATTCCAGACCCACTCGCCGTCGATCCTGCAGACCTGCAGGTTCGTCAGGTGATGGTTGATGTAGTCGCTGGCGCTCTGGGCGCCTGCGCCATGAGCTTCTTCTTCCATCGTTCAGGTTTCGGTCGGCGCCGGTCGAACCTCGTTGCCTGTGAGCAGGGAGCCCAGAACCACGAACTGTACGGCGATGAACCCGCCGAGGACCGCCAGGCCCGAGAGCGGTCTCACGAACGCGAACAGCAACGCGAAGAGCAGCACCGTCAGCGCATACTTGCCGATCACGCCGATCCATGCCGAGCGCAGCAATGCGCGCGCGTCGTTGCGTGCGCTCAACAGCCTCGCAGCCAGGAATGCGTTCGGGATGACCGCGACCAGCGCGCCCGCGACGACTGAAGCGGCGGCGACCCCACCCTGCCAGAGCCACACCAGCGCGGCCAGACACAAACCGACGCCCACCTGGGCAAGCAGGGTCAGCGGCACGAATCGCCTGTCGTCAGCCAGCACGGCGGCCCCTCGGGTCTGCCCCGAAAACCGGAAAAGGCGGTCAAAAAAATGGCCACGACGGCGTCGTGACCCTTTCAGGCGGCGGATTTTAAGCGGTCGCCTTTCGGTACGCAATATGAACGGCAAGCGTATCCGCCCGATGCCATGGCATCCACTTTCGCCGGTCCTGAAGCGACGCCTTTTGCGGACGGGGATTGAAGCGCTTGTCGAGGCAAACGGATCGCGATGCGTCAGCGGGAGGTAGATCGGTCGGCGGCGATTCGGGCGACCGGGCGGCTACTTGATGTGCGAAAGAATCCCTTCCAGTTCGTCGAGACTGTGGTAGCGGATGACGATCCGGCCGCCTTTGCTGCCGTGCTCGATCGCTACCGGCGCGCCGAGCGTCTCCCCGAGTTCGTTCTCGAGGCGGACGACGTTCGGGTCCTTGCGCCGCCGGGCGGTTTCACCGGTGTCGCGCTCACGCGCCGCGGCGAGCCGCTGCGCCGCGCGCTCCGTCTGGCGCACGCTCCAGCCTTCCTTCGCGGCGCGCATGGCGGTGTCGACCATGAGTTCCACGGGCTTGACCGCGAGCAGCGCGCGTGCGTGCCCCATGTCGAGTGCGCGCCGTTCGAGCAGCCGCGTGACGACGAGCGGCAGTTCGAGCAGCCTGAGCAGGTTCGTGACTGCCGCCCGGGAGCGGCCGACCGCCTCCGCGGCGCGTTCATGGGTCATCCCGAAGTCGGCGACGAGCTGCCTGAGCGCGCGGGCTTCCTCGATCGGGTTCAGGTTCTCGCGCTGGATGTTCTCGATCAGCGCGACGGCGACGGCCGATTCGTCCGGGATGTCCCTGACGAGCGCGGGCACGGTGTCGAGTTCCGCCATCTGGGCGGCCCGCCAGCGCCGCTCGCCGGCGACGATCTCGTAGCGCGCCTGGCCCTCGCCGCGGTCTTCCAGGGGCCGCACGACGATCGGCTGGACGATGCCCTGGGCGCGGATCGACTCGGCGAGTTCGGTCAGTGTTTCCTCGCGCATGTCGACGCGCGGCTGGTAGCGGCCGCGCTCGATGAGGTCGACCGGAAGATCGCGCAGTTCGGACTCGCTCACCGGCGGCAGCGAGCGTCCGCTCGAACTCAGAAGGGCGTCGAACCCCCGGCCCAGACTCTGTCGTTTCGCCATCCGTCGGTGTTCCTTCTCTCCTCAGGCGTCGCCGTCGCCCCGCCGTGCGGGCGCGCTGCCGTCGCGCCGATTGATTTCGCCGGCGAGCGCGAGATAAGCCACCGCGCCGCGCGAGTGCCGGTCGTGAAACAGCGCGGGCCGCCCGAAGCTCGGCGCTTCGGCCAGGCGGACGTTGCGCGGGATCACGGTACGGTAGACCCGGTCGCCGAAATAGTCCACCAGTTGCGCGGTGACCTCCCGATCCAGGTTGTTCCTCAGGTCGAACATCGTGCGCAATATGCCATGTATGGCCAGTTCCGGGTTGGCCGTTTCGCGAATCTGGCGAATCGTGTCGAGCACGCCGCTCAGCCCCTCCATCGCGAGATATTCGCACTGCACCGGGATCAGCACGTGATCGGCCGCCGTGAGCGCGTTGACCGTGAGCATGTTGATCGCCGGGGGGCAATCGATCAGCACGTAATCGTAGTTACCGACGATCCGGCCGAGCGCTTCGCGCAAGTAGAACTCGCGCCGGGGCTTCGCGAGCAGGTGGACCTCCGCCGCGGTCAGATCCCGATCGGCCGGCAGCACGTCGTAGCCGCCCGCGGCCGCCGGATGCATGACCTCGGCCGCCGGGGCGCCCTCGAGCAACACATCGTAGACGCTGCGTTCGAGATCGTTCCGGTCGATGCCCGAGGCGACCGTCGCGTTGCCCTGCGGGTCCATGTCCACGAGCAGCAGGCGGCGCCGGGTCGCGGCCAGGGACGCCGCGAGATTCACGCAGGTCGTCGTCTTGCCGACCCCGCCCTTCTGGTTGGCGACCGCGATTACACTCGCCATCCGGCTTCCCCGTGTGCGGGCCGTTCGAGGGCGACGATGACGCTGCGGATGCGCCGCCCGGTTTCGCTCCCTACCGGCCGCAGACCGAGTGTCGGCGCGAGCGAGCGCAGCTCTTCGCCCAGGTGTGCCGCAGTCAGTACCAACAGGACGCCTCCGCGAACCAGTAGCGGCCGCGCGATTCGGATGAGTTTTTCCGGCGGAGCCACGGCTCGGGCGAGCACCGTATCAAAGGGGCGAGGACTTGGTAAATCCTCGACCCGGCAGTGCTCGACGAGCGCGTTGTCGAGGCCGAGCATGGCGACGGCGTGGCGCAGGAACCGCACGCGCTTCGCGCGGCTTTCGATCAGCGTGAACTCCCGGTCTGGCGCCGCGACCGCGAGCGGGATGCCGGGCAGTCCCGCGCCGGTACCGATGTCGGCGACCCGGCCGCCGCGCAGCAGCGGCGCGAGCGTCAGGCTCTCGACGAGATGGCGCTCGACGAGTTCCTCCCGCGAACGGATGCCGGTCAGATTGAAAACGCGGTTCCACTGCGCGAGCAGTTCGAGATAGGCCGTCAAGGCGGCAGTTTGCGCCGGCGGGAGCTTGAGACCGGCGGCGTGCAGGCGGGCGGCAACCTTGTCTTTGCCGATCGCGGCGCGGCTCGTCGAGGCCTTCGTCATCGGTTGCAGTATACGAGTTGCGAACGTCCTGTGGCGCGATGGCACAGCGCTGAATCGACGTTTCCCGCGCGACAGGACACTATAATTCGCGCCCATGGCAAGCGACTCTCCATACCGCGCCGACTGCGTTGTCGTCGGCGGCGGGCACGCGGGCACCGAGGCGGCCCTGGCTGCCGCGCGTCTCGGCGTCGGGACCGTGCTGCTGACCGACCGGCTCGCGACGGTCGGGCAGATGAGCTGCAACCCGGCGATCGGCGGCATCGGCAAGGGGCATCTCGCGCGCGAGGTCGATGCGCTCGGCGGGGCGATGGCGCGTGCCGCCGACCGCGCCGGCATCCACTTCCGTACGCTCAACGCGAGCAAGGGACCGGCGGTGCGCGCGACGCGCGCGCAGGCCGACCGCAGCCTGTACCGGCAGGCGATCCGCGCCATGATCGATGGCCAGCCTGGGCTCACGGCGATCGAGGACAGCGCCGTCGATCTGCTGATCGAGGGTGGACGCGTGCGCGGCGTGCGCACGCGCTCGGGCCGCATGATCGAGGCGCGCGTCGTCGTGCTTACGGTCGGCACCTTTCTCGATGGCCGGATCCACCGGGGCGAGGTCAACTGGTCCGGCGGCCGGGCCGGCGACGCCGCGGCGATTCCCCTCGCCCACCGACTGCGCGACCTCGGCCTTGCCGTGGGCCGTCTCAAGACCGGCACGCCGCCGCGAATCGCCCGCGACAGCGTCGACTTCGCCCGACTCAGCGAGCAGCCCGGCGACGAGCCGCGGCCCGTGTTCTCGTTTCTCGGGCGCCGCGCCGAGCATCCGCGGCAGGTGGCGTGTCACATCACCCATACGAGTGAGCGCACGCACGAGATCATCCATGCCAATCTCGAGCGCTCGCCGATGTTCAGCGGCGCCATCGACGGCATCGGGCCGAGGTATTGCCCGTCGATCGAGGACAAGGTCGTGCGCTTCGCCGACCGGGACGCGCACCAGGTCTTCGTCGAACCCGAAGGGCTGACGAGCGACGAAATCTATCCGAACGGGATTTCGACCTCCTTGCCCGAGGATGTTCAGGAACAGTTCGTCCGCACCATTCGCGGCTTCGAGAACGCGCGCATCACACGCCCCGGCTACGCGATCGAATACGATTTCTTCGATCCGCGGGACCTTGAATGCACCCTGCAGACGAAGGCCGTCCGCGGGCTCTACTTCGCGGGTCAGATCAACGGCACGACGGGCTACGAGGAAGCCGCCGCCCAGGGCATCCTCGCCGGCATCAACGCGGGTCTCGACGTGCTTGGCCGCGAGCCCTGGTACCCGAAGCGCGACGAAGCCTATATCGGCGTGCTCGTCGACGACCTCGTCACCCTCGGCACGACCGAGCCCTATCGCATGTTCACGAGCCGCGCCGAATACCGCCTGATGCTGCGCGAAGACAACGCCGACGCGCGGCTGACTCCCGTCGGCCGCAAGCTCGGCGTCGTCGACGATGCGCGCTGGAGCGCGTTCACCGCGAAACAGCAGCTCGTCGATGCCGAACGCGCACGACTGGCCAGCATCGTCGTTCGCCCGCGCGACGTGCCGGACGACAGCCCGCTGGGTCCGCTCGGCAAGGACACGAGCGCGGCAACCCTGTTGCGCCGTCCCGAGGCGCGCTACGCGCAGATCGTGGCACTCGATCGCGTGGGCCGCGCTGCCGCCTTGCAGGAGCTCGACGACGAACAGCGCGAGCAGGTCGCGGGCAGCCTTGAAATCCACGCACGCTACGCGGGCTACATCGACCGGCAGGCCGACGAAATCGAACGCCAGCGCCGCCAGGCGGCGACCGCGCTGCCGCCTGCCATCGACTACTCCGCGGTCCGCGGTCTGTCGAACGAGGCGCGCGAAAAGCTCGCAAGAATCCGGCCGGCCGATCTCGGTCAGGCGGCGCGTATCTCCGGTATCACGCCGGCGACCATCTCGCTGCTGCTGGTGCACCTCAAGAAGCTCGAGTTCAGGCAAAGCGCCTGAATCGGTCTGCGGGCGGGCGCCCGGGCGCCGTCGACGACCTACTTGCCGATACAGAAGCTCGAGAAGATCTCCCCGAGCAGATCGTCGCTCGTAATCTCGCCCGTGAGCTCGCTGAGGGCCGTTTGCGCCGCGCGCAGTTCCTCCGCGGCGAGTTCGAGCGACCCGGGCAGATGCTCGCCGCTGCGTTCGAGCGCTTCGCGAACGCGGTCGAGGGCGTCGAGATGGCGGCGCCGCGCGCTGAACGCGCCTGCAGCTTCGCCCGACCAGCCCGCCAGCGCCTTGAGGTGCCCGACCAGCGACCCGATGCCCGCGCCGGTCAGCGCCGAGAGGCGGATCGCCCGGTGCGGCCCGTGTTCGAAGCCGCCCGGCGCCTCGTCGGTCAGATCGACCTTGTTGAGGATCGGCGTGAAGGCCTGGTCCGGTTCGAGCCCGTCGGCCGCGGCGGCAAGCGCGGCCTCGAGCCCGTCGCGAATGTCCGCGATCCACAGCGTATGGTCGGCCCGGCCGAGCTCGCGCTTCGCGCGCCGGACGCCTTCCTGCTCGACGGGATCCGCCGCGGCGCGCAAACCCGCCGTGTCGACGATGTCGATCGGTACGCCATCGAGGGACAGGCGCTCGCGAAGCGCGTCGCGCGTCGTGCCCGGAATGTCGGTCACGATGGCGGCATCGTAGCCCGCGAGCCGGTTGAGCAGGCTCGACTTGCCGGCGTTCGGCGGACCGCCGATCGCGACGCTCAGGCCGTCGCGCAGCGCGGCGCCGCGCGTCGCTTCGGCGACCAGCGCTTCGAGATCCGCCCGGATGGCCGCCCGCCGCGCCGCCAGTTCGTTCTGGGTTGCAGGATCGAGTTCCTCGTCGGGAAAATCGAGCCAGGCTTCGATGAGTACCCGCAATTGCGTGAGCCCGGACTGCAGGGCGGCCACCTCGTCGGAGAAGCGTCCGCGCAGTGAACGCAGCGCCGCGCGCGCCGCGCGCCGGGAGCGGCTGTCGACGAGGTCGGCGACCGCTTCGGCCTGCATCAGGTCGAGCTTGTCGTTGAGAAAGGCCCTGAGCGTGAACTCGCCGGGTTCGGCGGCGCGCGCGCCGAAACCCGTGAGCGCATCGAGCAGCCAGTCGCTGACCACGGGGCCGCCGTGCGCGTGAAGTTCGACGACATCCTCGCCCGTGTACGAGTTGGGACCCGGGAAGTAGAGCAGGAGGCCCCTGTCGATCTGCCGCCCGTCCGCTGTCCGGAACTCGCACAGCTCGGCCCGGCGCGGCGCAGGCTCGATACCGGTGAGCCGCTTCGCGATCGCGAGCGACTCGCCGCCCGAGAGGCGCACGATGGCCACTGCCCCGACGCCGGGCGCCGTCGCAACTGCGGCTATGGTCTGGCGGTTCGGCGCTTTCACCCCGGCGTCCTGTCTCGCGTGCAACGTCGCTTCAGCGCAGCCCGCAGGGAATGTCCTTCCCGCTCAGGCCTGCTTCGGCGTGTTCTCGCGCTCGACGATGGTGTTGATGCGCCACTGCTGAAGCATGGTCAGTATCGTATTCGACAGCCAGTACAGCACCAGCCCCGACGGAAAGAACGCCATGAACGCCGTGAACACGAGCGGCATGATCTGCAGGACCCGCGCCTGTACCGGGTCCGGAGGCGCCGGGTTGAGCTTCGTTTGCCAGAACATCGCCGCACCCATGAGTATGGGCAGCACGAAGTAGGGATCGCGTACCGAAAGATCGTCGAGCCACAGCGCGAACGGCGCTTGGCGGATTTCGACGCTCTCGATCAGGACCCAGTAAAAGGCCAGGAAGAACGGCACCTGGACCAGGATCGGCAGGCAGCCCGCGGCCGGGTTGACCTTCTCGCGCTTGTACAGATCCATCGTCGCCTGACCGAGCGCCTGGCGGTCGTCCTTGTAGCGCTCCTGCAGCGCCTTCATGCGCGGCTGAAGCTTGCGCATCTTTGCCATCGAACGGCCGCTCGTGGCCTGGAGTTTGTAGAAGACGAGCTTGATCAGGATCGTAACGACGATGATCGCGAGCCCCCAGTTCCCGACCCAGCCGTGGACCCACGACAGCACCCAGAACATCGGTTGCGCGAGCACCGTGAAAATGCCGTAGTCGACGGTGAGTTCCAGTTCCTGCGCCGTCTCGCTGAGCTGGTCCTGGAGCTTCGGGCCGACGAAAAGCTGCGCCGAGTACTCGAGCCGTCCGCCCGCCGGTACGTCCTTGCGCGGGCTGATCGCGGTGAGCACCCACTCGCCGCCATTCGCTTCGGCGTTGAATTGCGTTGAGTCCTCGGGCGGGGGTACGGCCGCGGCGACGAAATGGTGCTGGATGCCGGCGAGCCAGCCGCTCGTCACCGTCTGCGCCACGGGCTCGTCGGCGATATCGTCGAAATCGAGCTTGTCGTACGCGTCCCCGTCATACAGCACCGGGCCGGTGAAGGAGTACGAGTCCACCGACGTGAACGAACGGTCGCGCGGCTGGTGCAAGCGGCGCATGCGCGTGTAGGCGACGCCCTGCCAGGCCGTATCGGCGCCGTTTTCGAGCACGAAGTCGAGGCCGACGCGGTACGAGCCGCGCCGGAATGTGTAGATCTTGCTTGCCCGGATGTCCGCGTCCGCCGTCCAGTCGAGCCGGACGACGAGTTCGTCGCCGGAAAGCACGTATTCGGGCGCCGCCGCCTCGAAGGTTTCAAGGTGGTTCGGTTCAGCGCCGCCCTCCACGTCGCGCATGCCGGTCTGGAACACCCATCGGCTGCCGGCGCTGAAATCGAGCAGGCGCACCGGGATGTCGGGCCGGTCCTTGTCGACGGGGTATTCGGTCAGGTCCGCCCGCACGAGGTCGCCGCCGGTCGTGTCGATGAGCACGTCGAGCACGTCGGTACGCACGCGCACGGTCGACGACGGCGTTTCCTGCGCGTCGGGCAAGGCTCCGGCCGGCGGCGCGGCGGGAGTCGCGGCCTGCGGGTCGGCCGGCGTCAGCGCCGGCAGATCGTCCTGCCCGGCGGAACCGACTTCCGGGAGCGACTCGGTGGGTCCCGCGGCCGGAGCGGGCGCGTCGGGCGCGGAAGAATAATCCTGGACCCATTGGCTGTAGCTCAGCCACAGCGTCCCGAGCAGCGCGAACCAGAGAATCAGGCGAATGTTATCCATCGTCTTTCGGGTCCGCGCGCTTCCTCAGGCGCGCGAAGTGGCCATCGAGGCTCGCTCGAAGCGCGGCGCGGCTCGCGCCCGCCGCTCCGCTTTTCGCGACGACCACGAAATCCCAGCGCGGCAAACTGCTCTGCATGCGAAACGACTCCCTGGCCAGGCGTTTCAGTTTGTTCCGATCGACAGCCCGTTTGGCGGCCCGCCGCGAGACGGTCAGGCCGAGACGCGGTTCCGGCGCATCTGCGGCGCGCGCGAGCACCGTGAAGTAACGGTCAGTGGATCGTACCGGATTGGCGAATACCCTGCCGAACTGTCGAGACTTGCTTAGGCGCCTGCTTGCCGGTAAAGCTGCGGCGGTCACCGGCGGCTGATCCGCGACGCCACGGGCTGCTAGGGCGTGAGACGGGCGCGCCCCTTTGCGCGGCGCTTGCTCAACACCTTGCGCCCGGCCCGCGTCGCCATGCGCGCCCGGAAACCGTGCCTGCGCTTGCGGCGAAGGTTGCTGGGTTGAAACGTTCTTTTCATCGAGGATTCGGCCCAACGAGGCTAAAGGTGCAATAAAAACAAATACATGCGCCCACTTCAGGGCCGCGTAACTTTACGCGCGGCGGTGGCGGCTGTCAATAGCCGCCGCCGCTCGGCGTGCTGTTGATTTTACGCTGCGTATGGCCGATTGTATGCAGTACACTCTCCCCCAAGAAAACAACACAAGCTCGCGACGCGGAGCACGCAACCTTGGCACAGGATCCCCTACCCGAAACAACCCTATGGACCAACTGCCTCCGGGCGCTCGCTGGTGAACTGTCGGAGGCCGATTTCAACACCTACATTCGACCGCTTGAGCCCATCATCGACAACGATGGGCTTAGGCTGCTTGCGCCGAATCACTTCGTCGTGAACTGGGTCGATCGCAACTGCCTCGACCGGATCGAGCGGGGGTGCAACGGAGTGAGCGTTACGCTCGGCGTCGGCAGCCGGGAAATCCTCGCGCCGCAACCCACCGATGCCGCCGAGTCAGCCTCCGCGCGATCGACGCTGAACAGCCGGCTGAACCCCGAGTTCACCTTCGAGGCCTTCGTCGAAGGCAAGAGCAATCAATTGGCGCGCGCGGCGGCTCAGCGCGTCGGGCTCAACCCTGGCCGCGCCTACAACCCGCTCGCGCTGTACGGGGGCGTCGGCCTCGGCAAGACGCACCTCATGCATGCGATCGGCAACCTGATCCTGCAACGAAAGCCCGGCGCACGGGTCGCTTACGTGCACTCGGAACGCTTCGTCAGTGAAATGGTGCGCGGTTTGCAGTACAACGCGATCGCCCACTTCAAGCGGACCTATCGCAGCCTCGACGCGCTGCTCATCGACGACATCCAGTTCTTCGCCGGCAAGGACCATTCCCAGGAAGAGTTCTTCCACACCTACAATGCGCTGCTCGAGGATCAACGTCAGGTCGTGCTGACCTGCGACCGTTATCCGAAGGATGTCGACCGGCTCGACGAGCGGCTCAAGTCGCGCTTCGGCGCCGGCCTCACCGTTGCGATCGAACCGCCCGAGCTTGAAACGAGCGTGGCGATCCTCATGAGCAAGGCGGTCGCCGCGGGCGTCACTCTGCCCGAGGAGGTCGCGTTCTTCATGGCGCAGCGCATCCGATCCAATGTGCGCGAACTCGAAGGCGCCCTGCAGAGCGTGATCGCCACCGCCGAACTCTGGGACAGGGAAATTACCGTCGAGCTCACGAAAGAGGCCCTGCGCGATCTGCTCGCTGTCCATGACCGGCGCATCACGATCGATACCATTCAGAAGGCCGTTGCGGCCTACTACAAGATCCGCGTGGCGGACCTGCTTTCAAAGCGCAAGACCCGCTCCGTCGCCCGTCCACGACAGGTCGCCATGGCGCTGGCCAAGGAATTGACCCGCTACAGCCTGCCGGAGATCGGCGACCGCTTCGGCGGACGCGATCACACGACAGTGCTGCATGCCTGTCGCCGCGTGAAGGGTCTGCGCGAGACGGAATCGCGCGTCCAGGAGGACTACAACAACCTGTTCAGAACCCTGACGAATTGATGGGAACAGGTTCTTGACAACTTTCGCGCCGTGATCGATGCACAGGGACCACACAGGCTGGCAGCGTGTCGCACACGAGTTAGTATTCTTTCAGGTTGTTGTTTATAAACGGTTTTTTCTATCTTTCCAGCGATTTCCCCGTAACTAGTTATCACCATAAGCAGTACAGAATCATATAGGTAATTCAGACAATGAAGTTCAGCGCACCACGGGAGGACCTCCTGAAGCTCCTGCAAGCTGTCGTCGGCGTGGTCGAGCGCCGCTCGACGATGCCGATCCTGAGCAATGTGCTGCTCAAGGTAGCCGGCGGCAAGCTCTCTGTAACCGCGACCGATCTCGAGGTTGAACTGGTGGCCGATGCGCCGGTCGATGTGGAAGCGAGCGGCGAAACAACGGTGCCTGGCCGAAAGTTGCATGACATCTGCCGACTATTGCCGGACGGTACGCGGGTGACCGCCACGCTCAGCGGCAATCGCATGGTGATCAAGGGCGGGCGGGGCCGGTACACGCTGGCGACGCTGTCGGCCGGAGACTTCCCGGTCGTCGATGAGATGGCAACCCGGCAGACGTTGCAGATGCCCCAACAGGCCCTGCAGGGGCTTCTGCAGCGAACCCAGTTTTCGATGGCCCAGCAGGATGTGCGCTACTACCTGAACGGGCTGCTTCTGGAAGCCGGGACCGACGGCTTGCAGGGCCTGCGTGCCGTAGCCACCGATGGTCACCGCCTGGCGCTGTCGGAAGTGGGGCTCAGTGAAACACCCGAAGCCCACCGGGTGATCGTGCCGCGGAAAGGCATTCTGGAACTCAATCGCCTGCTGCACCCCGAGGGCGATGTGCTCATGATGATTGGAGAAAGCCACCTGCGCGTGGAGTTCGATGGGCTCAGGATGACCTCGACACTCATCGATGGGCAGTTTCCCGACTACACGCGCGTGATCCCTCTCGACCCGCCGAACTCGGTCATAGCCGACCGCGAGCAACTGCACCACGCGCTACAGCGCGCGGCGGTGCTCGCGAACGACAAGCTGCGCGGCGTGCGCCTCGAACTCGGCGAAAACAGCGCGGTCATTCACGCGAACAATCCGGAGCAGGAAGAGGCCGTCGAGACCGTCGAGGTCGAGTACGGCGGCGCGGAGCTGGAAATCGGCTTCAACGTGAACTACCTGCTCGATGCACTCCAGCACATCGAGGGAGACAACGTCCAGGTCGGTTTGCGCGACGGCGATTCGAGCTGTCTGATCACCGGCCAGGGCGACAGTTCCACACAGTACGTGGTCATGCCGATGCGGCTGTGAGTACCGCCCGGGTTGCCGCCGGGGCGCGCTGACCGTGCCGCTCGAGCGGCTGCAGGTCGATTCGGTTCGTTGTCTCAAGGCGGTCGATGTCGAACTCGACCCGCACCGGAATTACCTGTTCGGCCCGAACGGCGCCGGCAAGACGAGTTTTCTCGAAAGCGTCTACCTGCTCGGCCGCGGCCGCTCGTTCCGTACCCGGCAAACCGCGCGCCTCGTGCAGCACGGTTCGCATGACCTTACCGTCTTTGGCCAAGTACGTTCCGGCGATCGCCGCCATCGGGTCGGCCTCTCGTTCGCCGGCGGCGAACTGAAAGTCAGGATCGACGGGGAAACGGCGCCGGGCATGGCGCGCCTTGCCGAAGTCATGGCCGTGCACGTCATGGGCTCGAAGCTGCATCGCCTGATCGAGGCTGGGCCCAGCGAACGACGCCGGTTCGTCGACGGCGGAGTGTTCCACGTGGAACATGCGTATCTGCATACCTGGCGGCACTACCGTCGCGTGCTCGGTCAACGCAACGCGGCCCTCAAACGGGGCCTGGGCGGTGCGCCCCTGGAAGTGTGGACACGGCCCGTCCTGGCGGCGGCCGCGGCGGTGCATGCCGCAAGGCAGCGTTACGTCGAGGAACTCTCCGGACTGGTCGCACAGGTGGGCAGCCGATTGCTGGAGCATTCATTGCGGATCGTCTATCGGCCGGGTTGGCGGCAGGACATCAGCCTGGAACAGGCACTGCACGAGTCGCTCGAGCGCGATACGCGCACCGGCTTCACCCAGGTCGGCCCGCACCGCGCCGACATCGACATCCGCATGGCCGCGGGCAGCGTGCGTGATCACGCATCGCGCGGTCAGCAAAAGCTCATCGCGGCCGCGCTCGTCCTGGCGCAGGTTCGGCTGTTCGGCCAACGTACCGGGCGCGGCGGGCTGTTACTCGTCGACGATCCTGCGGCCGAGCTCGATACCGGGTCGCTCGACCGGCTCATGGCCGAGCTGGAGCCGCTTGCGACGCAACTTTTCCTGACCGGCCTGAGCGAACGCGCGATGCGGCCCCGCCAGGGTTTTCCGGTGTTCCACGTGGAACAAGGACGGGTCGCAGCGGTGGTATAATTCGCGGGTTATCCCGCACGCGGTTCGATATGTCCAAAGACGAATATACCTCCAGGAACATCAAGGTCCTGAAGGGCCTTGAAGCAGTCCGCAAACGGCCCGGGATGTACATCGGCGACACCGATGACGGAACAGGCCTGCACCACATGGTTTTCGAGGTCGTCGACAACTCGATCGACGAGGCGCTGGCCGGTTTCTGTCGCGAGATTGCCGTCACGATTCATGCCGATGACTCGATCACCGTGAGCGATGACGGACGCGGGATCCCGGTCGATACGCACCCCGACGAGGGCCGCTCGGCCGCCGAGGTGATCATGACCGTGCTGCACGCCGGCGGGAAGTTCGACGATAACTCCTACAAGGTCTCCGGCGGGCTGCACGGGCTCGGCGTCTCGGTCGTCAACGCCCTGTCCGAATCGCTGGAGATGACGATCCGCCGCGGCGGCAAGGTCTATCGCCAACGTTACCGGATGGGAGAGCCCCTGGCCCCGGTCGCGGCCACCGCGGGCACGAACCGGACCGGTACGACGATCCGCTTCAAGCCGAGCCCGAGCGTGTTCTCGAACATCGAATTCGATTACGACACGCTCGCCAAGCGTCTGCGGGAGCTTTCCTTCCTCAATTCCGGGATTCGCATCGTGCTCAAGAGCGAATCCGAAGGCCGCCGCGACGTCTTCGAGTTCGAGGGCGGCATCCGCGCCTTCGTCGAGCACCTGAACCGCAACAAGAACCCCATTCACCAGACGGTGGTGACGTTCAGCGAGACGCGCGCGAGCGTTCAGGTCGAAGTCGCGCTGCAGTGGAACGACGGCTACCAGGAAAGCATGTTCTGCTACACGAACACGATTCCCCAGCGCGACGGCGGCACGCACCTGGCGGGATTTCGCGCCGCACTGACGCGCACGCTCAACACCTACATCGAGAAGGAGGGCATCGCCAAAAAGGAGAAGGTCAGCACCTCGGGCGACGATGCCCGCGAGGGATTGACGGCCGTGCTCTCGGTCAAGGTCCCGGAACCGAAATTCTCGTCGCAGACCAAGGACAAGCTCGTCTCCTCCGAGGTCAAGGGCATCGTCGAGTCGGTCGTGGGCTCCAGGCTCGAGACGTTCCTGCTCGAGAATCCCGTCGAAGCGAAGACAGTCGTCGGCAAGATTGTCGAAGCCGCGCGAGCCCGCGAGGCGGCGCGCAAGGCCAGGGAGATGACGCGCCGCAAGAGCGCGCTCGACGTCGCAGGCCTCCCCGGCAAGCTCGCCGATTGCCAGGAAAAGGATCCCGCACTGTCGGAAATCTTCCTCGTCGAGGGCGAGTCAGCCGGCGGTTCAGCCAAACAGGGGCGCGACCGGCGTACGCAGGCCGTCCTGCCGCTCAAGGGCAAGATCCTGAACGTCGAGAAGGCGCGCTTCGACAAGATGCTGCAGTCGGTGGAGGTCGGCACGCTGATCACGGCGCTCGGCTGCGGCATCGGGCGGGCGGAATTCGAGCCCGACAACCTGCGCTACCACCGCATCATTCTGATGACCGACGCGGACGTTGATGGCTCGCACATCCGCACGTTGCTGCTGACGTTCTTCTACCGGCAGATGCCGGAGCTCATCGAGCGCGGCCACGTCTTCATCGCCCAGCCGCCGCTGTACAAGCTCAAGCGCGGCAAGCGCGAGTTCTATGTCAAGGACGACGCCGAACTCACCTCGATGCTGCTGTCGAGCGCCATCGACGGCGCAGCGCTCTACCCGGAGTCAGACGCGCCGGCGATCGAGGGCGAGACGCTGCTCGGCCTCGCCCGCGATTACACGCAGGTCAAGGCGATCATCGAGCGCTCCGGCAAGCACTACGACGAGAACGCGCTGAACGCCATGCTGTGGCTGCCGCGCATCGACGGTTCCGCGCTCGACGACTCCGGGCACATGACGGGCTGGTGCGCGCAGCTCGAGGAACAGCTCCGGATACTCAATGGTTCGGGTCCGCGCTATCAAGTCCAGTGGCAGGCGGCGACCGAAGCCGACGACGCCACGGTGCTGGTCACCCGCGAACACCACGGCGTCGCGACGACGAAGAGCATTCACGCGAGCTTCTTCCGGTCGACCGAGTATCAGCGCATCGCCACGGTCGGCGCGACGTTCAGGGATCTGCTCGGAGCCGGCGCCCATGTCACGCGCGGCAAGGAACGCATGGAGGTATCGACCTTCCCCGAGGCGATCGGCTGGCTCATGGACCAGGCCAAGCAGGGCCAGAGCATCCAGCGTTACAAGGGTCTGGGCGAAATGAACCCGGAGCAGCTCTGGGAGACCACGGTGAACCCCGACAGCCGCCGGCTCATGCAGGTGCGCATCGAGGACGCGGTCTCCGCCGACGAGATTTTCACGACGCTCATGGGCGACCACGTCGAGCCGCGCCGCGACTTCATCGAGCGCAACGCGCTGTCGGTGGCGAACCTCGATATCTAGGTAACGACCTCAGTAGTCCGAACAGGATGTCGGGTTCCAGCCCGAATCGTCGGCCTGTTTCTTGAAATTCGTGCTCGTTACGTAGGGGATACTGAGATACTGCGGATCCTCGACTATGGTCGTGATGAGCAGCCAGGTATCTCCGTTGGGCATGTCGGCGACATCGTAGTATTCGGTGACCACGGCATCGGCGCTGTAGGGAACGCCGTTCCAACGCAGGTATCCGGGCCGCAGATTGCTCGTGACCACTTCAAGCGAGCGCCAACGCGGTGAACCGGTTCCAACGATTCCAACCCCGTTGCCGAGGCCCGGAGGCGGGCCAAACCCGAGTTGCGAGAGCCCGCCCGGCGCCGGTTCCCAGCGCGCCGACGAGTAGCCCTGCCAGGAGGGTTCCATTTCGGGCGGAGGCTCGCCGCCGTCAAAGCGAAACAGCCGCGTCTGCGTGCCCGCATCGGTGTCGATCCTGAGCGTCAGATCGTCTTCCCAGGAGATGTGCAGGCGGCCGGGGACGCGCATGATCCCCGCCGCGCCGAAGGGGCGGCATTCCTCGCCCGGCACGACCACGCCGGGCTCCCATTGGTCGGCCACGCGGATACCTTCGGCGTTGACCGGGATACTGGCGTAGTCGCCCTTGCCCGGCACGATCATGCGCCAGCGCCAATCCTCGGTAACCACCGATACCCAATAACCCGTCAGATCGACGGGCGCGGATTCCCGCGGAGACATCTGGGACTGCGCCAATGCGGCGGGTCCGACCGTCAACGTCAGCACGGCCGCCAGCGAAACGCCTGTTCTGGTAAAGCTGCTCATTCGCTGAGACTCCGGTATACGGCTTCCACAAACATTTCCGTTGTCCAAACTCCCGTATCCGCGCCGTATTCGGTGTCGTAGTCGAACGATGGGCGGGCCGCCTGGACCTCTTCGAGGGACAGGCCATCGTCGATCAGCGCCTGCACGCGGTCGCGAATAATCGTAACCATGTCCCGGTATTCGACCACATCGGCTTCTTCGGACAGCCGGCCACGCCCGGGGATCACCTTTGTGCCGCCCTCTTGCTTGTCCTCGGGCACCGCGATCCGGATGATTCTGTTCAACGCGTCGATGACGCCCTGGACGCTGCCGCCGCGATCCAGATCGATGACCGGGTACAGCTCCGGCGTGTATACATCCCCGGTGCTCACGACATCCGAACGGCGAAACAGGACCAGGCTGTCGCCATCGGTATGGGCCGCCGGCTGGTGCAGTATTTCTATGGGCTCGCCGTTGAAGTGAATATCCCGGTAGGGCAGGAAATAGGCCATGGTTGGCCATCCCTCGGGAGATAGTTGAGTCTCCGGCACGCTTTCGTCGGGCGCCGCGGTCATGCGTACGAGCACGTTCTCGTGGGCGACGATCTCCGTCTGGACGCCGGTCTCCTGCCGGCCCATGTTCGACAGCGCCTGATTGCCGCCGGTGTTATCCGAATGCACGTGCGTATTGATGATGATGTACCGCACGGGGTCTTCCGCAAGTTCATGAATCCGCTCGGCGACTTTCGGCGCCAACTCGGCGGCTTGCGTATCCACCAGCAGGACGCCGTCGTCACCGACCTGCAGCGTGGTGTTGCCGCGCGGCCCAACGAGCATGTAGACGTTGCCTTGAACGGGCAGTACGTGAATCTCGGCGTCAGCCGGATTCTCGCTCTGCTGGGAAAGGGCCGGAGCGGCCAGCAGCGCCGTCAGGATCGCCGCCGAAAGCCGTTGCGGGAAATGTGGGTGCATGTCCGGTTTCACTCGGGGCAACTGCCCAGCCCGGTGCAAATGCAGTACCGGCTGCACTGGGGCGCCGGCGGAACTTCACCCATGGTCATCCGGTACTCCGGATACAGGGTCTGCGCCCCGCCGCGGGCCGCTTCCAATGGAACGCCGAACAACTCGGAAAACTCGAGGATAAAGGGGTTTTCGCCCGGCATGACGTGCGGCACCGTGCCTTCGGGCGCGGGTACTTCGGGCGCCGGAGTGCACGAATTCGGCCGCATCTGCGCGTTGGGCTCAAGGGCCCAGTTGGAGGTTCTGACCAGCGGTTCGGTCAGGAAGGCCGGATCGTCGATGTAGGTCAGCACGGTCAGGTAATTGCCGTGCCGGACCCAGACTTCGGTCAAGGTGGCCTGGGAGCTTCTCGGCATGCCGTTGCGCCGCAGATAGGACGGCTTGAAGTGCGTGGTGGTCGTCTTGAGCGTATTGCCCTCCCAGACCCCCGTGGAGAATCCCTGCCAGGTATGGCGGGCGTATTCGGGTGGATGGGGGCGGCCGTCCATGTATATCGTTCGCTCCATCTCCATCCACGCCATGCGGGTGCGAATGGCGACAAGTTGCTGCGTGTCCGGGTCGAATTCTTCCCAGACCCGCATGGGTACGGACAGGCCGCGCATGGAATAGTCGCCCCCGTGGGGCCGGCACTGGTACTCCTGGACCGCGGAAATCCTGTTGGGATGGTAGCTGTCGGCCCGCATCCTGGCGGCGTCGTTGATCGGCAACTCGAGGTAGTCTCCAAGTGCCGGTCCGGGCAGTCGTTCGGGCGCGTCCTCGTGGTACAGGGCGACCCAATCGCCTGTGAGATCGATCTGTGCGACGGCTGTCATGCACGGCAACAACAAGCCCGCCATCAAGCCGACTACAGCATGGGCGCCATTCAAGCCTCGCATTTGCAAACCCCCGTGTTGGTGTCGATGCGCTCCGGACACGAATACTACATGCGTCGCGATACGACTTCAGCTATACGCGCCGCCCGTGACCCCGCCTGCCCGCACATGCTCCCGCGAGCAGTGTCATGCCTGTGCCGCGGGCGGGGAATCCATTTCCGCGATCCTGGCCTCGATCCACGCGCGAACCTCGGCGATGACCTCGCGCGGTTCGCGGCCGACGGTCTCGATGGCGGGTCCGACCGCGAACTGAATCGTTCCCGGACGCTTGAGCCAGCCGCGCCTGGGCCAGAAGGCGCCCGCGTTGTGCGCGACGGGCACGACGGGCCGTCCCGCGGCGCTCGCGAGCAGGGCGCCGCTCAGCCCGTAGCGTCGCGATTCGCCGTGCGGGACGCGCGTGCCCTCGGGAAAGATGACGATCCAGAAGCCTTCCGCGAGGCGTTTCTGACCCTCGTCGATGACCTTCTGCACGGCGATGCGCCCGGAGCCGCGGTCGATCGCGATGGGCTTGAGCAGCATGAGCACCCAGCCGAGGAGCGGCGCGAACAGCAATTCCCGTTTTACGACCCAGGTCTGCGTCGGAAAATGCTTCAGTACCGCGAGTGCGTCCCAGGCGGACGAATGCTTGACGAGCAGGACGGTGTTCTGCTCGGGCAGGTTCTCAAGTCCCTGAACCACGTGGTCGAGGCGGCAGAGCTTGCGCAGAAGAAACCGCGCGGAGTCTGCCCAGTAGACGCACAAACGGTACGTCACGCGGTGCGGGAACGGCGCGGTGGCAAGCACGACGAAGCTGAAAAGCGCAACGGAGACGAACAGATACAGAGTGAAGGCGATCGAACCGAGCCACTGGCGCATGTCAGCCACCGTGCCGCTCCTCCAGCAGCGCCGCAACGGCGCTTGCGAGGTCGGCGTGGACTTCCGGCTCGCGGTCTCCCAGGGCTTCGGAGGTTCGCAGCCCATAGCCGGTTCTGACGAGTATCGGCCGCGCGCCAACGGCCAGTGCGGCATCAATGTCTGTCAGGCTGTCGCCCACGAAAGGCGCATCGCGCAGGGATTCCCCGAAATCGCGTTCGATCCGGCGCAGCAGGCCCGGCGCGGGCTTGCGGCAGTCGCAGCCTTCGTCGGGCCGGTGCGGGCAGCAATAGACGCCCGCGAGCGCGCCGCCGGCGGCCTCGACCTCGCGCTGCATACGGGCGTTGATCTCCTCGAGCGTGCGCGCCGAGAAGAGGTCCCGGCCCACGCCTGACTGGTTGCTGACGACGACGACGCGAAAGCCCGCCCGATGCAGTCGCGCGATCGCCTCGAGGCTGCCCGGGATTGCATGCCATTCGTCGGGCGACTTGATGTAGGCGGCGGAGTCCCGGTTGATGACGCCGTCGCGATCGAGCAGGACGAGCTGGCCGGCCGCCTCGCCCACGCGTCAGCTCCCGATGCACTGAGCCAGGTAATCGGCCAGTTGGCCGCTACCGACCCGCTTCTGCTCGCAACTGTCGCGCTCGCGCACGGTAACCGTGTCGTCGCTCAGCGTCTGGCCGTCGATCGTGACGCAGTAAGGTGTGCCGGCTTCGTCCTGGCGCCTGTAGCGCCGGCCGATGGCGCCCTTCTCGTCGTAGACCGCGTCGAGCTTGCCGCGCAGCTCGCGATAGATCGCAAGTGCGCGCTCGGGCATCCCTTCCTTGCGCACGAGCGGGAACACCGCGGCCTTGACCGGCGCGAGCCTCGGGTGCAGCTTCATGACCGTGCGGCGCTCGCCGCCGACTTCGTCCTCGGTACAGGCGTCGCAGAGGAAGGCGAGCGCGGCGCGGTCGGCGCCCGCTGCAGGCTCGATGACGTGCGGCAGGTAGCGGCGCTCTTCGTCCGGTGCGGCCTGGTCGTCGAAATAGCGTAGGTCCTTGCCGCTCGCCTGCATGTGCTGGCGCAGATCGAAGTCGGTTCGGTTGGCGATGCCCTCGAGCTCGCTCTGACCGAAGGGGAAGCGGTATTCGACGTCGGCGCAGGCGACCGCGTAATGGGCGAGCTCCGAATCCTCGTGGTCGCGCAAAGCGAGGTTTTCCGGGCGGATCCCGAGGTCCGCGTACCAGCGGTAGCGCCGGTCGCGCCAGTACACGTACCAGGCGCCGGCGTCGGCCGCCCGGCAGAAGAACTCCATTTCCATCTGCTCGAACTCGCGGCTGCGGAACGTGAAGTTGCGCGGATTGATCTCGTTGCGGAAGGCCTTGCCGATCTGGCCGATGCCGAACGGCAGCTTGACGCGTGCGGTGTCCAGTACGTTCTTGAAATTCAGGAAGATTCCCTGGGCCGTTTCCGGGCGCAGATACGCGGCGCTCGAGCTGTCCTCGAGCGCGCCGATGTAAGTCCTGAACATGAGATTGAACGCCCTGGGCGCCGTCAGCGTGCCGGGCTCGCTCGCGCCGGGTGCGATCGTGCGCGCCCGCAGCGACTCGTCTTCAAGGGCGCCGGCGATCACTTCGATCGACAGGGCAGCGTCGCCCGGGCGGGACTTGCGAATGCGCCTTAATCGCTTGCGGTGCGGTTCCAGCAGCTCCTCTTCCGGAGTCTGGCCGGCCTCTCCGGGTGACGCGAACAGCATGTCGGTCACGGTTGCCCGCTCGCCGTCCGGAGTTTCGGCAACGAGGGCGAACACGACGAGCTGATCCGCCCTGTAGCGGCTCCTGGTCTCCCGGCAGTCGACCATCGGATCGCTGAAGCCGCTCAGGTGACCGCTCGCGTCCCAGACCTTCGGGTTCAGGAGCAGCGCGCTGTCGATGCCGACCATGGCGAACGGCGCCGGGGCGCCGGTATCCGTGGCGGTTTCGTCGTGGTGGGCGATCATGTCGTCCCACCAGGCCTGCTTGACGTTGCGCTTCAGGGCGACGCCGAGCGGGCCGTAGTCCCAGAAGCCGTTGAGCCCGCCGTAAATCTCGCTCGACGGAAAAATGAAGCCCCGTCGCTTGCACAGCGATACGATCTTGTCCATCGAGTCCATGGCGGTTTGCTTGCGGTTGAGCGGGGGCGAAGCGCGAGAGTATAGCGAACGCAGTGCCTGGGGTCGTTGCAGCCGTGCGGGATGGTAGGATTTGCGGCGCCGTCGCGAGCTACCGTCGAATCGGGGTGGCGGAAACGCCGCGACAGGAGGATCGAAGAGCAGTGAATCCGGACATCATCGTCGTCGGTAGCGGGTTTGGCGGAGCCGTGCTGGCCTCGCGACTGGTAGACGCGGGACTGACTGTGCTTGTGCTCGAGCGCGGCCCGTGGCGGGATACCGTCGCGGTGCGAGCCGCCGGCATCGAAAGGCGCAAACCCCTGCCGCGCACCGGCGGAATGTTGTCGGTCCTGCGTTCGCTCCGGCCGCCGAAGGGGCCGAGGAAAGGCATACGCCTCAACAGGTACGGCTATCTCGAGATGTGGGTCGGCGACGGCATCAAGGCGCCTTGCACATCCAATGTCGGCGGCGGAAGCCACATCTGGGCCGCGCTGCTGGAGCGCGCACCGCAAGGCTTCTGGGACGATCGCGCCGCCGGGCTCAGCGACGCAACGCTCGCCTCGCACTACGCTCGCGTCGCGACGGAACTGAAGGGCGTCAGGCCAGCGGATCCATCCTCCATTCCCAATCACGCCGACGCGGCGTGGTCGAATGAGGCGTGTTTCGCGCCGCTCGAGGACGGCGAGCAACCGCCGCTGGGCATTCTCTTTCCCGGGCCGGACGGCGATCTCTCGGCGGTCACCGACGAAAACGGCATCGTGCGCGAGCCGCTCGACGTCAACCGGGACAACGGTATGTTCGGCAGTCCGGGCGCTTCGAAATCCACCGTTGATGCGCTGTTCCTGCTGCCGGCCCTGAGCAGGGGGCTGACGGTGCGCGACATGCACGAGGTCCGCAGGATTTCCGCCGACAAGGCCGGCGGCTGGACCGTCGAAGCCCGCGATCTGCGCGGCGGCCGCAACGTGACGCTGGCGGCGCCGAAGCTTGCGGTCTGCGCGGGCACCATGAACACGAACGCCCTGCTGTTGAGCAGTCGCGATACGGGCGGGCTGAGCGGACTTCCCGCGCTCGGCAAGGGGCTCGGCGCAAACGGCGATCTGATCGGCAGATGGCCGGTGGAAGACCGCGACAGCACGATCGGTCCTCCTTCGTTCGGCCGCGTGAAGATTCGGGGCCACGAGGACAGCGCCTACGTCATTCTGGCCCGTGGAGAAACGCCGCCGGTGCCGGGATTCCTCTACAACGGCGCGCGCAGAAAAGCCGGCCGGTTCGTGGATCTCGTGGCCATGAGCCAGGATGCGGCGGACGGCCGGATCTGGTGCGACAAGGGCCGCATCCGGTTTGCGTTCGATCTCAAGGGGTCGACGAGCTATGCCGCGTCCATGCGGGCCATGGACGCCGTATCGGAGGCCTCCGGCCGGCCGGTCGCCTACCCGGACACGGAAGTGTTTACCGCGCACCCCGCCGGCGGGTGCCGGATTTCCGACGACCCGAACGAAGGGGTGGTCGACGGCGGCGGCCAGGTTCACGACCATCCCGGGCTGTGTATCGCCGACGCCTCGGTGTTCCCGCAGCCCGTGGGCGTGCCGCCGTCGCTCAGCATCGCAGCCTGGGCCTCGCACGTCGCCGACCGTATCGTTCGCAGCAATTGATTACCGCCTGAAAGGAGCAACGCCATGCACACCGTTCTCGTCAAGTACGTCCTGCCCGGGCCGGTCCCGCGCGACAAGATGATGGAAGGCTTCAAGGATGTCGAAGGGCGCTTCCGGGCGACGCCGAAGCTCATACGCAAGTATTTCAGCTACGACGAGAACGAACACACCGGCCATTCCGTTTACCTTTGGGAAAGCGAAGCCGATGCGCGGCACTTTTTCAACGACCAGTTCCTGGCCGGCTTCAAGGCGAAGTTCGGCGCCGTTCCCGAACTCTTCTACGTCGACACACTCATGGTGGTCGACAACGAGGCCGAGAAGACCACAACGAGTTGAGATCTGACCGCCGGCCGAAATTCCTCGGTCGGCTTCCATTTTTGCACCGATTTGGTGCATCATGTCGCGCGTTTCGCTCCAGCGTGGGGCGACAGGGGCGCTCGAGCAGGGTCCCGGAGTTCGCGAAAGCAAGGCGAAACGCGTTTCGTGCCGATTGGTACGTTTCGTGCATCAATGCAGGCTCCGTACCGGCGTTGGGGCCGGGGGAGCACGCCTGTGGGCGCTTGCCAACGGTCGTGTGGGATGCACGGCCAAACCAGTAGTAATGGAGGAGAATCATGTCGTCAGCCGACGTTTTGAAGATGATTGAAGAAAACGGCGTGAAGTTCGTCGATCTGCGTCTTACGGACACGCGCGGGAAGGAACAGCATGTCAGCGTGCCGGCGCACATCGTCGATGAAGCCTTTTTCGAAGACGGCAAGATGTTCGACGGCTCGTCGATCGCCGGGTGGAGGGGCATCCACGAGTCGGACATGATTCTCATGCCCGATACATCGACCGCGGTCATGGACCCGTTCACCGAGGAAGCCACGCTGAACATGTTCTGCAACGTGATCGAGCCGATGACGCTGCAGGGCTACAGCCGCGACCCGCGTTCCACCGCGGTACGCGCCGAGGCGTATCTGCGGTCCACAGGCATCGCCGACTCCGCCTATTTCGGCCCGGAGAACGAGTTCTTCGTGTTCGACGATGCTCACTGGCAAACCCAGATGCATAGCACCTTCTACGCGATCAAATCGAACGAAGGGGCCTGGCAGTCCGGCGACGAATTCGAGGAAGGCAACATCGGCCACCGGCCCCGGGTCAAGGGCGGATACTTCCCGGTGCCGCCGGTCGACTCCCTGGCGGACGTCCGCTCGGCGATGTGTCTGGCGCTGGAGGACATGGGCCTGACTACCGAGGTGCACCATCACGAGGTGTCCACCGGCGGGCAGGGCGAAATCGGCGTCAAGTTCGACACCCTCGTCAAGAAGGCCGACGCCGTGCAGATCCTCAAGTACGTCGTCATGAACGTCGCGCACAGCTACGGCAAGACCGCGACCTTCATGCCGAAGCCGCTCGTCGACGACAACGGCAACGGCGCGCACGTGCACCAGTCGCTGGCGAAGGACGGCCAGAACATCTTCATGGGCGACGGTTACGCGGGGCTTTCCGATGCGGCGCTGTACTACATCGGCGGCATCAAGAAGCATGCGCGAGCACTGAACGCGTTCACGAACGCCGCGACGAACAGCTACAAGCGGCTCGTCAAGGGCTTCGAGGCGCCGACGCTGATCGCCCACTCGGCGCGCAACCGCTCCGCGGCCGTGCGCGTGCCGTTCGTCGCGAACCCGAAGGCCCGCCGGGTCGAGGTCAGGTTCCCGGACAGCACCGGCAACCCGTACTTCGCGTTCAGCGCGATGTTGATGGCCGGACTCGACGGTATCGTGAACAGGATCGACCCGGGCGAGCCCGTCGACAAAGACCTCTACGATCTGCCGCCCGAGGAAGAGAAGAACATCCGCACGGTCTGCTTCTCGCTGGGCGAAGCGCTCGAGGAGCTCGACCGCGACCGCGATTTCCTCAAGGCAGGCGAAGTCTTCAGCGACGATCTCATCGACGCGTACATCGACCTCAAGCAGGACGAGCTCACGCTGCTGCAGAAGTCGACGCATCCCGTCGAATTCGAGATGTACTACAGCTTGTAGGCGGACGACCGAAGCCGCCGTCAGCGACCGAATCTGGCGGGATCGTCAAGATCCCGCCCGTTCGGTTGGTCCGCGCCGAGCGCGGGCGGTAAGCTTGGAGTGTGCGTACTTGGCTGATCCTTTCCTGCATGCTCTTCTCGACCGCGAGCCTGGCCGTGCCGGTCTGGACGTGGGTGGACGAACACGGCCTGCGGCACTTCTCCGACCGGCCGGGACCGGGCGCGCGCCTGATCGAACTCGCGAGCGCGCCGGCCGTCTCGCTGCCTGCGGCGCCGGCGCCCGCAGCGGTCGGGTCGGCGCCGAACGATGCCGGCGCCGCGGTACCCACAAGGCCGTACACGACCTTCGCGGTCGCGAGTCCGGCGGACGGGCAGACCCTGTGGAACATCGGAGGCCGGCTCGAGGTGCGCGTGGAACTGGCGCCGGCGCTGCAGCCGGGCCATCGGCTCGACGTGGAGTTCGACGGCCGGCGGCTGGAGCTCGCGGCGGCCGCGCCGCAATTCACGGTCCCGGACGTCTACCGGGGGACGCATACGCTCAATGCCGTGATCGTCGACGACCGGGGCGAGGAGCTGCTTCGCTCGTCCGGCGTGACGTTCGCGGTGCAGCAAACGAGCATTCTCAACCCAAACAATCCGCAAAATCCCCGCTGAGGCACCGGCCGCGCGCGCCCGGCGCCGACAGTCTGCTGCGCAGCCAGACGACTGCGCTCGTCGCCGTCGACGACACGCTGACCGTGACTTTCCTCAATGCCGCTGCGGAGAACCTGCTCGGGCTCAGCGAGCGGCAGGTCATCGGGCGAACGATCGAATCGCTTGCGCAACCGTCGGCGGAACTCGTCAAGCTCTGCCGCAGAGCGCTCAACACGGGGTTGACCATCGGCTTGCGCGAGTTCGCCGCGCGCATCGGCGAGCGCGAACTCAACCTGCACTGCCAGGCCGCGCCGATCGACGACGAGCGCGGCCTGCTGCTCGAGCTATTCGATACCGACCGGGACAGCACGATCCGCCGCGAGGCGGAAATCGAGGCCCAGCGCAAGCTGTCGCGGCAGGTGATCCGCCAACTGGCCCATGAGGTCAAGAACCCGCTGGTGGGCCTGCGGGGCGCCGCGCAGCTCCTCGAACGCCAGCTTCCGCGCCCCGAACTCAAGGACTACACGCGCGTCATCATCGACGAGGCCGACCGGCTTGCGGCCCTGGTCGACAGCGTCCTGTCGACCGGCGGCGCGCCGGTGCCGGACGAGTTCAACCTGCACGAGATCACCGAACGCGTAGCGAATCTGCTTGCGGCGGAACTGCCGCCCGGCGTCGAACTCGACCGCGACTACGACCCGAGCCTGCCGCCGCTGCGGGCCGACCGCAGCCAGATGATCCAGGCCTTCCTGAACCTGGCGCGCAACGCCATGCAGGCGGTCGGGGCGGACGGGCGCATCGTGCTCAGGACGCGGGCGCTGCACAATCACCGGATCGACGGCGGCCAGCACCGGCTCGTGCTCTCGGCCGAAGTACAGGACGACGGACCGGGAGTCTCGGCGGATCTTGCCGGGACGATCTTCTATCCGCTGGTCACGGGCAGGAAGTCGGGCACGGGGCTCGGGCTCACGATCGCCCAGGACCTCGTAAGCCGCAACGGCGGCTACATCGAATACCGGAGCCGGCCGGGCAAGACGGTCTTTCGAATGCGCCTGCCCGTCGACGGAGCCGCCAACAATGGCTAAAGGGGGCAGGCTCCGGGTCTGGGTCGTCGACGACGACGAATCCGTGCGCTGGGTGCTCGAGCAGGCGTTTCGCCAGGCCGCGATGCATCCGCGCTGCTTCGAATCGGCCGAGGAATGCTGCGCGGCGCTCGAGCGCGACAAGCCCGACGTGATTGTCACGGACATCCGGATGCCGAATATGAGCGGCATCGACCTCATCGAGCGGCTGGCCGTGACGGATCCCGAGATTCCCGTGATCGTGATTACGGCGCATTCGGACCTCGACAGCGCCGTGTCGGCCTACCAGAGCGGCGCGTTCGAGTATCTGCCGAAGCCGTTCGATGTCGACGCGGCCGTCGAGCTCGTGACCCGCGCGGCACGCGAACGCGGCGTCGCAGCCCCGGAACCCGCCGAAGCCGGCGGGACGCCGACGATGATCGGCCGGGCGCCCGCGATGCAGGAGGTGTTCAAGGCGATCGGCCGGCTGTCGCGGTCGAGCATGACCGTGCTCATCACGGGCGAATCCGGCACCGGCAAGGAACTCGTCGCCCGCGCACTGCACGACAACTCATCAAGGCGCGGCGGGCCGTTCGTGGCGCTCAACACGTCTGCGTTCACGGCCGAGCTGCTCGAGTCGGAACTCTTCGGCCACGAGAGAGGCGCGTTCACGGGCGCGACGGAGCGCCGCGTCGGCCGCTTCGAACAGGCGGACGGCGGCACGCTGTTCCTCGACGAGATCGGCGACATGTCCGCGGCGCTGCAAACGCGCCTGTTGCGCGTGCTTGCCGAGGGCGAGTTCTTTCGCGTCGGCGGCCAGGCGCCGGTGAGCGTGGACGTGCGCGTCGTGGCGGCGACGCACCAGGATCTTGAGGATGCGGTCGCCGAAGGCACGTTCCGGGAGGATCTCTACCATCGGCTCAACGTCATGCGCATCGAGGTGCCGCGACTCCGCGACCGCCAGGAAGACATCATCGAACTTGCCGACTTCTACCTCGATCATGCAGCGAAAGAGCTTGAAGTTGCCGTGAAAAACCTTGATCGTGCAGCACAGGAACGGTTCGTCGCGTACGAATGGCCCGGCAACGTCCGCGAGCTCGTGAATCTCTGCCGCAGGCTTTCGGTGACGGCGGCCGGCTCCGTGATCACGGTCGAGGACCTGCCGAGGGAGCTCGGCGGACCAGCCGAACGCGTCGACGCCGACTGGACGGCGAGCCTCGCCCACTGGGCGGCGGCGCGGCTCGCGGACGAGCCCGATCGGCCCCTGCTCGGCGAAGCGCTCCCGGCCTTCGAGACGACGCTCATCAGGGCAGCCCTGACGCGCGCCGGCGGCAAGCGCCACGAAGCCGCAAAACTGCTCGGCTGGGGCCGCAACACCCTCACCCGCAAGATCCGGGAACTCGGCATCGAGGCCTAGCGCGACTCCGCGCAATATCACGAACGGCCGGACGTCCTCTCGATATCGGCGATGACCGCCTCGGCGAGTTCGAGTGCGGCGATGCCGTCGCGCCCGGTCACGCGGCAGGGCGTGTCGCGGAGCACGGAATCGACGAAAGCCTCGGTTTCGGCAAGCAGGGCGTCGCCCTTGTCCAGGCGCCAACTCCGCTCCTCCAACGGCTGTGCGCCGCCGCTCGTCACGCGCCGCACCTCGCCTCCGCCGAAGTCGAGCGACACGTACTGATTCTCCTGGAACACGCGGAACTTGCGTTGGGCGCTCATCGAGACGCGCGATGCCGTGACGTTCGCGATGGCGCCGTTCGCGAACTCGATGCGGGCGTTGGCGATGTCGGTGCTGTCCGTGAGCACGGCGATCCCGACGGCCGACACCTTGCGCGGTCGGGCGTCCACGAGCGAGAGGATCACGTCGAGATCGTGAATCATCAGGTCGAGCACGACGTTGACGTCGGCGCCCCGCGCATTGAAGGCCGCGAGCCGGTGGCACTCGATGAAGCGCACATCGTCGAGCGTCTCGCGCGCGGACAGCAGCGCCGGGTTGAACCGCTCCACGTGCCCGACCTGCAGCTTCAAATCGCGCTGCTCGGCGAGTTCGGTCAGGGCAACCGCCTCGCGGCTGGTCGGCGTCATGGGCTTTTCGACGAGCACGTGCACATCGTGCTCGAGAAAGAGCCGCGTCAGCTCGAAGTGCGCCGCCGTGCTCGCCGCGACCGTGACGGCATCGACCTTGCCGAGCAGCTCCCGGCAATCGCGAAAGAACGTCGTGCCGAGTTCCCGGGCGACCGCCTGGCCCACGTCGTCGCGAATGTCACAGACCGCGACGAGTTCCGCGCTCGGCAGCGCCGCGTACTTCTGCGCGTGAAACCGGCCGAGGTAGCCCACGCCGACGACGGCGACGCGCAGCCGCTTCACGGCCTTGCCACCCCTCGCTCGGAGGTCGCGAGAAAGTCGACGAAGTGCTCCATCCGCGGGCTCGGCGCGCACTCTTCGCCGATTCGCGCCAGGACCTCATCCATCGTCAGCGACCGGTCGAGCAGGATCCTGAGCGCCCGATCGAGGTTCCTGCGTTCCGCCGCATCGACGCCGGCGCGCCGGAGCCCGACCCGGTTCAGCGCTCGCGGCACGGCCCAGTGACCTTCGGCGATCGTGTACGGCGGGATGTCCTTGTTGGCGAAGGCCCCGGCCGTCAGGAAGCAGAACGACCCGAGCCGGACGAACTGCGTGACGCCCGCAAGCCCGCTCAGCAGCGCGTCGTCCTCGACCGCGACGTGGCCTGCGAGCTGGGTGGCATTGGTGATGACGACCCGGTCGCCGACCCGGCAGTCGTGGCCCAGATGCACGAACGCCATGATCAGGGTGTCGTTGCCGATGCGCGTGACGCCGCCGCCCTTCGGCGTGCCGACGTTGATGCTCACGTATTCGCCGATCCGGTTGCCGTCGCCGATCACGAGTTCCGTGTCGGCGTCGACGTAGCTCGTATCCTGGGGAGGGCCGCCAAGCACGGCTCCGGTCTGAATGAGGTTGTCCGCGCCGATGCGCACCCGCCCGTGACGCCCGCCGAGGCGCGCATGCGACTCGACGATCGTGCCCGCGCCGATCTCGACCCGGCCCTCGATGACGCAGTACGGGCCGACTTCGACATCGGCAGCCAGCCTGGCTCGATCGGAGACGATTGCTGTGGGGTGGATGCTCAAGGCTGCTCGCTCACGGTCGGTTCAGGGCTCCATTACACCAGAGCGCTTGCGAGAGCAAGCGAGACCCGAGCAGAATTGCCGCCCATGCCCGCGAATCTGAGTCCCGAGTACAAGAAGGCCGAACAGGCGTTTCGCGCGGCCCGCGACGAAGCCGAGCGGCTGGCCTGCCTCAAGGACATGCTGAGGACGATTCCGAAGCACAAGGGCACGGAACACCTGCAGGCGGACATCAAGAGCCGCATCAAGCAGCTTACCGAGGAGCTCGCCGGGCCGCGCAAGGGCGCCACGCGCACCGGTCCCGTGCATTCCGTGCGGCGCGAAGGCGCCGCACAGATCGCCCTGCTCGGACCGCCCAACGCCGGCAAGTCGAGCCTCCACGTCAGGCTCACGGGCTCGCGCGCCGACATCGGGCCGTATCCGCACACGACCCACGCGCCGATGCCGGGCATGCTCGCCTACGAAGACATCCACTTTCAGCTCATCGACCTGCCGCCGATCTCGGCGGACTTCTTCGAGCCGTGGTTCGTCAACGCCCTGCAGCCCGCCGACGCGGCCATGCTCGTCGTCGACATCTCCGATCCGGATTGCACCGATCATGTCGTGACGATCCTCGAACGGCTCGAGGAGAGGAAAATCACGCTGAGCGAGCGCTGGCCGGCCGCCGGGCAGCCCGCGCCGGACGCGGACGATGCCGGGGACGAACTGGCGCTCGACCCGTTCCGGATCAATCTGCCCACGCTTCTGGTGGCGAACAAGATCGACCGCAACCCGGACCCCGAGGACATCCGGGTGCTCAAGGAACTGACGGGCGTGAGCTTTCCCGCGCAGGCGGTTTCGACCGAATCGAGTCAGGGGCTCGACGCGCTCGGCCGGTTTCTTTTCACGCAACTTAAGGTCGTGCGTGTCTATACCAAGGCTCCGGGCAAGCCGGCCGAGATGGACCGGCCGTTCACGCTGCGCACGGGAGCGAGCGTGCTCGACGTGGCGCGCCTCGTGCACAAGGACTTCGCTGGGTCGCTGCGCTATGCGCGCGCCTGGGGGGGAAAGGTGTTCGACGGTCAGCAGGTCGGACCGGAGCACGAGGTCGTCGACGGCGACATCGTCGAACTGCACATGCGCTGACAGGCGTCAGCCGCTGGCCGGAACGTCGAGCGCATCGCCGGAGTCGAGCGCGCCAACGAGTTCGGCGACGGACCCAAGACCGTGTGAGTCAAGGTAACTCGCGAGCCCGGCGTTGATCTTCTTCGCGGCCAGCGGATCGTAGAAGAGCGCCGTGCCGACTCCGACGGTGGCGGACCCGGCCAGCAGGAAGGTCAGCGCATCGTCCGCGGTCTCGATTCCACCCTGGCCGATGATGGGCGTGCCGTCGCGCCTGACTTCCTCGTAGACCTGGTGCACCTTGAGCAAAGCGATCGGCCGGATCGCCGGACCCGACAGCCCGCCCTGGATGTTGCCGATGATCGGCTGACGCGTTTCCGGGTCGATGGCCATGCCCATGAGCGTGTTGATGACGGCGAACGCGTCGGCGCCGGCGTCGACGCAGGCGCGCGCGTTCGCGGCGATGTCGGTCTGGTTCGGCGAGAGCTTGACGATGAGCGGTTTGCGCGTCACCGCGCGGCAGGCCGCGACGACCTGCGCCGACATCCCCGGGTAGTTGCCGAATGCCACGCCGCCCTCCCTGACGTTCGGGCAGGAGATGTTGATCTCCATCGCGTCGATGGGCGAATCGTCGAACCGCCGCGTGACCTCGGCGTACTCCTCGACGGTCGAGCCGCAGACGTTGGCGATGAAGCGCGTTTCGTCGAAGTCGAGCTTCGGCAGGATCTCGCGGATCACGTGATCGACGCCGGGATTCTGCAGGCCGATCGCGTTCAGCATGCCGGCGGGCGTCTCCCAGACGCGGTGCGGGGCATTACCGAGCCGCGGCGCAAGCGTCGTGCCCTTGAGGACGATCGCGCCCGCGTCAGTGTTCGAGAAGCCCGCGACGCGCGTGTACTCCTCGCCGAAGCCGACACAGCCCGACAGCAGCACGATGGGCGAGTCGAGCTTAAGGCCGCAGAAGTCGATGGCCAGGGGGTTCATGGATCGGCAGCGTCCGGCGTCGTGCTCGCGGCAGCGTCGCAAGCATTATTGTGCGCCGCTCGATGCCGCATCAAGCCGGGCAAGCGCGGCGCCATCCGCTAACCAAGTTCGGCCATCACCGGCCGGCGCATGAGCGCGGCAACGGCGTCGTGGGGGCTGACGCCCTCGTAGAGCACCCGGTGGATCTGCTCGACGATCGGCATGCCGACATCGAGCCGCTTCGCTACCAGACGCACGGATCGGGCGCCGAAGTAACCCTCGACGACCTGACCGATGTCGCGCCGGGCCTGCCGGGCGGTCTGACCGCGGGCGAGCGCAAGGCCGAAGCGGCGGTTGCGCGACTGGTCGTCGGTACAGGTCAGCACGAGATCGCCCATCCCGGCCAGGCCCATGAACGTGTCCCGGCGCGCGCCGACCGCAAGCCCGAGCCGGGTCATCTCGGCCAGGCTCCGGGTCAGCAGCGCGATGCGCGTGTTGGCGCCGAAGCCCAGACCGTCGGAGATTCCCGCGCCGATCGCAAAGACGTTCTTCGTGGCGCCGCCGACCTCCACGCCGATGATGTCGCTCGAGGTATAGGCGCGAAAGGTCTCCGTCGTGATCGACTCGGCCAGCCCTCGCGCGTAGTCGGCGCTCGCCGAGGCAATCGTCATCGCGCTCGGCAATCCGGCCCCGACCTCGGCCGCGAAGGTGGGCCCGGAAAGGACGCCCGTCGGCAGGTCGAGAGGCAACACCTCGGCGACGACCTGGTGGGGCAGGAGGCCCGTTTCGAGCTCGAAGCCCTTGGTCGCCCAGGCGAGACCCCGCAACGGGACGCCGCTGGCCGCGATGGCCGCGAGCGTCTCGCGGAAGGCGTGGCTCGGCACCGCGACGAGCACGTCCTCGACACCGTCGAGCGCATGGGTCAATTCCGCGGTGACGGACAGGCCCGCGGGGAAGTCCGCGCCCGGCAGATAGCGCCGGTTGGCGCGGTCGCAGGCCAGGGATTCGACCTGCGCGCGGTCGCGGCTCCAGAGCACCGTCCCGCGGCCGGCGCGGGCCAACTGGATCGCGAGCGCCGTACCCCAGGAACCGGCGCCGAGCACCGCGACCGGATTGGGGCCCGTGACCACTGTTCGGCTTACGCTTTCGTGCCCATGGCAGCGCTGCAGGCCGCGATCCGCCTAATGGGTTTCTCCGGGATCGATCAGCGGCTGCGGGGCGGCGGGCGCGCCTTCCTGTTGCTGCTGCTCGCGTTCGCGCAGGGCCTGCGCGTAGAGGGCGTCGAAATTGATCGGCTGCATCAACAGCGGCGGGAAGCCTCCCCTCGTGGACAGGTCCGAGATCGCTTCGCGCGCGTAGGGATAAAGCGTCGCGGGACAGTAGCTGCCGATCAGCGTCTGGCGTTCCTCGGCCGTATAGCCCTGCAACAGAAACACGCCGGCCTGGGTGATCTCGACGAGAAACAGCGTATCTTCGTTGAGCTTGGCTTCCGCCGTCATCGTCAACGTGACCTCGACGTTGTCCCCGCCGATGTCCTTGTGACCGGAGCGCATGTTGAGCTGCGTCTGGGTCTGTTCGTCGGTTTCCATCCTGAACACGTCGGGCGCCTTCGGGGATTCGAAGGACAGGTCCTTGACGTAGATCTTCTGCAGGATGAGCTGTTTCGTCGGAGTCGTCTGTTCGTCGGCCATGGTGGTGGTTCTCTTCTGGTCAGGTTGGTTCGGCGCCGTTGCGTCTACTTGACCAACGGCAGGTTTTCGGAGCGCCAGCCGGCGAGTCCCGTGCGCATGCTGACGACATTCTCGAAGCCCGCCTTGCGCAGTGCCGAAGCGGCCTTGGCGGAGTCCGCGCCGTTCTCGCATACGGTCAGCAGCGCCTTGCCCTTCGGTTTCTTGACGGCCTTGTCGCTCGTCTCGATCTCGCGGAGCTTGATGTTGCGGGCGTTGACGATGTGGCCTTGCGAGAAGGCTTCGGTCTGGCGCACGTCGATGACGACGGCGCCGCGGTTGATCAATTGCACGGCCTCGCCGGGCAAGACGGAAGTACCGCTCTGCGCCCTGAGCTTGAGCTCATAGAAGATCACGGCCGTGAGCGACGCCATCACGGCTATGGCGAGGTAGGGGTGGTTCGCGGCAAATTCGGCCAACTGGCCCATGGAGCGCCCCGCACGAGCGAAAAGACGCGCAATTATAGCAGCGGCAAATTGCTGCATCGCCGGTCGATCGGCCGTCTTCGGCCAGGCGTTTCGCGCAATGCAGCGGGGCTTTTGCCATGGGCTGCTAAACTGGACACCCGATGCAACGGCCGGCCCACATCGGAGTCCATGCGGCGCTTGCTGCCGCGGTTATCGCGGCGGCCTTCATCGCCCCTGCCATCGTCCTCGGTCAGACGGACGACGAAGTCGCGCTCAGCGCGGTCCGCGCCGAGATCGAGGCGGTCGAGCGGCGCATGGCGCGGCAGACGGCAGAGCGCGACGCCGGCGCCGAAGCGCTCAGGCGTACCGAGCTTGGCATCGCCGAGGTCAACGGGGAACTCGCGCGGCTGCGTGCCGCGGCTCGCGAACAGCAGCAACGCCGGGAGGCGCTCGCGGGCCAGTCCCGGGAGGCCGAGGACCGCCTTGCCACGGAACGCGACGCGCTCGCCGGGCAGTTGCGCGTGAGTTACATGACGGGTCGGCAGGAGCTGTTCCGGCTGCTGCTGAGCCAGGAAGATTCGGCCGGGCTCGGCCGGATGATGATCTACTATGACTACTTCAATCGCACCCGGGCGGGCCGGATCGCGGCCGCAAGCGGCGAGCTGCGCACGCTCGCGCGGCTCGACGCGGAAGCCGCGCAAGCCGCGCGGGAGCTCGATTCGCTGCGCGCCTCGGAGCAGGCCGAGCTGGAGATGCTCGACGCCGCTCGCGCCGAGCGCAGCGCCGTACTAGCGCGGCTCGAGTCGTCGATCGACGCGGCAGATGACGAGATGGCGCAGCTGCGGGATGAGGAACGACGGCTGGTGGAACTGCTGGCGTCGCTCGGCGATCTGCTGGCCGCGCTTCCCGTGACGGCCGATTTGCCGTTCGTCGATCTGCGGGGGCGGCTGAGTTGGCCCGTTGCCGGCCGGCTGGCCGCCGACTACGGCCAGCCGCGCGGCTCCGGGGCGCTGAACTGGCAGGGTGTGCTGCTCGACTCGGTGCAGGGTGCGCCCGTCAGGGCCCTGTACCATGGCCGGGTCGCCTATTCGGACTGGCTGCCGGGGCTCGGCCTGCTCGTCATCGTCGACCACGGCGACGGTTACATGAGCCTCTACGGTCACAACGATGCGCTGCTCAAGGCGCCCGGAGATCCGGTCATGACCGGCGAAGAGATTGCCCGGGTCGGCGACACGGGCGGCCGGGCACGGCCGTCGCTCTACTTCGAGATCCGGCGCGACGGCGAGCCCGTGAACCCGCACTCCTGGATCGCCGGCAGGCCGTCGGCAAACTAGCCGGCGCTGTGCTAAGGTGAACCGCTCCCGGGGAGGGGAGTAAAACCGCACATGTCGCTGAAGCTTCGCTGCGTGCTCGTTCTCGTGATCGGCACCGTGCTTGGTCTCACCGTGTCGCTCGGCAGCAGCGTGCTCGCCGATCGCGAGGCCCGGCTGGCCGCGCGCAGCAGGCCCTCGACCCTGCCCGCCGAATACGTGCAACGCCTCGCCGAGGTCATCGAACGCGTCCGCCGCGAGTATGTCGATCAGATCGACGACGAGCGGCTCATCGAGAGCGCGATCCGCGGCGTCATCGAGGAACTCGATTCGCACTCGCGCTATCTCGACGCGCGAGCTTACGAGGACATCCGTATCGCGACGACGGGCAACTACTCCGGCGTCGGTCTCGACGTGCGCGTCGAGAACGGGCAGGTGACCGTGGTCACGCCGCTCGACGGTGGGCCGGCCCAGCAGATCGGGATCCTGCCCGGCGACGTTGTGATTTCGGTTGACGATATGCCCGTGAACGGGGACAACGTCGACGAAACCGTGAACCGCATGCGCGGAACGCCGGGCACGCGCGTCACGCTTGGCATCATGCGCGACGGCGCTGAAGAGCCGCTCGAATTCGCCCTGACGCGCGCCGAAATCAACGTGAAGACCGTCACCAGCGCATACCTTGGCGACGGCTACGGCTACATCCGGCTCACGGGCTTCTCCGACAGCACGGCGCGCGACGTCGACGCGGCGGCGCAGTTTCTGGACGCGGAATCGGACACCGGCCTCGATGGGCTCGTGCTCGACCTGCGCAACAACCCCGGCGGCGTTCTCGAGGCGGCCGTCGAAGTGGCGGATCTCTTCATTGACGACGGTCTCATCGTGCGCGGCTCAGGCCGAATTCGTCAGGCGCGGTTCGAGAAGCGCGCGACAGCCGGCGACGAACTCGAGCAGATCCCCCTGGTCGTTCTGGTCAACCGGGGATCGGCGTCGGCGTCCGAGATCGTTGCCGGCGCGCTGCAGGACCATGACAGGGGCGAAGTCGTCGGCGAGCGGACCTACGGCAAGGGCTCGGTGCAGACGGTGCTGCCGATTTCCGAAGGCAACGCGATCAAGCTGACCACGTCACGCTACATCATGCCATCCGGACGCTCCATCACCGGGGTCGGCATCTATCCGGACATCGTCGTGCGCAACGCCGATCCGCGGCGCCAGTACCGGGGCCCGGACAGCGCGGTGGCCCCCGGCGACGACCTGCAGTTGCAACGGGCGCTTCGGCTGATCGGCTACAGCACTGTCGCCCTCGGCGAGCTGTAGCGTTCGCCGACAGACTTGGGCACTCGAAGCGCACGACGCCCGGCACGGCGGCGCGAGAGCAAGTTTCCGATCTGGGGTGTACTGGCCTTGCCGGGCGGGCTCCTCTGGGGCGCCCTGCTCGGCGTCCTCGCCGGCGGCTTTCTCGGCAATGCCGCGATGGGCGTAGCCGTGGGGGCGGGCCTGGGGATCGGTGTGGGCATATGGCTGTTCGCGGCGGCGATCGTCATCGCATCGGCGAAGGAAGTCCCCAGCCCCGGAACCGGCCGGCCGGACGAACCGGAACGTCGCGACGGATGAAACGCCTGAGCTTCCATGCCGGACGCGGGCTCGGCGCGCTTGCGGGCGCCTTGCTCGCGGTTCTCTGGGTCTACACGATGTGGACACCCGGCGCCGCGCTCGGCCTGAGCGGCATCGGGCTCGCGATCGGGTTCATGATGGTGGTCATCGCGGTCATCGCCGTGATCGCCGCGGTCCATGGCCACGCGGCGGCGCTCATGATCGCATTCCTCGCATCGTTCCTGCCGGTCGGCGCGGTCCTGATTCAGGCCGCCGACCTCCAGGACCGGTGGATCGGCATGCTCGATCTGGCGCTGCTGGCCGCGGCCGCGCTCGTGCACTTCGGCAAGGAGGCGAGAGAACGATGACGACACATGCCGGCGGCTGTCATTGCGGACGAGTCCGGTTCGAGGTCGACGGCGCCGCCGAGATCGAGGTCACGGAATGCAACTGCTCGGTCTGCAGCAAGTCGGGCTACCTGCACTTCATCGTGCCGAAGACACAGTTCAGACTGCTCGGCGGTACGGACGACCTCGTAACGTACCGATTCAATACCCGCGTAGCCAAGCACACGTTCTGCCGCGTCTGCGGCATCAAGCCGTTCTATGTGCCGCGCTCGCATCCGGACGGGATCAGCGTCAACGCGCGCTGCATCGATCCGGCCACAGTGGCGTCGATCTCGGTCGTGCGCCGCTTCGATGGCGCGAACTGGGAGCAACACATCGCGGAGTTGCCGCCGCTTGCCGAGTGAGCGCGGTGTGTCGACAACGAAGCGCCGAAGCCGTCATGTTCCATCGGCATTTGGAGGCCGTTGAACCGTGACCGCCGCACCGAACCGGAACCGGGTCCCGTGGTTGGCATGCGTCGTGCTCGCTGCGCTCTGGGCCGCATCGCTCGGCCTGCCGGCGGTCCGGGTCGCCGGCGGTCCGGAGCTTGACGGGCTCGACGTGTTACTGCAGGGCTGGCGCGGCGCTGGCGTCGGCGTCTACGCCTGGTACTCGAACCCCCTGTTTCTCGCCGCCGTGCTTGCGGCCCTGTTGCGCTTCCCGGCCGCGGCCGGGATCGCCTCGGGAGCCGGTCTCGTGCTCGCTCTGACGAGCTTCGCGGCATCGGGTCTTGCGCAAAGCACCGGCGGCGTGGCTCCGGAACTCGCTTTCGGCGTCGGGTTCTATGTCTGGCTGCTGCCTCAGGCCGCGCTTTGCGGGTGGTGCTGGGCCACCGTTTCGCGCCGGCTGCTCGCCTGATACGCTCGAAACTCCGGGCACTCGGGCAAAATTGGATTTGACCGGCAACTTGGGCCGCCGTAGAGTGTTCCCGTTGCCGGGGGACGCGCTGTCGGACAGGCACAGCCTGAAAGCTGCGCTTGCTGATAACGATTACTACCGAGCCCCCGGTCTGGCACTTGATTTGGCGCCGTTGGTCAAGTTGCCAGCTTTGTGCAATGGCGTGAGAGCCTTGAATGAATATTTACGTGGGAAACCTGTCATACGGCCTGAGCGAGCAGGAGCTTCGTGACGCCTTTGCAGCTTTCGGTGAGGTGACTTCGGTAAAGATCCTGATGGATCGCGAAACGGGCCGCTCCAGAGGGTTCGGGTTCGTCGAAATGCCCAACCAGAGCGAAGGGGAGGCGGCCATCTCGAACCTGAACGGCAAGCCGCTCGACGGTCGCCCCGTCCGCGTCAACGAAGCGCGCCCCAGGGAAAGACGCTAAGTCTCCATTTGCGGTCGCGCGACGCCGTGCTTCCGCATCCGGTCGCTGAAGGTAGTCGGCTTGACGCCGACCAGTTCGGCTGCGCCCCCGGTGCCTGACACTTTTCCGTTCGCGAGCCTGAGCGCCTCGATCATGTTGCGCTTCTCCATCTCGCGGATGTCCGCATCCGTCATGATGCGGTTGGCCGCCACGACCGTGTCGTTGACGGATCGCTCGGGACCGGCGTCGAGAATGTCGGCCATCGCGAGATCGAGTCTGAGCACCTTGCCCTGCGACAGGATCGCGGCCCGCTCGATGACGTTCTTCAGTTCGCGGATATTGCCGGGCCACGAATAGCGCGTCAGCAGGGCGGCCTGCTTGCGCGACAGCGTCAGCGGCCGGAGCCCGAACTCCTTGCAGGCGCGTTCGAGAAAATGGCTTGCGAGCTGGAGCACGTCGTCGCCGCGTTCGCGCAGCGGCGGCACCTCGATCGGAAAAACGCTGAGCCGGTAGTACAGGTCTTCGCGAAACCGGCCCTGCTCGACGGCCTGCTCGAGATCGCGGTTCGTTGCGGCAATGACCCTGACGTCGAGCGTGTAGGTCGCCTCGTCGCCAACGCGCTCGTACTCGCTCTCCTGCAGCACGCGCAGCAGTTTGCTCTGCAGGGGCAGCGGAATTTCCCCAACCTCATCGAGAAAGATCGTGCCGCCGTCGGCGAGCTGGAAGCGCCCCACCCGGTCACGAATGGCGCCCGTGAACGCGCCCTTGACGTGGCCGAAGAACTCGCTCTCGAAGAGTTCCTGCGGTATGGACGCGCAGTTGACCTTGACGAGCGAGCCCTGGCTGCGCGTGCTGTACGCGTGGAGCACATGCGCGACGAGTTCCTTGCCGACCCCTGACTCACCCTCGATCAGTACGCTCGCGCTGGTCTGTGCGACGGCTTCGAGCCGCGCGAGCATTTTCTTGAGCGCCGAGCTTTCCCCGATGATTCGCCCGTAGTTCATCGACACCTGCACTTCCTCACGCAGGTAGTCGCGCTCGCGCTCGAGCTCCTCGCGCAGCCGCGCGTTCTCCTCGAACGCGGCGCGCAAGCGGCGTTCCGCCTCGTTTCGCTCGGTGACGTCCTTGGACGCGACCAGCACTGCGACCACTTCGCCGTCCTCGTCGGTTTCACGCACCGACGACACGAGCCCCTCGATGACCTCTCCCGACCTGGTGACGTACCTGCGCTGTTCGTTGTCGAAATCGCGCGAGACGAGGGCGTTCTGAAGCCCCTCCTCGTTGAGTCGCGCCCGCGTTTCCTCGGTCACGAAGTCGGTGATCAGTCGGCCGATGACCTCTTCGCGCCGGTAGCCGAGCTTGCGCAGCCAGTGATCGCTGACGTGCACGATGCGGCCTGCGCTGTCGACGGTGTGCAGCATTGCCGGCGTCGCGCGATACAGATCCCGATAGTGCTGCTCGAGGCGCGCTTCCTCGCCGACCTCGGTGTAGACGACCACTGTTCTGAGGTAGTCCCCTTCGGTGCCCCGTTCGACGATCGCGCTCGAGAGACAGTCGACGCGCTCGCCGCGCGTGGTCGTGACATCGACGGGAACGTTGTCGATGCGGCCGGTGCGGCGCAGCAGGGGCAGGTATTCCGCCTCGATGAGCCTGGCCGATTCGCGGCTGCCGAGGTCCTGCGGCCGGAGCTTGTCGATCCCGTCGCGTGTGTAGCCGAAACGGTCGAGCCAGGCGTCGCTCGCATCGAGAAAGTAGCCATCCGCGTCAAGGGAAACCATGAGTGCAGGGCTCTTGCGGAACAGCCATTGATATCGGTCAGCAAGCGACATGCGCGTTTCTCACGATATTCCGTTACATATTTTTACGGAAATCCGTGGTTTCACGGAAATCCGTAACATTTCGTTCTTTTAAGCCCTTGATTTTAATAGCCCTTGAAATTGGCACGAACCGTGCATATATCAGGTCGGGAGAGTTGCAGGAGTTCAAGCTTATCGGAGTTTCGTAACAAAGGGAAGGGAACGGATATGGCAACAAGACAATTGAAAGGATTCGCGGCGGCAGCGCTGCTCGTCTTCGTGCTCTACGGACAGAGCGCGTCCGCCATGGACGAAGTCGTGGCGTACGGCGCCGAGGATGCGGCCCTGGCACGGCAAAGTCGGGAGCTGTTTCGCAGCGAACGGCAGGATTACATCCGTTCCGTCGAGCACGAGTTGAGGGCGACACTTGTCGAGCGCCCGAAAGGAATCGGCGCGCCGCGTCTGAGACTTGCGAATCTCGACGTCCCGAACAGGGGCTGAGCCCCTTAACGCCGCGGTCGGCGTCTCCCCCCGTCGAACCGCCGCGGGCCTTGCCGGAAGGCTTTAAGACTTGGGGGCCGGGTTATGTTCCCGGCAGCGAACATGGACAGAGTCGTGACTCACGGACCGAGTCCGGACTCACGGATAGAGTCGAGACTCTTTGAATATGGATGTTCGACCCGGCCCCCAATTTTTTCCCGCCGCTGCAAACGCTCCCGTATTGCTCATCACTTCATCGCGGGCCTGAAATCCAGGGCCTGCCCGCGCGGCGGCCCGGTCACGGAGCCGCGTTCGAAGACGATCTCTCCCCCGAGCACGGTCATCGCCACAGCGCCGCGCAGGGAGCAGCCCTCAAGCGGCGACCAGCCGCACTTGTAACGGATGTTGTCGCGGGCGACCGTGGTGCTCGCGTCAAGATCGACGATCGCGAGATCCGCTGCATGGCCCTCCCTGATGAAGCCCCGTCCCTCGATGCCGAACAGGCGGGCCGGGTTGTGCGCCGTCTTCTCCACGATCGTCTCGAGGCCGAATACCCCGTCCAGATGCCGATCGAGCAGCATCGGCAGCATGTGCTGCACGAGCGGCAGCCCGGCGGGCGCCTCGAAGTAGCCGCGCGACTTCTCTTCCAGCGTGTGCGGCGCGTGGTCCGTGGCGATGATGTCGATGACGTCCTCGTTGACGGCGGCGATCAGCGCGCGCCGATCCTCGGCCGTCTTGATGGCCGGATTGCACTTGATGAGGGCGCCGAGATCCGCGTAGCGGCTCTCGTCGAACCACAGGTGATGCACGCAGGCTTCGACCGTGATGCGCTTGCCCGCGATCGGGCCGGCCTCGAACAGCGCAAGTTCCCGGGCGGTCGTCAGGTGCAGAACGTGCAGGCGCGTGCCGTGGCGCCTGGCGAGCTCCACCGCGAGCGACGACGACTTGAAGCACGCCTCCGCGGAGCGGATGCGCGGGTGCTCGGACATCGGCACGTCGTCGCCGTAACGCTCCCTGGCCCGTTGCTCGGCTGCCAGGATCGTCGGCGTGTCCTCGCAGTGGGTCACGACCGGCAACGCCGCCCCGCTGAAGATTGCATTGAGCGCGGCCTCGTCGTCGACGAGCATGTTGCCCGTCGATGCGCCCATGAATACCTTGATGCCGCATGCGTCCGCGGGCGTGGCGCGCCGTATTTCCTCAGCGTTGTCGTTGGTCGCGCCGAGATAGAAGCCGTAATTGGCGTAGCTCGATCGGGCGGCGATGGCTTTCTTCGCGGCGACGGCCGCCCGGTCGACCGCGGGCGGCGAGTTGTTGGGCATGTCGAAATAGCTCGTCACGCCCCCGCAGATCGCCGCGAGCGATTCGCTTGCGATCGTTGCCTTGTGGCCGAGGCCCGGCTCGCGGAAGTGGACCTGGTCGTCGATCACGCCGGGCAGTACGTGCAGCCCGTCGAGGTCGACGACCTTGGCGCCGGCGGGAGCGGCGCCCGAGCCGACCCGTTCGATGCGCCCGCCGGACAGGAGCAGGTCAAGTTCGTCGATCCGTCCTTCGTTGACCACGCGGCCGTTTACAAACAATAGCTTCTTCACTGGGGTGCTCGTCGCTCAACCATGTTCAATACGCTCGATCCGCGCCGCTCGTCAGGCCGGCGCCGCGACGGCTTCAGTGTGTAGCGGGATTCTGCAACCGGGTGCCAAGGACGCTTATACTCGCTGTCTGCCTTGCCTGCCCGGTTGCGGACCAGGCAAGCCGCGGACCATTCTAGCGCGCGGCCTGCCGGATGTGAGGAACGCTGCGACCGTGCCGGCGGTCCATGTCTACGGAGCCTGTCGCACGACAAACGAAGCACAATCGGAACATGCCATGAAGAAATCCATCGCCGCCCTTGGTTCGTTCGCGCTGGTGCTTGCCGCAGCCGCGGCAGGCGCCCAGCAGATACCGGAAATCCCGTACGACGAGTTCTATCTCGACAACGGCCTCAGGGTCATCGTCCACGAGGACCGCAAGGCGCCGATCGTCGCCGTAACGATCTGGTACCACGTCGGCTCCAAGAACGAGGAGCCCGGCAAGACCGGCTTCGCGCACCTGTTCGAGCACCTCATGTTCAACGGCACGGAGAACTACGACGACGACTACTTCAAGCCGTTCCAGGAAATCGGCGCGACGAGCATGAACGGCACGACCAGCGTCGATCGCACGAACTATTTCCAGACCGTACCGAGTACGGCCGTGGATCTCGCGCTCTGGATGGAGTCCGACCGCATGGGCCACCTGCTCGGCGCGGTCGATCAGGAGAAGCTCGACGAACAGCGCGGCGTGGTCCAGAACGAAAAGCGGCAGGGCGAGAATCGGCCCTACGGCATGGCCTTCCAGCAGATCCTCGCGAACGTGTTCCCGCCGGACCACCCCTACTCCTGGCCTGTCATCGGTTCCATGGAAGACCTCGACGCGGCGACGCTCGACGACGTCAACACCTGGTTCGAGACGTACTACGGCCCGAACAACGCGACGCTCGTGCTCGCCGGCGACATCGACGCAGAGACCGCGAAAGCGAAGGTTCAGCAGTACTTCGGCCACATTCCTCCCGGCCCGCCGCTGACGAAGCGCGACGACTGGACCCTCGACGAACTCCAGGCGAAGCGCGTGACGATGCAGGACCGCGTCCCGCAGGCGCGCATTTACAAGACCTGGCGCGCGCCCGGGTGGACGCACGGCGACGGCACGCTGCTCGAACTGGCCGGGGAGGTTCTGTCCGGCAGCATCAGCTCGCGGCTCTACCAGCGCCTGGTCTACGAGGACGAGATCGCAACCGACGTGAGCGCGTCGCCGTGGACCGCGGAAATCGCCGGCGCCTTCTTCGTGAGCGCCACGGTTGCGCCGGGACAGGACATCGGCGAGGTCGAACGCGCGCTCGACGAAGAACTCGCGCGCTTTCTGGCCGAAGGTCCAACGGAAGAGGAACTCGCGCGGGTCAGGACGGAGATCCTCGCGTTCGTGATTCGAGGACTCGAACGCGTCGGCGGCTTCCGCGGCAAGTCGAACATCCTCGCCGAGAACGCCGTCTTCGGCGGCCGTCCGGATTTCTACAAGCAATCGCTTGCGGTGCTGCAGTCTGCGACGCCCGAAGACGTGCGCACGGCCGCGAATCGCTGGCTCAGCGGCAATGCGGTCACGCTCGAAGTTCTTCCCTTCCAGCAGACCCTGGCCGCAAGCGGCGAGGCTGCCGACCGCAGTTCGCTGCCGGTCGTGGAGGAGTTTCCGGCCGCAGCGTTTCCGGAGGTCGATCGCGCGACGCTCAGCAACGGCATGCGCGTGATCGTCGCCGAACGCGATGCCGTGCCGGTCGTGCAGTTCCGCCTGCAGATGAACGCGGGCTATGCCTCGGACCAGTTCGGCAGCCCCGGTACCGCCAAGCTCGCGATGGAAATGCTCGACGAAGGCACGACGAGCATGGATGCGCTGGAGATCGCCGATGCGCTGGCGGGGCTCGGCGCGACGCTGAGCACGGGTTCCAACCTCGACTATTCCGTCGCGAACCTCTCGGCGCTCAGGGAGAACCTCGACGCGTCGCTCGAAATCTACGCCGACGTGGTATTGAATCCCGCGTTTCCGGACGGCGAACTCGAGCGTCTGCGCCGCCTGCAGCTTGCGGCGATCGAGCAGGAGCAAGTCACCCCCGACTCGATGGCCTTCCGCGTGTTTCCGAAGCTGTTGTTCGGCGAGGGTCACGCCTATTCGCTGCCGCTGACGGGATCCGGTACGCGGGCCTCGGTCGAGGCGATCACGCGCGCGGACATCTTCGATTTCCATACGACATGGTTCAAACCGAACAATGCGACGATGATCGTGGCCGGCGACATCACGCTCGACGAAGTCCTGCCGCGGCTCGAGGCCGCGTTCGCGGACTGGGAGTCGGGCGAGACGCCGGCCAAGAGCCTGCCGGAGGTGGATCTGCCGAGCGGCCCGCGCGTTTACCTGCTCGACCGGCCGGGTTCGGCGCAGAGCGTCATCATCGCGGGTCAGCTCGTTCCCGAGCGGCGCGCCGACGAGGAAATCGCGTTCGATACGATGAACGACATCCTGGGCGGAAACTTCACCTCGCGTATCAACATGAACCTGCGCGAGGACAAGGGCTGGTCCTACGGCGCGCGCACGACCCTGTTCGACACGCAGGCACAGCGCCCGTATCTGGCCTACGCGCCGGTCCAGACGGACCAGACGGCGCCCGCGATGGCCGAGATGGCCAGGGAGATCGACGAGTACCTGACGAGCCGGCCGCCGAGCGACGAGGAGGTCGAGACGTCGAAGAAACGCGCCACGCTGACGTTGCCGGGCCGCTGGGAGACCGCCGGCGCGGTCGCGGGCTCCATCGCGGAACTCGTGCGTTTCGATCTGCCGGACGACTATTGGGACGGCTATGCGAGCCTGGTCGCGGAACTCGACACCGCCGCCGTGCGCAACGCCGCGAACGACGTGCTGGCCCCGGACCGCCTGACCTGGGTCGTGGTCGGCGATCTCGAGGTGATCGGCGAGGACGTGCGGGCACTCGGCTTCGGCGAGGTGCACATGCTCGATTCGGAAGGCAACGTCGTCGACGCGCGGTAACAGGCCGGTCGAAGGGCGGCCGCGCGCCGCTGCTGCGCGCGGTTCCGCCGCACGCTGCCGGCTGGCCGGTCCCGTGAGCGCTTGCCGGGGCTTGAATCGTCCGCGGGCTCTATGCAAAATTTTTCGCCGCTCCGGGCGCGCCGCGCCCGGCCGTTCGGACGGTAAGTGAAATGATCGACTGTAAGGAGTTGACTAAGCAGTACGGTCGGCTCCGGGCCGTGGACAAGCTGAGCTTCAGCGTGCGGCCCGGCGAGGTGCTCGGTTTCCTGGGCCCCAACGGCGCCGGCAAGACGACGACGATGCGCATCGTCGCGGGCTTCCTGCCCGCGACCTCGGGCACCGCGACCGTTTGCGGTTTCGACGTCGAGACCGCGAGCCGCGAAGCCAAGCGCCGGATCGGCTACCTGCCCGAAGGTGCGCCGAGCTATCCGGAAATGACTCCGCTGACTTTCCTCGAGTTCGTCGCCGACGTTCGCGGGCTGGCAGGCGATGAGCGCAGACGCCGTCTCGACGAGGTCATCGGCCTGCTGCACCTGGAAACGGTGCTCGATCAGCGCATCGACACGCTGTCGAAAGGGTACCGGCGCCGGGTCGGGCTCGCGCAGGCGATCCTGCACGATCCGGAAGTGCTGATCCTCGACGAGCCGACCGACGGCCTCGACCCCAACCAGAAGCACGAAGTGCGCCAGCTCATCGGCGGCATGGCGCGCAACAAGATCATCGTGATCTCGACGCACATGCTCGAGGAGGTGGATGCCGTGTGCAACCGGGCGATCATCATCGCCCACGGCCGGATACTGGCGGACGACACGCCGCGCGGGCTCGAGGCGCGGTCCCGGTTCCACAACGCAGTGACCATCAAGCTCGGCGACCCCGAACTCATGCCGGCAGCGCGCGAAGCCATCGAGTCGCTGCCGGAAGTCGCAAGCACGGAACTCGACGAGAACACGGGCCGCGTTACGGCCTTTCCCGAAGCCGGCAAGCTGCCGCTCGCGCCGATCGGCGAGCTCGCCGACAGCCGGCAGTGGAACCTCGCCGAGCTGCATCTGGAGTCCGGGCGGCTCGATGAAGTGTTTCGAACGATCACGGGAGGGGCAAGCGCATGAACGCCGTATGGGCCGTGTGCAGGCGCGAGCTCCTGAGCTACTTCGCGACGCCCGTCGCCTACGTCTTCATCGTCATCTTTCTCGTGCTCGCGAGCACGTTCACGTTCTATCTCGGCAACTTCTACGAGCGCGGACAGGCGGACCTCTCGCCGTTCTTCACGTTTCATCCGTGGCTCTATCTCTTTCTGGTGCCGGCGCTGAGCATGCGCCTGTGGGCCGAGGAGCGAAAATCCGGCAGCATCGAGCTGCTGGTCACGCTGCCGCTCGAGCTCTGGGAGGCCGTGCTCGGCAAGTTCCTGGCCGCATGGGCATTCACCCTGCTCGCCATCGCGCTGACGTTTCCGCTCTGGATCACCGTCAACTATCTCGGCGCGCCCGACAATGGCGCGATATTCGCCGCCTACATCGGCAGCGGGCTCATGGCCGGCGGGTTTCTCGCTGTCGGCTCGTGCATCTCGGCGACGACGAAAAACCAGGTCATCGCCTTCATCCTGGCGGTCGTCGCCTGTTTCGCGCTGCTGCTCGCGGGCTTTCCGCTCGTGCTTGACGTCTTCTCCGGCTGGGCGCCGCAGGCACTCGTCGATGCGATCGCGAGCCTGAGTTTTCTCACGCACTTTCAGAGTATCAGCCGCGGGGTCATCGACCTGCGGGATCTGGTGTATTTCGCGCTGCTGATCGCGGCATGCCTTTATGCGAACACGATCGTGCTTGCAATCACGCGCGGAGACTGATGCCGATGGAAGCAAGACAACGACAAACGACCGCGACGGCAACGCTCGTGCTGCTCGCCGTGGCCTTCGTCGCCGCGGTCATGGCGAGCAACACGCTGCTGAGCGGTTTCCGGGTCGATCTGACGGAGAACCGGCTCTACACGCTATCGCCGGGCACTGAAACTTTCCTGCGCGGCATCGAGGAGCCCATCAATCTCTATTTCTTCTTCTCGGACGAGACGGCCGGCGATCTGCAGTTCCTGCGCGGCTACGCGACGCGCGTCAGGGAAATGCTCGAGGAGTTCGCGGCCGCGGCGGACGGGCGGCTCAACCTGCAGGTCATCGATCCGCCGCCGTTCTCCGAGGAGGAGGACCGCGCCGCGCAGTACGGGCTGCAGAACATCAATCTCGGCACGCTCGGCGACAGCCTGTACTTCGGGCTCGCGGCCACGAACGCGTTCGGCGACGAGGCCGTGATCGAGGTCTTCGACCCGAACGAGGAAGCCTCGCTCGAGTATGACCTGGCGCGGCTCATCTACGGTCTCGCGAACCCGGTACAGCCGGTCATCGGGCTTCTGAGCGGCGTCCCGATGAGCGGCGGTTTCGATCCGCAGACGCAACAGCCGACCCCGGCCTGGTTCACTCACCAGCAGGCGCAACAGCTTTTCGACCTGCGCAACCTGCCGGCCAGCATCGAGGCCGTGGATGACGACATCGAAACGCTGTGGATCGTGCACCCGACCGATCTCGACGAGCAGACGCTCTACGCCATCGATCAGTTCGTCCTCGGGGGCGGCCGCGCCCTCATCTTCGTCGACCCGGTCGCGGAAGCGGCCACCGCCCCGCCGGATCCGACCGGTTTCGGCTTCAGCCCCCCGGGCGGCTCGGATCTGCCGGAATTGTTCGAGGCCTGGGGCGTGCGGTTCTCGACGACGCAGGTCGTCGCCGACAACATCAATGCGCTGAGCGTGAACACCGGAATCGGCGCCCGCCCCGTGCGGCACATCGGCCTGCTCGGGCTCAACGATGCGTGGATCAACGCCGACGATGTCGTCAGTGCCGGGCTCGGCTCGATCAACCTTGGCACGACGGGCCACTTCACGCTGGCCGAGGACGCGAACGTATCGCTCGTGCCGCTCATGACGTCGAGCCCCGAGTCGGACCTGATCGACTCGATCCGCTTTCAGTTCCTGCCGGATCCGGGCGAACTGCTCAACGAGTTCTCGGCGTCGGGCGAGAGCTATGTTCTCGCCGCGCGCCTTGAAGGGCCGCTGACGACGGCGTTCCCGAATGGGCCGCCGACGGGTGAGGGCGACGAACCACTCGCGGACGTGGCCGATGCCGAAAACTCCGGATCCGAAGACACCGAAACGCAGGCGCCGCCGCCGGGCGATGAGGAAGCGGGCGTGGAATCTGAAGTCGATCCGGCGTTGGCAAATCCCGTCGAAGCGCCCGAAGCCGGCCATCTGACATCGATCGAGCAGGGCAACGTCATCCTCGTCGGCGACGTCGACGTCCTGAGCGACCGGCTCTGGATCCAGCGGCAGATGAGCCTGTTCGGGCAGCAACTTGCGACGGCGTTCGCCAATAACGGCGATTTCGTCACCAACGCGCTTGCGAACCTGTCGGGCAGCGCCGACCTCATCGGACTCAAGAGCCGGCAGACCTACTCGCGGCCGTTCGATACGGTCGAGGCCCTGCAGCGCCGGGCGGACGCGCAGTTTCGCGCGACGGAACAGCAACTGCAGGCGGAGCTGGCCGAAACGGAACAGAGACTCGCCGAGCTGCAGGCGGCCCGCGACGACGAGAACTCGCTGTTCATGACGCCGGAACAGGAGGCGGAACTCGTCCGCTTCCAGGACGAGCAGCTCAGGATCCGCCAGGAACTCAGGGCCGTGCAGCGCAACCTCGACAGCAGCATCGAGCGGCTCGGCATCGTGCTCAAGGTCGTCAACATCGGCGCCGTCCCGCTCGCCCTGACCGTCGTCGCGCTCCTCGTCGTCTGGCTCAAGCGCGCCCGCAGGAGGACTTCCGCATGAACAACCGCGCACTCGTGATTCTCGCCGCGCTCGCCGCGGTGTTCGTCGTCCTGGCGCTGGTCGGGCAGAACCGGGCCCCGAGCCCGTCGTTGAGCGGTTCGGCGCTGCTGCCGGGACTCGATGCGGCGCTCAACGACATCGACGAGATCACGCTCGTCAGAGCCGGCAACGAGACGATCGCGAGCATCCGCAGATCGGAGCAGGGCTGGACGGTGCCCGAAAAGGGCGGGTATCCGGCCGACATCGCGAAGATCCGCGACGCGTTGCTGGCCTTGTCCGAAGCGCGCATTGTCGAGGAGAAGACCGCGAATCCCGACTTCTACGGTCGGCTCGGCGTAGAAGCCGTCGAGTCCGAGTCCTCGGCCGGAACGGCCGTCACGATACGTCATGGCGAGGAAGCGTTTCCGACCGTAATCCTGGGCGAGGTGGAAGGCACGAGCCAGCGCTACGCCCGGCGCACCGACGAGGCGCGCAGTCTGCTCATCGACCGCGACCCCGAGCTGCCGCGCTCGGCGCCGCAGTGGCTTCAGACCGGTATCCTGGATTTGGGCTCGGACCGCATTCGCGAGGTCGCCATCGAGCATGCGGACGGCGAAAGCGTGCGGATCCACAAGGACGAAGCCGGGCAGACGAACTACTCCGTCGACGCCGTGCCCGAAGGCCGCGAGCTGCAGTATGCCGGCGTCGCCAACGTCACCGGCAACGTGTTGCGCGACCTTGCGTTCGAGGATGTCGAGCCGGCGGCCGACGATGCCTCCGGGCCGAGCGTCACGACACGGTTCCGCACGTTCGACGGTCTGGTGGTGACGGCACGGGGCTACGAACGCGGCGACGGGACCTGGCTCGAGTTCGAGGCCGGCGTGGACCGGGAGCCTCGCGCGGCACAGGGTGTCGACTCAGCCCCGGAGGATCCCGCTGCAACGGCCGACGCTTCGGTCGAGGCTTCCAACGTTGGCGAGGCCACCGACCCGGACGACGAGGGCGCTGCTGTGGCTGCGGAAGCCGAAGCGATCAACGCAAGGGTTTCCGGTTGGCTCTACCGAATCCCGTCGTACAAGTACGAACAGATGACGCGCCGCATGGACGATCTGCTCAGCGACGCCGAGTGAACCGCCGCGGATCAGGTCCGGTACCGCAAGGGCCACGCTGACGACGCCGGCAACGCGCCGTACGGCAGCGTTTCAGTCAGGGCACGACGCGAATCACGGCACGTCTCGCCTTCCAGTCGTCGACTCCGTCAGGTTCCTCCCGTCCCTCTTCAGCCGAAACGGCGAAGAAAAAATCGCCGAGCCCGCCGGATTGGAGAATCTCTGCAATTTCGTTCGCTCGTTTGACAGCGATTGACGGGTCTTCGGCCATGACCGTGCCATCCGACAGGAGGGTCGCGCCGCTCGATCCGCTGACCTCGATCCGGCTGGCATCGATCTTCGCGGCGTAGTGAAGCAGGCGGCGTTTGGGCGGCACGCGATGCCTGCCGCGAGCGTCGCAACCGCGAAGGCGCCTGGCAGTCCGAGACGGAACACTGCGCCGCATACCGGGCGCCAAGAGGGTCTTGCGTACGCTGCGGTGGGGCTTACGCTACGCGCTGGCACGAGCTTCATCGCTGGCTCCGCCTCATAGCGTACTCAGGAAGTTCTCGAGATCGATCTTCTCCTGCTCCGAGTAGCGGATGTTGAATCGGCGGTCGTAGAAGTCGATGAGTTCGCGCAGGTTCTGCGCCGAGCCGTTCGTGTAATACGGCGCTCGGGCCGCGATGCCGCGAAACTGCTGCATGACGATCGCGCCGATGTCGTTGCAGCGGCCCGTGATGAGGGCTCGCCCCGGATCCTGCGACCAGATCACCCTGCCAAAAAACGGATGCGGGGCATGCGCGTTATCGCAGCTGAGCTTGAACAACGGCAACTCGGGCTTCTTGTCCGTCCAGGGATCCTGTTCGTTCTCGGTCGCCCAGGGCAGGTTGGTCGTGCCGACATCGACAAAGCCGTTGGCCGTATCCATGCCCGTCATGTGCATGCCGTGACAGGTCGAGCAGGTCCGCTTGATCGGATTGCCGAGCCCGATGTTGTTGATGTGCATCGAGTCGCTGATCCAGAACGTGCGGAAGAAAAAGACGTCGTGGCCGCGCTGGACGGACTCGCGAAACTCGCTTCGGGCGTCGGTTTCGGGATCGCCGGTCCGCTCGAGCGACATCCATGCATCGCCCATCGGAAAGACGTACCGTGTCGTGTTGTTACCGAGCACGCCTGTCTCGCCGTCGGCCAACGCGCGGGGTCCGAGCGCCGGCGGCCCGCCCGGCTCCTCCAGATCGCCCGCGGCGACATGGTGCGCCTGGGCCGTATAGATCTGCGTTTCGAAGTCGACGATCGCAGCGAGTTGGGCGTCACTCGGCGCCGCGCCGGTCTCGAGATGCGTCAGCGCGGCGGAAACGGCCTGCGTCCTGAGCTGAGCGGTGCAGTCACGGTCACGCCATTTAACTTTAATCCGCTACAAATCGGCAACTGGAGTTCGCGTGAAACCGTCGCTCGGGATGAATATCGGCTCGCAGACGGCGATGATGGCCGTGGCGATGGCGTCGTCGGCATCGTTCACGGGCCCGATCTCCCACCCCGCGAACATTCTCGTCATGGGTCCGGGCGGGTACCGGTTTGCCGACTACCTCAAGCTCGGCATCCCGCTGACCGTGGTCACGTTCGTGCTGGCGATGGCCTTGCTGCCGGTGTTCCCGCCCGCGACTCCCGCCGTGGTTCCGCAAGCGCCGGGCGACCCTTGGGCAACGGTCGATCGGCCATCTGCCGCGCCTTGTCCGGCGCGGCCGTTTCGGCACCTCCCAGACTTGAGCGCACGAAGCCGAACATCCGGCCGCAGTGTGCATCGAGTTGCCCGTGCCAGTGCCGCCTTCTCAACGTTGCGGCGGCATTGAGTTCATAGTTCAGATCGAGGCGCAGCACCGACCCCGAATCGCGCGGCTCCACCCGCCAGCGCAGCCTGAGCCTCACGCGGCACGGCGTATCGAACAACGTCTCGTAGAGCGTGAGTGCGACCGGTTTGCGGCACTCGAGAACCCTGCCGCGCCTGAGCACCGTGCCGCGCTCGTTGACATAGCGGCTGCCGACGCGCGGCATGCGCGGCGCCGCATCGAGCCGTGCGCCCTCGCCCCAGCGGTGGCGCGCGAGCGCCGCAATCAGCGCGTTGAAGACTTCGGCCATCGAATCCGGAAACTGCGCCTCGTGGCGTTGTCTCGACACGGTGCTCTCCCTGTCTGTGCCCTGCCTGTGAGCAGGGTAGCGACAGGGAGCGCGGGCGGGGAGCCTGAAATCCGCTGTAAACGCGGGGAAACTGTCGTCGGGCGAGCAACGCGGTCAGCCGGAACGGATGACCGGTCATTCAGCCGTCTTCGGCGAGGCGGTCTTCCGTGAAAACGCAGGGAGGTGGTTCGCGGCGGGCTGTCAGGGCAGCAGCACCGTCGACCCCACCGTCGCGCGGCGCTCGAGATCGATCTGGGCCTGCGCGGCTTCTGCGAGCGGATAGCGCTGGCAGACGTCGATGCGAACGCGCCCGGCGCTCACGGCATCGAAGAGCTCCGCGGCGCCGCGCTCGAGATCCGCGCGTTCGCCGACGAAATCCCAGAGCGTCGGACGGGTCACGTAGAGCGAGCCGCGCTTGGCGAGTTCGATCGGCGCGAACGGCTCGACCGCGCCCGAGGCATTGCCGAAGCTCACCATGACGCCGTGCCGGCGCAGGCAGTCGAGCGACTGGTAGAAGGTATCGCGGCCGACCGAGTCATACACCGCGGCAACGCCCTCGCCCCCGGTCAGCTCGCGTACCTTGCCGACCACGTCGTCATCGGCAAGCAACACGTGCTCGCAGCCGTGTTCGAGCGCGAGCGCGCGCTTCGCCTCGGTGCTGACCACGCCGATCACCCTGGCGCCGAACCCGCTCGCCCATTGCGAGGCAATGAGGCCGACGCCGCCGGCCGCGGCGTAGAGCACGATCCACTCGCCGGCTTCGACCCGGTAGCTTCGCGTGAGCAGATACCAGCTCGTGAGCCCCTTCAGCATCATCGCGGCCGCGGTCTCGTCGCCTATTCCGTCCGGCAGCGCGACGAGCAGGCGGGCGTCGATGAGCCTTTCCTCGGCGTAGCCGTCGAGCGGCGCCGGTGACGCGTACGCGACCCGCTGACCGACCTCCATGCCCGTTACGCCTTCTCCCGTTGCCGCGACCACGCCGGCGGCTTCGCTGCCGAGGCCGCTTGGCAGACCGATCGGATACAGGCCCTTGCGAAAATAGGTGTCGATCATGTTCAGCCCGATCGCCGTATGGGCGATGCGGACCTGTCCGGGGCCCGGCGCGCCGATGTCCACTTCCCGGAACTGCAGCACTTCGGGTCCGCCGAACTCGTCGATGCGGATTGCTCTGGTCATGACGGTGAAATCGCTTCCTGCTTGAGTATCATGCGCGAAAGCTGCGCAATATAGCACCTTATGTCCGAACGTCTCGTCATCGTCGGCGGCGGCCAGGCCGCGGTCCAGATCGTCCATTCCGTCAGGCAGCACGGCTTCGAGGGCAACATCACGCTGATCGGGGAGGAAAGCCATCCGCCGTACCAGCGCCCGCCGCTGTCGAAAAAGTACCTTGCGGGCGATTTGCCGCGTGAGCGCCTGTTCCTCCGGCCCGAGAGCTTCTACGGCAGCCGCGGCGTCGAAATGCTGCTCGATACGCGAGTGGAGGAACTCGAGCCCGGTCCGCGGCGCGTTCGCCTGAGCGACGGCCGCACGCTGAGCTACGATCGCCTGGCGCTCGCGACCGGCAGCCGCGTGCGCCGGACCGGGCTGCCCGGGGACGATCTCGACGGCGTGCACTACGTGCGCACGATCGCCGACATCGACGCCGTTGCCGATTCGTTCCGGCCCGGCGCGAAGCTCGTCATCGTCGGCGCCGGCTACATCGGGCTTGAAACCGCGGCCGTTGCGGCTCAGAAGGGCCTCGACGTCACCGTACTTGAAATGTTCGATCGCGTGCTCGCACGGGTGGTCTGCGAAGAAGTCGCGGGCTTCTTTCATGCCCGGCACAGCGAGGCGGGCGTCAGGATCGTCTGCGGCGCCCAGGTTTCTGCCTTCGCCGGCACGAACAGTGTCGAGGCGGTCGAAACGGAGGTGGGCGAGCGGTACGCCTGCGAGCTCGCGATCGTCGGGATCGGCGTCGTACCGAACGTCGAACTTGCCAAGGCGGCCGGGTTCGACTGCAACAACGGCATAAGCGTCGACGCCTGTGCGCGTACGGCCGATCCCGGCGTCGTCGCGGCCGGCGACTGCACGAACCATCCGCATCCGTTCGTGGGCCGCAACGTGCGGCTCGAGTCCGTGAACAACGCCATCGAGCAGGCCAAGGCCGCCGCATCGAGCCTCGCGGGAACGCCGCGGTCGTTCGACGACATCCCCTGGTTCTGGTCGGACCAATACGAGGTGAAGCTTCAGATCGCCGGCCTCGCGCTCGACTACGACGAGGTCGCGATCCGCGGCGACATCGACACCGGCCACTTCGCCGCCTATTACCTGCGCGACGGTCGACCGATCGCGATCGACGCGGTCAACAGCCCCAAGGATTTCATGAACGGCAAGAAGCTGCTCGCCGCGCGCGTGAAGCTGTCGGCGGACGAGATCGGCGATACGCACGTGGATCTGAACAGCCGGATCGCGGCGCCTTAGTGCGCAGCGGGGACGCGTGAGCCGCGCAGAGCGCGCGGTCGAACCGTGTCGTTTCGGTGGCTCCCGAGCCTTCCGGCCTGAACAGGCCCGTCAGGCCCGTTCGAAATAGCGTCGGCGATAGTTGTCGAAAGATTCCTCGCCGGCGTTTTCGAGCGCGCGCGTCTCGGCCAGGGAACGCGCGGCGGTGTCGGCGAGGTGCTGCGTGCGCTCGCCTCCGAGCGGCAGCGCCAGAAAGTGCTCGCGTTGGCGGCGCGCCTGCTCGAGCGTGTACTTGAAAAAGCTCGCGCCCGATGCCCTGAGCTCGGCGAGCAGACGGGCTGACGGCGTCAACTCCGGATCGTGCACGGCCGCACGGCAGGATTCGACGGCCGCCGAGTAAGCCCGATCCCGATCGTCGAGCAATGCCGCGACGCCGGCGACCGCATCGACGAGCTCGAGCGCCCGGTCCGCGACCCTCGTCGCGCGGCCAAGCCGTGTGAGCGTGAGCCCGGGCTTGCGCCCCTCGCGCGCGATCGCAAGCTCGGTCGCGTCGATCTCGCCTTGCTCGGACGGCGCGATCGGCGGGCTGTCGTCCAGCAGGCAATACAACAACAGCGCTTCCAGAAAGCGCATTTGCCGTTCGCTCATGCCGAGCGGTTCGTCGATGTCGAGATCGAGGGAACGGATCTCGACGTACTCGACGCCGGTTTGCTCGAGCGCTGCCACGGCGCGCCCGCTGCCCGCGACGGGCTTCGGACGCACGGAACTATAGTACTCGTTCTCAAGCTGCAGGACGTTCGCGTTGAGCTGACGAAACTCGCCGTCGACATTCACCCCGATGCGCTCGTAGTGCGGGTCGACGGCGGTCAGCGCCGAGCGCAGGTCCGCGACGTATTCGCCGAGCGAGTTCGCGGAGATCTGCAGCCGCGCCTGGTACTTGTTGCGGTAGCCCATGTCGCTCATGCGCAGCGAGGTCGCATGCGGCGCGAACCACGTTCCGGCGTCGAGCTCCTTAAGCCGCGCATGGCCCTCGGGCCGGAACGACTTGCAGAACGCCGGCGACTCGCCGAACAGATAGATCACGAGCCAGGCGCAGCGGCGGTAGTTGCGTACGAGTCCCATGAATTCGGCTGACTTGAACTGCTGCAGCGGCTCGGTACTTTCGCGCCGGTCGCGCCAGGCGGGCCAGAACTCCGTGGGCGGCGAATAATTGAAATGCGCTCCCGCGATGGCCTGCATCGCCCGGCCGTAGCGATGGCCGAGCCCGCGCCGATAGACCGTCCGCAGCATGCCGGCGTTGGATGTGCCGTAGCGGGCGATCGGTATCCCGTCCGGATCGACGATGCACGGCATGCTCGCAGGCCACAGAAGCTCGCCGTCGAGCGCGCGGTGGACGGAACCGTGCAGATCGCTCAGGAAACCCAGCATCGCAGCGTTCGACGGGAACGGCGGCGTCACGAACTCGAGGAGCGCCTCGGAATAGTCGGTCGTCAGGTAGGGATGGGTCAGTGCCGAGCCCAGTCGTGCAGGGTGCGGGCTTCGTGCGAGCCGGCCATCGGGCGTGACCCTGAGGCATTCCTTCTCGACGCCGCGCAACCCTTGCCGGACGAGGTGGGCGTTATCGTTCCGGCTTAGCCAGTTGAGGCTCGATTGCAGCAAGATCGGCGTTCCCTTGTAGCCCGGCCGGGGCGTCGTTGGGCCGCCCGCGCCGCCCGCATTATAGGCCGGTCATGCGCCGCGACGGGGACGGGGGCAGAAGCTGCGACACCGACGCTTCGAGCAGGCCGGCGATCGCTTCGTCGAGCCAGTTGTGCAGGCTGTAGCCCGCGACGAAGCCGCAGTGACCGCCGCGCCGGAAGAGGCTCACCGACAGCGCCGGGCTCGGCGCGAGATCAGAGATATCCCGGGCCGGTATGACCGGGTCATCCTCGGCGGCGATGATTCGGGCGGGCACGTCGAGCCCCTCCAGGGCGTTGCCGGTAATCGCGTAGCCGTCGAGATAGGTCTCAAGGTCGGGAAAGCCCGAATAACGCGTGACGAGAAACTCCGTCGTGGCCGACAGCGTGCGAAACCTGCGCAGATCGCCGAAATCGTAGCGCCCCGGGAAACTGCGTGCCTTCGCGGCCAGCGATCGCCGCCAGCGTTTCAGAAAGTAGCGCCGATAGACCCACAGTCCCGTCTCGAGCGCGTGCATGGTGTTTTTGGGCCTGAGCACGGGGCAGACGGCGACGACGCGTTCGAGATCGATGCCGGCAGCGGCCGCGCGCACGGCGACCCGGAGCGCGAAGTTGCCGCCGAGCGAGAAGCCGACGAGGACGGTCCGCGGGGCGCGGTGCCGGACCTGGATGGCCTTGACGGCGTCGACGACTTCGTCGATCCGGCACGAATGGAAAAGTTCCTCGTTGAGGGCATGCGTCGCGCCGTGATCCCTGAAGTTGAGACGGAACACGTCGTAGCCGCGTTCGTGGAGCGTCGCGCCCGCGGACAGCATGTAACTGGAGTCGGCGCAGCCTTCCCAGCCGTGCAGCAGTATGGCGAGGCCGCGAGCGGGTGAGGCCTGGCTGCTCATGACGCCCATGAGGCGGACGCCGTCGCCGCAGTCGATGAGTTCCTCGCGCGACGCGTCGAGCAGCGCCCGGGTACGGCCGCGTGCGAGCAGCGCGTAGATGGGCATGCTCGTGAGCATCGTCTGCACGTGCCGGTGCCCGAGCCCTGGAGGCGGCCTGAAGCTGCCGGGATCGATGTTGTCCGTGGCGGTGACGGAAATCATGGGCGTGGCTGCGGCAAGAGCGTTGGGGGGATCGGGACCGCCGTTCGTTGCCGTCGCGACGAATTTATGGCGTGGATGCGGTGCGTGCAGTATATTGCGGAACGATTTTACCGACATGTCCAGGGGAAAGAACATGAAAATCGTTTCCGGCTGCTGTATCGCCGTGGCAAGCCTGCTGGCAGTGCCCGCGCTGGCATGCGACAACCCGCCGCTGGTTGTCGTACCCGACGGCGAGAGCGCGACCATGGAAGAGCTTGTGGCGGTCCAGTCGGAAGTCCAGGCCTACATGGCGGCCATGGAAGAGTACATCGGCTGCATCGACGCCGAACTCGAGGATGCCGGCGGCGAGGACTCGCCGGCACTGTTCCAGTCGTTGATGGTCGCGCGGCACAACCAGGGCGTCGAGGAGATGGAGCTCATCGCCGAGGCGTTCAACGAGCAGGTCCGAGCGTATCGTGAGGCCAACCCGCCGGCCGAGGAAGGGGAAGCGGAAGAAGAATAGAACGAGTTGCCGCGGTCGCCGGCTTTGGCGGTCGCGCGCATCGTCGCGCAAGTGTGGGCGCGGTGCGGTTCCGGGCGGCGTCGACGGCGACAGCGGGTTTCATACGGGGGCTGCCGCCCTCCCACGCACAAGCGCCGCGGGCCGCCGATTTCCACCGCGCGGTCGCGCGCCTGTACGGGGGTCGCTGGAACAGTCCGGGGTCGTCCAATCCGGTCCGGCGATAGGCCCGAACGCCCCGGGGCGCGTCTCAATTCTTCTCAACGCGCGTCGGCGCCGTCCCGGCCCGCATCAAGCCAATCGAGCAGCTCGGCGCCCGTGCCGCAATCGACGATGCGCTCCCCAACCCGGGCAAGACCGTCTGGATCGGAAATGCCGGCAAGATGGCGGACCAGCGCGTCGGCGTCCGCAGCGCCGAACTGACGGACCGCCTGTCGGCAAAGCAGCGCCCGCTCCGCCGCAATGCCCAACTCAAGTACCTGCGCCCGGCCCCGCTCGATACCTCGCTCAACACCGCGCTTCTCGCCCCGCTCCAGGCCCTGCTTGAGCCCCTTCTCGAAGCCTTCCCGGCGCCACTCCGCCTCGCACCCCTCAATGCGGTCCGCCAAAGCCATCATCGTCCCTTCCCAAGTCTCGATTTTCGCAAGCTCCCGCTTCAGCGACTCCACCACCGCCGCCGCGTCCGACTGCGGGATCATCGTCGGGGCCGCCAGGCACAGCCAGTCGAACACCGCCCGCCGCGACTCGCCGCGCAGCGGGTCGAGCAGCGGCCGCACGCGGGCGCGCAGCTCGTCCAGTGTTTCCGAAGCGTTGAGTTGGGACACTGCGGCGACCAGGTTGTCCCGGGGCAAATGCTTTCGCGCCCGGCGGTTCGCGTCAAGCAGCAGATAGTTGCCGTCCACCGGCAGCGACAACTCGCCTTCGGCTGTAACGCTCACTTCCGCGACGCCGCCCAAGGCGTTCCAGGGGCCGTCCCCCGAGTACAGCACCGCCGGCAACACCCGGACCTCGCCGTCCGCGTCGGTTTCCCCCTGCCGGATCAGCCGCTCCCGGACCGCATCCGCGTAGCCGCGCATGCGTGCCGCCATCGACGGATCGACCCTGGATTGAAACTCGATCAGCAGCACCAGCGAGCGCCCGCTGCCGCCCTTGAAATACACGCGCCAGGCCGCATCGCCGCGCAGCCGCCTGGCGTCGGCGTCCACCGAGTCCGCCGGCAGTTGCAGCGGCGTCGAGAAGTCGAGGCGCTCGGCCACGGGCCTTGCGAAGCCCTTGAGCAGATGCTCGATGAGGGCGGGCAGGCCGAACAAGCGTTTCCAGGCGGCATGGTGGTTCATGCCGGAAGTTTGGCAGGGGACGCAGGCGCCCGGATACGGGCATTTGTCGGCAGTATCCGCAGAAAAGGCATTTATTGGATTTTTCCTGCCCGACTTCCAAAGGCGCGCGCAAGTTCTACGCAGTGGCGGAAGAGTATGAAGGGCAACACTTCACGGTATGGCCGCTCGAGGTAGGGGCGCAGTCCGATGCGCTGGGACAGGCTGACGGCCTGATCGGCCGGGCCGACAAATGAGGAGTCTCGGCTCGTGTTGGAGTGGGTCAGAAAATGCTCTTGACGGGCTGCCAGGGAGGAACCAGAGTCCAGGCACTATCCGCTACGCCCGTAGGCGGGCATCTATATGAGACCTCCCTGGGGCGTGTTCCCTTGGGAGGTCTCTTTCGTTGAAGGCGGCGATCTTCATGGATGGCGGTCATCTGCGCGTACTCGCGCGGAAGGCTCGGTACGAGTATGTTCCGGACTTCATCGAGGCGGTCGCGCACGGCTGCGTTGCGCCGGATGAATCGCTTATCCGAATCGGCCGCCCGCTGGACGGGGTAGGTCGACAGTGCGGGCCGCGCGGGACAACCGGCTACTTTGCCGCGTTTTCAGCGACACGGCGAGTCAAGGGGGCGAGAGGGAGGTTGTCGATGCGACGGATCAAGGGCCTGCGGCGGCGGCGTGGGACGATGCGGCGCTGGAGCGGGCGCTGTTCCCGCCGGCTCCGAACGTGCCGGCGGAGACCCGCAGGCTGCCGGACTTCGCGCACGTGCATCGCGAGCTCAAGCGCAAGGGCGTGACGCTGTTCCTGTTGTGGGAGGAGTACAAGGCGGCGCAACCGGACGGCTTCGGTTACAGCTGGTTCTGCCAGCATTACCGGACCTTTGCCGGCAAGGTCGACGCGGTGATGCGCCAGACGCATCGGGCCGGACAACCTGAAGGCTGGCGTGACCAAGCCGTACCGGTAAGAGCCGGAGTTGGACCAGGCAGGCAGGAAGAGCTATACCACCGCACGGCGTAGCGGTAACCGAGGTGAGTAGCCTCAGCTACGCGTACGCTCCAGTTCCGGGAAGTAGGTCGCAAAGAAGCCCCGGTCACGCGTAAGCAAGGCATCGGCTGCGGTGATGGCATGGGCGCCGATCAGGAAATCGGTGATGATCCGTTTGCGAGGCCCTCCAGCTTCGCGGTAGCGCTTCCAGCGAACGCCGGCTTCGTACGCGATGGCGGTATTGATGGGTGCTACGGCGACGTTGATCGTCCGCAACGCCCGATCCAACGTGTCCCTGTCGCGAAACCATGCGGCCAGTTCCGCATAGGCGATATCGCAAGCGATCAGCGCTCCGGCGTCGTATGCTTCTCGAAGCCGTTGCCTGGAGTGTTCGCCATGCCGGTCGTCCGGCAGGAAGATGTCCAGCAGAACGCTGGTGTCGATCGCCGTAATCACCTTCCACGAATTTCCTCGAGGTAGTCGTCCGTGCTGCCTCCCCGACCGAGTATCGCGTACACGCGTTCGACAGGATGCTTGGCCGCTGTTCGCTTATGGATGAGGAGACCGTTTCGCGTCGGCGTTATCTCGACCTCAACGTTGTGATTCATGCCGAACCGATCTCTCAGTTTCTTCGGTATGGTGATCTGGCCTCGTTCGGAGATACGCATGTTGGCCTCAGTATGAAAAACAGATGCAGAAAAACATATCTCCATTTACGGCTGAACGCAACCGGTACCGTTAGTCAGGGTCGCGAAGCGGCGGCCGGACGCTGCGCAGGGTCCCACGGAGTTCGGTGCGGACGCGGCGGCCGAGGCTCGCAGTGGCGTCATCGGTCGGCCTTTCGTCCGCCGGTTTTTTGAGCACCAGGGCCAACACGACGTAGAGGACGATCACCGACTCGAAGAAGAGTGTCGTGACCGCGACGCCGATGCGTGTTCCCTTGTGCGGTAGACGCGACGCCGACGCAAGTTGTGCGGTTCTTGCCTGGACCGCCAGCGACTACTCACGCAACCCGAATGGCTTGCCTACCCCAAGTCAAGCCCGGCGAGCCTGGCGTCAACCTGTCCGAAGGCATCCTGTTGCCACTGATCTGCGGTACGCCCTCCGAGCAATGGCGAACCGTCTACGAACTGTCGGACACTGGTTGGCCCGAAATCGTCCACGGTACGGAACTTGTCTTCAATCAAGCGGTAGCCTTCCTTCGCCGTCTCAACGCGTAAGGTCGGAAAGGTAGCGGTTACGAGCGCGTCAACGCCGCCGGGGAAGTTCCGGATACAGTAATAGATATCGTAGGCATCCTTGCGCTTTAGGCGGTTTGCGATGGCGAATCCTTTCATCGCAAGCAGGGCCGGTATCGAGGCCACGGCAATCCGGACCCGGTTACGCCCGCCATCGGGCATGTCGCCATCGATCGCCACCATCTGATAGAACTTCAGTGCCAAGTCAGCGCCATCGGCACGTTGCACGGCGACGTTGCCCTGAAAGCTCCCGAGCACTTGGCCGATTTCGAGCAAGACTGCCTTGACTGCGCGCGTCGTACGGTCGTCGTAGTCAACTGCGAACTGCGGTCCTACGCGATCCATGGAAGCACCTCCCGCGCCAGGTGGTCGGCGGCTTCACGTTCGCGTTCGTTACCGCACCAAAGATCGAGGTAAGTGGTAATGGGACCGGTGCAAAAGATCTCGGGTACCGGTTCAAGGGTGTCGTTGAACAGACTTTCGTCGGTCGGGATACAAACGACAACGTTCGCGCCCGCTCCGGCGGGCGCGAGTTCCAGAACTTCTCTCAATCGATCCGCACCGCTTGCATCTGCGTAAAACGACCGTGTGCCGTCGCGGGCAAACGGCGCCAGCCATTGCGCAGCGGAGTTCAGAGAATAGATCGCCCGCGGCCGTTCCGGAACGTTGTTGAGTAGCCCGTGCAACCGCTCATCGAACTGTATTCCGTGCAGGTGGGTGTAGCCGGTGACTTGGTTGCCGCTTGGACGCCGATATTTTTCCCGCCACGCCTCGATAAGGGCGTTGGGCCGCGTCAGCACGACACCGCCGTCTTGCTTCTCGATCCACTCGCGGTTGAGTAGCGCCTTGCGAACGTTGCTCACATGGCCAAGGCTCACATCGGCTTTCGCGGCCAACTCCGCCACGCGCCAGGCACGGCCGGGTTCATTGAGGAAAGCTCGCAGGATGGCCGACGCCTTCGGTGTGAAAATCGAGCGGAGAGAGCGAGTCTCCGTCTTGGGCTGGTGCGGTACAGTTCGCTCAACGTAGACGGAATCGAACGCGAGGTATGCGTTTCCTTCGAAATCCAGGTAGGCAACGCCATGATCCCGGCAGATCTCCCGCGACGCCGGAGACAGGTAGGGACACACAATCATCGCGATCACCTCTTGGGCTCCATATTCCGCTTTCCACCGACGCAGGCGCGCGATGCAGCTCTCGAGGCGATAGATGGCGGCCCTGATGAAACGCGGAGCGCCGTCGGATTTGACCTCCAACGCGATGAGCCGGGTGGACCCTCCAAGGGTCAGGCTAACGAGTCCGTCGAGTTGATCTCCTGGATCTGGCAGTCGCGCATGCCCATCGATGTGGACCTCGGCGCCGGGCAGATCGGTGAGCAGCTTGCTTACCGCATCAATGGCGTCAGCTTCAAGAAGTTTCACTGAAATAGCATTTTTCATCGGATGATGAAATTAGCTAATTTGGTGAACTTCGTCAACCTCTCAGTCAAGGACGGGATTCGCAAACGCCCCCTAGTCTCTGAGGCCTTCAAACTCCCGGTCGAGCCTGTAGCGCTCGGAGGTCACGTACTTCTCCAGCCGCTGCAGGCGCGCATCGAGATCGGCAAACCGCCGCCGGACGCGGCTCAGCGTCGCATGAGGCGCGACGCCGTCCCGGTTTCCCAAGCCTGCAGCGGCGCCGTGATCCTGTCGCGCGCGCTTCTTCTTTCGCTTCCTGGGCTCGTCCGCAGCGCCGTTTCCGTCTCCCGCCGACTTTTTCTTGAGCAGCAGTGCGAGCACGATGTAGGCGAGGATCAGCGACGGAAAGAACAGCGCGCCGACCGCGACTGCGATCCGCAGCATCTTGACATTGACGTCGAAGAAGTCGGCAAGCCCGGCGCAGACGCCGGCGATCATTCCGTTCTCGCCGTCGCGATAGAGTTTGTTGAGGGCCATGGTCAGGTCTTCCTGCGCGGGATGATCATCGGGAGCCGGGCGCTCGATCGCTCGGCGCCGTACGAGTTGGTCGTGGGGTGATGCAGTTCGTTCACGCTTACTTGCTCCGTGGGCGGGCGTCGGCATCGAGAATCGTCTCTAGCGCGCTGAGCCGGCGTTCCAGCCGTTCGCTGATGCTCCACAGCTCATCGAGCTGTTGCTGCTCGTCGTCGGAGAGGCGCCTCTTCGACTTCCATTTCGTGAGGCGGTCGAGCACGCCCATGATGAGCGCGAAGGTCAGAGACATCGCGATGATGCTGAGGACGAAAGCTTGTCCGGACATGGCGTTCGTCTCGCGTTACTTGGCGTCGGGCTGCTTTTCCGCGCGCCTTGACTTCAGCGCGCGCAATTCCTCCGCGACGGCCTCCGCGGATTCGAGCTCCGCGAATTCCTGGTCCAGGTCCTTCTTGCCGAGATCGTAGGATTCGACGTGGCCTTCGAGCCCGTCGATACGGCGCTCGAAGCGTTCGAAGCGAACGAGCGCGTCATCGACCCGGTAGTCGTGCAGGCGCTTGCGAACCTCGAGGCGCTTGCTCGCCGTTTCGTGGCGCACGAGGATCGCCTCTTGCCGCGCCTTGGCATCCGCGAGCTTGGCTTCGAGCGAGGCGATGTCGGAACTCAACTGCTCGAGGCTCTCATCGACGGCGTCGCGCTGCGCGCGGACCCCGTCGGCGGCCCGGGCGACGAGCGCCTTTTCCGCCAGAGCGGCCTTGGCGAGGTCTTCCCGATCCTTGTCGAGCGCGAGCTCCGCCTTGTCCTGCCAGCCCTGCGCTTCGCGCTCGAGCGCCTCGAGCTTGCGCGCGGCTTCCTTCTTGTCGGCGATCGCGCGGGCGGCCGCGGAGCGCACCTCGACGAGGGTGTCCTCCATTTCCTGGATCATGAGGCGCACGATCTTTTCCGGATCCTCCGCCTTGTCGAGTATGGCGTTGATGTTCGAATTTACGATGTCGGTGAAACGCGAAAAAATACCCATTGCCTTGTTCCTGTCAAATGTGGCGGAAGACCGCCGCGCCCGGGGGAGCTAACTCCTCCCGCCTCGCTGCCCTTGCCGCTGCGGTGTCCGCTTCGGGCGTGGCCAGTGCGGCTGGTGTCGCGCTGAGCCGGGCAGTCCATGCACAGTTTCCTGGAGCACGTTCCGTGCCAAAGTCCGGCAGCGGACGCAAGCTGTTGTTTCGACGTGATTTTTTCTCTGCTCAGGCGCAGCGCTGGATTTCCGCTGTTGACTTGTATTGCCAATCAAAGGTAAGAACGCGCTATGTTTAGCGGAATTTACCAATAATGGCGAGCCGGATGCCCGAAACGGGCGAGTTGATCGGTGAGGCGCCGGCCTTTCTCGAGATGCTCGAGCACGTTTCGAAGGTCGCTCCCCTGGCCAGGCCCGTGCTCGTCATCGGCGAGCGCGGCACGGGCAAGGAACTCATCGCCGCGCGGCTGCACTACCTTTCGGAGCGCTGGGACCAGCCGTTCGTCAAGGTCAACTGTGCGACGCTTACCGAGAGCCTGCTCGAGTCGGAACTCTTCGGCCACGAAGCGGGCGCGTTCACGGGGGCGACACGAACCCACACCGGCCGCTTCGAGCAGGCCGACGGCGGGACGCTCGTGCTCGACGAACTCGGCACGGTCCCGCTGCGCATGCAGGAGAACATTCTCAGGGTCATCGAGTACGGCGAGTTTCAGCGGGTCGGCGGGTCCGAGCCGCTGTCGACCGACGTACGCGTCGTCGGCGCCACGAACGAGGATCTGCCGGCGCTCGTCCGGACGGGCCGGTTCAGGGCCGATCTGCTCGACCGCCTCGCCTTCGACGTCATACACGTCCCGCCCATACGCGAACGGCAGGGGGACATCCCGAGACTGGCGTATCACTTCGCCGTCAACATCACGAGCGAACTCAAGCGTCCCCTGTTCGCGGGCTTCGCGCCGCAGGCCGAAGCGGCTCTCGCCGGGCACTCCTGGCCCGGCAACGTCAGGGAACTGAAGAACGCCGTCGAGCGCAGCATCTACCGCGCGGAAGATCCGGACCGGCCCATCGAGGAAATCCTGTTCGATCCCTTCGACTCGCCGTTCGCGGCGGCGCAGGCGCAAGACGAAGCTTCAACCCCGCCCGCCTTGGCTCAGGCCGCGGAAGCCGAACCCGCGCCGATACCCGCCGACTTCCGCGCGGCCGTCGAGCGCTTCGAGCGCGACATCCTCGAGCGGGCTCTGGAGCGGGCGCGCTACCGGCAGACCGTGGCCGCCGAGATGCTCGGCCTGAGCTACCATCAGCTTCGCGGCCTGCTCAGAAAGTACGCGTTGCGCTAGCAGCCCGTGGCGAAAGTCGCGCGAAGCACCGAGACCGGCGAGGCGCCCGCCCGGCAAGGCGCGAGGAGCGCGAATATCGGGAATATTCAAGCGACGAGCAACGCAGCCGGGCGGGATGCATCGTCGGTCGATTGCCGCGGGACTTTCGCCACGGGCTGCTAGGGTTTGCAGCGCACTTGCAGCCGAAAATCCGGGTTTCTCCGGGACGGGTGCGCAGGATGCCGCGTGATAGAATCCCGCGGCTACAAAGTAACGGTCGGCGCCTCAACGGAACGCGAGCATGAGCACGGACAGCAAACCAGCGGCCCGGGTGGCCATCACCGGTGCGGCCGGTCAGATCGGCTACCAGTTGGCGTTCCGCATCGCTTCGGGCCAGATGCTCGGTCCCGACCAGCCGGTCGTCCTGCAGCTTCTCGAAATCCCGCCTGCCCTCGGCGCCCTGAACGGCGTGGCGATGGAACTCGACGACTGTGCCTTTCCGACGCTGCACGGCGTCGTCGCGACCGACGACGCGGAAACGGCATTTCGCGGCGCCGACTACGCGCTGCTCGTGGGCGCCAGGCCGCGCGGTCCGGGCATGGAGCGCGGCGACCTGCTGCTCGCCAACGCCGAGATCTTCTCGGCTCAGGGCCGGGCGCTCGACGCAAGCGCCGAGCGTGACGTGAAGGTGCTCGTCGTGGGCAATCCCGCCAACACCAACGCGCTGATCGCAAGCGCGAACGCTCCAGATCTGGACGCCAGGAACTTCGCCGCCATGACCCGGCTCGACCACAACCGCGCGCGGGCCCAGCTTGCGCAGAAGGTCGGCGCACACGTCTCGGACGTCGACGGCGTGATCATCTGGGGCAACCACTCGGCTACGCAGGTCCCGGATCTCGCGCATGCGACCGTCGGCGGCCAGCCGGCGTTGTCGCTCGTACAGCGGCAATGGTACGAGGACGAGTTCGTGCCGACCGTCCAGCAGCGCGGCGCGACGATCATCAAGGCGCGCGGCGCATCCTCGGCGGCATCGGCCGCTTCAGCCGCCATCGATCACGTTCGGGACTGGACGTACGGCAGCGACGGCTGGGTCAGCATGGCGGTGGCTTCCGACGGCAGCTACGGGATCGACGCAGGCGTCTGGTTTTCCTATCCGGTCAGGTGTCGCGGCGGCGACTACGAAATCGTCCAGGGACTCGAGGTCGACGACTTCTGCCGCGCCAGGCTCGACACGACCGACGCCGAACTTCGCGATGAGCGCCGTGGCGTAGCCGAACTGCTGTAGCACGCATGCACGCCCACGCGAACGCCGGAGAGTGACCTTGAGTTCCATTTTCTGGTTCATCGTCCTGACCGCGGCGCCGGTCACGGTCGCGTACCGCAGGCTCGATCTCAGGACATCGACGATCGTGCTCGGCGTCGTGCTGCTGATCTATACGATCATCGGCGCCGAGGGCGTCCTCTGGCCGCTGTTCCTGTGGCTCCTGTTCGCGGCCGTCGCGGCGCTGAATCTCGTGGACCTGCGCCGCGAGCACCTGAGCGCCCGCCTGATCGAGATCGTCCGGGGCATGCTCCCGCAGATGTCGAAGACGGAACAGGAAGCGCTCGAGGCCGGCAACGTCTGGTGGGACGGCGAGCTCTTCAGCGGCATGCCGGACTGGAACCGGCTCATGACGCTGCCGGCGCCGGAGCTGACCGAGGAGGAGCAAGCCTTTCTCGACGGGCCGACCGAGCAGCTCTGCCGAATGCTCGACGACTGGCAGATCACGCACGAGCTCTGCGACATGCCCGCGGACGTGTGGGAATTCGTCAGAAGCGGCGGCTTCTTCTCGATGAACATCCCGAAGGACTACGGCGGAATGGGATTCTCGCCGCTCGCGATCTCCATGGTCCTGACCAAAATCGCCTCGCGCAATTCCACTGCGGCGTCGACGATCGGTGTACCGAACTCGCTCGGCCCGGCCGAGTTGCTGCTGCACTACGGCACGGACGAGCAGAAGCAACGCTGGCTCCCGGGGCTTGCGAGCGGCGAGGAGATTCCGTGCTTTGCGCTGACGTCGCCGCGCGTGGGTTCGGATGCGACGGCGATCACCGATACGGGTGTCGTCTGCAAGGGCACGTTCGACGGCCGCGAGACGGTCGGCATCCGGCTCAACTGGGAGAAGCGCTACATCACGCTCGCGCCGATCGCGACGGTGCTCGGTCTCGCGTTCAAGCTTTACGACCCGGACGGCCTGATCGGCGACAGGAAAGACTACGGTATTACGGCGGCACTGGTGCCGACGAACCTGCCGGGTATCGAGATCGGCCGCCGGCACTTCCCGATCAACATTCCGTTCCAGAACGGCCCGACCTCGGGCAGGGACGTGTTCGTGCCCCTGGACGCCATTATCGGCGGGCAGAAGATGGCGGGCCAGGGCTGGCGCATGCTCGTGCAGCAGTTGTCCGTCGGCCGCTGTGTGACCCTGCCGAGCAACGCGCTCGGCGGAGTGATCGCAGGAGTCTACGCGACCGGCGCCTATGCCCGGATCCGGCGCCAGTTCGGGCTGCCGATCGGCAAGTTCCACGGCGTCGGCGAGGCGCTGGCGCGAATGGCCGGCTACGCCTACACGATGACGGCGGCCTCGCGCGTGACCTGCACCGCGCTCAACGCCGGCGAGCGGCCATCGGTGCCCTCGGCCATCCTCAAGTATCACAACACCGAAATGGCCCGCGATGCCGCGAACGACGCGATGGACATTCACGGCGGCAAGGCCATCATGCTCGGCCCGAGCAACTATCTGGCCCGCAACTACGAGTCGGTGCCGATCTCGATCACCGTCGAGGGCGCCAACATCCTGACGCGGAATCTCATCATATTCGGGCAGGGCGCCATCCGCTGTCATCCCTGGGTGCGTACGGAGATGGAGGCGGCTCGCGACACGGATCCGGAGCGCGGCCTCGCCGACTTCGACCGGGCCATCTTCGCCCATGCCGGCCACCTCCTGTCGAACGCCGCGCGCTCGTTCGTGCTCGCGGTGACGCAAAGCCGCTTCACGAGCGTGCCGACTGCCGGGGCGACGCGCAGGTACTACCAGCACGTCAACCGCTACAGCGCCTCGTTCGCGCTCGCGGCGGACACCGCCATGCTCGTGCTCGGCGGTGCGCTGAAACGGCAGGAACTGCTCTCGGCGCGGCTCGGCGATGTCCTGAGCCATACCTATCTTGCCTCGATGGTGCTCAAGCATTACCGCGACCAGGGCGAGCCGCCGGCCGACCTGCCGCTGGTCGAATGGGCTTGCCGCATGCTGCTGTACCGGGCTCAGGAGCAATTGCACGGCTTTCTCAGGAACTTCCCCAACCGGTGGATCGCTGCGGTTCTCCGGTTTCTGATCTTTCCGCGCGGCAGGACCTTCTCGGCGCCGTCCGACGCGCTCGGGCAGGACATCGTCGAACTGATGATCAACCCGACGGAGACCCGCGAGCGCCTCGCCGATTGCGCCTATACGGCGGTCGAGCCGGGCAATCCGGTCGGGCTGCTCCAGGAGGCGCTCGAGATGGCCGAGGGCGTCAAGGCGCTCGAGCGCAAGGTCCTCGACGCCAGGCGCGCCGGAGAAATCCTGAGCGAGGACGTGCCCGGCCAGATCGACGAAGCCGAGCGCACGGGCGTACTCACGCCCGACGAGGCCGCTGCCGTCAGGGCGTTTGACGACACGGTCATGGCGCTGACGGGCGTCGACGATTTCGATGCCTCCGAACTCGGCCGAAAGCCGGCCGATACCGCGGCCCCGAAACCGCGTGAGCCCGCGAAGAAAACGACTCGCGCAGCCGCGAAGAAGCCCGCGCGGCCGGCTGCGAAGAAACCGGCCCGCGCGGCCCGCAAGAAGCCGCAGCGCAGAAAGCCGGCCAAGCCCGAGAGCGATACCGAAAGCCCCGGCTGAACCTGCCGCCGAACGGCGGCGGTGTGCTACAGTGGCGCTGCTGTCCTGTCCCGCAAAAGAACACCGCCGGGCGCCTTGACAGGCAGCGTTTAATCGACGTTGGTTGCCGGAGAAGAAACCGGCCCGGAGGCCGGCCGGCGAAGGAGAAAAGTCATGCTGAGACGCGGCACGTTGATCCTGTGCTTTGGAATACTCGCAGCCTGCGGCAGCGAGCCGGCTACCGACGCTGCGCCGGAAGCGGCGCCGGCGGAAGCCGCCGAATCCGCACCTGCGCCCGCGGAGCCTGCGCCGGCGCCTGCGGCGCTGCCCCGCCAGCCTTCGCCGGAGGGCGCGAGCGTCTACATCGTGTCGCCCGCGGACGGCGAGACCGTAACGAGTCCGGTCCGGGTCGTATTCGGGCTCAGGGTCCTCGGCGTCGCACCGGCGGGCATCGTGATGGACAACACGGGCCACCATCACCTGCTCGTCGACACGGGGCTGCCGGACATGGGCCTGCCGATCCCGACCGACGAGCAGCATGTACATTTCGGGCTCGGGCAGACCGAGGCGGAGCTGGAACTTGCGCCCGGCACGCACACGCTGCAGTTGCTGGTCGGCGATTACCTGCACATTCCGCACGATCCCCCGCTCATGTCGGAAGTCGTCACGATCGAAGTGCAGCCGTAAGACGACGGGCGGCACGGATAGCAAGGTTCAGGGAGAGTATCGAGCGCGTCCGAGCTCCGGGAGACCCGAGACGTGTACACCGCATTCTTCGGGCTGGACGAGAAGCCCTTCTCGATAAGCCCGGACCCGCGCTATCTGTATCTGAGCCAGCGCCACGCTGACGCCCTCGCACACCTGATTTACGGCGTTTCCGAAAGCGGCGGATTCATCCAGCTCACGGGCGAGGTCGGCACCGGCAAGACGACACTGATCCGCAGCCTGCTCGAGCAGCTTCCCGAGCAGGTCGAGATTGCTCTGATCCTTAACCCGCAACTCTCGACGAAGGAGTTTCTGCGTTCCATATGCCAGGAGCTGCGGATCGAGACGCCGAAGCGCGCTACCGCCAAGGACTACGTCGATCTGCTCAACGAGCGGCTTCTGCGTACGCACGCGGCCGGGCGCCGCGTCGTGCTCATCGTCGACGAGGCGCAGACGCTGAACCCGGCATTGCTCGAGCAGGTGAGGCTGCTCACGAATCTCGAGACTGCGAAGCGCAAGCTCCTGCAGATCGTGTTGATCGGCCAACCAGAGCTTCGTCAGGTACTCGACCGCCCGGAGATGCGGCAGATCGCCCAGCGAATCACCGGGCGGTATCACCTCGAGCCGCTCAGCGCCGAAGACACCTTCGTCTACGTCAAGCACCGCATGAAGGTCGCGGGCGCACGCACCGAAGTGTTCCGCCCGGCCGCGGTACGCGAAATCTACAGGCAATCCGGGGGCATCCCCCGGCTCATCAACATCGTTGCCGACCGCGCACTGCTCGCGGCCTACACAGAGGATCGCACCCGCATCGAACGCCGGCTCGTCAGGCGAGCCGCCGCCGAGGTCTTCGGCAGGCGGCTCAAACGGCGCTGGTGGCCGTGGGCCGCCGCAGCCGGGGCGTTCGCGATTCTCGCGCTGGCGGCGACGACGCTTGACCAGACTGCCGAGGATCGGGCGGGAGAAGCCGTCGAAGCGCCTTCGGGCGACGAGGCGGTGCCGCTCAACGAAGCGGCCGAAGCTGCTCCAACCGCCGGTTTGTTGATCGGCGTACCGGCCTCGAGGGAACCGGGATCGCTCGCCGCGTTGCGCGCGCGCGACGCGCTGGCTGTCGACGCCGACAGGCGGCTGTAGCGCACGGTGAACCGGGATGTCGTTCATACTTGACGCGCTCAGAAAGTCCGAGGACGAACGGCGTCGCGACGCCGTTCCCGGGATCAGCCGCGCGCCGATGGCCGTACCGAGAGACCGGCTGCCGCGTTGGGCCGTCGGCGTCATGGTCGCGCTTGCCCTTGGCGTATTCGTCCTCGGCGCTGCGTGGTGGTGGAGCGAGCGGCCGGACGGAGTTCCGCTTGCGGCAGCTCCCCCGGTGACGGAAACCGCGCCGGAGGCGAGCCCCGCGGCGGCGCAGGTCGAGCAGGGCGAAGCCGCCGTCGCGCCGGAGGCTTCGACTGTCGACACGTCTGCCACCGCGGTCGACGAGGCGCCGGCCGGTGTCGAAACATTCCCGGACGCAGAACGCCAGGAAGGGGGCGCGCCCGCACCGGCCCGAAGCGTGGCCGCGCTGACGGCGCCGGCGGAGCGCGACGCGCCATCCTCACGCTCGCCCAGCCTGACCGGGCCGCTGCCAAGCCTCGGCGAGATCCGGGCACAGGGGATTGCGGTCCCGGCGCTCGAACTGCAACTGCACTCCTGGGGCGGCGCGGCCGACGAGCGCTTCGTCTTCATCAACGGGACGCGTTACGTCGAGGGCGACGAGGTCGAGGACGATCTTCGGGTCGTTGCGATCAGGCGCGACGGCGCCGTGCTCCGCCGCCTCGGCCGGGATTTCCTGCTCGTTCCGGAGTAGCCGCCGCCAGGCTCACGATCTGATCCCGGTACCGCGGTGCAACAGCGCGAGCGCGAGGCCGAAGAGCAGGACGAACGCCGCGAGGATGATCGAGAACGCGATACCCAGCGGTATGTCCGATGCGCCGAGCATCCCGTATCTGAACGCATTGACCATGTAGAGAATGGGATTGGCGAGCGCAACGTTCTGCCAGAACGGCGTGAGCAGCGAGATCGAGAAGAACACGCCGCCGAGATAGGTCAGCGGGGCCAGCACGAACGTCGGGATGATGCTGATGTCGTCGAAGTTCTTCGCAAAGATGGCGTTGAGCAGGCCCGCGAGCGAAAAGACCATGGCCACGAGCACGATCACCGAGATGGTGACCAACGGGCGCTCGACGCGCAGGTCGGTGAAGAACATCGCGACGACCGTCACGAGCGCCGCCACGAGCAGGCCGCGCGCAACGCCGCCGATGACGAAGCCGATCACGATCGTGACGACCGACAGGGGCGACACGAGCATCTCCTCGAGATGTTGTTGCAGCTTGCTGGAAAAGAACGACGAGACGACATTGCCGAAGGAGTTCTGGATCACGGCCATCATGATCAGGCCCGGCGCTATGAACGTCGTGTAGGGAACGCCGTCCATTTCGCCGATCCGGCTGCCGATGAGGCTGCCGAAGATGATGAAGTACAGCGTCATCGTGATCGCGGGCGGGACGATCGTCTGGATCCAGATCCTGAGTACGCGGCGAATCTCCTTGTGCGTGATCGTCCCGAGCCCGATCACGTTGACCATGAACAGACCGCGTGCAGGAGCGGCGGCCATCGGCTCGCCAGGGGCGGAAACTTCGCTGCGGCTCATTGCGGATGACCGGCCTGCCTGTCCTCGACGAGTCGGATGAAGAGCTCTTCGAGGCGGTTGGTCTTCGTGCGCATGCTCGAGACCTCGAGCGATTGCGCGGACAGCGCCGCGAACAGGCGGTTCAGTCCCTGACCCTTCTCGACTTCGACCTCGATCTCGCGGTCATTGCGCACGCGTACCGTGTACCCGTCAAGCGCAGGCGCCTCGGTCACACGTTCCTGCAGGCTCAGCACGAAGGCTTCGCGCTGCAGCTTCCTGATGACATTGCTCATCGAGTCGTTCTCGATGATCGTGCCCTCGTCGATGATCGCGATATTGCGGCACAGATGTTCGGCTTCCTCGAGGTAGTGCGTCGTCAGGATGATCGTGACGCCGGCCGCGTTGATCTCGCGCATGAGGGCCCACATCGAGCGGCGGATCTCGATGTCGACCCCGGCCGTCGGTTCGTCGAGGATCAGCAGGCGCGGTTCGTGCACGAGCGCGCGGGCGATCATGAGCCGCCGCTTCATGCCTCCGGAAAGCGTGCGCGTGATCTCCTTGCGTTTGTCCCACAGGTGCAGCAGCCGCAGGTACTTCTCCGCACGCCGCCGCGCCACGCGTCGAGTTACGCCGTAATAACCCGCCTGGTTGACGAGCGTATTGACGCAGTTCTCGAACATGTTGAGGTTTACTTCCTGCGGCACGACGCCGATGCAGGACTTCGCGGCCTCGCGTTCGGTATCGAGATCGTGGCCGAACACCGAGACCTTGCCGCTCGTCTTGTTGACGAGTGAGGTGATGATGCCGATCGCCGTGGTCTTGCCGGCCCCGTTCGGCCCGAGCAGCGCACAGAAGTCGCCCTCGGGGACCGCGAGATCAATGCCCTTGAGCGCCGCCACGCCGTTGCCGTAGACCTTGGTCAGACCGTTGAGTACGAGCGCATCCATCGGGCGGGCCGCCTCCTTCAGGCGGGCGGAAACAGGCGGCTATTGTACTTGGATGCGTCGGGGCTGCGTCGGGTGTGAGATAGACACGCCCACTGGCGTCAATGATGTGTTTCCTCGGAGTCCAAGCGACCGGGAGGCTAAACCATTGTTACCACAATGGTTTAGCCGAGCGGCGCCTGAGCGGAGGCGTCCGCAGCGCAGCGGGGGGAACGGTTCCCAAACCGTCGCACGGCTTCCGGGGCGTAGTATAGGAAGCACGAAGTGCGATTGAAAGTGCGATGCGGGCACGCGGATCGCGAAGCGACCGGGCGTGCGCCGGTTGATCGGAAAGTCGAAGTACGAAGATGGCGTTCGCGAATGCGAACGCCGGCGAGTACACGCGACGCGCATGGGCGAAGCCCGGCGCGACGATCAATAGTAGGGATGAGTGTCCACCATTCTCTGTGCGACGTCGCGGATGCGGGCGCGTTCGTGAACGCGAGCGAAGCCGCGGGGATCTTCATCCAGGTGGATCACGTAGTAGTGCCTGCCGGGATTGAGGATGTCGGGCTGTCGTAAGACCTCGCCGACGAAGTCGCCGTCGGCGTCGTGAATGGTGGACCGTTCGGGCGTGACGCGTTTGAAGCTGATGCGAGTCATGGCAGGTCCTCGTGTGCTGGTGGGAGGCGACGGATCCTCTCTTTCGATCGCCGCACGGTTCACCAGGCGCGCGCCCGCCTCCACTCGGGGAGGCGCGACGCGCTCGGTGGCTGAAGCGATCGGAAACGAACGCGGGCCGCACCGCGCGATGGCGATGCGGCCCGCGATGGACGCGGCGTGTCAGGCCGCGCGGTGGACCGGGATGCCGAGCTGGGTCGCCTTGTCGACGAGGTTGTCGGTGATGCCCGAGCCGGGGAAGGCGATGACGCCCTTCGGAAGCAGCCTCAGCAGCTCGTCGTTGCGCCGGAACGGGGCCGCGCGGCCGTGGGCGTTCCAGTCAGGCTTGCAGACGACCTGGTGCACGCCCCGCGACTCGGCCCAGCGCGCCGCAATCTTCTCCGCGCCCGGACCGCCGCCGTGCACGAGCACCATGTCCGGGTACTTCGTCCGGACCTGATCGAGCGCCGCGCAGATCCGGTCGGCGTCGTCGACGGGCTTGGAGCCGGTGACCGCGACCAAGGTGCCTTCGGGCAGGTGCGCTTGGGCCTTGCTCTGCTCGCGGGCGCGGAGGAAGTCCCGGGCGTCGATCGCGGCGGAGGTCAGTTGCGACGTGCGGCTGGTGTGCGATCCGTGCCTCGGCCGCCAGGTGTTGCCGGTGTCGGATCGATACCGCTCGGCCGCCGCGTCCCGGAGCCGCTCGAACGCGTCCCGCCGGTCGCCGAGGTGCTGCGCGCGTTCGATGATGCGTTCCAGTTCCCAGGCGTTAATCTCGGTCCCGTCCTGCGACTGCTGAAGCTCCTTCAGCTTCGGAGAGAGCCGATCAACGGCCCGGTCCAGCCGCACCGTCTGCATGTGCAGTGTGTTGACGAAGCCCCAGAGCAGGGATTCGCGTTCGTCGGCGAGCTGAGTCCCGTCGGGTGCGATCTCCTCAACGAAGGCGTCGAGGACGGTGTCCAGTCCCGCCAAGGCTTCGGACTCGTCCCAGATGGCTCTGGGGTCCGGCTCGCCCTTGGCAGGGGCGCCGCCGAAGCGTTCCAGGTTTTCGCAGATGACCGCGGTCGGAGAAGAGTGTTGAGCGTGAGTAGGCATGATGAGCTCCTGTCTTTTCTTTAAGGGAGAGCACGGCGGGGGATTCCGTCGTGACAGTTATTCCCAATCGCACGCGCGCAGGGCAGTCACCCGCTTGCGGGCCGAAACGCAGTGGAGGACCCCTGCTTGCAGGGGTTGACGCCCGAGCACGTGTGACAGGCTTGGACTGTCATGACGGAAGAAATAGTTTTCAGACTCGCGACACGTTCTTCGTTCTTTCATCCGCGGCGTAGCCACTCCGGCTATTGCGGTGGCACCCGGTGCGAGTTGCAGGCCTGGCGGCATACGAAAAGGCCGACCCCCGCCCGGGATGGCGGAGGCCGGCCTCAGGGGCGCGGACGATCAGAACGGGATGTCGTCGTCCATGTCCGCCTGGGTGGCGGCGGGAGCGTCGGGCGCGGGCTGCGAGGCCGCCTGCGCGCCGTTGCCGTTGGACCCGTTGGCGCCGTTGGGCTTGTCCAGGAACTGGACGCGCCCGCCCGGGGCCAGCCGGATCTCGGTGGAGAACCGGTCGGAGTCCTCCCCGTCCTTGCGCCAGCGCCGCGTCTGCAGCGTGCCGGACACGTAGACCAGGCGTCCCTTCCTGGCGTGCTTCTCGAGCATGTCGATCAGCCCGGGCTGGAAGGTGACCACCCGGTGCCACTCGGTCTTCTCGACCCGGTCGCCGGTGTTTCGGTCGAGATAGCCTTCGTCGGTGGCGATGGACATGTTCGCCACGCGGCCGCCGCTGGTGAGGTGGTTGATGACGGCATCGGCACCCAGGCGGCCGATGACTTCTGCGCGATTGAGACCAAACATAACAATACTCCTCAAGTCTCGGTTAATGACAACGGTTGAACGAACCGGGAACGGTCTCTCCCGAGCCCCTCCCCGATTCACCCTCTCGGGGCCTCGCCCCAACTCTCAAACCGGCGGAGCGGACCGCAGAGCGACAACCTGGCGGGCCACGTGAGCGGGCAGACCGATCTCCGCGAGCAGCGACTCGGTGTCGAGTTCCGGGGCAACGGGTCCGCCGTGCGCAGCGCTGTCCGGAACCGGCGCGTCGGCCACGCCGTCGGCGCAGGCGGGCTTGTTGAAGTCGAGGGGCACGGCGTCTGCGCCGTCATGGGCAAGGTGATACATGAGATTCTCCGCAGGAGGTCCAAGGATCCCGCGGGCCGAAACTCCCTCCCGGCCCCCGGGTGCTCACCTCCCCCGCCGCGCGACACGCCCCGTTGCGGGTGCGACGCCGCTGGCCGTGTCAATCCCAGGCCGCGATCGAGTGCATCGGCGAAGTCTCGACGAGGAGTTCGACGTCATCGAGCGACATCCCCGCGAAGCTCAGGCTCAGGATCGCGTCCTCCCACCGGTCCCAGGTGCCGAGGTCCTCGCCGCTGGCGCGATCCACGACGGTGCACGCGGGATCCCAGTCCGGCATACCCTGTGCGTGCCCGGCGCGCTCATGCTCGTGCCTGGCGCAGTCCTCGCAGCGCGACGCTCCAAACGAGGGCTTGCGGCCACAGCGAGTGCAGATCCATCGAGCGCGGCGTTCGGCGTAGCGTGCACGGTTGTTCTCGTTCTTCGTGGGTTGGTAGCGGGCCTCGACGACCGAGCACGGGCCGCAGACCGGCGCGCCCTCGAACGCCGGCGTGCCGCACCGGGTACAAAGACCGGCCGACCGGCGGGCGGAGTACGTCTGGCGGTCGGCGAACCGGCGGGCCTCGAGGCATCCGTCGCAGCTCGATGCGCCGTCGACGGGCCGGCCGCGACCGCAGCGGATGCACAGGCCCGCCGCCCGTCGTGCGCCCTGCCGTTTCCTCGTGACGGCGCGGCCCTGTCGGCGTTTGGACGCCACCGGTTTCCCCCCGTAGAGCTTGCCGGCGGCACGGGCACTGGCGTACCGCTCGCGATCGCGCCGTCGCTGTCGCTCGCCGCAGTCGGCGCAGAGCCGGCGGTCCGTCTCGTGGGGATGCCGGCCGCACTGGCCGCAAAGCCCCCGCGCGAGGCGTTCGGCGGCTCGGATCCGGGCGCGTTCGTACTCGGCTTTCCGGGCCTCGGGACTCCTGACCCGTTTGATACCGGCCGCCCGCCGTTTTGCGGCGCGGGCCCGGTCCGCCACCCGCCTTTTCTCGGCACAGGTGGCGCATACGGCGCGGCCGGGTTCCGGCTCGCGCCTGCCGCAGCGAGGGCATCGGTCGCGCGCGATCCGCTCGGCGGTCCGCCGGCGCGAACGTTCGCGTTCGAATTGTCGCCGGCGTTCTCGATCCGCATAGGGCATGACGACCTCCCGGCAAGGTGGACAGGCGCCGTCGGAGGGACGGCGGAACGTTCAGGGGAAGGCCGACGGTCAGCGCCACTTTGTGCGATCGCCCCACAGTCCGCATGCGGCCCAGCCGTACATCTGGACCCCGGTGCGGGTCCCGAGGCCGGTGCAGACGATGATCTCGTTGTAGGCCGGACGCAGTTCCCGGACCTCATCCACCGAGGCGACCTCGGGTGCAGGCCGGGTGCGGGCGTTTTTTCCCGCTGGGGCGTCAGTGGGCCAGTGGTGTATGTCGCCGTTGGCGAGCGCGCGGAAACGCTCGACGACGTAGCACTCGCCCTTGTCAATCAGCCCGCCCCCGAAAAAGTGGGTCAGGAAAGTCGATGCCGGAGTGCGGGCGCTGGTGGTCGTGCTCATGTCGGAAACCTCCCCTGGTGCCGGTGTTCGGAAGTACGACCGGCACCCTCCCCGGACACCGGCCACCGTCCCGGCCATGGCTTACTCCGGCCTTTCGGCGGCGTGCGGGCAGCGGGTAACAGGAAACGCAGCCGTGGCGGCGGGGACGGGATCGGAATCAACCGGTTATCATTGCCGGCGCACGGTTGCATGAAGATCAGTCAAAGGAGGACGAAACGCATGGCCATAGACGAAGGTATGCTCACCAAGGGGCAACTGAGGAAACTCACGGCACTGAAGAAATCGGTCGGAGAAGACTTGGGAGAGGAAGTGTTTACGAAGTGGCTCGCCCGGCAGGCTGCGGCACCAAAGGTGGACCCGGTGGCGGAGAAGATCGAGCAGGCGCTGGCGAAATTCGCCAGCGACCGTAAGTTCAACCTAGGTGTGTACGGATACACGATTCGCCGTGCCCGCGGCAAGGGCGCGTCGGGTTTCGTCGCGACGAAGATTGAGAAGCAATGACGATTACGCGCGTGGGCCACGGAACAATAGGGCAAATGGTGGGGTACGGGAGCCCGACAGATGACGATGTCGCGGATATATGTATTGAAGCTGTCGGGACATGACACAAGAATGGCTCCTGAGATGCCATGCCGGAAATTCAAGCCCTGGTTGGAGAGGCGGTCATGTCGGGAGAGTGCGAAAGAGTGCAAACTGAGGTGCATAAGACGTGAATGAAACGTCCCCCGCCGTTGTAATCGTCCAGCAGGGTAAGATCCTTGATTACGTGGATGGTCTCACGCAGCGCAAGGAGACTCCTGAAGAGTATGTCCGGCAGGAGATCGCAAAGTCGCTTGTTAGGGAATACGGTTACGGGAAGCATCAGGTCGCCGTTGAGTTCAGTCTGCGTCTAGGATCGCGCAGACCTAGGGCCGACCTGGTTATATTTGACGAGGGAGAGAAGCATGCTCAGGACCGAGCACGCATTATTGTTGAATGCAAGTCACAAAAGACCAAAGCCAATGCCCGTAAGCACGGGGTAGAACAACTTCAAAGCTATATGTCAGTGTGCCCTAACGTCACATATGGCATGTGGACAAACGGTATCGAACGGTTTTGTTTCCGGCGCGTCGACAACGAGGGCAATGTTGAATTTGAAGAAATCCCGGATCTTCCAAGCCACGGAAAGACAGAAGAGGACGTAGAGCGCCCTCGTTTTGACCAACTGAAAGCCGCTTCGTCCGACGCGCTTCTTTTTGCGTTTCGGCGTTGCCACAACTATATAGCGGGAAATCAAGGGCTTCAGAAACCAGAGGCTTTCTGGGAGTTGCTGAAGGCGATTTTTTGCAAGATTCATGACGAGCGACTTTCCGAGGAAGTTGAGTTTTACGCCACATCGAAGGAGCGACACGGGTTAAATGGTCGACTGAAGGCAAAAGGGCGCCTTGACGGACTTTTCGGGGAAGTGAAAGCAGAATACCCAACTATCTTTCGATCAAACGAAGTAATTGAATTGAATCCCGGCGTGCTGGCGTACATCGTGAGCCAGATTCAGATGTATTCGCTGCTTGAGAGCGATATCGACGTCAAAGGCCGAGCGTACGAGGAGATCGTTGGCTCCAATCTCCGTGGCGACCGCGGTGAATTTTTCACTCCTCGCAATATATGCCAAATGGCCGTCACAATGCTCGATCCATCTGAAGGCGATCTTATTCTTGATCCTGCATGTGGAACCGCCGGATTTCTCATAACCGCAATGAATCATGTGATAGAAAAGATCAAAAACGCGGAGATCGATAGGTGGGGAGACGTGGAACGCGCCGAGACGGCAATCCGAGATCGTGTTCATCGATTTGCCAAAAAGTATATGGTGGGAATGGACCTTAATCCCAACCTCGTCAAGGCATCAAAGATGAATATGGTGATGAACAACGACGGGACCGGCGGATTATTCCAGGCAAATTCACTAAAGGCGCCTGTCACATGGGACAGTGGGTTGCGCGCACGTAAGCTCATGGGAACGGTGGACTTGCTCTTTACGAATCCGCCTTTCGGGTCCAAGATACCTATTGATGATCCATCGATCCTTGAAGCCTACGAACTTGGCCATGTGTGGCGGTACAGGAAGCAAGCCGACACTTGGGAAATAACAAAAAGGGTGCAATCCAAACAACCACCGGAAATTCTGTTCATTGAGCGGTGCGTGAGATTCCTCAAGCCTGGAACCGGTCGATGCGCCATTGTTCTACCCGACGGAATACTTGGGTCGCCTGGGCTTGGATATGTTCGAGAGTGGATTCTTCGCAATTCGCGGGTACTGGCCAGTATAGATCTTCACCCCGACACGTTTCAGCCTCATGTGAGTGTACAGACCAGTGTGCTGGTCTTGGAGCGCAAGACCGAGGAGGAAGTTGGGCTTGAAGCTGCGACAGGACAGTTTAACCATTACGAGGTATTCCTTGCCCTGGCGGAGCATATTGGGCATGACAAGCGAGGAAATGTCACGTATGTGCGTGATGAGAGGGGTAACGAAATAGTTGAGGAAACAGAGGAACTTATCAAGGAGTATGCTGATGGTCGGCCCGCTTACAAGCGGCAACGCATCCGCAGAAAAGTCGTAGACGATAATACGCTCCAGATTGCGCAGGCGTTTAGGTCGTGGCTGTACGAGCAAGATTAACGCCGCCGCGCAAGGAGCGGACGGAATGGACTTGGCACCAGGTCAAGTCCGCGTCGCTTCCAGCATCCATTTTTTGTAGCGCTGCTCGCCGAATGGAGGCGGACGGATTTCTGTCCAGAGGATTCCGGACAAGAACGGCTATCGAGTCGAAATCCAGTGGCTGGATATCGCTAAAAAATATTGCCCGTGTCTGGCAGCCATCGCGCCTTAAGGGCATTCAGGTTGACCCTTCATTCGGAACACCGTTCCTCACGGCAACACAGGTATTTGATCTTCGACCGACGCCGCGAAAATGGCTTTCTCTGGAGAGGACCGACAATGCTGAAAAACGATTTGTAGCTCCGGGTACTATCTTGGTTACTTGCTCGGGAACTGTTGGGCGAGCGACATTGGCCAGAAATTGCCTAGATGACGTCCTAATTTCTCATGACATACTTCGAGTCCAACTGAATGACGATACTTACTGGGGCTGGCTGTATGCCTATTTGCGCGCTCCGATCGTGATTCGACTGATGCAATCGGCTCAGTACGGTCACATCATAAAGCATCTCGAAGTCGCACATCTAGACAAAATACCTGTCATTGAAGTCAACCGAGACACTCGAGCCGACTTTACCAGTAAGGTAACCAAAATCCTCGACTATAGAAACCGTGCGGAAACGCTAGTCGCGAAAGCAGAAGCAAAACTGGCCTCCGCTTTTGAGCTGCCTGTGACAGTCAAGAGCAATGGGGTATATTCCAGTGTGCGTAGTTCAGAACTATCTTCAGGACGTCGTCGTTTGGAAGGTGCATTTCATACCGAAGCAGTAGGTGCCTTGCTCAATAATCTTCGCGTAAACGGGGTTGGAATGGACACGGTCAAGGGCGTTACGACGAACGTTTGGTGGATGACTAGGTTCAGTCGTCAGTTCGGAAATAGAGGCGTTCGCTATAGGAGTGCTGACGACTTATTTTCGATCAGCCAGATTTCGGATAAGCGCGTATACACTGCCCCGATTGCCAATCATTCGGACTTCTTTGTTAAGAAAGGCTGGATTCTGATGGCTTGTTCTGGGCAGGTGTACGGACTGAATGGCGCAGTTACGCTTGCCACGAAGCATGACGAACAGTACTTTTTCTCTCATGATCTGATTCGCATTGCCCCACGAAGTAAATTGATACGCCCGGGCTATCTTTATGCGTACCTCGGTCATCCAGACATCGGGAGCGTTCTGGCGAAGCGAGCTGCGTATGGTTCATCGGTGCCGCACATTGACCCCGGTGACGCCGGCGAAATTCCGGTTGCTCGACTGACGGAGGCAAGTGAGAATGAGATTGCGGACCTAGCGGAACAGGCATCGCAGTTGAACGCAGAGGCGGCTGGTATTGAACGGCAGATAGGTCGTTCGGCTGAGGAAATTGTTGAGTTGTTCGTACGCAGTTAGCTGGTCTATTTGTAGATTCAACGTGTCCGTCCCCGAGCAATACAAGGGATAGCGGCGCTATGATTTTGAGCAACTGACTGCTATACGCGCCCACGGGAGACCGTTAGTCTAAACGGGGTCATTATTCAAGTCGTGCTTGACATTCTAACTGCGTGACGATGGCCATCCAAGAATTTCAAGGTCTTGCGTAAGTTCTTCAATCGCATGCGAAGGTCATTTGCGGGGCGGCCACGCAAGTTAAACGGTGGATCGAGTTCGTCTAGTACAATCTCTTCGAGGCTTCCGAGGGAGTCACGATCCACGTATGGCACGACAACGACTCGGAGATGATCCTTGATCCAAGTCGACACCCTTTTGTTGTCCTTTCGGATGAGCTGCATTGACTTCTCAAGGCGCAAGCCAAGAGGGGCGGACAGTACGGCCGAGATCGTGTATCGAAACGTGGACGACGACAGATTGCCACGAATGTGGTTCGTTAATATTCGATCCCGCAAGGTTGAATGTGATCTTTTTCCTGAGGGCCATTTCGTAGCGCCGGTCTGACCGACGTAAATGCACCGGTCGGACAATACGGATCCCACTTCTTGGGCGAAGAGATCGATCGCGGTAGTATCGGCCCACCAAGAATACAGCCCAGAACAATTCGAAGCCTCACTGTCTTCGGGAAAGCGCCGTGGGTGCTGTGCGCGACTGGGATCAGAAAGTAGCGTTACGATGCGTTGAGAATCAATTGTCGTATTCATTTCAACAACGTCACCGACATGCGTAGTCCGTTGCTACTAGTCCACCAGTTAGGTAGCTGCTTGTGTCGGCTGAATTTCGTCAGCGCTTCGCCTTGCGCACGAGGTACCTTACTCTGTGCACCGTCGCTCGCCCGCGACTGCGGCGACACTTGAAGTACTTTCTTGACGGATTGAGGCCAAGGGGACTTGCGAAATATTCTAGCGTAGCTGCTCGATGCCGAAAAAAATCCGACGACGGTCCTGGCGCTGACGGCAGCCGCGTATGCTTCTAAACATCGAGCGATAAGGCCATTCGGCCACATACTGGGCTTAAACGGCTGTGTGTACCAGCCGATTGACTCGGTAGCGCAGATCACACCGTATCCGCCCGAGATAATGAGGACTCCTGCTGACGACTTATTGAGCCAGTCCAATGTCGTACCGGCAGTTTGATATAGGTAACCAGTGTATCGCTCGATGGCAGGCAATAAAACCGATTCGTCGAGCTGCGCGGACGTTGCGTTGCGTGCACGCTGGCCACGCAGTTCATCTGCCAATCCAGTTGGAAGTGTATCCAGAATGCTATCGCCGCTGTGCTGGGACAATCCGCTCTCTTTCTTCTTACTTTTTGAACATGGGATCATGATGAGCGTCTCGCTGAGCGAAACGTGCTGCAGTCCGGCAGGATCAACAGCCGGTAAATCCACTGGAGTTTCCTGAATCTCGCCGGTCAGCTCCGCGTTGACCTTGGACCGAATACACGCGGGAAAGAAAAGCGTGGTGCATATTTCTGTACCATCGGGCTGGATCTCAAAGACCGGCAGCGACCAACGATTGAATCCACGGGCAACAAACTCTTTAGGGCCATCGCGGAAGTGTTGGGTATACATGATCTGGGTGGTCATTTCCTGCAATAATCTGCTTTTCTCATAGGTGAGCTTACGATCTCAGTCGCCACCGGAGGCTCAATGAGAGCCTTGCGGACCATAGAGTCGCGCTACAAGCGTATTGTGTCCCTCAAGGATCCTGAATTTGTCTATTCGAAGGGCGTCGGCGTACCGATCAGTCATGCATTGCATAACTCTCAATATCTCATCGAGCAAGGGTTCGTCGCGTGAAGGAAGGGTGAGTCGCAGACAATTCTGGGCTGTGGGGTTCAAATGAGTCGCGATCCACAACCGCTCCGCTTCCGAACAAGGAGCGTTCAGGCAAGCCTGAATGCACCAGTAGCATGTAGCCCAGCATTCATTGAAGTCGCCCGGTACCTGATCAAGCTCGTCGGTCAGATGCAGATGCCTAATTGCGGGGCTTGTCACGTTGAAAAATAGAAAGAGCAAGCGACCAATGAGTCGAGGCCAACTGTTTTCGTCGCCTTCGACAGGTAAAACGCGGATACGCGAGACGCCTCCAGTCGCTACAAGTGTGCTGAGTGAGTCTGGAGATGCAGCAGCACACAAGGCCATCAGTAGCGCGCGAAGACGTAAGAGATCGAAGTTACTGAGTCCCGGGCCTGTTCGTTGCCTTATGCGCTCGTGGAACCGTCCGGCGGCTCGGACGAACTCATCGTGTGTGGCACGACGCTTCAGAACGGGGCGCACATTCAGATCATCGCTATGATCGTTCTGATTCGAGATGTTTGAATCGGCAAACTCGAAACCTTCCTCAAGAGCTTTCTCTGCATCATCCGTTTCGTCGGCGAGACGGAAAGCATCAGTGTGGGTGTCGAGAGTATCGTCCAATACGTCCAGTGGGGATTTGTCAGTCGGCCCAAGAATCCGGTTTAGGATCTCTCGGACTATTGCAACGCTGCTGCCCGCGAGGCTGTTGTACGCTATTCCGCCGCTGCTTGTCCTCGGGCGCCGGCCGGCGACGAACTCCGCATAACTCAACTTTCGATACCTCACTATTGAATCGGGGTCCGGTTCATCATCATTCTTGGTGCGTGGAATCGAGACTGGCTCCTTCAAGGTTTCACGATGACCTTCCAACCTCTCAAGTTCGGTAAGCAAATCGAGCAGATCAATAGTCGCGTCTGTATCATCCGCAAACTCGGCTAGCCTATGCTGGACACGAGTCGGATACGGTTCGCGAATTTTCGTACGGAGTTGCTCCAAAGAAGTAATCGCTGCAAGGCTGGACCGGCGCCCGTCGGGGAAAGAAACGAGTGCGAAGGAAGGTTGGCAGTCGCAACTGCCAATTCGGTAGCGATTAGTCGACGCGCCGCGACTGTCGAAAGGCTCCAAAACACAATCCATTGGGCGAGCGTGCTGATCCAATAGTGTGACGGAGCAAGAGGTGGCATCGACTCCCGCCGGCGCATACCAGAACAAAGAGTCACCCTGGCACTCGAACTGGCCGGGATTCATACGCGAAAGTTCGTAGAGGGGAAGATCGTCGGTAGACTCAGGAGGTTCGAGACTTGCTGGGTCAACTAATCGCGACTCGGACAGAACTTCCATGAGTCCAAGCGCGGAGCATACGCTTTTCGGAGGAAGGCACCTATAGAGGCAGACTTCTTCATTAGTACCTGAAAAACCCGCGCGGCCCAAGGCCGCGCTAGTACAGTTTGCACTCCCAAGCAACACATGATCCGCGACATCGGTGATAGCGACAATTAACTTTGCGTGGATAAAGCGTCCTTCTCTGAACTTGCCACGCCCATAGGTTTTCAATCCTTGAATGTGTATGGCGGCATCGCCTGGAAATTCGCGAGTTCCCGGATCAACGAGCACGGAAATTTCCTTCGGCTCAAGTAGGGAAGCGAGGTAGGAAAGAGCGCTTAGGTGCCTATCCCAGTATGGGCTAATAACTATTAGCCGAGACACCGGTTGATCGATCATGTCGGCAAATCGCTCGCCAATTCCCTTATGTGAACCGGTTGTCACTAGCGCGGCAGTAGTCCCATCCTCAAGCGTGACCGGTCCATTGCTGGGAGCGGTTGAGTGAAGCCATGAGGTGCGATCTAGCATCCAGTCCCGTTGTGCCGATGTGGCAATTCGGTTGTCCGAAAAAAACTTGGAAACATACTCCCATGCTTGGGCAATGAGCTGGCGCTCGGCAGAGTCGTCGTGCTGGAAGGAAATTGTGCTGATTATTTCCAGGTTGCCCGCAATACCCGATGGCGTCAGATTTGCCGAGCCAACGATTAGGCGGCCACAGCTCTGACCGAGTTGCAGGAATAGCTTTGGGTGAAATATACCGGATGCTACAGAGGGTGAAATCGTGTAGTGAGTACCTGCATATTTTGGGAGATCGAAAGTGCCGCTCAGAGCGTGCGTGAGCATTCGGCCGTCCGCCACAACCAAGTTGTTTCGACAGCCCGCGCCTCGCAAGCGTGATAGAACGATGCTCTCGTAGGTATCGAAGTCCAGGCCGAACGTGGTCGCTATGCTCGTGTGATAGCCTTTTTCGGCGAAGAGGTTGTATAGCCTCATATGTCTACCATGGCTGCTTCGCCGTAAGGGGTTAGCCCTTGGCCGTCAATCAGATGGATATCCTGCAAAAACGAAATCGCAGGTGACAGACGAGGATTAGTGAAGACTGGACCATCCTTTTCGCGCAATCTAAGTCGACCCTCGTCGCTCTCGAAAAGGAATGTATAATCTCCGCGTTGAAGCTTGCGCGTGGCCACCCAAAGGTGACGGCGAATGACCTTCAGTTCGATCAAGCGACCGAGGAGCGTGGGAGTAGGTTCATCCGCATAACGTTGAAGAAATCGAACTACTGTCAGGAGTGTCTGAAAGTAATCGTTGTCGAACTGGCCGAGTTCCGGTTCAATAGGATATTCTTCTTTCTCAATGCGTTTCTGAAGTATCGCGAGCAGCATGACCGCTTTTCGGGCGACTTCTGCTGAGCAAATGCTCTGATCGCTGCGGCCCGCACCTTTTTCTATACTTTGACAAAGCGACCATTCCGCTGACTCAACCGCGGCGGAATAGGGGTTGTCAGCGATATCCAATGAATCAGCGAACTTATACCAGCTCATGGAGCTGAGTTTATCGCCCTTGCAGATGCGCTCAGTGCAGCGTTGGACAAGGTGCTCAAAGCTGAGGCCGGATCGGAATGGCGCGAGTGTGTCGAGAGCGAATTTCAAAAGCGTTTCGAGCGCGATGTGACAAACGTCATTGGCATGGTAGACCCACCAACGTTGTCGTTGATTCTCGAGAGAATTGGTCCGGAGACTCAGCGGGTGGCCTTGCTGATCCTGCCCGGAGTATAGGATCCAACGAACCTCTTCGGCGGTCGGTTCGCGTCCGAGCAACGCGGTGACGGTCAAGATCAACTGGATACTCAAACGGCGAGAAATAGCACCAGCGTCCTCCCGAGTTCTGGGCTTGAGTAGGACCTCCTCGTAGATTGCTCGTTCCGTTCCTGTTGGGCTGATCATGGAGGGTACGATAGGCGCCAGCAGCGCCAGTTCTTTTTTGGAGACATTTCCTCGCGTAACAATGTCTTGAAAAACGGGGGCCAAGTCTCCGAGACTTTTGGAAAAGGCATCTGCGAGACGTTCTCCAATATCTGTGCTTGGGACAGGAATAGCATGATCCGGGCTCTCCCAGAAGATTCCAATGCTGAACAATTGGGATTGATAGGCCGCGCCGTAAGCGCCCCACGCTTGCTGCAGATACATAGTAATGCCATCTGGCGCGGCGGCTGACGCAAAATCAATGCGATCCACATCCTTGTCCGAATACGCCTTTTCGGCCCATCGAACGCCGGCGACGCCATGTTGGCCACCCACATGATAAGCTACCAGCGCAAGCAGGGCCTCAGCACGGCGCACGAAGCGCTTCCACTGCTGGCGGTCATCGATGCTGCTAGCAACACTGTGAAGATGCACTAAAACCAGCAGTTTGAAGTTGTAGGTTTCTGCAAGGTCGTTTTGGTGGCCGCGATCATGATTCGGTGTTGGCGTCCTTCATGCGGTAGCTATTGCCCTCGATGACGACGGTTT
>JAJDVG010000007.1 GCA_022826245.1 Gammaproteobacteria bacterium
ACGGCGAAGGTAAACGGGCGTTCGGACGTTGTCGCCTGGTCGAGGATCGCATCCTGCGCGGCGCCGCCGTCGAGCCAGGCGGGATTCGGAGCAGGTTCGGGATCGGCAAGCGTCGTTCGCGGGGCGCGTTGCATGGCGCCGCGGAACGTGCCGAGCGTGTAGCCGTCCGGCAGCGCGTTCGGGTCGATGCCGCTTTCGCCGGACGCGGCCTCCGGCGGGGCAACGTCCTGCCGCGCGGCATTTGCCGGCCGCGACTCATCGACTGAAGGCGGCGCTTCGCTGCCCGGTTCCTCGACGCCCGTCCGGCTTTCCCGCAGCGTGCGTTCGAGCGTGCGCTCGATGGCCGCCCGTTCGGCATCGATCGCGGCGGTCTGCCCGGCGGATTCGTCGGGCAGGTCGAGGGTTCGCCATACGGCCGCCGCGAGCGCGAGAACCGCGAGCGCGGCGAGCAGAGCGATTGTTTTCCTGCCATCCATTCCGTTGAGTCTGACGTCTAAGACGGGCGCGCGCGGTTCCGGTCAAGCGGCAGGAGCCGTGTCGCGTGGACACCATAACGCACGGCCTGCGCGGAAGTAAGCTTCATTCGACGCGGATGGCCGTCGGGCCGCTGGACACGGCGCGCGTCTGCCTGCAATACGCGCGTTGCGAATCTCCCGCATTTGCCTGGAAATGCAAATTGGCTTGCAAGGTTGCCCGAAGCCACGCTGCGGATATTCCGCCGGATAGCATGTTTGGCGAGGGAAGGGAGTGATCGGAGTATTCGAACGCGTCTTGTACCCAGGATCTGGCGTTGATTCCTTGTAGTCAAATGGCTACAGTTCAGGTAATAATCAAGCTCGCCAGATACATTGGAAGCGATGGCTCGGACGAATTCGGTTCATGGCTCAAGAAGCAGAATTCGCTGGTACGCGCGAGGGTACAGACTCGCTTGGATCGGGCGGAATTGGGCAACTTTGGCGATCATCGGGCGGTTGGCGCCGGAGTCTTCGAGCTTCGTATCCACCACGGCCCGGGATACCGTGTGTACTACGGGCGGGATGGGGATGAGCTTGTGATCTTGTTGGCGGGCGGAGCAAAGCAACGGCAACAGCGCGACATCAGTAGAGCCGTTGAAAACTGGAATGCCTACAAGCGGGAGAAACGAAATGCCAATCAAGGATCATAAGGCCAGCGAATTCCTGCAAACGCCGGAAGACATCGCGGCCTACCTGAACGCCACCATTGAGGAGATGGACGACCCGAGACTGCTCATGAAAGCGTTTCGCAATATTGCCGAAGCCCAGGGCGGCGTGTCAGAGCTCTCGCGACGCGCGAAAGTAGATCGGGTCGCACTGTCGCGGGCATTGTCCGGGCGGAGACATCCGCGCCTCGACACGCTCGCAAAAGTGGCGGATGCCTGCGGGGTGAAGCTTCAGTTCTCCGCGTAAGCGGCAGTTCGTGACGGTTCGGCGGGCGCTGGCCGATTTGCGTCAGGAAATCAGCGACCTGCGCAAGGTAGTCGCGGCGCTCGCAGAGCGAGTGGCCCGCCTCGAGGGCGTTATTCTCGGTCCGCGCGACTTTGCCCGCGATTCGGGTACGGGCAATACGGCGTAACCCTGTCCTGTGTCGGTGCCCGCAATGAGTACTGCCTGCCAGGTCTGAAAAACTTGCCGGTGTATTCAATATTGATTAGCCTGAATACACCTCGGACATTGCGAGGAACTCATGCGGCGAACGACCACGATGACGGTGCGCATAAGCGGTGCACTTGGCGACTTCGTCTCGGCCAATGTGGGTGAATCGGGAGCGTACGAGAGCGTCAGCGAGTACATTCGCGATCTGATTCGCCGCGACAAGGCACGGGCGGAGCGGGAGGCCTTCGAGCGTCTGCAGGCCGAGCTGACCCGTGCGTTTGCTCAGCCGGACGAGTCCTATCTTGCGCTGTCGGCTTCCGACGTCATCGAGAAAAACCGGCTGCTGCCAGACGCATGACGCGGATACGCGTCCAGGAAGCGGCCGCAGCGCGCATCGATGCCATCTACCGCTACACCCGCGAGCATTGGGGAGAAGCCCAGGCTGACGAGTACGTCACCGGCCTGTTTGACGCATTCGCAGGCATTGCAGCCGGCACGGTCGCGTCCCGGCCGGTTCCGGCGGAGTTCGGGGTGGACGGTTATGTCTTCCGATACCGGGCGCACTTCGTTTACTGGAAGCGATTGGCCGACGGGACGGTCGGTGTTGTCACAGTGCTGCATGAACGCATGCACCAGTTCGGTCGATTCGTGGAGGATAGCGAATCCGACCGCGAATTCTGATGCTCGCTGCTCGAACCGGATAGCTCGATCGGCGTGGGTGGGCTCGTGATCCGGTGGCGTGTGAATCTCGCGCTTTTGTCCCGAAATTCAAATTGGCCTGACACTGCTGCGTGCTACGATGACGGGTATGTCGGCGGATATGTACACGATCATCGGTGTCGGGATCGCACTCGCGGCGCTCATCCTGAACGGTCAGGCCGCGACCCGGTGTGCGCTGGCCGAGCTGCGTCAGGAAATGAACGGCCTGAGCACCGAAATCAGTGACTTGCGCAAGGTAGTCGCTGCGCTTGCAGAGCGAGTGGCCCGCCTCGAGGGCGTGATCCTCGGCCCGCGCGACTTTGCCCGCGATTCGGGTGCGGGCAATACGGCGTAACCTGCCTCCGTGGAATTGAGAATCGGCGCGTGAGCAAGGAGTTGTGGGCAATCGTCGGTCTCGGTGTAACGGTCATCGGCGTCGGCGTGGCCGTCGGTACGCTGTTGGTGACCCTTCAAGGCACCGTCGACAGTCGCTTCGTATCGTTGGAGAACTCCGTCGACAGTCGCTTCGTATCGTTGGAGAACTCCATTAGCAGCCGCTTCGACGCGATCGACCGCCGTTTCGAAGCGATCGACCGCCGCTTCGACGCGATCGACCGCCGTTTCGAAGTGATCGACCGCCGCTTCGAAGCCATCGAAACGCGCCTTGACCGGACCAACGCCCGTATCGATTCGATAGACGCACGCCTCGACAGCATCGACCGACGGCTCGCCCGAGTCGAAGGCCACCTCTTCGGTATCGAGCCGGAGCCCGAGCCCGTGCTCTGAACCCGGGCGCGCCAAGAGCTTTCTGCGCTGGCAGAGCGAGCGGTTCAGGCCGGCGCCGCGCGATTCCGGCTGCAGTTGCTCGGTCCGCTGGCGGACAAGCCCGACCCCACGGACGACGAGCTGAAAGCCATGCTGCGCCGGGCGAACGAGTTGCGCGAGGCTTACAGCTGACGGCGCGGTTTCGAGTTACGATCGTGAAACGTTTTCGTGATCGACGGTGAGCGCCATGCAACAGGTGAAGGTGTCCCCCAAGTTCCAGGTGGTTATTCCCAAGGCGGTGCGCGAGGCACTTGGCATCCAGCCGGGACAGCGCTTGCAGGTCGTCCCCTGCGGGGAACGAATCGAACTGGTGCCGGTACGCGAGATCGGCGAGATGAAGGGATTTCTGGCCGGCATGGACCCGCGCTTCGAGCGCGAACCTGATCGCGATTTCTGATCGTGGCCGCGAGTGTGCTCAATCTGGTCGACTCCTCTCGGGGCCGCTGCGGGCTGGAGCTTCTGACCCAACCCCGATCTGACGGTTGACCTTTCAACCGGCGGTCCGGGAAATCGGGCCGCCGGTTTCTTCTTTGGGACGACTGAATCCGGCGCGTTTGCCCGGAAATCCGGATTGGCTTCCCGTTGCCGCGCGCTACAATGACGGGTATGTCGGTGGAGATGTACACGGTCGAACGATGGAAGACGTGATAGCGAATCCCCTGACCTATGCGGTGCTTTTGGGCGCTGGCGGCACCTTGGTTTCGATCGGGGTTTGGGTGGGCAACGTCAACGCCGACAGAAAGTCCTTCAAGGAATTCATGAAGGAAATCGGCAACGACATCGGGAAGATCCTTGACCGACTTGGCCCGCGAAAAATCCTGGAGCACGACAGTCCACTTACCCTCAGTGATATCGGCAAGAAGATTTCCAGGCGGATCGATGCAAAGCAATGGGCCGGGGCCACGGCAAAGACACTGATTGACCGAATTTCCGGCAAGGAAGATTTCGAGATCGAGCAGATCGCCTTCGACTACATCAACGAGGAATTCGAGCCCGAGAATGACTTGGGGCGCCAGATACTCCGGGCTGCCTATGAAACCGGATCGTCGCGTTGGGACGTGCACGCTGTATTGGCTGTCGAACTGCGAGACGTTCTGATCAATTATCGAGACGAGCCCCCTGCCGAACCGAACCAGGGCGCCATTGCGGGATACGGCCAGGTCGGTGCAGCCTGACGGCGTTGCTTCCACAACCTTCGATCACTCGAACGGCTTCGCGAGGTTGCTCGGCGCGAGCGTCCGCAAGCAATACCTGCTCTATTCGGGTAGCGCGATCAGCGGGGGTGGGCTCGTGATCTGGCAGCGTGAGGAACAGCGTGAAGAAGGTCTGGACAAGAATGCGATAGTGATGTAATTATGCATCATAATTGCACACCCTTTGAAGGACGAAGACAATGGCGGGAACACGCGCAAGCCTGTCGATATCGACACCTAACGAGAAGTGGATACAAGGGCAAATCGCCAGTGGTGAATTCGCCAGCCGTAGCGAAGTGATCAACGACCTGATACGCCGCGTTCGTGAAATCGAGGTCATCCGCGCGCGGTTAATCGCCGCCGAGCAATCCGGTTTTTCAACCCGTGCCCCTGAGCAAATCCTTGCCGCATCAAAGGAAGAATTACGCGGCAATGGGGACCTATAGACTCAGCGAACAGGCCGACGCCGACTTGGTCCGCATCCACCAGTGGGGCGTGCGCCATCATGGAGAGGCGCAGGCCGACGCCGCGAGATTCTCCGTTTTTTCCAGCAAATCCGCGCGGTTTCGGCGCGTCAATTGGCCAAGCGGCCCATGCTTGGGCAGAATCTCTTTCGCAATCGCCCTGTGCCGACGCGCGGGCGTCGTTTGGCCGGAAGGAGACTCGCCATGCGGATTCGAAAGTTGCCTTGGCTTGCCCTGTTGCCGCTCATGTTGGGGGTCGCGGCCCCGGTCGGCGCACAGGTACTGCCGATCGAGACGACATTCGTCGACGAGCGGTCGGTCGTGATGTTTCCGTCCGGCGCCGGCGAACTGTCCGGATCGGCCATGGCCGGCGGTGTGAGCATCCGCGTATCGACGGATGAGAACCTGCGCACCTACCGGGCGTTCTACCAGGGCCGCATCCATACGGCCTACGAGGACGCATCCACGCCCGCGACGCGACTCGCGTTCGATCCCGCGCAACGGCGCTTCAGGGCCGTATCCTCGACGCTCAGCGTCGAATTGCGAGATTACGACAGTCTCGACTCGCTCGTGCGCGATCAGGGCGCGCTCTACGGCAACGCCTATCCCGAGCTCGGGTTCGCGCTGATCCGGTTCGGCCGCGACGCGGATATCGCCCGCGCCGCCGAGTTGCTGAATGTGGACGCGCGCGTGCGCGAAGCGCGCCTGCACTTCGAACCGACGCCGAGGCAGCCGATGATTGCGGTCGTCCCCCCCGACCGGCGCGGATCGCCGTCGAGCACCGTGTCCGCGAAGATACGCCCGTTCGATTCGCTGGACGCGGATCTGTTCGTCTCGTTCGACATCGATATCCTGACGCGCGACTTCGGCATAGACGCCCGCGTGCTCAATCTCGGCGCCGGCACTTCGGATCGAGCGACGCTGCGGGCGCAGTTGTTTTCGATCGTGCCCGACGAGTCCACAAGCGATCCCGACGATCGAACGACCATGCTGCTCGATGAAGGCGACACCGTGATCCCCGCCCTCGACGGCAAGGGGGACCGCTACGAAACCAGCATTCGCTTCGACACGAGCGAGCTGGACGCCGGGGAGACCTACTACGTGATATTGAGCGTCCTCGATGGAACCGCGCAACTCGACGATGCGGAAACGCTGAGCAGAAGCTTCACCGGGTTCACGCTCGACACCCTGCAACGCGTTCAGCACGTTTGCATCGAATCGGGCCGGGGATCGGTCGGCGGGACGCCCGACCCGCTGCTCGAACAGCAATGGAGTCTGAGCAACACGGGTCAATCGGCGTACGCCGACAGCGGCGGCGTCAGCGGCGAAGACCTGCGGATGTCCGGCGTTCTCGCCGACGGTCCGACCGGGAACGGTGTGCGCGTGGCGGTGGTCGATACGGGACTCGAGACCTGTCACCCGGATCTCAAGGCCAACGTGGAGGCGGGCGCCTCGTTCAATTTCAACGCCGAAGATGCGATTCTTGCGCAGTTCCTGCCACGGGCGTTTCGAATCGACGCGCTCGACCCGTTCAATTTCGACTCCACCGGGGACCACGGCACAAGCATTGCCGGCGTCGTCGCCGCGCAGGAGGACAACGGCATCGGCATTCGCGGGGTCGCGCCGGATGTTGCGCTGCGCGGCTACAATTTTCTGAATGCGGTCGATGCCTTGACCGCGCTGATCGGTTCGCTCGGCGCGAGCAGTTTCTTTCCGAATTCGGCGGATGTCGACGTCTTCAACCTGAGCTGGGGAAGCGTCGGGTCGCGGCCGATCAATGCCGACGCGCTTACCGAGCAGATTTTCAGCCATGGGACCCGCTCGCTGCGCTCCGGCCTGGGCGCGATCTACGTCAAGTCCGGGGGGAACGGTTTCAGGCGTTGCAGTTCGATCGAGCGGCCGATCAACGAGAAGATCGGCTGCAAGTCGTCCACCGGCGATGGTATCAACAACCTTCCCTATCCCATCGTCGTCGGCGCCTTCAATGTGGACGGCCGCAAGTCGAGTTACTCGAGCGCCGGGCCGAACCTGTGGGTCAGCGCTCCCGGCGGAGAGTACGGGGTGCGCACGCCTGCGTTGGCTTCGGTCGACCAGGTGGGTTGGAAGCGCGGATTCGCGGCGATCCTGAACGAGGTGTACGGCCGCAAAGCGCCATTGGACGATGCAACGGCGGCGAACCCCGACGGCGACTACATGGCAACGATGAACGGAACGTCGGCCGCGGCGGCGGTCGTCACCGGCGCTGTCGCCGTACTCCTGCAGGAGGCTGCCGGTCTGACCTGGCGCGACGTCAAGTACATCCTTGCGGGCACCGCACGCGGGATCGATTCGGACATCGAGACGGTTCAGGAAACGTTCGGCGCCAACGCCCGCACGCTGCGGCTCGCCTGGACGCAGAACGCGGCCGGCTACAGCTACCACGACTGGTACGGCTTCGGGGCGTTGGACCTGGATGCCGCGGTGGAGTTCGCACGCGAGTACACGCCTGATTCGCTTGGTGAATTCCGACAATCCGGATGGTTTGGCAAGAATGAGCCGGTCTCGATCCCCGACGAGGACGGCACGGGCGCAACGCAGATGGTCGCGGTCAGCGGGCTGCCCGCCGACGCCAGCATCGAAGCCGTGGTGCTCGAAGTGGATATCGACCATCCGTTCCCGAACGACCTCGGCATTCACCTGATTTCGCCGCACGGTACGCGGACCGTCGCCAACCAGGTGTTCAACGAGACGCTCGCGATCGACGGCTCATTGCTCAATTGGCGCATCCTGGCCAACGCTTTCTACGGCGAGACGCCGAACGGCAACTGGCAGATCGAGGCGTTCGACGGGGCGTCGAAGGATTCGGGCTCGCTCGAGGCGTGGCGGCTCAAGTTCTACTATGGTGCGCACCCGGGCGATGACGATGACAACGGCGATGGCGACGGCGACGAGTCGACGTAGACTTCCACGAGTGCGACTGACCGACCGCCGGATCCGCTCGTGCGCGCCGCGCGCCCGCCGACACCGCGGGAGCGCGGCATTGCGCTGACGCGCGTACCCGTAGCTGTTTGAGTGAACGGCATTGTGCTGCGAACATAGGTTCATGGACGCAACGCGAGGACTTTGTCGGCACGCAAGCGTCGGCGTCCTGGCGATCTTTCTGATCGTCGCGCCGCCCGAGTCCCGAGCGGAGACCCACCGGCTTCCCTTGCTGCCGGCGGCGTCCGACGAGTTGCGCGAAGGGTTGGTGCGCATCGTCAACCATTCCGATGAATCGGGGTCCGTGGCGGTCACGGCCATCGACGATACGGGGCGCTCCTTCGGGCCCGTCACCGTCCGGATGGCGGCCGGCCAGGCGATCCGTTTCAGTTCCACCGATCTCGAACGCGGCAACGCGGCGCTCGGCATCGCGGCCGGCATCGGCAACGGGCAGGGCGACTGGCGGCTCGAGCTCGACACGGCGCTCGATATCGAAGCGCTCGCGTATGTTCGAACACCGGCGGGATTCATCGACAGCCTGCGCGACGTCGTCTCGCGCCGGCCCTTCTATCATCGGGTCACGCTGCTCGCGCCCGACGGCTTTCTCCCGGACGGCAGCGCCGTGCGGCTGATCAACTCCACAGATACCGCCACTGAGGTGGTCATCTTCGGGGTCGACGACGAGAACGCGCTCGCCCCCGGTCATGTCGCCTTCGAACTGGCGGCCGGCGCCGCGCACACTGTCAACGCCCGCGTACTCGAGAACGGCGCGCCGGGGCTCGACGGACGGCTCGGCGACGGCAGGGGCGACTGGCAGTTGCTGATCTTCACCGACGCGGCCATCGAGGCGATGACGGTGCTCGACGCGGCCGGCGGACCGCTCGCGAATCTGTCGGGGGCGCGGGTGGAGGAAGGTTCCATCCTGTTGTTCCTCGCCGCGGGCGATGCGCTGCGCGAGGGCCGGCTGCGCATCACCAACCGGTCGGCCGCGGGCGAGATCCGGATCCGCGCGCTCGACGATGCCGGCCGATCCTTCGGCCCGGTCACGATGTACATGCAAGGCACGCGGACCGTCACGCTGAGTTCCGCCGATCTCGAAGCCGGCAATGCGGCGAAGGGATTGCCGAGGGGGCTTGGCCGCGGCGACGGTGACTGGCGGCTCGTGCTCGAAAGCGAACTCAATCTCGACGTATTCGCCTTTGCCCGCGCGCAGGACGGCGTGATCAGCATCGCCCACAACATCGCGACGGAAGGCCGCAGGCGTCATCACGTACCGTTCTTCAATCCCGCGAGCGAGACCGGTTCGACGAGCCGCTTGCGGCTGATCAATCCGTCGGCGAGAGACGCCAACGTTCTGATTCGGGCATGGGACGATGCCGGCGTCGAAGCGGCGGCGGGGGCGGTGAGCCTGAGCGTGCCCCCGGGAGCCTCGACGTCGCTGAGCGGCGCCGCTCTCGAAGACGGCGCCGGAGGGCTGAGCGGGCGCTTCGGAGGCGGGCAGGGCGGCTGGCGGCTGGTCGTGGAGGCCGACCGGGACATCCAGGTGATGAGCCTCGCGGAGGATACGGCCGGGCATCTGACCAATCTGTCCGCGAACCTCGACCGGGCGTGGTTCCTGGATCCCTGCGTCGGCGGTGCCGAGGATGCCGACGGCGATGGCGTGAGCGACCGCTGCGACCTCGAGCCGGCGACGGCGCGCACACTCGACGGCTGCAGCAACGGCCGCTACCTGCAGGGCGCGGACGAAGCCCCCGCGCTCGTTCGCGATTGCGAGGTTCTGGTGGGGTTTGCCAACTACCAGGCACAGGGCAGCGCGCTGCCCGCGGACCATGTCCTGCGCCGATGGGGCTCGGGCGACCAGGCGCTGATCGGCTCATGGGCCGGGATCGAGGTCTCCGGCGGGCGCGTCGCCGCAATCCACCTGCCCGGAACCGTCTCGGCGCCCGGAAGCCTCACCGGTTCGATACCGACACAGTTCGGTGAGTTGACCGGGTTGAGAGTGCTGGATCTTTCCGGCAACGAGCTGTCCGGATGGCTGCCCTGGGAGCTCGGAAGTCTGGCCGATCTGCAGGTCCTCAACGTGTCCGGCAACCGCTTGATCGGGGCGCTGGCGCCGGAACTTGCGAACCTGACCCACCTGCACGAACTGAACCTGCAATCCAACCGCCTGACGGGAACGGTCCCCCGGGCCTTCTGGGAGCGCGCCAGCCGCCGCGAGCTCATGCTGCGATTGCGTGATAACCCGATTCTCGGTTTCGGGCCGCCCGCGCCGGGCAACGGGCAGCCGCCGGATTCTCAAGAGGCCGAGGCCACCGGCAACGCAGCGCACCACTCGGTGGCCTACTACCAGGGGCCGCTGATTTGGGAGTGGGACTGGCAGGGGGATCCCGAGGAGCATCAGCGTCCGGTCCTTGGCCGTTGGGCGGCGCTCGCGGTCAGGGTTGACCACGATGTCCCGACGCCGCCGCAGGTCGTCACGCGCGTGCTCGACAGCCAGGGCAGCTTACTTGCCGAGCGACTCGCCGAGGCGGCGCCATCGACCACGGAAGCGGCGGGTCCGGAGACGTGGCGTACCGAGTATGTGTTCGAACTGCCGGGCAGCCTCTACCGGACCGGCAACCGGGTCATTCACGTCATCGATCCCCACGACGAGCTTGCCGAGACCGACGAGAGCGACAACGTGAGCGCGCCGATCAGCCTGTACGGCGACGCATACAGACCGTTCCGGGCGACTTTCATCCCCCTGTATTTCCGGGGCGACGAACCGCCCCCCGTCGATGCCGAAGCCCTGATGTCCGGAGCCAGGGCGTACTTGCCCATTGCCGACGATTACGAGGTCGAAGTCGCCCCCGCGCGCCAGTCCAACGCGACGAACCTGGACGAGTTGATCGATGAGATTCGCGCGATCTGGAACGCCGAGGGCGATCGGGACGAGTACTACCACGGTGTTTACGCAGGGCCCTGGTTGGGAGCCAGTGCTCGGTTGAGTCGAACTGCCGGCATCGCGGAAGTGTTCGGCAACGTCGCCGTGAGCGCGATCGCCCCGTCCAATGTGATTCCGCACGAGTTCGGCCACAACCTCGGGTTGCGGCACACGCCGGGATGCGGCGCAACGCGTGTCGATGCGACCTATCCCTACCAGGACGGCGCGCTCGGGCCGGTCGCCGGTTGGGACCTGCAGTGGCGGCGATTCGTTTCGAACGCCGACGAGGACCACACGGACCTGATGTCCTATTGCGGCCGCTACGAGTTCGTTTCCGGTTATCAGTATCGAAAGGCATCGACCTTCCGGCGCTTGAGGCACCCGGCAACGAGCGCGTCGAGTGTCCGGCCGTTCATGCAGTCGGGTAACGCGCCACAGCAGCCGCGAGTGACGGTCGGCCAGTCCGCGTCCGCAACGCAACAGGCGACGTTGGAAGCAGACACCCGCGGCGGACTTGCGCTCTCAGGGCGGATCGATGCAATGGGACTGTGGAGTCTCACGCACGCTCAGACCACCGACACGGAGCCCAGAGCGCCGGCGGCCGACGGTCCGTACACGCTGGTCCTGTATGACGGGGACGGCGAGGAACTGTACCGGGAGCCGTTGTCCGTCAGCGTCCTGAGCCACGGCGGGGAGGCGGGCTGGGCGGCGCGCACTCCGATCCCGATGGAGCCGGTCCGGCAGGTGGTGATCGTCGACCCGCAAGGCATCGAGCTGTTGCGCGCGGACTTGCCGGCGCTTGAGTAGGGCGCTGGCTGGCTGGCGGACTTCTATCCCGACGAGCGCCTCAGGGGCCGTTAAACCTGTCATCGGCGGCCAGGCGAAAAACTCGTTCTATAGCGTGGCGTTCAGCTCGATGCTGATCGATTCGGCGCCGCGAATCGGGTCCGCGGTCAGGAAAAAGAACCGGGCACTGCAGCCCAACGCGTCTGCGCTGCTGTTCACTTCGCCGGAGACGGCAAAGCTTCGCTCCGCCCCGGCCGGGATGTTGCCGAGGAACTGTGTGCCGATCAGGAGCGACTGTGCGCCATCGGGCGGTTCCTCCGCGTACGCGGCAACCCGCACGTCCGTAACCGTACGCTCCGCCCGAACGATTCCGACCACTGCCATGAGCGCAGAGGAGGGACTCGTTCGCACGCCCGTACATCTCACGACTTCCACCGCTATCGATTCATCGGAACCGTCGCCATCGCCGTCGCCATCGCCATCGCCGTCGCCATCGCCGTCGCCATCGCCATCGCCATCGCCGTCGCCATCGCCGTCGCCATCGCCGTCGCCATCTCCCTCGCCATCGCCGTTATCGTCCCCGTCTTCGGCTGCCAGGACGGTAATCGTGAAGTCGAGCGTGTCCATGTCTCCGTCGGCATCGCTCACGGCGTAGGTCATTGCGTAAGTGCCGGCGCTCGTCGGCGTCCCCGTCAGCCGGCGCGTGCTCGCAGCGAAGCTCAGGCCGGGCACATCGGGCGCCAGGCTGTACTCGAGCGGACGGTTGCCGCCGCTTGCCTCGGCCAGGGTCAGCGTCGCGATGGCCGTGCCTTGCGTGTACGTCCGGTTGCCCGGATTCGCAGCCGCAGCGAAGACCGGCGCCTCGGTCTCGCCGGCCACCCGGTCGATCCGCCATACCCCGTCGCCCTGGTGCGAAGCCCGGAAATCGTAAACGCGCCCGTTGATCGTCTGGTTCGCGATGTTGAGCCGGATTCCGCCCAGGAACGTCAGGAACCGGCCTCTGCTGCGCTCGTTGATCGTGAACTCGTCCGTCGTGCCCGGATACGTACAGCTCTCGCCCATTCGCACGATGAGACCCGGATAGCAATCGCCTTCGCGGACCGTGTCTGTCGGTCCTCCAGGCGTCGATTCTTCGCGATCGAGCGTGGACCAGCTTCCTCCGGACCAGAGCCCGTCCGTGCTGTCGCCGGCACTGCATCTCGACGCGAAGCGCCCATCGTTCGCCGATTCGAAATACAGATTCGACCGGCACACGTTGCCGTCGTCGTAGACCAGCGTCACCAGCGCCGCATCGGGCCGGACGGCCTCGTAGCGGAAGCTGCCCGCCGCGGAGAACGCCGCTCCGTCGGATTCCCCGGCCTCCGTGAACCGGTCGCCGTCCCGGACGACGAATGTGTAGCGATCCTGCCCCCTCCGGTAGTCGATTCCGTGAGTATCGAAGCGGTCGCTGAAGGCCTCGTGATCGATGGGCGCAGCGCCCCGTGAAGCGGTCGTCGACAGGTTGTTCAAGTAGCCGAGGGAGGAGGTCACGACATTGACCACCTCGATCAGGCGATCCGACGTCACCGCCAGGCGCCACCGGCCGACGCCCGCGCCGAGCCGGCCCGTCAGGGCGGATTGTGCGAATCGGCCGGTCGAGCCGATCGAGCTGGTCAGGTTCACGACCGTGCTCTCGCCGACCTCGAGTTGCTGGGCGGTCAGTGTCCGCGCGCCGCCGGCGGGCAGGGTGAGCTGAACGCTGCCGCCGCCGGCTTCGGCGCCCGTGTCGTCGCGGCCCTCGATCGTGATGGATGCGGGTTCGTCGCCGGGATTGATCAACCGCAGGCGGCTGGCCTGGGTGAGGTCCGTGGAGGGGTTGAAGATCGGTACGACGTAGCGGTAGCCGCCGCTTCCATCGATCGCGGCGCCGGCACGCACCGTGTCGTGCATCGTGCTGAGCGTGCCGTCGGCGGCGCGTACGTACGTCGACGGCACGATCCGCAAGCCCGTCTCGATCTCCAGGCGCACATCGCCCGGAAGCGTGCCGATGCCGCCGGACAGCCCCTTCATGGCGTTGCCGGAGGCAAGTTCCTCAGCGTCGAATTCCGCTGCCGCGAGGGCGTTCAACGTTAAGGTCGCCGGTCCGAAGCGCGTGCCGGCATCGTCGATGGCGTGGATGTCGACCGAGCCGGACCGTTCGGAGTCGTTGAGTATCCGCAGCACGCCCTGCATGCTGCCGGGCATCGTAGCGGTCACGAACAGCGGCAGCGTGTAGCGTTCCGCCAGCGCCGCCGAACTCCACAGCACAAGGGCAGCAAGCGCGAGTCGCGGACCTGAGCCATTCAAGCGGAGCGCGTGCATCGTCAACGGCTGATCTGTTCCTGCGTGAGCGATTCCGGACTGAGCTCGCGCAGCCGTTGCCAGGCTTCGGTGCCTTCGAGCGCGGTATTCTGCTGCACGAGATCCCAGGGCGTCTGGCCGGCCCTGGCCACGATCGTGGCTGTCGCGCCGGCATCCAGTAGAGCCAACACCACCTCGGGGCTTGCATTCAGCAGCGCCGCAACGTGCAGGGGCGTGGTCCCCAGGCTGCCGTGGCGTGCGTCCGGATCCGCGCCGGCAGTGAGGAGCCGTTCGACGATGGGTAGCCCTTCCGTCCGGGTCGCGGCCCAGTGCAGCGGCGTAGCGCCACTCCCGTCCTGTTCCCAGACGGGCGCGCCAAGCTCGAGCAGCGTAGCGACGATGTCGATACTGCCGTTTCGGGCCACGGCGAGGTGCAGGGGCGCCTCGCCCTGGTCCGTGCGTTCCGCGAGACTGGCTCCGCCGGCGACCAACGCCGCGATCACTTCCGGATTTTCACCGATTGCCGCTGCCAGGTGCAGCGGCGTCCAGCCGTCGCGGTTGACGGAGTTGGCATCGGCGCCGCCGTCGAGCAACTCCCGAATGATCGCGGGATCGGGATTGTTCTGGACGGCCAGGTGCAGCGGTGTCGCGCCGTTGCCGGATGCCGCGTCGGGATCCGCGCCCGCTTCGAGAATCGCTCCGACGATCTCCGGGTTGTTGTTGCCGTTTGCCGCATAGTGCAGGGGCGTGAAACCGGCCCAGTCGCCGTTGTCGACGTCGATGCCGCGGCCGAGAAACTCCCCGATGATCTCGGGATCAACGTTGTTGGCCGCCGCCAGGTGCAACGGCATCAAACCTTCGTGGCTGCGTGCATAGGGATCCGCTCCGGCGTTGAGCAGGAAGGCGATGATCCCGGGCGTGCGTGCGTTCATCGCCGCAACATGCAGTGGAGCGAGCCCGCCGTCCGTGCGCGCGTCGAGGTTCGCTCCGCCGTCGAGCAACATTTCGATGACGCGCGGGTTGTTGTTGCTTTCAGCGGCCGTGTGCAATGGGGTTGCGTCGTTGTCCGGCAATCTTGCGTTTGCGTCGGCGCCCTGGTTGATCAGAACCGCGAATACGGCCGGATCATCGTTCCAGGTCGCCGCCCAGTGCAAAGGCGTCCAGCCGTTGCGGTCGATGAGGTTCGGGTCGGCGCCGGTGGCCAACAGCGTAGCGAGAACTTCGATACCGTCGTCGCGCACGACTGCAAGATGCAACGGCGATCGGCGATCGGCGGTACGCGCGTCGGGGCTCGCGCCGCCCCCGAGCAGGGTGGCGACAGCGATCGGGTCTTCGCGTTGCTGCACCGCCCAATGCAGTGGGGTCCATTCGTTTGCGTCCTCTGCATCGGGGTCGGCGCCGCCGTTGAGAAGCTCGACGATGGTGTCGATGTCGCCGCCAGATGCCACGGCCACATGCAGCGGCGTCATCCCGTTGTCTATCCCTGCGTCGGTGTTGGCGCCGCCTTCGATCAACGCAGCGACAACCGCCGGGTTGTCGCCGTTCATGGCCATCGCGTGCAGCAGCGACCAGCCTCTTGGGTCGCGGGCGTTCGGGTCGGCGCCCCGGTCAAGGCAACGTCGCACGTCATCGGCGTCGGCTGTCGCGAGGAACGTGTTCGAAGCCCAATTGGCGCATTCGTCCTGGGCCTGGATCGACCGACCTGTTGTCGCGAACACGGCTGTCGCCGCCAAGCCTGCGATCAGGAGCGATTTTTTCGTGAAACTGCCCAATGTTCCCGAATACCCGGTTAGGCTCGGATCATGCCGTCGTTGTCGCTGCGATCCAGCCTGGCGCGACTGGCATGCATACTATCCCAGTAAAAGCGAGCGTGCAGGCACCGAGAACGGTTCCGGTCCGCAGAGGCACTGAAACCACTCGAAGTCGGGCAATCCGGCGCGGGCACAGCCGCGCCGTCGACGTCGTTTCGATCGGGCCTTAACTGGCGTGGCGTCTCGCCACAAGCTACGAATACGACACGGCGAGGCCCTGAAAAACTACCCGGACGTCGGACGCCCGGAAGCGCAGCTACTTCTGCGCGACATCCTCCAGCACTCTGTCGATGCGCTGATTGGTGGCGCCGATCTGCCCTTCCAGAGCGTCGAGACGGCTCTCGATACCGCTCGTATCGCAGTCGCACTCCGGAGCCGGCTGTTGGCCTGCCGCTTCGATCGCGGATACACGCTGCATCAGCGTATCCAGATCGTTACGGTCGTTGGTTCGGTCGAACCGGGTCGGCGCGCACCCGACAAGAGCCACGGCACAGGCGACCAGTATCGGACCGCCCAAAACGCTTTTCAGATTTTTCACAGTGATCGTTCCTATCCCACTTAAAACAATCAAAACGGAACACGAAATTCCGCGTTGCCTATTGTAGCGCGATTTTTCGAAGATCGATGCGAATCCGGGCGATATCGACGCAAATTTCCCCGATATCGTCACGCGGCGCCTGCCCGGTTTGTTTCTCCGCGTCCGCTCATTAGAATGGATCGCCAGTACCGGGGGATGACATGATTCATTGGAACAAGTGCATATCGCGGGTCTTCACGTTGTGGTTCGGCGTTGGCGCGTTCGTCCTGCCCGCGTCGCTGGCTCAGGCCCAGGGCGCGAGTCCGGAGGAGCGGGGGCTGGCGATCGCCGTCGAGGCGCGGGAGCGCGGCCGGGGTTTCGGCAACTTCACGGCGAGTCAGACGATGGTGCTGCGCAACCGGCAGGGCCAGGAAAGCCTGCGGGAACTTCGCATCAAGGTGCTCGAGGTCGAGGGCGACGGCAACCGCAGCCTGTTCGTTTTCGATGTGCCGCGCGATGTGGCGGGCACGGCGTTCCTGATCCACGCCCACAAGGACGCGGCGGACGATCAGTGGCTCTATCTGCCGGCCGTCACAAGGGTCAAGCGCATCAGTTCGGCGAACCGCTCCGGCTCCTTCATGGGCAGCGAGTTCGCCTACGAGGATCTCGGCGTGCCGGAGGTGGAGCGGTTCACGTACCGCTACCTGCGCGATGAGCCCTGCGGGGAAATGACCTGCACGGTATCGGAGCGTTTTCCGACCGAGGAGCGCTCGGGCTACCTGCGCCAGGTGGTCTGGCAGGATACCGACGAGCTTCGCGTGTGGAAGGTGGAATACTACGACCGCAAGGACGCGCATCTGAAGACGCTGACGATGGCCGATTACCAGTTGTATCTGGATCGGTACTGGCAGGCGGGCGAGCTGACGATGGTCAATCACGTGACGGGCAAGAGCACGGACCTGTCGTGGTCGGATTTCGAGTTCGGGGCCGATATCGATGACGCGGAATTCACCCAGACGGGCTTGAGACGGGTGCGTTGATCCGCCGCAAGGCGTGAGTATTACTCTGGTTCACGGGGTGGGAACTTGAGGGCGGCGCCATCGGCATATGTCGATACCTACGCGCGGGCCCGGCGCCACGCGCCGGCGCTGGCGGACGAGTACATCCGGCACACGACCATCGGCGATCCCGAGCTCGATCCGGTCATGGAGGAACTCTCGTCGATGCCGCCGCCGGATCTGCACCGGTTCATCAGGGCCGGTATCGAGGAGCAGGACGACGTGCTTCGCAAGGCGCCGCGGTCGCTCAGGAATTTCTTCGCGGAGCTCGAGGAGCCCGAGTGGCTCGACCGGGAGGCCTTCCGGCCCGGCATACGCGCCTTTCACACCAACGCCGACCTGATGCTCGTGGCCTTCGTTGCCGGCGTGCTCGTCGAGGGTTTCTCCACGCTGATCGCGAAGTCCTTCAACATGACCGGGCGCGTCGCGTTCACCAAGCGCCGGCTGCAGCAGAACAACCGCCAGCTCATGGAGATCTTCTATCCCGGCGGGCTTGAACGGGACGGCGACGGCTGGAGACTGTCCACGCGCGTGCGCTTCGTGCACTGCCGGATCCGCACGCTGCTCGCGCAGTCGGAAGAATGGGACCATGAAGCCTGGGGCACGCCGATCAGCGCGGCGCACCTGGGGCTCGCCATCGCTGTGTTTTCCAAGCGCCTGCTCGATTACTCCAAGAAGGTCGGCGCGACGTACGGCCCCGACGAGGAAGCGAGCGTGCTGGCCGTGTGGCGTTACTCGGGCCACCTGATGGGGATCCCCGAATCCATCCTCTACCGCGACGCGGAGGAGGCCGAATCCATCTACACCATGGGTTTCATGTGCGAACCGCCGCCGACCCAGGATTCGGTGGACATGGCCAACGCGCTGATCAAGTCCATACCCGGCGTTGCGGACATTACCGATCCGGTGGAACAGAAAAAGACCACGGCGCTGGCTTACAGGCTGTCGCGGGCGCTCATCGGCAAGACCCGCGCCACCCAGTTCCAGTATCCGTGGAGTTTCACCTTCGGCGCGCTGCTGATGTTCCGGATCAAGCAGAGAATCCAGCGGGCGTTGCGCGACACGCAGCTCGTGCGGTCCGGCAACTTCACCCAGATGCTGCAGATCTCGGTGTATGACGACGGCGGGCTGAGCTACAAGATGCCGGACAGCATCCGCGCTTCGCAGTCGATAGACTGGTGAATGGCCGATAATGGCCGCTGGCCCGTCCGTCGGGCGCGCCTGACCCGGAAACCGGCTTCTTCCAGGAGTGAGCATGGCAACGATTCCTGAGCGATTGGACCGGATATTCGAGATTTTCCTTCGCCGTCCGTGGCTGACCATCGCCGTGGCGCTGCCGGTCATGGGGCTCATGACGGTGGGCGTTCGCGACATCGCCATTACCAACGATTACCGGATGATGTTCGGCGAGGACAACCCGGAACTCGCCGCCTTCGATGAACTGGAGAACACCTATTCGGAATCCAACCGGGCATTGATCGCCATCGCGCCCCGGGATGGGGACGTGTTCACGCGCGAGACGCTGGCGGCGATCGAGGAGATGACCGAGGCCGCCTGGCAGGCGCCGCATTCGAGCCGGGTGGATTCACTGACCAATTATTCGCATAGCGAGGCGTTCGAGGACGACCTCACGGTCGAGCCGCTCGTCGTGGGGGCGGCATCGTTGAGCGACGCGGAACTGGCCGACATCGAGACGATCGCGCTCGATTCCATCGAGACCTCCGGCCGGCTGGTGTCCCGCGACGGGCGCGTCGGCGGCGTCGTGATCAACTTCTTCCTGCCGGACGAGTTCGACGCGGCGGTGACCGAGATCAGCGACTACCTGAACGCGCTGCTCGACGAAGCCCGCATCGAGCACCCGCAGATCGATTACTACCTGACCGGCGACGTCGTCATGCACCGCGCGTTCGCCGTCGCCACCGTGGACGACCTGCGACGGCTCATGCCGATCGTGTTCGTGGTCATCGTCACCGTGGCGGCGCTTCTGTTGCGGTCGGTCTTCGGTACGGTGGCGATCGTGCTCGTGCTCATGTTCGTCGTGAATACGACGATGGGCTTCGCGGGCTGGCTCGGCACCTCGATCAGCCCGACGAACGCGGGCATCCCGATCATCGTCATGGCCATCACGGTCGCCTACGCAGTGCACATCGTCTCGATCACGCTGCTCAGGATGGGCGACGGGCTGGAAAAGCTGGCCGCGATCGCCGATTCGCTGCGTCACAACCTCACTCCGGTGTTCCTGACTTCGCTGACGACGGCGATCGGCTTCCTGAGCCTGAACGCGTCGGATTCCCCGCCCTTCAACATTCTCGGCAACATGGTCGCATTCGGCGTCTTCTGCGCGTTCTGTTACTGCATGACGCTGCTCCCCGCGCTGCTCGCGCTCCTGCCGCTCAAGGCGCGTACCGACCGCGCCGGAAAACGCGTGTTCTTCGAACGCCTGGCCGACTTCGTCATCGCCCGGCGCAAGGTGCTCTTCTGGTCGGTGGGCCTCGTCGCCGTGGCGCTGATCGCCGGGATTCCGCGCAACGAGATCAGCGAAACCTGGACGCGGTATTTCGATGACCGCTACGAGTTCCGGCGCGATACGGATTTCGTGATCGGCAACCTGACGGGGCTCGATTCGCTCGAGTTCTCGCTGAGCGCGGGCCGCGACGGCGGCATCACCGATCCCGGCTACCTGCGCACGGTCGACGCCTTCGCCGAATGGTTCCGTGCGCAACCGGAAGTCGTGCACGTGCAGGCCTTCCCGGACATCATGAAGCGGCTCAACAGGAACATGAACGCGGACGATCCGGCCTTCCACCGGCTGCCCGACGACGCGGAACTCGGCGCCCAGTACCTGCTGCTGTACGAGTTCTCGCTGCCCTTCGGCGTCGATCTCAACGACCGCCTCGACGTCTCGAAGTCGGCCACGCGGCTCACGGCCGCCGTCGGCAGCCTGTCGGGCAGCGAATTGCGGGATCTGGACGTGCGCGCCCAGGACTGGCTGCGGGCCAACGCGCCCGAAATGGTCACGGCGGCGTCCGGCGTCAGCATGATTTTCGCCCACCTCTCGCAGCGCAACATCGAGAGCATGCTGCGCGGCACGATCTTTGCCATGATCCTCATATCGCTGATCCTGATCGTGGTGCTCAGAAGCGTGCGCATGGGCATCGTGAGCCTCGTGCCGAATTTCCTCCCGGCCGCGATGAGCTTTGGCCTGTGGGGCTACGTGGCCGGGCGCGTGGGCATGGCGGCCTCGGTGGTCACGGTGGTCGCGTTCGGCATCATCGTCGACGACACGATTCACTTCCTGTCCAAGTACCTCAAGGCGCGCCGGGAAGGCCAGCCGGCCGCCGACGCGGTTCGCGCCACGTTCCGCACCGTCGGTCATGCGCTCGCGACGACCACCACGGTGCTGTCGGCGGGCTTCCTCGTGTTCGCCGCATCCGGTTTCGAGGTCAGTTGGGCGCTGGGGATACTGGTGACGATGACGATCGTGATCGCGCTCCTTGCCGACTTCCTGCTGCTGCCGCCGCTGCTGATGGCGCTTGACGGCAAGATGCGGATCGGCGACGGGAGTCGCTGAGCGGCGGTTCCTACTGATTGCCCGACGCGCGGGTCAGGCGGACCCGGGTCAGGACGAACAGCGCCAGGGCGACGACCACGATGGACGGGCCCGACGGGGTATCGAAATTGGCCGACGCCAGCAGGCCCCCCGCGACAGCCACCATACCCGTGGCAGCCGCGCCCACGGCCATGCGCTCGGGGCTGCTTGCGAAGCGCCGCGCGGCCGCGGCCGGGATCACGAGCAGCGCGACGATCAGCAGCACGCCGACGACCTTGATGGCCGCGGCGATGACTCCGGCCAGGAAGATCCCGAAAATCAGCCGCTCGCGCTCCGGCTTCATGCCGGCCACCTTCGCGAGGTCCGGGCTGACGGTCGCCGCCAGCAGCGGGCGCCAGATCAGGCACAGAACGCCGAGCGCGAGTGCGCCGCCGATCCAGATCACCGCGAGGTCCACGCGCGATACCGCGAGGATGTCGCCGAACAGCAGCGCCTGCAGATCCACGCGCATGTTGGGAAAGAAGGAGAGGATCACGAGCCCCACGGCAAGCCCGCCGTGTGCCAGCAGACCCAGCAGGGTATCGGTGGGCAGCGTGTCCTGGCGCTCGAGCCAGGACATCGCGAGCACGATCACGCAGGCGGTGGCGAAAATCCCGATGGTCAGGTCGAAATCGATCAGGATCGCGAGCGCAACGCCGAGCAGCGCGGAGTGCGCAATGGTTTCGCCGAAATAGGCAAGCCGCCGCCAGACGATAAAACAGCCGGCCGGTCCCGTGACCGCGGCCAGGCCGATGCCCGCGAGCAGCGCGCGAACGAGAAAGTCATCCAGCATGTTCAATGCGCCTGCGCGTTGCCGCCGGGACGGTCGGCGACGCCGGCGGCGCCCCTGCCGTGCCCGGAACCGCCGGCCAGGTAGCCCGGATCATGCTCGTGGGGCACGAGGACCACGAAATTATCGGCCTTGGCCAGCGCGTCCTTGACGTCATGGGAAATCATCAACACGCCGCAGCCGAGGTCCTGGCGGATCGAGTCGACGAGCTCGTCGAGCAATTCCGCTCCGGCGATGTCCACGCCCTGGGCGGGTTCGTCCAGAACCAGCAGGTCGGGACGGTGAATCAGCGCCCGCGCGAGCAGCAGCCGCTGGAACTCGCCTCCGGAGAGCGTCGTGACCGGCGGATCGTCGAGTTTCTCCAGTCCCACGGCGGCGAGGGCGGCCTCGACTTCGTCGGCCGCGTAGCGGTCGGTGAGCGTCATCAGGCGCCTGAGCGTCAGGGGCAGCGTATGACCGATCGTGAGTCGCTGCGGCACATAGCCGACCTTCAGCGACGGCGCCCGCCGGACCGTCCCCTCGGTGAGCTCGATGAGACCGAGCACCGCCTTGACGCAGGTGGACTTGCCGGCGCCGTTCGCGCCGATCACGCAGACCAGGTCGCCCCGATTCACGGTCAGGTCGACATGCCGGATGATCCAGCGTTCACCGCGCTTGATGCCGATGTCGCTGGCGATGAGGAGTGGCTCGGACAGCGTAGGGTGCTCCGCCGGAAACACGTAAGTCTATGGCGCGATACGTCCAGCCGCAACGACACTCCGGGCGCCCGATGCACGGCGGACACGCCGCCGGGGCGCCCGTCGCCACGGTTCGTCAGGTGCTATATTTGACCGGCTGCGCAAGGGTCGGCCGTTTCGCGCAAGGGAGATCGTGGATGGAGACATTGAGAAGCCGTTTCGCCGGTCCGGCCGGCTTCGGAACGGGCTCGTACAGCCGACTGCGGGGATTGCCCGTGAATGTTCGCCGTCTTGTGACGACAGTCGTATGCCTGGCAGCGGCATTCGCCGGCGCGTCCACGGCCGGTGCGGCCGTGCGCGTCGTCGCCTCGATCAAGCCGGTCCACTCGCTGGTGGCCGCGGTCATGCTCGGCGCCGGCGAACCGCAACTCATCATCGACGGAACGACCTCCCCCCACAGCTTCAGCCTGCGTCCGTCCGCCGCGCGCAACATCCAGGACGCGGAGCTCATCTTCATCGTGGGCGATGCGCTCGAGACCTCGCTCGCCGGTTCCATCGACGCGCTGGCCCGCGATGCGGGCGTGGTCAGGCTCGCCGACACCGACGGCCTGATCCGGCTGCCGCTGCGCGAAGGCGCGACGTTCGAGGCGCACGATCACGACCACGAAACTGTAGGCGACCATGACGCGCACGGGGACGAAGCGTTCGACTTGCACATCTGGCTGGATCCGGTCAATGCCCGAACCATGGTGCGCGCCATCGCCGCTGAGCTGTCCGCCGCGGATGCGGTCAACGCCGACACGTATGCGGCTAACGCAGAGGCCGTTTTGGGCCGGCTCGACGAATTGCTGAACGAGATCGATGCCGGTGTCGATGAGGTCAGGGGCAGGGCGTTCATCGTCTTTCACGACGCCTACCATTACTTCGAGGATCGCTTCGGCCTGATCGCAGCCGGGTCCGCTTCGGTCTCGCCGGACCGTCCGCCCGGAGCCAGGAGGATCGCGGAACTGCGCGAGCGGGTGAGCGAACTCGGGGTCGTCTGCGTGCTGACGGAACCCCAGTTCGACCCCCGGATCGCCAACGTCATCATCGAAGGTACTGAGGCCCGGCTCGGCACGGTCGATCCGCTCGGAGCGGCACTCGACAGCGGCCCGGACATGTACTTCATGCTCATGCACGACATGGCCGCGTCGTTTGCGGACTGCCTGGCGTCAGGCGCGCCGTAACTCGCCCTTCAATCAATGAACGCGCGTTTGCGGTGCGAGGATCGCGGCAACGTTATGCCTGGCGCATTGCGCGAAGGCGCTTTCCCTGGCGGCGGGGCGGGCAGCATCGTTTTGCCGATGCTGTTCCATTGAATCGCGAATCGCCGAACTACGGAGTCGTCGGCGGCGGCGTCAGCGACGCCAGGTAGGCGACGATATCGGTCATGTCCTCGACCGTCAGGTCGGCGATCACCTGGTCCATGAGTTCCACCCCGAGCCCGTTGCGCGTGCCGACCTTCATGTCGTAGAGCTGGCGCATCATGTAGCTCGGCGATCGCCCGGCGATGCCGGGCATGTTGGCGAGCCCCATGAGGTCGGGCCCGTGGCAGATCGCGCATTCGATCGTCTTGCCGCCGCCGGTCGTGACGAGTTCCTCGCCCCTGGCCAGGCTGCCGACCGGCACGTACGCGATCCAGCTCGAGCGCGGGTTGCGCAGGTAGTTGGCCTGAAACGCGTCGACCGGCGTCTCGACGATGCGGCCTGCGAGCGCTTCGGTCGGCTCCTCGCCCACGGTGATGTACATGTTGCCCTCTTCGAGGTGCATCTCCGGGATCAGCTCGGCCTCGATCACGCGTATCCAGGGCGTCCACGGCATTGCCGCGAAATATTCGGCGGCTTCGCGCATCTCCGCTTCGCTCATGGCCGCGGCCAGATACGACATCGTCGGTGAGTTCGGCTTTCGCGGGTCGGCGCTGAACCGCTGCCCGGTCGCCATGTCCTGCAACTGCCGGACCGTGTATTCGACGGGCTGCCCGCCCGGCGGGGCGTTCTCGGGCCGCCCCTTGCCGTTCGGCAGATGGCACGACCCGCAGCCCCAGCCGCGAACGGACAGGAGGCTCTCCGGGCCGCGCCGGATGATGTCGGGCATCGGCGGATGGTCGCCCGGGAACCAGTCGATCACGTCGTGGGCGTCGCGGATATCGATGCGAGTGTAAACCGCGTCGCTGCCCTCGACGCGTCTCGGCATGGCCACGTCCTCCGGGTCGTCCCCCTCGCGCAGGTCCCGGCTCGGCCAGGGCTGCGCGACCGGCAGATCGCCGGGCTCGGGCTGCGTGCTCCACGCATACGCCCACAGCGGCAGCGGTTCGAACGCCTCGCCGGACTGAGCCTGAACCTGGACCGGGGCGACAGACGCGCCCAGCAGGAGGCCCGCGCCGAGGAGAAGCCCGATACCGAATCGCTGCGTCATTGAATTCTCCGCGTGCCGGATGGCCGCTGCGCGCCCGACGTTTCGCTCGTCACGGCCGCCGGAGCGCCCCACCCGAATGGAACAGACTCTAATCCGCGCTCGGCGGCGCGGTCAACGCGCTACCGAGCGACTTGTCCGCGATCTTGCGAGAAGCGGGTGTCCCATCCGCTCAATCAGCACGGTAACGCACCCAGGCGTCCATGAGCGTAAGCCGAGGGAAATCGAAAGTGTGCTCTAGGCTGCTACGGTTGGGCGGTTTGCGAGTCCTGCCTTACCTACAACGAAACTGTTGACAACGGATTTGTGGAGTGATTTGATTCAGCGGTTTCATTGAGCGAGAGCGCATATGAGATCGTCTACCGGGCGCTGGGTGGTCGACGAAGATTTTTTCGATCGCGAAAAGGAACTGGAAATCCTGGAGGCGCGCGTGCGTGGCCGCAATCACGTGCTCTTGAGTGGGCAGCGCCGCATGGGCAAAACGAGTGTGCTTCGCGAGCTGGAGCGGAGGCTGGAATCCGACGGCTGGATAGTCCTGTTCGTCGATGTGGAGGGGGCAGCGAACGCGGAGGACGCCATTGCAGACATGGCCCAGGCAGCATATCCATACCGTAGCTTGGTGTCGCGTTTCGCGGAAGGATTCAGACGCTGGTTCAGCGACCGGGTTGAGGAGATAGGGGCCAGCCGATTTCGACTGAAGGTCAGGGCGGGACTCGACGCCGGAAGCTGGCGCCGTTACGGCGAGAGGCTGTTGCACGACTGCGCAGCTCAGGAAAAACCGGTCCTGCTGGTGATCGACGAGTTGCCGATTCTCCTCAATCGCATGCTACGGAGAGATGGAGAGGCCGCGCGCGTGGACGAGTTTCTGAGTTGGTTGCGCGGCACGATTCAGGCGCTCGGTGAGAAATCGCCCGTTTTGATCCTGTCGGGCAGCATCGGTCTCGAACCGCTGGTTCGGCGACTGGGAATTTCAGACCGCATCAATCATTTGGACCCGTTCCGCCTCGGTCCCTGGGGATTGGAGAACAGCGTTGCGTGTATCGGTCGGCTGGCGGAGAGCCATGGTTTGACTGTCGAAGGCGATGTCGGCGGCGCAATCTACGAGTCGCTCGGTGTCGGGATCCCTCACCACGTGCAGTCGTTCTTCGCGCGCTTGAGAGAGCACGCCATCATGCACGGACGCGACGAACTGAGGGTGGAAGATGTCGGTGAGGTCTACCGCAACCACCTGCTCGGACCGTCCGGTCAAAGCGACCTCGTGCACTATGAGACGAGACTGAAGGATGCGCTGGGGGACGAAGGCTATTCACTCGCCATGGAGATCCTCGCCGAAGCTGCAATCGAGCGGGGTTTCACGGGACAGGCGGAAACCTGCCTGGCGGGATTGTACGGGGAACTTGTGGAGGAGGTGCCGGCGCGGATCGAGGACGTGCTGGCGGTGCTAGTGCACGACGGTTATCTGGAAGCTTGCGAGGACGGTTATCGATTCTCGTCGCACCTGCTCAAGGACTGGTGGGCCGCGCGCTTCCGCGGCCATCACGTTGCCCTGGAGAGGCGGCATTCCGATCGGGGAAACGGAACAGGTTCGAAATGAGCGGAGCTGCTAACGCGACGGGCGACTCGAAACGTCCGATACGCAAGTTCAATCCGGGGCTGCTCCAGTCCGACGAGGAGGTGATCGAGCAGTTCGTGGTTCGGCAGCACGAGTTTGGCGTGGTCCGCGATGTGCTGCGCGGCAACATCGATGCGCCTTCGTGCCAGCATGTTCTGGTGGTCGCGCCCCGCGGTCGGGGCAAGACCATGCTGCTCGCGCGCGTGGTGGCGGAGATTCGACGGGATTCGGAGTTCGACCAGCATCTTCTGCCGGTGCGCTTCATGGAGGAGAGTCAGGAAATCTACGGTCTTGCCGATTTGTGGATGGAGACGCTTTTCCACTTGGCCAGGGAAATTACGAGCGACAGGCCTGCGTTCGCGAGTGAGCTGTCTGAGACGCATGCCGCGCTGTCTGCGCGGTGGCGGGAAGGGGGTCTCGAAGGAATGGCGCGGGCCGCTGTTCTCGACGCGGCAGATCGGCTGGACCGCCGGCTGGTGCTCATGGTCGAGAACGTCCAGTCGCTCTTCGCGGCCAGCGGCGACGAGTTCGGCTGGGAGTTGCGTGCGGTGCTCCAGTCGGTGCCGCAGGTCATGCTGGTCGCCTCCGCAACGAGCCGCTTCAAGGGACTGGAGGATGCGAGGGCGCCCTTCTTCGAGCTGTTCCGGGTCGTGCACCTTGAACCGCTCGATACGGAAGACTGCGGCCGCTTATGGACAGTGGTCACCGGGCAAGCATTGCACACGCACGAGATCAGACCGATCGAGATCCTGACCGGGGGTAGCCCCCGGCTCATTGTTGTCGTCGCCGCATTCGCACGCCATGAGTCGTTGCGCGAGTTGATGGAAGAACTGGTAACTCTCGTCGACGAACACACGGAGTATTTCCGCGGGCACCTGGAGTCACTGCCCAGGAACGAGCGCCGAGTGTTCGTGTCGCTGATCGACCTGTGGCAGGCATCGAGCACCGGCGAGATCGCGGCGCGAGCGCGCCTGGATGTCCGCGTGGTGTCGACGATGCTTGGGCGTCTGGTCGAACGGGGCGCGGTGACCGTGGTGCCGGTGGGTGGCGGTACGAAGCGACTCTACACCGCGACGGAGCGTCTCTACAGCATCTACTACAAGCTGCGCCGAGAGCGCGACGAGACGGCTGTGGTCGAGGCGCTGATCCACTTCATGGTCGCGTTCTACGACGTGGGGAGGATGTACATGGCGTCGGAACAGTTGCTGCGTGACGCCTTGGGGTCGACGGCCATTCAGGCCGGTATCGACCGAGCCTTGGCGAGGAGGCCTTTGCCGGAGAATCTGCGGTCACGCATGAAATGGGACAAAGTCGAGAGAACATCGGAAAAGGTGAGAGATCGTCGGCGCATTGACGCGCTGAGTCGCCTGCAGGACGAGATACAGGCGTGCTACGAAAACGAGGATTGGAGTCGCGTTCTTGAAATGGTCGAGCAATACGATGCCGCTGGCTGGCTTGACTCGGCCTCCGGGTGGGAGCGGGACCAGGGCTGGGCCCACCTCGCGCATCTGAGGAGCGATGCGCACTATTGCCTGAAGCAGTTTAGCGAAGTGATCGCCATCGGAGACGAATTTGCCGAGCGCTTCGGCGACACGCGAGACGCGACAATATGGTACCGGTTTTCGTCGGTGGCGCTTAACAGGGCGGCGGCGTATTACGGGCTCGGGAACTACGTAGTGGCAAGGTCGGAGAGCCGCAACATCGTCGATCGTTTCGGTGAGCGCGGCTCGCCGTGGTACGACTTGCAGGTCGCGGCGGCGCTCTTGTGGCAGGCCAGAGCCGAAAACAAGTTGGGAGATCCGGCACGTGCGGTGGCTCTACTGGACGACGTGCTGGAGCGGTACGGCGCAAGCGATGATGCGGAGGTTCAGCACTCGGTGGCCGGATCGATGGTCGAAAAGGCCGAGATCGTGAGACTGCGGTACGAAGACCATCGGCGTTCTGCAGAAATTTACGGCGAAGCGATCGAGCGGTTCGGCCACTGCGATCACGCGGGAATTCGAGCAAGAGTGAACTCGGCGTGCATGAATCTGAGCTTCGCGTACGGGTCAAGCGGGGACTTCGAGAAGGAGCTCGCTTCCTATGATGCAGTTATCGCCCGGCTGGCTGGTACGGAAGTCCTTGCGGGCGAGAATTGGTCAATCCTGTTGGCTCTGATGTTCAAGAGCCGACGGTTGGCGGAGCTGGGAAGAGCCGAGGAGGCCTTGGCGACGTGCGATGAAGGTGCTCGCTGGATTGAACGAAGGGCCGAGGAATGCTCCGCAGAGACGAGAAAGTGGATTGAGTGGCACCTGCGAGGCACGCGTGCACTGGCGTTGATGGCTACAGGCGAGTCCGTAGCGGCAATGGATGCGTTCCGCTCCGCCTACGCGCAATTCCAGCCGTATCACGAGTTGGCAATGGGCGATATGTTGCGTCTGGTGCCTGAACTGGTTGCTGCGGGCGCCGCCGAGCGCGATGTGATCGCTGTGCTCGTCAGCGACGAACGAAACGCGCGGACATTGCAGCCCATGATCATTGCGTTGCGCCAGCGGAGTGGCGAGTCCGTGCGGGCGCCGGCCGAAGTGCTGGAGGTGGCGGCCGACTTGGTGAAGTCTGTCGATGAGCGCGGCGAGAAGGGCGTGATGCCCGGCTTCATGCATCCTATGGGCAAGTAATAGGCTCGAAATCGACCTCAGATGATATTTAATAGCATTAAAATGCCATATTCGGTATTTTATTGCTATGAAATTTCAAGAGTTGCTCAAGATCGTCGCGGATGAGCCCGTATTCGAAACGGGCTTGCTGTTGGCAGGCAACGTGGATGCGACCGATCTGCGGCGTCAGTTGTCGCGTTGGACCCGTTCCGGCCGGGTGCTGCAATTGCGCCGCGGGCTCTATGCGCTTGCGCCTCCCTGGCGGAAGATCACGCCGCATCCCTTTCTGGTCGCGAACCGGCTCGAGCCCGGGTCCTACGTCAGCGGTCTGTCCGCATTGGCCTACGCGCAGGCCGTTCCCGAGTACGTCGCCGAGGTTACGAGCTGTACCGGCGGGCGGCCGCGAACCTATCGTACTGCGTTGGGGCGTTATTCGTTTCGCCGCGTGCAGGCGAGACTGCGCTTCGGCTACCGGCAGGTCGCTCTTCAGGAAGGGCAGGCGGCCTTCCTCGCGACACCGGAAAAGGCCCTGCTCGATCTGATCTATCTGCATCCCGGGGCCGATGACGCGGCGTTCCTCGAGGAACTTCGCCTCGACTTCGAGATCCTGCAGCCGGACGTGCTCGACGCGCTCGCCCGGCAGTGCGCGGTGCCCAAACTGCTGCGGGCGGCAAGACGCCTTCGCAAGCTGTCTCGACGGACTCCGGAGTACGTAGCGCTATGAAGGATCACTTGCTGCAACTGACGAGGGATCGCGCGCCGTTACAGGCAAGGAACGTCGTCCGCGAATATCTTCAAAGCCGGATGCTGGGGGCACTGCAGCGTGCCGGCGCCATGACGTCGCTCGCATTCCAGGGGGGCACCTGTCTGCGTTTCGTGTTTGGGCTGCCGCGGTATTCGGAGGATCTGGACTTCGCGCTGGAACGCGGCCGCGAGGAGTTCGATCTGCGCACTTGTCTGAAGGCCGTCCGTTCGGAACTCGCCGCTGAAGACTATCGTGTCGATGTACGCGTGCGCGAGCATCGGACAGTTCACGGCGCCCTCGTGCGCTTTCCGGGGATTCTGTACGACATCGGGCTTTCGCCCCACGCGACCGAGGTTCTCGCCGTGCGGATCGAGGTCGATACGCGCCCGCCCCCCGGCGCGACGATGGACGTGAGCCTGGTGCGGCGACACGTCCCGTTGCGGCTCTACCACCACGACCGCGCCTCGTTGCTGGCCGGCAAGGTGCACGCCTTGCTCAAGAGACCGTACGCCAAGGGACGCGACTGGTTCGATCTGATCTGGTATCTGAGCGACCCCGAATGGCCTCCGATCAACCTGGAGCTGTTGAATTCAGCGCTCGAACAGACCGGTTGGACGGATCCGCCGCTTGACCGGCAGTCGTGGCGGGACGCCGTACGACGAAGGATCGACGAACTGGAATGGAACCATATGGTCGACGATGTACGTCCGTTCCTCGAACGGCAGCGCGACGTTGACCTCCTCGGCCGGGAAGATGCGATGCGCCTGCTCGGCTGAATCTATAATCCCGCTCCAACCCCGGAACCGTTCAAGGAATCGTGTCGATGGCTGAAAGAGTTGCGTTCGTCGGGCTTGGCGTCATGGGATTTCCGATGGCCGGATGGCTCGCCGAGGCGGGTCACTCCGTGACCGTGTACAACCGCACGCGGGCTAAGGCCGAGGACTGGGCTGAACGCTACGCGGGCAGCGTCGCCGGTTCGCTGGCCGAGGCTGCGGCGGCCGCCGACATCGTGTTGACCTGCGTGGGCGACGATCCCGATGTCCGCGAGATCGTGCTCGCTGCGGACGGGTTGATTCAAGCGATGCGGCCGGGCGCCGTGTTCGTCGATCACACGACGGCGTCGGCGGATCTCGCGCGGGAGATCGCGGCCGCCGGTCAGGCCCGGGGGGTCGCCTGTCTCGACGCGCCCGTATCGGGCGGACAGGCCGGCGCCGAGAACGGCACGCTGACCGTCATGGTCGGCGGCGAACAGGACGCGTTCGACCGCGCGGAACCCGTCATCGACGCGTACTCGAAGAGCGTGCGGCTGCTGGGTCCGGCGGGTTCAGGCCAATTGACGAAGATGGTCAACCAGATCGCGATCGCGGGCGTCGTCCAGGGGCTCGCCGAGGCGCTCAACTTCGCCGTCCGGGCCGGGCTCGACCCGGCGGCCGTGATCGACACGATCTCGAAGGGCGCCGCGCAGTCCTGGCAGATGGAGAACCGCTGGGAGACGATGGTCGCGGACGAGTTCGAGTTCGGTTTCGCGGTCGAATGGATGCGCAAGGACCTGCGCATCTGCCTGCAGGAAGCGCGCGGCAACGGCGCGGAACTTCCGGTCGCCGCGCTCGTCGACCAGTTCTATGCGGATGTGGAAGGCATGGGTGGATCCCGCTGGGATACTTCGAGCCTGATCGCGCGGCTCAACCGACACGACAGGGCCTGAGTCGACCCGCCGCGACCGGAGCTGCAGTCTCCCGAGCGCGCCGTCGGCCCCGGCCGCGTCGATCTGCGGTCGATTTGGCGCACCCGGCGTGTCGTACTATGCTAGCGGAAACAAGCGTGCGGGCGCCTTGCCCCGCCGCCGCAAGCAATCGGGGAGACGGCATGGTCAGCAGCGGTCGTAGAGTTTCCGTCTTCGTTTTCGCTGTGCTCGGCGGTTTCTCCTGCGGCGCCGCCGCGCTGGCCCAATCCTCGATTCTCGCGACCGTGCCGGACCCCACCGCACCCTCGGCGCTGCGCTCGCAGCCTGCCGAGACCATGGCGGCAGCGGTCGTCGACCCCGAATGGCAGGTTCCGCGCACGTCCTGGGGCCATCCGAGCCTCGACGGCGTGTGGACGAGCGACGACATGCGCAGCGTCCCGATGTCCCGTCCCGAGCGCTTCGCCGAGCGCGAGTCGCTGACCGGGGAGGAATTCCTGGCGCGGGCGAGCCAGGACGAGGGCCTGCACGACGATGCCGTCAACGTCGGCGCCTTCCTGCAGCACGAGTACGGCGTGCGCACCTTCGGCTGGACGTCGACGATCGTCGACCCGCCCGACGGCCGCATGCCGGCGCTGACCGAGGCGGGCCGAGCCGTCAACGCGGCGCGGACCCGCGGCACCTACGGCCCCGGTCCGTTCGACAGCTTCGCGGATTTCTCGCTCTACGACCGCTGCATCACGCGCGGCCCGATGGGGTCGATCCTGCCCTCGATCTACGGCAACGGCGTCAGGATCACGCAGGCGCCGGGTTTCGTCGCAGTCACGTCCGAAATGGTGCACGAGACGCGCATCGTCCATCTCGGCGGCAAGCCGCCGCTCGACGCCGGGCTCCGGCAGTTCTCCGGCAGCGCGCGAGGCTGGTGGGACGGCGACACGCTCGTAGTCGAATCGGGCAATTTCACGGATCGGGCGAGCGCGAGCCGCGCGCCGAACAGCCTTGAATTCAGGCTCACGGAGCGGTTCACGCGCGTCGACCCGGAAATGATCGAGTACGTGGCGACGATCGAGGATCCCGTCACGCTCACGGCGCCGGTGACGCTCAGGCTCATGCTCACGACGCAGCCCGGTTACACGCTGCTCGAGTACGACTGCCACGAGGGCAACCAGGCCGTGCGCAACTCGCTGAGCGGCGAGCGCGTGTACGAGCTGCAGGTCGCCGAGGCCATCGCGAACGGCGAGCCGGTCCCGGCGCGCGCGACCGAGCACACGCAGATCAGGAACGGGGCGCCCGAGCGGCTCTTCAACATCAATCTCGGCGAATGACGTCCCGGCGTCATCGACAGGAAACGAGGAGGCAGGAAATGATCAGGCAAACGTTGAGAATCGGCGTCGTCGTCCTCGGCGGCTGGCTCCTGGCCGCCGGCGCCCTGCAGGCGCACCATTCCCTCGCGGCAACGTACGCGATGGGCGACGAAGGGCAGGTGTCCGGCGCCTTCAAGGAGTTCCGGATCGTCAATCCGCACTCGTCGATGAAGATGGACGTGACGAATCATGACGGCACGGTCACGGAATGGACCTTCACCGGCGGCAGCGTCAGCACGCTCGCGCGGCTCGGCCTCGGCCGGACCGGGCCGAACGCGCTGCGCCGCGGCGACCCGATCACCGTGACCTACATGCCGGCACTGAGGAGCGACAGTCCGCTCGGGTTGCTGAAGACCATCACCTACGAAGACGGGCAGGTGCTCGAATTCCGCGTGGACTGACCGAATCGTCCGGAGCGTGCGACGCCCGGAAGCATCCGCTCCAGGCGGCGCCGGTACGTAGCCCGCGCCGCGCGACAATGAACGACAACAGGGGGAGGTCGCCATGAAACCTCGATCCATGGATTTACGAACAAGCGTCCTGGCCGCCGCGATCGGCGTCGTCCTCGCGGTTGGCGCGGCATCGACGGCCGGCGCCCAGAGCGGCGCGGAGCGTGAGAGTTTCGAGCCCTACACGCCCGCGACGGACGCCACGGATCTGAAGTCCGTGCTCTTCAACTGGATGTGGCACATGGGCATGCTCAAGGGCCACGACGAGCGCGACGTGGTCGCGACGCTCGAGTACCAGGGCACGGGGACCATCGACGTGGACGGCGAGTCCTGCGCGCTGTCGCGCTACCGGGTCAGCACGCACTACCAGTCGCTGGTCCAGCGCACCGACTACGCCTGCACGCTGCCCGACGGGCAGGAGTACTCGAACATCGAGGTCGTGAGCGGCTTGTACGCCTGGGACGAAGACGTGCGCGGCGCCGGGATCGGCCGCACGGAGGGCACGGCCACGCCAAGGCCCGAAACCCTCGAGGAGCGGCTCATCCGTTTCTGGGCGAGTCCCCAGGGCGCGCCGAAGGCCGCCGTGGCCGCGTCCGTCGAGACGTTCTGGCTCGGCGCGAATCCGGGCACGCTGTTCGACGACGGCGTCATGGAGTCCGGCGACACTTCACTGTCCTGGGAATCCGGCAAGGCCGTATTGACGTTCCCGCTCATGGGCGTGCCGGGCGCGATGGCGACGGCGACCCTCGACGAGCTCTACATGACCGAGAGCGTCGTGGTCACGCACGGATCGAACACGACGGAGTTCAGCTACGGCGACTACGAGGACTGGAACAATCCCCTGCACAAGATCGAGGTCTTCTACGCGGGCGAGACGGTCGAACGGCTGAACGGCGCCGTCGTGCGCGATCTCGACACGGTCGAGACCGAGACGGGCAACGTCTATGTCGTGGCGCCCGTGCCGGCCGGCGTGCGCGCCGCGATCGGCGCGACGGAGCCGCTGCCGACGCCCGTAATGGCCAAGGTGGAGCCGCCCGTCGACATGACGGCGCCGACGCCGCGCCTGAACGGCAAGCCCGACATGACGGGCGTGTGGGCGCACTCCGACCGCGTCGGCAACTACCAGACCGGCGGCGGACGCCGCTGCGGCCCGACGCAGAACGAGGAATGCAGCCGGCGCATCAACCAGACCGAGGACTACGCGCTTTACGCGCCGTCGCGCTTCGGCGGCACGGGCTACCCGCTGTACGAACCGGAGTACTGGGACGAGATCCAGCAGCTCGACATGTGGACGAACCTCGAGGATCCCGTCATGACCTGCCAGCCGCTCGGGATTCCGCGCCACGGAGTGCCGCGGCGCATCTACCAGACGGAGAACGACATCACGTTCATCTACGGGCAGTTCGCCGACGCCGGCGGCGGCATGGGCGAATACCGCATCATCCCGACCGATGGCCGCGAGCACGCGGCGAACTCGGAATACTCCTATACCTACATGGGCTCGACCGTCGGTCACTGGGACGGCGACACGCTCGTGCTCGACTCGATCGGCTTCACCGACCGGACCTGGATCGGCCGCGGCGGTTTCTTCCACACCGACCGCATGCGCGTCATCGAGCGGTTGACCCGGCAGGGCAATGCGCTCTTCTTCGACGTCACGGTCGAGGACCCCGACGTGCTCGTCGAGCCGTACGTGATCCCGACGCGCACGCTCAGGCTCAACGAGAACGCCGACGCGGGGCTCCTGCCGGAGCGCGGCAACTGCGAGACCTTCGAGGACGGGGCGATCGCGACGCAGATCCGGCACTAGCTTGGACTCGTCGTCGAAACCGCCTGACGCTGGACGGGGTTCCAGCGAGTCAACTGGAAGTCCAGGGATGGCCAGGGTCGAGCAGAGCGAGTTGGGGATGTCGCCGCAGGAGATGCGGCGTCTGGCGGCCAGGGCGGCGGAAATCCTCGTGGAACGCGCCTGTGGCCTCGGCGACGCGAAAGCCTGGGACGGGGAGTTTCGCCAGATTCTCGAAGCGCAGCTCGGCGGGCCGCCGCCCGAGCTGGGCCGGCCGGCCGAGGAGGTCCTCGAACAGGCGGCGCGCGACGTGTTGCCCTACGCCGCGCGGCTGGACCATCCGCGCTTCTTCGGTTTCGTCCCGTCCTCGCCCACGTGGCCCGGCGTCGTCGCGGATTTCCTGGCCGCGGGTTTCAACATCAACTCCTGCACCTGGCTCGTGTCGAGCGGGACCGGGCAACTGGAGCTGGTGGTCACGGACTGGATACGCGGCTGGATCGGCTACCCCGAGAGCGCCGGCGGGCTGCTGACGAGCGGCGGCTCGGCGGCGAGCGTCGAGGCGATGGTCACGGCGCGCGAAGCCGCCGGACATCCCGAGGCGCCCGCCGTCTACATGAGCGATCAAAGCCACAGCGCGCTGAAGCGTGCGGCGCTGATCGCCGGCGTTCGTCGCGACTGCATCCGTCTGGCGCCTACCGGCGACGACTTCCGTACGGACATGCACGAACTGGCCAGGATGGTGGCGCGGGACCGTGACGCCGGCTTGCAGCCCCTTGCGCTGTGCGCGAACGCGGGCACGGCCGGCACGGGCGCCATCGACCCCCTGCCGGCCATGGCCGATTTCTGCGAACGGCAGGGCATCTGGTTGCACGTCGACGCCGCGTACGGCGGTTTCGCCGCCATTACCGACGAGGGGAGGGCGAGTCTCGACGGGATCGAGCGGGCGGACTCCGTCGGGCTGGACGCCCACAAGTGGTTCTTCCAGCCCTACGAGGCGGGCGCGCTGCTGGTCAAGGACCGGCGGCGCCTGGAGAACGCATTCGCCATCGGCCACGATGTGCTGCAGGACACGGTATGGGGCAAGAACCACCCCAACTTCGCCGACCGCGGTCAGCAGCTCAGCCGCGCGGCGCGCGCGCTCAAGATCTGGATGTCGGTACAGACCTTCGGGATGGCACGATTCCGCGCGGCCGTGCAGAACGGCCTGGATCTGGCGCGACGCGCGGGCGCCCACGTCGAAGCCGACCCGATGCTGGAGTTGATGACCCCGGTGTCCCTCGGCATCGTCTGCTTCCGGGTCAATCCGGCCGACCGCGCCTGCGACGAGGACACGCTGGACGAAGTCAACCGACGGGTTCTGGCGCGCGTGTTCTGGGACGACCTGGCGTTTTTCTCGTCCACATCGCTCAAGGGCGTCTTCTCGCTGCGCATGTGCATCCTGAACCACAGCACGGGCTGGGACGACGTGCGGCGGACACTCGAGATGGTCAGTCGGTTCGGGAAGGAGGCGCTTGTTCGACGACCCTGAGGGTCAGCCCGCCGACGCCCCCCAATTCATCTCAGATCGGGCGACATCGCACAGTTTCACATCTTGCTTCACATCGTGTACGGCGTCAAAATCCTTTAAAGGGTTTTAATTTCACATTATGCTTCACATGCTAAAGGAGTGCACCGTAGTGAACGAACCCCAGCCCTTGGTCCCTACGCCGACGCGAGAGGTATCCCTGCCACGGGCACCGCTTGCGCGCGTCATCGCCCAAGTACGCTTTCCCCCAATTCTGTCCATCCGAGACCCCGACAAGGTTGCCGTATTTCAGGAGGCGTTACGCGAGATCTATCCGAATCTCAGTAAGGATCAGGTCCACAGCATCGAGATGACCGAAGACCACACTCCCAACATTAGCCAAAGTCTCATTTGGCGTCTCGCTGATCAGGAAAAGGACGCCCCGTGGCGGGTGTCGTTAGGCGAAAACTTCGTGGCTTTGGAAACGTCATCCTACGATAGCCGACGAGATTTTCTTGACCGTTTGAGAAGCGTCATCACCGGGGTTGAGCAGGCATTCAAGCCGGCGTCAGCCAAGCGCCTCGGGTTGCGCTACATCGATCGGCTTACCGGTGAGGCGGTGGATCGGGTGGATGAGCTGATTGACCCCAAGGTTCTCGGCATAATCGGTCCTCGCGACAAGCCGGGCTCCACGCATGGCGAATCGGCGATCCACCTGATCACCGAGGCGCAGTTTCTCGCTGAGGATAGTGCCCGCATCCAGGGACGCTGGGGGATGCTGCCTGGCAACGCGACCTACGATCCGGACGCGCTCGAACCAGTGGCCATGCCGAGTTGGGTCCTGGATCTCGATATGTTCACGACAGAATCGCGACCATTCGCGAGCGATCGATTGCTAACTACCGTGACGGGATTCGCCGAGTGCCTCTATTGGCTTTTTCGGCAAATGGTTACAGACGAGTTCTTGCGATACTACGGAGGCGAACTGTGACTGCGCAAGCACTACACGATACAAACGACGCATCGACGTCAGCACGCGGTTGCATGTATCCATCCAGTGCGGAGGCCAACCTTGTGGCGGTGGTGGTCCCCATCACCCTACGAAAGTCAGTGACCGCCAACACCTATGCTAAAGGCTCAATTTCGGACGGCGAGACGCTCGCGTGGTTCGGAAGTCGTACCGCCGCCGGTCCTGCAGGAGAAATCGAGCGTTTACCCATGGAATCGACGGCCGAAGCTATCTTGGAAATCCGGCGTCTTTCGGGATTGACTTGGCAAGAAGTCGCCGACCTGTTCGCTGTCTCGCGTCGAAGCGTCCATCACTGGGCAAACGGCAAGACCGTTGCTGCGAAGCATGATCGAACAATCCGCAGAATGTTGGCTGCTCTGCGACACCTTTATCGAGGTGACCAGATCGGCACGCGGGCGATAATCCTCTCCGTTGACCAAGCGACGCAGGTGTCGGCGTTCGACCTGCTGAAACACGGCCGTTTCGATGAGGCCATTAGTCGAGTGGAGGGCGTCCGTGTTCCGGCGCCCGGCCGTATCCCGCTGTCCCGCGCTGCCCAACAGGCACGCCGGCCGCCCGCGCCGACGCATTTTCTGGAGGCCGAGCAGGACCGTCCCGATATTCCTGCCAAGGCTCGCGTCGCCCGCCCCAAGCGGACTAGCTAAACGAAGTCCTGATGTCCCATGCACTTGTCGGACGCAGCTGAACAGGCGATTGACGACGCTCTCCAGAGTTGGCGTCAGGGAGACATAACCCTTGACACCGGTCTGGAGTTTGTTCATTTCGCCGACTTGACACGTCCGCATGGCCCCGTGTCCCGCCAAGTGGCCGAGGCTCTGGCGAACGACGGTGAAACCGTGGGGGCCGGAGCGACACCGATCCTCGACGAAGTGTCGGGCATGGTGATTCTCAGCCAGACGTGCGATGTCGTTCGAGGTTGTCGCGACCGGCCATATGTCGAGGTTGCACCATTGGTCGAGGTGCCCGAGACGTTGCTCAACGAGATTCGCGTCTTCAAGCGACCTGGCTTCGCCTGTGTCCCGAAAACTGTCGAAGACCGTCTTGTCGCGGACCTCGACCGTACCATGACCGTCGAAAAATCTCTGGTTGCTACGTGGAATCGCACTCCCGGCTGCGAGACCGACGAGCAAGTTCGGGACTTCGCCAACGCCCTTGCTCGCAAGAGAACGCGGTTTGCCTTTCCCGACGACTTTGTTGCCGCGGCCCAGCGTCTTCAGGAACGCCTGGTAGACAAGCACAATAAGAAATCTGATGAGGGCGCTCATCTCCGGTCCTTGCGTGAAATCAGGGTACGTGCAGCCCCGTCCTGGGACGCTGACGAGGTGGAACTAAGCTGGTGGTTCATCAAGGAAGGCGAGCCTGTTGATGCACACATCGATTGGCCGAAGTTCCTGGATCATTGGCTTGCCTTGTTCGATCAGACTGGCCGGTTTCACGGCAACGTACCCATTGCCTGCCGCCTGGAGGATCTTACGGCTCGCGATTACGTCGAGAGCGACCGCTTGGACCTTGATCGTCTTTCAGCATCAGGCAAGATGTAACGGCGTTCCCCGAAGGCGAGGTCTGCCTCGACAGGCCGGCAATTCTGCGTTAAAGGAGACGAGCCGATAATGAAATTTCGCGATTGGGCGGCGGACCTTGAGGGACCTGAATCCGGCCGAATGCACCTACGCACCAAACCTCATGTCAAGGCCGAAATCCAGCAGGCCGCTGGTTTGCTGCGCTCGCTTGCGGCTACTCGACGACCCTGAGAACCAGGTCGCCGATGCGCAGGTCCCGGAATTCGGCATCGAGGGTCTCGAGGGATCCCTCGGTCAGGTTCGACATGAAAGCGTCGCGGTCGGGCGAACCTTCGGGATCCGCAACCAGCGCCCGGGACTGTGCGTCGACGAACTGAAGCTGCAGCGCCTGCCACTCGCCGTCACGGCGCTGAAACACGCGGGCAAGAAACGTTTCCGCGACGAAGACGTACTCCATGACGGCGTCGCCGTTGAGGTCGACTTCCACGAGCAGCGCCGGGTCCGTGCGCGTGCCCGCGCGACCGGAGAGGACGGGCATCGATTCGACCAGGGTGTCGATCTCGTCGCGCACGCCTTGCGGGACCTCGAACGGGGCCGGCCGGTAGACCATCCGTTCCCAGATCGCGCTGCTGTCGCCGCTCGCCGGTTGACGCCACGGCGGGCGCGGATTCGCGATCAGCGCCGCGAGCGCCGGGTCCGACCCCTCATACTGCTCGACTAGCCCCTGCATCCAGAGCCAGGCGGGCCGGCCGAGGAATTCGCGCGCATACCAGAAGTCGAAATCGCTGAGCTCGATCTCGCCGCTTTCCACGCGCTGTTGCTGGCTCGCGAGCGAGATCTGCCTGAAGTCGAGCAGCGGGCTGTTCACGAGCAGCACGAGCGCGAGGATCGCGAGCCCCATCGAGCGGTTCACGAACGCGAGGTTCCGCGGCCAGGCATCGCGAAGCCGGATGATGCTGCCGGCGTAGCCGCAGGAGAAGAGCGCGAGCCCGACGCAGACCGCAAGCGCCCAGCAGCGCTCCACGGTCCAGCCGTACTGCGCGATCCGGAGCGACAGCCCGTACAGCGCCAGGCCCGAGACGATCGGCAGCAGGACGGCGCCGCCGTAGACGAGCCGGTGCACGATCGCCGGATACGGTTCGTCGCGGCCGGTCTGGTAGACGGCGTTGAGGAAGAACAGCGCCAGGCCGTTCAGCGCCATGAGCAGCGCGGTGCCGCTGCCGACGTCCCACAGCGGCTCGAGCCCCGTGAACGGCAGCGCCGCGAGAAACACCGCCAACATCGCGACCAGCAGCGGCAGCAGCAGGCGCATGAGGCCTTCGAGCAGCCCGGTCAGCCCGTCGATGAGGCGCGAGAGGCCGCGGAAGATGTAGACGCCGAGCCCGAAGGCGACGGCGATCGCGGGAAACGCGAACCACATCTCCTGGAAGATCTCGAGGAAGAAGTCGATGCCGATGACGTTGAGCAGCGCCGCCCAGAGCATGAGCACGAGGTAGGTGGCGCCCGCCATGACGGCGGAGAGCCCCGCCGTCAGGAAGTTGCGCCAGGAGTTGGCGAAGAGCGTCGCGTAGCTGACCGGACGGCGCGCCGCGAGCGGCTGCAGGTACATGAGCGCCTTGAAACTCGCCACCGCGGTCGTGATCGCGAACACCGCGATGATCGACTCGCTCGGGAACTCGCCCTCGGGAGAAAGCTGCCAACCCGTGTAGAGCGCCACGAGCGCAAGCACGCTCGCGAACACGCTCGCGCCCGCTACCGCGCGGCGCAGGTGGCTGGATTCCATGGCCAGGAGCAGCAGCACGGGCCACGCCACCGCGAGCGTCCACAGCGGGAGCTCCCAGACCGGTTGCCCGCTCGGCCAGGCGTCGTTTGTGCGGGCAAGGGCCAGCAGGTACAGGGCGACGCCCTGGGCCAGGGAGATCGCGAGCATGAGCTTCAGCGGCGCCCGCGTCGAGGACAGGCTTACGGCGTTCACGGATGCGCGGGCCCTTCAACAGCGTATATCGATACTCGGTTTGTCATATTAGCGGTAGCCGGGTTCGGCGCGTGCCGGTACCAGGCGGATTGTCGCGCGGCGGCGTCGACACTGTCCATTGCGCCAGCGGGCGGCATCCGGTTCCGCGGGCACGGCCTCGTTTATGATCGATCAATCTGAGACCGCTGCGGATTGGCGTCGGAAGCCACATGGGGACACAGGGAGGAGACGAGACGACGACCGGGACCCGATGGTGGGGTCATTGGCGCGAGGCTGAAGGTGCGACGATCCTCCACGTCGACCTGACGCCG
>JAJDVG010000004.1 GCA_022826245.1 Gammaproteobacteria bacterium
CTGCAGTGTTCGAGTTGAACGCTGCGGAGACCCTGGACGAGATGTGCGCCCGCGTGCGGTCGCTGCTCGACAGGCTGCGCGGCGAGCCGCGGAGGGCGGTGTTCGACTGGCTGCGGTTGGTGGCCCCGAGGATGTTCCCGCGGGCGGACGCGGCGGGGGCGGTCGAGTCGCTGGAGCGGGAGTTTTCGGCAATCGAGACTGAGGAAAGGACGATGATGGCATTGGCGAAAAGGGTCCAGGAGTGGGAAGCCGAATGGCATCGGCAAGGCTTCGAGGAAGGGCTCAAGCAAGGTCTTGCGGCTGAGCGCGAACTGCTGTGCCGATTGGCGACCCGCAAGTTTGGCGCGGCGGTCGGCGACACGTTGATTCGCCATCTTGCCGATGTTTCCGACCCTGACCGCCTCGCCGGGGTCGGGGAGCGCATCGTCGATTGCCGCAACGGCGCCGAGTTGCTCGAATGGCTCGATGCGGACCGGGACGGCGCCGACGCGCATTGACCGGCGCATGAGTTCCCCACGCGTCGCAATAACAACGACTTTCGCGGAAGAGTGACGATCACGCGCCGGGGCGTTCGGGACTACTCCCGACACGCCGGACTCAGAGTCTTACCCATTCGAAATTCAAAAGAGGAAGATTTCGAGTTCAGCAGGGAGAGCGAAATGACCGTTCACAGGGGCAATGTTCTGGATATTGTCAACAAGGCTTGGGCACGGGCACGAGATAGGCGGTCACCGGATCAAGATATCGGGAAGCGAAACAGGCTGCGATCATCCGACTGGGTCTGTGCCTTGGCGGAAACGTTTGAGGAGGAATATGACGTCAGCGACGTTCACCGCGTGTTCTGGTTGGGCAACGACACAAACAGGGAACAGTTCGGGATCAACGAGTACCTGTTCGACGTGATGGTGTGCAGCGTGTCTACAGTGGAATCGCTGCAGCGGCAGTCCAACCGGTTGGAATTCATCGACCAGTGCCACTGGCAGGTCGAGTCGGAGTTCAACCGCAGTAACTCCCGTGAGGTGATTGTGGACATGAGCAAGCTCGTCGTCGGATCCGCGGAAAACAAGCTGTTTATAGCTGCGCACCGTAAGTCTGGTGAGCAAGATCTCCTGAAACTGTGTGCCGGAATCGCGCGGCGATGCCTCGGGGCTGTCTACTTCGCCTTTGTCGCGCATCCGGACGAGTGGGACCGCACGCCGATGGAACCCTATCTGTACGAGTGGCTCGATGGCTATTGGGTAAGGATCGAGCAGCACCGATGAGAGTTGTGGCTTACGGAGGTCCGATGTCGACTTGTTCAAGAAATTCGGGGGGGCGCACCGTGAACCCGGTTCAGGAGTTCGGCCTCCAGCATTGCGCGCACTCCCCCAGCGGCGCGGGTTAAGGTTTCCTCCGGCGTTTCCTTGGATCCGTCTGTCTCGGGCAGCGGATCGTCATGGATCGCCGCGCTGTCACGCCGCCGACTGTCGGGGCGTCACACGCTCTGCGATCTCGCGGCCCGCCTCGATCTCGGCGCGGCGAAGCTCCCAGGTCTTTTGCAGGTTCAGCCACAGTTGCGGCGTCGTCCCGAAATAACGCGCCAGCCGCCGCAGCGCCGTGTCGGCGCTTACTCCACGCTGGCCGTTCAGAATCATCGTGACCCGGTTGACCGGCACGCCCAGCGCCTTCGACAACGCATTAGCCGACAGCCCGAGTTCGTCGAGTTCGTCACGCAGGACTTCGCCGGGATGCACCGGCTTCATGGCGTTCTTGGCTTTCATTTCCAATTCCCTCGGTGATAATCGACGATCTCTACGTCGCATGGCCCGTCGTCGGTCCAACGGAAGCAGGTGCGCCACTGTGCGTTTATGCGAATGCTGTGCTGTCCGGCGCGGTCGCCAGATAGACCTCGTCGACCGGGTCGCGAAGCCCGAACGCGACATTGGCCGGCTCGACAACGATCACCAGCGTGATATATCTCGAAAGCCGGGTCCGTTCAGGCGGTCGCATGCTGCAACGCACGGAGCAAGCCGAGATAGAGCTGCCGTTCCTCGTCGAGAAACCGATGAGCGCGCGCGTGGCTGAGGTCGCCGGTGAGCGCGAGCCGGTTCGCCATGTCAGTCAGATGATGCCGTTCCTCGCCGATCAGTCGCTTGAGCGACATCGCATGCCCGGCCCGCTTCAGGCACTTTTCGTAGAGGCGGTAAAACCATAACGCGCGAAACTCGACGATCATCGACATGTACAGGTACGGGGCCTCAGCGTTGCGCCGGCTGCCCAGCGAGCGCACGATGAGCGCTTCGAGTCTCTGGAAATACATGCGCGCCGAGGCCGGAGCCAGCAGGTCTTCGGGCAGGTACGTCATCTCGCGGCCGGCGCACTTCTCGGCCTGGTGTTTCATGAACCAGGCATGCTGGGCCTCCTCGGCCACGTGCTTGAGCGTCGGCCGGTCGATCCCGGCCGAGTGCTGCGTCGCCATGATCTTGTGACTGCCCATGTGCTCGAGCATCGACAGGGTGTTGATCAGGCGGGCGTGCAGCGCGGGATCGGGCACGATGCGCTCGAGCAGCGAGTTCGTTCGCGCGACGGACGCATCGTTGTCGGCCTCGAAACGCGCAAGCGCGCCGTCGAGCCACGATCTTCCGGAACTGTTTTCGCGTGCGGAAAGCATGGCGGTTGCGTAGTTTAAACGAACGCCACGTGCGGGCAGAGGACAACGGGCCCCCCGAGCCGGCCACAAACGCTCAAGCCGGTGATACACTGCGCCGCGTCATCCGAACAACGCCTCGATTCCGCGCTCGTTTCGCGGGCGATCAATCGTGCGCCTGCAGTGGCGGGGACCCCCAGCGGCGCTGTTCAAGCGATGACACCGCAAAGAGAGATTTCGCAAGATACAAGCGCCAATAACAGGGAGAACCAACATGGCAAATCCGAGAGTGCATCGCGTGGCCGTTCCGGTCAGTGACGTTGATGCCGCCGAAAAGTTCTACAGCGCCTTGCTCGACAATGAGGGCAAGCGCATTCTGCCGGATCGGCACTACTACGACCTCGGCGATTTCATACTCGCCTTCTACCAGCCGCCGGAAAGCGGGACCTGGTCATTCGATCAGAACCAGTACTTCTACCTGTCCACGCCCGATCTGGATGCCATGCGCGCCAAGGTCGAAGCGAACGGCGGAACCTGCCTGACGGAGAACGCCACGATGCCGTGGGGAGAGACGATGTTCTTCGCGACGGACCCGAGCGGCAGCCGCATGGGCATCGTGCAGGAAGACACGCTCTTCTCGATGTAAGCGTTCGTTGCGGCCACGAACACGAAAGAGCCTCTGCGATTCGTCGCAGAGGCTCTTTCATGGCCGATGCTCTGTTGCGGCCGCCCCGTACCGCGGACCGGCGGCGACTTTTCGTCGGCTCAGGGCAGTTCGGCGCAATCGTTCTCGGCGGGCGCGCCGCTGAAACGATCGGCGAACCAGTCCGGCACAACAGCGGCAGCCGGTGCGACCGCGTCAAGGTGAGCGACCCCCGCCAACTCCAGGTATTCGACTTGGACGCCGAGTTCGCAAAGATCGGCGTTCACTTCCCGGGTCAACTCGACCGGCACGTCGATGTCGAGATCGCCCTGGATCATGAACACGGGTATCGAGACCGGAATCGGGAGGAATTCATCGTTTTCTTCTAGGCGCTCACGCCATGGCGTGCCTGGCTCGAGCGCTTCGGGCCTGGCATAAGGCTCCGCGAGCGCCGCTCCGGCCCCGAAGATCTCGTAGCATCCCCAGGATTGCGCCGTGAGCAATTCGAGGCCCGCCTCGGTCAGGATATCCCGGAGACTCAGCTCCGGATGCCCGATCTGCAGACCGGCCATGCGTGAAATGAAGTAGCCGGAGTTGGCGGGAATGTCCAGATCGTAAAACGACAGGTACAGGTGCCGCGACGCGGGCGCGATCGGCGCGATCCCGACGATCCGGAACTCGGGCGCATATTCCGCCGCGATATGGGCTGCCCAAAGCGACGTCTGACCACCCTGGGAAAAGCCATATACGCCGACGTTGGCGCCGGCATCCGCGTAGGCAAAGTTTCTCGCCGCCCGCGCCACGTCGAAGGACGCCATCGCCTGCGGCGCGCCCTGAAGATATTCAGTCGGACCTGGTGTTCCTGACCCCTGATAGTCGCTCGCAACGACGACATAGCCCTGAGCCAGCAGACGGTCGATACCCGGTATCCGTGCCGGCCCGCCGCCGAGTCGGTAAAGACCGTTTCTGGACGGCGCGCAGGAGTCCTGGAATCCGGCTGTTCCGGTTGCCCAGATAATCAACGGCCGTTCGGTCTGCGCAGGCGTCCGCGGTACGTAGATTTCGCCGGAAACATACTGCAAACCGCCCGAAGCGCCTTCGCTGACGTAGATGACGTTCCAGCCGCGCCCATTCGGTGGCGCGTCGGCACGCTCCCGCATCCAGTAGATGTCGCCGGGCTGCGCGCTCTCTGCCACGACTCCGGGGATCGAGTCCCAGAAGGCCGTGCTCGCGGGCCCTTCGTCTACGTCTGATTGAGGCTGCGCGTTCGCCACCGCCGCAAGAAATAAAGGTACAGCTTGCAGCAATCGGAGCCTTGGCCTGACGATCATCATTCGATCGTCGCCGGGTCCCAGTGTTCGACGATCATGCCGTCAACCACGCGGAAGGTGTCGTACCAGGTCGTCTTGTAGGTTTGCCCCGGGTCCTCGGGATGGTCGTATTCCATTACGAACATCAGTGTCACTAGGTCTCCCTCCGCCATGACGGCGATGAGTTCCTGTTCAACGCGATCCTGAATCGGCCGGGGCTCTCCCCTCGACGCGATGAATGCCTCGACGCCTTCGCGGCCGTTGGCGACATTCGGGTTGTGTTCGATGAAGTCGGGGACGATGTACTGCGCATTGAGCTCCAGATGACCCGCCTCGAACACTTCCCGCCACCAGTCATAGACGAGACGCTTGTTGGCTGCGAGCTGCGGGTCGTCACTGGCGAGCAGCGCCTCGTGGTCGTCGTTCCCGACCGGCGGGACCTGGGCAAACGCCGGCGCCCACACATAAGCCAGAACCGCGACGAGTCCAACATGTTTCATTTCGATCTCCTCAAGAGCAGCCAAACGCGACTATTCGCAGGAAAGACGGCTGGACCCAGCCGCTCGGTCTCAGCTATGCCGAAGTGAGCGACTCCAGGCGCAATTGGGCGAGGATTCGCGGCGCTGTCCGTCTTTTTTCGTTGGACTGAGTGTACTCAGTTTGATAGCTTCCACAAGCCCATTGCCGAGGTAGTAACGGTGCAGCGGGCTTTCGGAGACCTGGCTGGTCGTGAGTATTCCGACGCCAGGTTCCAGATCGGTCGGCGGCTTACGCGCGGCGGTGCGCTCCCATCCACGCCGCCGCACCGATTTAGCGGGAGAACAGCCATGAAAGCACTACGATCCTTTTCTGCCGCCGTCATCGGTACGGCGTTCATGCTCGCGGCCGTCGCAACGGCACAAGCGCAATCGCCGGAAACGATGCGTCAGTGGCAGTTCGACATGAGCGGCGACGGTTACGAGCTGGTCATGCACGAGGTACCGATGCCCGTCGCGGGACCCGGCGAAGTTCTGGTCAGGGTCCACGCCACGTCGCTCAATCGCCGCGACTGGTACATGCTCAACGAGACGATCGGCGAGCGCGGACTCGATTACACGGGTAATGTGCCGCTGTCAGATGGCGCCGGCGAGGTGGTCGCGGTCGGCGAGGGCGTGACCGAGTTCCGGGTCGGTGACCGCGTGGCCAGCACATTCTTTACGGATTGGGTCGACGGCAAACGCAACGCCGCCGTCCGCCCGTCGGCACGCGGCGCGGGTCCCGGTACCGGCGGCATGCTGGCGGAGGTGATCGTCACGACGCCGCGCGCGCTCGTATCGATTCCGGATCACCTGAGCTACGAGGAGGCCGCAACGCTGCCCTGCGCGGGCGTCACGGCCTGGAACGGGCTTTTCACGCAGGGCAATCTGCAGCCCGACGAATACGTGCTGCTCGAGGGCACCGGCGGCGTGTCGAGCTTCGGCCTGATATTTGCCGCTGCGGCGGGCGCGAAGCCCATCATCACGAGTTCGAGCAACGAAAAGCTCGCGCGCGCACGCGAGCTCGGCGCCGTGGGTACCGTGAACTACCGTGAGAACGAAGACTGGCAGGTGGAAGTGCGGGCACTGACGAACGACGCCGGCGTCGACCATGTGCTCGAAATCGGTGGGCGCGACACGCTGGAACGGGCGCTTCAGGCGTTGGCCTTCGAAGGCCATATCGCGCTTATCGGTGGACTCACCGGCGCCGCTCCGCCCATCCCGGTCGGAGCGCTCATGGGCACGGGAGGAATGGCGTCAGGTATCTACGTGGGATCGCGAGCCGATTTCGAGGCGATGAACGCCTTCATCGAAGAGCATGAGATACGTCCCGTAATCGACCGCGTGTTCGGTTTCGACGAAGCGCAGGAAGCCTACGACTTCATGGGCAACGGCAGCTTCATGGGCAAGATCGTCATTGCCCACTGAGCGGCGTTTGCGGAGCCGATTCGAAACGGCGATGCGGCTCGGCAAGGCAGGCGGGCCGCGTTTCCGGCGCCGGTCGATGCGATCTCAAGACAGTTGCGGGAGATGGCCGCGATGCGCGTCTGGTCGATAGAGGGTAACCGGCAGCGGCTCGACGGCGGCGCGATGTTCGGCAACGCGCCGCGGGCCATGTGGGCGCAATGGATCGCGCCCGACGAGCGCAACCGCGTCGAGCTCGCCTGCCGCGCAATGCTCGTCGATGATCTTGCCGGCAAACGCGTGTTGTTCGAGGCAGGCATCGGCGCGTTCTTCGAGCCGAAACTCAAGACACGCTACGGCGTGATGGAGTCGAGGCACGTGCTGCTCGACTCGCTCGAGGCATGCGGGATGCCGCACGAGCGCATCGACGTCGTCGTCCTGAGCCATCTGCACTTCGATCATGCGGGCGGTCTGCTGAGCGCATACGAAGAGGGTCGACCCACCGAGCTGCTGTTTCCGAACGCGCGCTACGTCGTCAGCCGGCGCGCCTGGGAACGCGCGCTCAACCCGCATCCGCGCGACCGCGCGTCGTTCATTCCCGAGCTCAACCGCCTGCTCGCCGGGAGCGGACGGCTCGAACTCGTCGACGCCGAGCATGTACCGGGCCTCGGGGACGCCGTGCGCCTGAGCTACACGGACGGCCACACTCCCGGGCTCGCGCTCGCCGAGATCGGCGGGGATGGCGGCGTCGTCTTCTGCTCCGACCTGATCCCCGGCCGTCCGTGGGTGCATCTGCCCGTGACCATGGGCTACGACCGGTATCCCGAGCAGCTCATCGACGAGAAACGCCGGTTTCTCGAGGACAGGACCGCGCGCGGCGTCCGCCTGTTCTTTACGCACGATCTCGACTGTGCGCTCGCAACACCCGTGCGCGACGAGCGCGGCCGCTTCGGCGTCACGGACGAACTGCGCAGCGTGGAGGCGCTTCTCATCTGAGGCCGAACGCCGCCTGCTACTCAGCGGCACCGCGGCCCCATATACTTGGCGTCCCGAGCGAGACGGACACGACGCGCCCGTAGCTCAGCTGGATAGAGTACCTGGCTTCGAACCAGGTGGTCGGGAGTTCGAATCTCTCCGGGCGCGCCAACCTTCGACGGGTGTTAACCGGTCACATGATTGACACTTGCTCCGGTGCGAACGAGCCGGTGGATATCACGCTGCCCTTCGAGCGGGTTCAGGTGACGGAATTGCGCTTGATCCACTGCCGGGCAATGATGATGCGCTGAATCTCGTTGGTGCCCTCGCCAATGATCGTCAGCGGAGCGTCCCGGTAAAACCGCTCGATATCGTATTCCTTCGAATAGCCGTAGGCGCCGTGAATACGCAGTGACTCGCTGCTGTTTTCGAACGCGGCCTCCGAAGCGAAGTACTTCGCCATGCCGGCTTCGAGATCGCAGCGTTCGCCCCGGTCGAAGGCGGCCGCTGCATCGAGCGTCAGCAATCGGGCCGCGTGCGCTCTTGTGGCCATATCCGCGAGTTTGAGCTGAATGGCCTGATGCTCGCAGATCGGTTTGCCGAAAGTCCGGCGCGTCTGGGAATAATCGGTCGCCAGTTTCAGTGCGCCTTCCGCCATACCGACGCCGCGCGCCGCGACGTTGATGCGGCCGAGCTCCAGACCGCCGCCAACCTGGTAAAAGCCCTGTCCCTCGACACCGCCGATGAGACATTCAGCCGGAACGCGATAGTCGTCGAATACGAGTTCGGCTGAATCGATGCACTTGTAGCCGAGCTTTTCGAACTTGTTGCCGGCCGTGAAGCCATCCATCTTCGGCGCGATGAACAGGCTCATGCCCCTGTGGCGCGGCTGAGCTTCCGGGTCGGTCTTGACGAGCAACGCGACGCATGAACCCTCGATGCCGTTGGAAATCCAGGTCTTGGTGCCGTTGATGACGTAGTGGTCATCGTCGCGGCGTGCTGTCGTGCGGATTGCCTGCAAATCCGTGCCGGCATTGGGTTCCGTGAGCGCAACACCGCCACGAATTTCCCCTGACGCAAGCTTCGGCAACCAGTCCGCCTTCTGCTCCGGCGTACCGAACCTCTCGATCGACAGCGCAAGCATGAGGTGCGAGTTGAAGATTCCCGTGAGCGCCATCCAGACCGAGGAGATGCGCATGACGATCTTCGCGTACGTCGTCGCGGGCAGTCCAAGGCCTCCATACTCGGCACTGATCGTCGCCCCGAACAGGCCGAGTTGCTTCATTTGTTCCACGAGTTCGGCAGGCCAGCGATCGGCGTGATCGTATTCCTTGACGACGGGACTGACCTCCGCTTCGACCCAACGGTCGATGGCATCAAGCAACTGAGCCTCGTCCGCCGCGTCAAACGGCACGGTTTCGCTCATGTACTGCTCCCTGGCCTGGTAATCTGTCGGTTCATATTTGCGAATTCCGGCATATGAGTTTGTTGGATTTCACCACAAATACCCGGTTACTTGCCGTCGACGAAATGTTGTGGAGAGACGTGGCCAAACAATCGGCCGTCGCCGCGTTGTCGACATCCGAGCAGCGATTCAGCCGACGCAGGAGCGGCGTGGCTTCGGGCCTCCCCAACGCAGAGCGTGTAAACCACGTCCGCGCAATACTGTGTAAGCTATGCCTCCCTTGCAACAACGACAGCAGAGGAAGGGCGAAATGAGGGGTAGCGGATGGTTCAGGGCGTGGTTGCGGATCGCGTGTCTTGGTGCGACATTCATGACGGTCGCCGTTACACAGGGCCTCAATGCGCAGGCGCCGCGCGAGCTGCCGCCCGTGGAGCCGCCGCCGCGCGATTTCGCCACGGCCGAAGAGCACTACGAGTTTCTCTACGAACAGGCCGACGGCGGCACCGAGCACACGATGGAAACAATCCCTGTCTGGGACGGGCTCTGGTCGAGCGGGAACAACACGATGCCGGCCCTGTTTCTCGAGGATGGCACGCTCGCGATCACGATGAGCCCCGGCGGGACCGTCAAGGAAGATGTATTGACCCCGCCCTACGAGGAACATTTCCGGGCGCTGCGCGCCGAGATGGAGGTGTACGGACAGCCGCGCTTCGACCGCCTGACGCGCTGCGAGCATGCGGGCGCGGCGCGCTGGCTGTGGGAGCCCTACATCAAGGAGTTCGTGAACCTGCCGTACCAGTCGTGGTTCATGAACGACTTCATGGACGAGACCCGGCGCATCCACAT
>JAJDVG010000045.1 GCA_022826245.1 Gammaproteobacteria bacterium
CTGCAGTGTTCGAGTTGAACGCTGCGGAGACCCTGGACGAGATGTGCGCCCGCGTGCGGTCGCTGCTCGACAGGCTGCGCGGCGAGCCGCGGAGGGCGGTGTTCGACTGGCTGCGGTTGGTGGCCCCGAGGATGTTCCCGCAGTCGGACGCGGCGGGGGCGGTCGAATCGCTGGAGCGGGAGTTTCCGGCAATCGAGACTGAGGAAAGAACGATGATGGCGTTGGCGAAACGGGTCCAGGAGTGGGAAGCCGAGTGGCATCGGCAAGGTTTGGAGGAGGGGCTCGAGCAGGGTCGAGCGCAGGGCCTCGCCACGGAGCGCGAACTGCTGTGCCGACTGGTGGCCCGCAAGTTCAGCGCCGCGGACGGCGACGCGCTGGCCCGCCATCTTGCCGACATCTCCGACCCGGACCGTCTCGCCGCGATCGGGGAGCGCATCATCGATTGCCGCACGGGCGCGGAGCTGCTCGAGTGGCTCGATGCGGACAGCGACGGCGCCGACGCGCATTGACCGGCGCACAAGCTCCACAAGACTCGCAATTTCAAGGACTTTGCGAAAGAGTGACGATTGTGCTGATGGGCTTGCAGAACGAGAGAGCGGAGCCGGGGCCGCCTGTCGGTCAGAACTTCCACACCAGCAACGCCTGCACGGCATTCTCGTCGGTGGCGCCGTCGCCGAGCTTGTTGAGCCAGTACTGGTATTCGAATCCCAGGGACAGGTGCTCGTTCGGGCTCCACCGGAACTGTGTCTGCGTGAGAATCCAGTGTTCGACCTTGCCGCCGAATTCGTTGTCGCGCCCGCCGATATACTCCAGGTGACCCTCGATGCTGAAGTTCGAATCGCCGATCGTAAAGGGTCGCACGAAGTTGAAGTCGATCATGTACGAGTCGCTTTCCCTGGGTGCGCCGCCGGATGTTGCGCCTTCGCTGTCGTCAATGTAGGCGGTGAAGTCCAGGTTCGCGAATGCAAAACCGCCCAGATCGAGCGCCAGACGAACGCCAGGCAGGTATTTCTTGACATCTGCATCCGACGCCCAGTTGTAGCCCCAGATCAGGCCGACATCCGAGATGATCCCGGCGCCGACGGTTCTTCGCGTCATCTTTCCGAGACTGAAGTTGGCATACCACTCGGCGTAGATGTCGAAGTCCTGGAAGCCCGGTTCCTGCGAGTCGAGAACGTCGATGAAGAAGAAGTTGTCCCCGTATTTCCAGCCGCTCGCGTGCTGGAGCGTGTAAGTGAGGAAGCGGGCATCGCCGCCGCCGGCAAACGTGGGGATATCCAGGACTCCGTACGCCAGGTGCGCTTCGGTGATGCTCGGTTCGGCGGCGTCGCCGGTGTGCATCAGTGTCATGGCCAGCAGGGGAGCCGCCAGGCCAACACGGAAACGAATTCGATCATTCATACGGTGCGGCTAATCGCCCCGATCTCGCACAAGGTGAATTCCCAAGGCCCCGGCGAGCAACGGCAGCAGGGCGTCGATGATGATCCACACCAGGGAAGTCGTCTCGTCGCCGATCGCCGTAAACTCCGGGCTCCGGAGGTTGAACCAGTTCAGGAACATCAGGATGCTCACGAACAGGAACCCGTAGAAGAGCGTATTCGCGGAGATGAACTCCCGCGTGGGCGCACTCTCGTCGGCGTCGACGCTGCGTTTGCGCGCGTAGCTGAATATCAGCGCCAGAACGAGCGCCACAATCATGACCGGGTTGAGGATATCCCAGGCAGCGCTGTATGGACGCGCTTCAGTGGACACATGATAAAGCGGCTCAACGACGGTGTGTGCACCCACCAGTACGGCCACGACGATCAAAAAGATTCCGACGACTTTCTTCAGCATCCCGCTAACCTCCCTGTTGAAGATTCAACGACTAGATCACACCACCGGATCGACCGCAACCGGTTGATCAAGCGCCTGTCGCCATGTTTATGGCAGTGTGACGAAGCCGGCAGCCGTTCTACGCCTGAAACTTGCCGTGCAAGTCCAGTGGCCCGAAGTCGAAACGTATAGCGTCGTCATCTCGGTCTGCTCTTGGCGCCAGCGGCGAGTCCGCGGTCCGGCGGCATTATTGGCGAAGCGAGCCCTGGACTGGGAAGCGGAATAAGGTCGGCAAGGCTTTGCGTAAGGGTGGCGATCCCGCTCCCGTGCGCTCTGGAGTACCCCGGACGTTCCAGCCGCGTACAGTGACCGCTAACGCTTGCAGCGGTCGACGCCAGATTCAGGATCAGCCAAGGCTACGCACGTGATGGTGGAGTCCCGTCGTCAAACAACTCGGCCGGATCGATTTCGAGACGCTTGATCCGGTCGCGCAGACCGGGCCACTCCTCCTGCAGGAACTGCTGCCTTTCCCGTTGAAGAACGGCTTCTCGAACGCCTTCCCGCACTGCTAGCCCGATACCGCGGCGCGTTTCGGTGAGTTCGCCCAGTTCGCGGTAAGCCCTGGCAACCGTCAGGGGATTGACCAGAAACTCCTGCGCCAGTTGCCGCACGGACGGAAGCAGTTCGCCCTCGGGATAGGTGCGATCGATGATCCCGGCGATCAATTCCTCCGTGAGTTGACGATAGATCGGGCGGTCCTCGTCCCAGGTTTGCACGCGCTGTGTCATTTCGTTTCCATGCCGCTTCCGGATCTGACGGTTCTGGTCCCCGACCGTCCGGCGCAGTATAGCAGTTCGTGGGCTATTGTGTTACTGATGTGCTGTATGGTACTAGTAATACACAAGTCAGCTTCAATCCACACGCTCAATGTCATGAACAGAGTCGACGACGGACTGGTTCTGTCTTCCATGGATCGCCGCGTCCGGCGATCGTGGCTCTCTGCCGAGCGCGTCGTAGCCGCGATTACGTTGATGATCGCTGTGACTGCCGCAGCGTACGGCTACGCGAGGTTCGGTACAGGCCGCACTCTGACGGTCAATTCGCAGAATCTCACGGTATCTGCCGTTCGCCACAAGACGTTTCACGAGTACATCCCGGTTACCGGTCACGTCGTCCCGCGGACGACCGTCTATCTCGACGCCATCGAGGGTGGCCAGGTAACGGACGTCTACGTTGAGGAAGGCGCCTTCGTCGACGCCGGCCAACGGCTGGTTCGACTGAAAAACAGTGCGCTGCAGCTTCAGGTCATCGCAAGCGAGGCGCAACTCACGGAACAGTTGAACTATCTCGCCGCCACTGAGCTCACTTTCGAACAGAGTCGCCTGCATCGAAAACGCGAGTTGCTGGATATCGACCACCGACTTGACCGTCTCGCTCGCGAACTGCGCCAACGCCGGCCGTTACTTGCGTCCGGCGGCGTGACGCAAGCGCAGATCGACGATCTGGAATCCGAACGAAACTACTACCGCGACCTGAAGGAAGCCGTACAGGAGGCACAGGCGATCGATGCGGAGTTTCAGTCGACCGAGATGGCCCGTATGCGCGAGGCGCTCGATGCCATGAACGCGAACCTCGATTTCGCGCGCGGCAACCTCAACAATCTAACGGTTGTGGCGCCGATTTCCGGTCAACTGACGTTGCTTGAAGCCGAAGTGGGGCAGTCGACGGCGCCGGGGATGCGAGTAGGGCGGATCGACCAGGTCGATGCCTTCAAGGTCACGGCGTTTATCGACGAGTTTTACTTGTCCCGTGTGGTTGTCGGACAACGCGCAAGCGTCGAAATTACCGGGCAGGACTACCAGCTTGAAATCGGGAAGATTTACCCGGGTGTAGTCGACCGACAGTTCGAGGTGGATCTGGTCTTTCTCGACCGCTTGCCCGAGGGGATTCGCCGTGGGCAAACCGTTCGAATGCGGCTTGAGATCGGCGCGCCTGCGGAAAACCTCGTCGTGGCCAATGGCCCGTATGTCGAAGACACGGGCGGACTTTGGGTTTTCGTCGTGGATCGCGACGCGATGCGCGCGCAGCGACGCAGCGTCAGGCTTGGGCGGCGCAATCCCGAGGGAATCGAAGTTCTGGACGGACTACGTGCAGGAGAGGAAATCGTCACGTCGAGCTACGAGTTCCTGATGGATTTTCAAGAACTCCAGCTTCGAGGCAGCCTCTATTGAAAACGGTGATCGGTAACCGTACGGAGACCAAAGGATGATCAGGCTATCGGATGTCACGAAGCTGTACAGGACTGAGGAAATGGAAACCCGAGCCCTGGCCGGTGTCGACCTGAACGTTCAGCAGGGCGAATTCCTGTCCGTCATGGGACCTTCAGGCTGCGGCAAATCCACACTGCTCAACATCATCGGTCTCATCGATTCGCCCTCGAGCGGCCAATACTATTTTGGTGACGAGGAGATCTCCGGCTATTCGGAGACCCGGCTGGCTCAGCTTCGCAAGGGCAAGATCGGGTTCATCTTCCAGAGCTTCAATCTGATCGACGAGCTCAACGTCTACGAGAACGTCGAACTTCCGCTCCTCTACCAGGGCCTCCCGAAGGCACAGCGCCGCAATCTCGTACGCGAAGCCTTGGAACTGGTCGATATGAGTTCGCGTGCCAGGCACCGCCCCGAGCAGCTTTCCGGTGGACAGCAGCAACGGGCGGCCGTTGCCCGTGCCGTGGTGAACGATCCGTCTCTGATCCTCGCCGACGAACCGACGGGGAACCTCGATTCGAAGAACGGGGAGGAGGTCATGCGGATGCTCAAGACACTCCATGAGCACGGAGCGACCATCCTCATGGTGACTCACTCTCCGAGTCACAGCGCCCAGGCGGACAGGATCGTGAACATGGTCGACGGGCGGATTGTGCCGGCCAACGAGTTGGCCATCTGAATGGCTGACGCGACGGATTGATCGGCTACGCTCCAATGCTGTTTCACCATCTGAAGACTGCAGTACGGGCGTTCCTTGCGCGGAAGCTTCATACGGTCGTTAATGTGCTCGGCCTTGCCTTGGGCTTTTCGTGCTTCCTGGGTGCCTACGTGTTGGTCCACTACGTGGAAAACGCCGATCAACACTTCCCGAACGCAGATCGGATCCATGTGGTATTCCAGCGAGGGCAAGTCGAAAACCTTTCCTTGCCGAACTTGGCGACTGCGCACAGTTCATCCCTGTTGGCAGAACGGTTGCGTATTGAACTGCCCGAACTCGAAGCGGTTGCGCGGCTGAGGGAAAGTGGTGAAATGGTGGTAGCCGCTCGAGGAGGCCGATCATTTCGACGTGTCCAGCATACCCAACCATTCTTTCTGGATATCTTCCGGTTGAGTTTTCTATACGGTTCAGCGGAAACCGTAACCGACCACGTTCGAAGCGCGATACTCACCGAGCAAGCTGCATTGGAGATGTTCGGGACAGCGAATGCGATAGGTGAAACCATCGAATTGCCGGATGGGCAGCCGATCGAGATTGTCGGCATCATATCGGCCATACCCGAACCCTCACATTTAGGTGTTTCCTTTACCACACAGGGATTCGAGGTGCTGGTTGTATCGGATCTACCCGAAGACACTGATGGCCCGCGCTTGGGCATTCTCGGAGAAGCGGCGCCTTGGGCCATACCTAGTACGTACACGTATGTGCTGCTGCCCCAGGACGGGCGAATTACGCTTGAGACCCTTAACGACTATCTTGCGGAACTGGGGCCGCGTGTTACCGATGGGTCAGACACGCGCGTCGAATACGATGCGCGCCCGGTTTCTCGCATTGCCTCAAGTTACGGCTTTCCTTTCCCGAGCATTGTCGCCCCAATCTCGTCTCCCGAACTAATTTTGCTGCTGGGCTTGACGATACTCGCCATTGCAGGCGCCAACTTCGTCAATCTGGCAACTGTAAACACGGCAGCGCGTACACGCGAGGTCGCGGTTCGAAAAGTCGTTGGCGCATCGAGGATGCAAGTCGGCACGCAACACGTGTTTGAAGCGATGCTGACTGCTGCCGTCGCTGTGTTCTTGGGACTCGTCGTCGTGGAGTTGGCATTACCTGCGGCAAGTACGGTTGCGCAAAGAGACTTTTCGATACCGTGGTCGAGCGAGTTCGGTTGGCTCGTGGCCGGTGCTGTGGTCGTTTCCGGTCTCGTCGTCGGGATCTATCCGGCCATGTTGCTCAGCCGCATCCGCCCCTCCCAAGCGCTGCGCATGTTCGCCCCGGGAACTGGCTCGAGGGTATTTCGAACGCTTCTGATTTCGGCACAGTTCGCCGCGGCCAGCTTACTGGCGATCATGATGCTCGTCGTCCAGAAACAGAACGCGGTGCTGCAGGAGGCAGGCCTGCGTTTCGATGAGGATCCTTACGTTGTACTGGAGGACACACCGGATGAAGTTGGATTGGATGCGGAAGTCTTTCGCTCGGAACTTCTCCGATCACCCAACATACTCGAGGTGACCGGTGCGCGCCCGCTACCGTGGGAAACACGAGATACTGTCTCACGCTATAGCCGATCCCCCGATCCTGCCGTCGAGACCGTCGCCACCCAGTTTCGCGCAGTCACCTTCGACTATTTCCGTGTGCTTGGTTTGGAACTACTGGCCGGCACACAGTTCGCGGCGCAACAGCAAACAGGGCGGGATCGCGACCGAAGTTTTTCCGACGGTCCAGGACCGGTTGTGCTGGACCAGATTGCTGCGCAGCGATTTGGGTGGCCCAACGCTGCAGACGCCGTTGGGCAGTCACTCTACGCTCCATTCATCGGCGGTCCAGTTCCGCGGTCGACATTGGAAATCATCGGTGTGGTCAGGCGCCCACCGTTCGAGTTTCGCGAGGTGACTGCTGGAAGCGTCTATGGACTGAGTGCCCGTAACGCTGCACATCCCATAATCCGTATTGACAGGGATGGTGTCGGTCCGGCGTTGGCGCATATCGACGCGGTTTGGAGCGACCTCGTGCCGCAGTCACCGATCCGTCGCCAGTTTCTCGAGGCCAGATTCCGTCAACTGTACAGTTCGTACGAAATGACCAATCGTGTGCTTGTAGGTCTGGCCGGGGTTGGACTCGGTGTCGCGGCCATGGGGTTGTTTGGTATCGCGGCCTTTGTGGCCGCGCGTCGACGGCAGGAGGTTGGGGTCCGAAAGACAATGGGTGCCACCAAGTCTCAGATTGCGCTATCTCTTGTCCGTGATTTCTGCAAGCCGGTGATCGTCGCCAACCTGCTTGCTTGGCCCTTGGGATTCATGGCGGCGACTAGGTACCTCGATTCGTTTTCGCAACGTGCGGAACTCGGGCCGGAGCCATTTCTGGCGAGCCTCGGGTTGACCGTTCTTGTTGCATTGGTAGCGGTGGCGAGCCAGGTGGTCAAGGCGGCAAGAACCCAGCCCGCACGAGTTCTGAGATATGAATAGAACACCGACGGTCGGCAGTCGGTGGCGACAGGTTCGCTTGCCACGTCTTGTGTAGAGCCGACTTCACCACCTCGCTCAACGGTTCATGCGATCTGCAATGGGTGCGAAACGGCGTTCCCGAACATTTTCGATGGACGCGTCTCGCTGACTACAGTGATGACTTCTTGAACGCCTGACGGGGAGTGGAGATCGGCCTCCATGCCAATGCTCGTTCATTTCCTGACAGTTGCCGGGCGCTCGTTCCTCGCCCGGAAGCTACATACGATCGTCAACGTGTTGGGTCTCGCCCTGGGGTTTACCTGCTTCATGGGCGCCTACGTCTTCGTGCACTACGTGCGTAACGCCGATCAACACTTCTCGAATGCGGATCGCATACATGTCGTATTTCAGAGGAGCAGTGTCGAGGCCCTCGCGCTGGACGACGTTCAAGTGGCCGGCAGAAGCTCATCGCGTCTGGCGGAACAACTTCGGATCGATCTACCGGAACTCGAAGCCGTCGCGCGAGCGACCACGACGCGCGAATTGGTGGTATCGAACGGCGACAACAGATCGTTCCGAAGGGTCCAGTACGCGGAACCGTCATTCCTTGAGATCTTCGGTTTCGATTTTCTCTACGGTTCCAACGAGTCTGCTGCCGAACACGTCCGAAGCGCGATTCTGACTCAACAGGCCGCCCTGGCGATGTTTGAGAGACCGGATGTGGTCGGGGAATCGATCGAACTATCGGACGGTGAGTCGATAGAGATTTCCGGAGTCATATCGGCCATTCCGACACCGTCGCACCTGGGTGAATCCATATTTTCCTCGGGATTCGAGGTGTTGGTGACGTCGGCGGTCCCGGAGGACATGATCAGTTCAGCGGAGACATCCTTCGGTGAGCAGTGGGAATGGTTGTTTCCCAGCGTAAGTACCTACGTCATGCTGCCTGCAGATCGACGATTGAGCATCGAAGGATTCAACCAATATCTGGCGGAGCTGGGTAGCCGACAGGTTGACCCGGCAGCCGGACGCATTGAGTTGGACGCGCGCCCGGTATCGCGCGTTGTCGCGGAAGATGTCGACGAACTGTTTTGGAACGACTATCCGATTTCAGTCACCGGGCTGATCCTGCTGTTGGGTGCCACAGTGCTCGCGATCGCGAGCGTCAACTTCGTCAATCTTGCGACCGCCGCCGTGACACAGAGAACGCGCGAGGTAGCTGTTCGGAAGATCGTTGGCGCGTCGAGAATGCAGGTCGTCCTGCAATATCTCGTTGAAGCTGCCCTGACCGCCGCGTTCGCGTTGTGCCTGGCACTCGTTGCCTTGTGCTTGGCGCTTCCGGCAATCAATTCAGCAACACAGAGTGAACTCTCGATACCGTGGTCCATCGAATTCGCGTGGTTGTTGATCGGTTTCGTTGTTGCCTGCGGTCTGTTGGTCGGAATATATCCGGCTCTGCTGCTCGGTCGAATGCGTCCTACTCAGGCGCTGAGAGCGTCTGGGGGTGGGTCGGGCTCGCACATATTCAGATCTCTCTTGATTACGGCACAATTTACTGCGGCCAGTTTCCTGGTGATCTTCATGCTCGTCGTCCAGCAGCAGAACGCCGAGCTTCGCGAAGCGGGATTGCACTTTGTCGACGACCCGTTCGTTGTACTCGAGGATACGCCGGACGACGTAGGCGTGGACGCGGAGACTCTGCGCTCGGCGCTCCTCCAATCTCCCGCGATACTGGACGTCACCGGCGCAGATTCGTTGCCATGGGAAGCGATGGTAGGCGGCACGTCCTACAGCCGATCTCCGGATACTGCCGTCGAAGCTGTCTTCAGCCAACAACGTCGTGTCACCTTCGACTATTTCGACGTGCTTGGTCTGCGCCTCCTGGCGGGCATGCCGTTTACGGTACAACGGCAAGCCCTGCTGGATGACGACCCTGATTCCTTTGAGGGCCGACGACAGGTTGTACTTGATCCGGCAGCAGTGGAGCAGTTTGGTTGGTCCGACCCGTCCGATGCAGTGGGGCAGGTGATCTACTCACCCGCAGGCTTGGCTGCCGAATCCCGCGTGCCGGTGGACGTCATCGGCGTGGTCGGACGCCCGCCATTCGAATTCCTGGGATGGGGCTTCGAGGCGTTCGCGTACGAAATGGTGCCAAGCAACGGAGCCTACCCGATTATCCGGATCGCCTCGAACGCTGTCGGACCTGCGTTGTCGCATATCGATAGCGTGTGGCAACAACTCGTGCCGCACTCACCGATCCGGCGCGAATTTGTCGATGTGAGATTCCAGTCGGTGTACGGGTTTTTCGAAACCATCAATCGCGGTCTTGTTGCCGTGGCGGGGCTGGGGCTCGGTGTTGCGGCGATGGGGTTGTTCGGAATCGCGGCCTTCGTTACCGGGCGTCGGCGGTCGGAAATCGGAATCCGAAAGACGATGGGTGCTTCTGCGACTCGAATAGCCGTCGAGTTGCTCCGCGACTTCTCCAAACCGGTGATCGTCGCGACCATCCTTGCCTGGCCCTTGGGCTTCATGGCGGCGACGGCCTACCTCAGTACATTCGTACAACGTGCCGAGCTTGGGCCTGAACCGTTCCTGGCGAGCCTCGGGCTGACAATTCTCGTTGCGTTGCTTGCGGTGGCCAGTCAGGTAATCACTGCGGCGAAAACCCAGCCCGCGCGAGTTCTAAGGCACGAGTAGAACGTCTCCTCACTGTCGGCTTCCATCAAACAGCCACAACATCGCAAGCCGATAGCTGTTTGGGCTGTCGGCGGAGTGGGTACCGCCTTCGATTGTCACAGCATTCAGTGCCCAGGGAGCGTCATCGCGTCCTTGCCATTCCTGAAACCACGCAAGCGCTGCCTCGCGAAGTTCGGGCAAGTCTCGTGAACCGCTCGTTACCACCAGGCCCAGGTCGTCCCGAGTGGCGGATGCGGGCGGTGCGAAGAATCGATCCCGCCCAGGCTCAAAGGCTGGATTGCTCGCGATACGGCCCCAAATCAGATCCGGGTCGGTGAAGGCGGAGTAGAGCACCATGTATCCACCCCTGCTTTGGCCGAACAGAACTCGACGGGACGAATCGGCGCGGTACCGCGATTCGACCTCGGGAAGAAGCTCCGACTTCAGGAATTCGTGGAACGCCGGCGCGCCGCCCTGGCCAGGACCGGCGTCGGGCGCGGGCGCCGAGAAATCGAAACCACGCATGTTCGTTTCAGGATCGAACGAACCGTAGGCGATACCCACAACAATGGTTTCGGGCAGGCCGTCGTCGTACGTGAGGAACAAGTGGTTGGCGGCCAGTATCGGGAACAGCGAATCTCCATCGAGCAGGTACACGATTGGATACCGTTCGCTGGAACCCTCATCGTAACCTTCAGGCAAGCGAACGTAGATGTGGAACGGTCGCCCAACGCTGCGAGACTCGAACTGGAAATAGTCGCCGCTGAGCGCCGGGAGATGGTCAAGCGGACGCAAGGCTTCCGAAGGCCGTGGCGTCACTTGTGCGTTGGCGTGAAAGGCGACCAGGAAAGCGCCAGCGATCAGGATTCTCAACGGGGCCATCTGTCTTGACGAACTACGTTTCACGCCATTCTACGTCTTCATTCGCCCTCGATCTGCCGCCTATAGCGAACCAGCGAAAAGATCGCTCCTTTGGGTTTCGAGCGGGTCAGACGGTATGGGGAACTTCTCGAGTGGCTCGGTGCGGATCGGGACGGCGCCGACGCGCATTAGTTGGCCGATCCGTGTCTGACAGTCGTGCTTGACGTCGGTCGTACTCGCGCATAGGATGCGCCTCCCATGAACCAAGCCCACGCCAATCAGCACATTATGTTTTTCGTCATGCTCCGGCATGGCGTGTGTGGCGAGGTTCGTCCCATCGGTTGCCGCCCGGCAATCTAGTCCACCCAACAGACTGACGGACCTCCCCGCTCTCCGGGGAACCGTTCATGTATGGGCCTCGGAAGCGGAAAGTCCGCACGAGGAATCCATTGTGAACGTCAGCGCGTCGCCCTTCGCCCACGAGGCAACCGACTACTACACGCGTTTGTTGCGGCCGGTATTCGCCGGCCGGAAGTTCCTGCTCACAGGACGCATCGCCGTACTATTGGGAAATCTGAGCAGAATGCTTACAGGTCTCGGCGCCGACCGCCCGTTCCTCCTCGCTGGCTACGAAGGCACCGGTTCGATCCCAGGGCCCGAAGACGGCGAACTGCGGCTGCTCGGCGTCGAAGGCACGGATATCCTTGCGGAAGAGCGCGACTACCAGCGTACGCTCGACAAGCTCTCACCGGAGCTGAAACGTGACATAGACTCCTGGGACCCCGACGGTACGGCGAGATGTATCCATACCAGTGCCCTCGCGGTATCTCGTCCCGTGGCAGATCGGCAATCCTACGGTGCGCGGCCGGCCGCCTGGGCGGAGCTCGAAGACAAGGTTCGGATCGACACTTTTTGGGATGCGGTGGGAGTGCGTCGCGCGCCATCGCGCATCGTCGCAGCCGATTACGGGGTCGTCAGGGCCGCAGCCGACGCATTGAGTTCGAGTAACGGCACCGTGTGGGCCGCCGACGCTCGGGAAGGCCTGAACGGTGGCGGACTCGGCCTGCGTTGGGTGCGCCCGGGCGACGATGGCCGGGACTCTTTCGCCTTCCTGTCGGGCATCGCGAACCGCGTGCGTGTAATGCCGTTCATTGAAGGCATACCCGTGAGCATCCACGGCATCGTGTTTCCGCAGACCGTGGCTGTGTTCCGTCCCGTCGAGATGATCGTGTTGCGGCCCTCCACCGGCGACCGCCTGTTCTACGCCGGTTTCGCAACGGCATTCGATCCGCATCCGGACGACCGCGAAGCGATGCGGCGACTGGCCTACCGGGTCGGTTCGGCACTCCGCGAAACCGTGGGCTACCGCGGACCGTTCGGAATCGACGGGGTTCTCGCCAAGGACGGTTTCCTGCCCACGGAGATGAACACACGGGCCGGTGCCTTGCTCGGACCGTTGGCAAACGGCTCACCCGAATTGCCGCTCGAACCGCTTTGCCTTGCGATCGCCGAGGGCGAGCGACTCGACTACCGGCCCGACCTCCTGGAACGGGCCATCGTCGAGTCCGCGGACAAGCATCGCACCTGCGCCGGGTGGTCCGTCACGCGCACCAGGATTGTCGACGACGGCAGCTTCAATGTGGTCAGGGACGGCGACAACTACCGCGAAGCCCGAGCCGGTGAAGAGCCCCATGGCGCATTTCGGTTCGGCCCGACGCCGGCGGGTGGATTCGTACGGTTCAGCTTGCAGAAGGAGAGAGTGGAGCCGGGACCGTCTGCCGCTCCTGAGGTGGTTCGCGCGTTCCGGATTGCGGATCGAGTCCTGGGGACAGATTTCGGCGACCTCGAAACGGCGGCGATTGCGCGACCGCTTGAGGGTCGGCACTCGATCGCAAGCCCGTGAAACTGCCACTGACAACCCGTATGTATGTCTTGCGTCGATGATCGGCGAGACAATGGTGCAGCGTAACAACCCGTGAACGAACACGGACGACAAACCAACCTCCCACGAGACACGATGAACCACGAGAAAGGAGAGGCGCAGCAACGCTGGCGATCAGCGCAATATGCGCGCTACACAGGCGTTGTCGCCGATCTGGCTACGGACCTGATCGATCTGTTGGACCCGCAACCTGGGCAGAAGGTGCTGGACGTTGGCTGCGGCGACGGAGCGTTCAGCAACCGCATTCGCGCCCGAGGCGCCGAGGTCGTCGGCATAGACCCGGCACCAGATCTGGTTCGTAGCGCCAGACTGCGGGGAATCGAAGCCCACGTGTGCGCAGCGCAGGATTTCACGCAGCAGAATGTCTTCGACAAGGCGGTCAGCAACGCAGTTTTCCACTGGATTCCTGCTCCGCGGCCGGCTCTGGCGGCCGTCTTCCGGGCACTGCGTCCGGGCGGTCGGTTTGTCGGTGAACTGGGCGGCGAGGGCAATATCGCCTCTGTCATACGGATTCTCGTACCGCTCCTGGCGGCCAGGGGCATCGAATTTGCGGCACGCAATCCCTGGAACTTTCCGAGCGCGGAGTCGTGGAAGGCCGAACTCGAGGCGACCGGGTTTGAGATTGAAGCCGTCGAACTGTTCGAGCGACCGACTCCCCTTCCCACCTCCTTTGGCGACTGGATTGACACGTTCGCCAACGTGTTGCTTGCGGGACTCGATGCCTCCGCGCGATCAGAACTAGAGCAGGAAGCAGAAGCCGCCGGGGAGCAAATACTTCGACAACCTGACGGTACCTGGGTGCTCGATTACGTCCGTCTCCGGTTTGTTGCGATCAAGCCCCGAACGTCACAACAGAACATCGGAGAGAGCTAAAGATGGAAGACGAGCGCTTACAAGTTGACATACCTTGAACATAGGGGTATACAAGGGATCAGGACTCAGGATCAAGTCGACTGAACACGAGGAGCGTCGCGTGGGCGCCAAGCACTTTCTTGCGTTGCTCGCCGTCGCGGCAACGGTAACGATCACGGTCCTGGCCCCCGAGGCGTACGCGCAACGGACAGGACAGCAGAATCAGGAAAGTCAGGCGAATCAGCCTGCGCGCAGGATTCCGGCCATGCGCGAGCGCGTTTACCGGCGTCTGGTCGAAGCCCAGGAATGTTTCGAGGCCGAGGACATGGAATGCTCGATCGACTTGCTCGATCAGGTCCGCGAGATGGACGATCTCAACAGCTATGAACTCGGCCAGATGTGGAACTTCTACGCGTTCATCTACTTCACCCAGGACAACTTCGGGGAAGCGACCCGGGCGTACGAGAATATCCTGCAGCAGGCGGAGATCCCGATCGGCTTCGAGACAACGACGATGTACTCGCTGGTGATGCTCTACGTCCAGCAGGAGCGGTACCAGGAAGGTCTCGACATGCTCGAACGCTGGTTTGCCATGTCGGATGCCCCGTCATCTGATCCCTACATTCTCAAGGCGCAGATTCACTCTGAGCTCGAACAGTTCGCCGAGGGTATCGAGTCGGTGCTGACGGCCCTCGAGATCGCGGCGGAGCAGGGCAGGGACCCACGGGAAAGCTGGTATCGGCTTCGGAACATGTTCCAAGGACGACCAACGATCTCGACATCGTCGCAACTTTGATCGACCAGGAAAACGAACAGGCATTGCCGGCACTCGTGACCGGTCCACGGCTGATCGGCTAAAGCGTAACAGATACTCGGCGGAGCAGATAGCACCGCGAATCTTGCCGCAGACCGCTAGCGTTCCAGCATCCGTATCGCCCCCGGCGCGGCAACCGCCAGCAGCCCCAGGATCAGGATTTCCCGATTCTGAGCCAGCCAGGCCGGGTCGTTCCAGCTCGTGGCCACCGCAACCAGGCCCTCGGAAAGCAGGATGGGCAGTCCGGATATCAGGACTGCCAGCTCCGAAAGCGGGCCGAGCGCCAGCGCGCCTCCGACGACCACGGCCGCGCCGAGTACTGCACGCCGTACCCACCGGCGTCGCCTGATGCGCCGCGCTACGAGCGTGCTGAAACCCTTGTCCTCCAATGGCGGCGTGAGCGCCTCGAAGTGTTCCAAGAGCCGGCTTTCTTCGTCACGGGTTAGGGGTTTGTCGAGTCTATCCACGAGCACCGCTCCCCAGATCAAATCGTTCTCGAATCCGCGCCGCTCCCCTGCGAATGTGGGATTTCACCGTACCCAGCGGCATGTCGGTGAGTTCCGTGATCTCCCGGTGACTCATGCCGTAAGCGTAGCAAAGGACCATGGTCACGCGTTCGTCCTCACTCAACACCGCCAGCATCCTGGGCAGGTCGGCCACTTCGGCATCGCGGCTCGGGGTGACATGGCTGTCGGTAGCCAGTTGTTCCTGGCCCAGGGCATCCGCCAGCCGTGACTCTCTACCCTGCCGACGGCTTGACTGGAGAAACATGTTGTAGGCGATCTTCATTATCCAGGCCTTGAACTTCTTGCCGTCGCTGATCGTATGCAGCCGTTCCCATGCGCGAATAAAGGTCTCCTGCGCCAGCTCGTCCGCCCGTGATGGGTCGCCGGTGAGATGGCGGAGCCAGTTGCGCACATCGGACTGATACCGGCGGATCAATTCGTCGTAGTCCGCGGGATTACCGGTGGCGATGGCACGAGCAACGAGTTCCTCGTCGCGGTTCTCCACGGTCGCGCGACCCCTGGGCGTTCTAGTCGGACTTGTCCGCCTTGCCGAATCTCCACAGCCCCAGGTAGGCGACGCCGACCAGGAAAGGAAGCGAACCGATGGCGAGCAGCGGGCGAACGGCTTCTTCCTCACCGAGCAGCGCCCCGACGGCCGCAATGCCGAGTCCTGCGCCGATCAGGATCACGCCCCGGCGGAGATCCGAATCCGCGTTGTCCGATTTCCTGCGGTGAGGCGTCTGCCCGAGCCGTTCGAGTATCTCGGGGGTGAGTTGCTGACCCTGTTCGATCGCCGTTTGCACGGTTTTCTGGACCGCCTCGCCGGTGCGATGGCGCATGTAGAAGTACACGCACAATATGACCGCGATGGCGATGAACATGACGATAGGAATGAATGATTCAACGACTACTTCCATTGTTTTCTCCCCGAGGCGAGCGCCGCGACTTGCGAGTTCGGCGTTATTGGTGGCTCGACCGCTCCGCTCAGACGGTCACGATCGCGAACGACTGATACAGGCACTGAGCATAGGCGAGGCCGATCAGCGCAACCAGCACAAGTTGGACCAGGCCTTCATGGATTCTTCGGTACATCCTTCCTCTCCCGTGTAGCGATGCAGCGAAATGCCGCACTTGTGAAATGGATGCCCACAGGAAGCGATTTGGATGCACGCAACATCGCCCGGTAGTGTCTACCGGACCGGGGGCACTCCACCACCAGACGACGATCAGGTTTCGAGCGGAACGTCCGGCAAGGGCTCGTCGTCTATACTGCGTGACCGGAAACTATCGACTCGAAGAAGACCAAACATGGCCGATTCATTAGTGAGCGGTTCCGACGAGTTGCTAACGCGAGTCAAATTCGCGGCAGCATGGACATCAGTGATGTTCATGTATGCCTACGCTGATCTGCTCGGGTTCTACGATCGGCGGCTGATCGAATCGATACTTGAAGGCAACATGCCCGTGTTCGGTCCGATCACTCCGGGGCTGCGCCTTGGAATCGCCGTTCTGATGTCGGTTCCGTCACTGATGATCTTCGTAAGCATCGTGGCCCCGAAATCAGTATCGCGCTGGACGAACGTAGTCGCTGGCGTGCTTCTCACGCTAGTCATCGTCGCGACACTGGTGATGGAATCGCCGCTCTACTACAAGTACTTCGGCCTGTTGGAGGTGGTGCTGACGATTTACGTTGTCTGGACGGCATTCAAATGGACGGGACAACACTCCGCCCAATGACCGACAAGAATTAGCGCGGTCCCGCTCGGTCTACGCCACCGCCACCGCCGCCGCAACGTTGTCGAGCGCCTGCCGGATCAAAACGCGCGAAGTCGCGAGATTCATGCGCATGTGGCCTGCGCCGCCCGGGCCATAGGCGCTGCCCGGGTTCAGGAAGATCCTCGCGTTGTTGCCGAACCAGCGCTGCATGACCTGCTCGGGGGCGATGACGGACGCCGATGTCCTGTTCTCTTCCTCCGCCATCTCGCGGGCGCCGATCCGCTCGGCGAGTTCGCTCACGTCCAGCCACGCCAGGTAGGTTCCCTCGGGCTTGGTGTACCTGACCGACGGGACGTTCTCGCGCAGGTAGGCGTCCACGAAGTCGTGGTTCGCGTCGATGTAGGGGAGCAGTTGATCCAGCCACTCGTCGCCTTCGATGAGCGCGGCCCGGTTTGCCTCCATGCCCAGAATGCTCAGATCGGCCCGCGTGTTGGCGCGCACGCGCTCGAGCAGATCGGGGTTGGTCGAGAAGTACCAGGCGGCCTTCATCCCGGAAAGGCTGAAGGACTTGCTCGCAGCCTTGAAGGTCAGGCTGTTGTCGACGATTTCCCTGTCGGGAAGGCTGGCGAAGGGCGTATAGCTGTTGCCCGCGGTCACGAAATCGCAGTGGATCTCGTCGGCGAGCACGATCACGCGATGGCGCAGGCAGATCTCGCCCATGCGCAGCAGCTCCTCTTCCGACCAGCAATTGCCCGTCGGATTCTGCGGGTTGCAGAGGAGGAAGGTGTTGGCTCGGGTGGCGCGCCGTTCGAAGTCGTCCCAGTCGATCCGGTAGCGGCCATCGACGAGCTGCATCCGGCTGTTTGCGGCCACGGTGCGCGTGAGGCGGAGATCCAGATTGTAGAAGCCTTCGTACGTGGGCGTGTTCATGAGCACGCTTGACCCGGGAGGCGAAAAGGCCCGTAGTGCGGCGATCAGCCCGGCGTGCACGCCCGAGGTCAACTCGATGGATACCGGGTCGATCTCGAGGCCGTAACGGCGCTGGTTCCAGTCCACGATCGCCTGCGTGTACGAATCCGGCCGTTCCAGATAGCCCCAGTTCTCGTGCTCGCAACGCCTGGCCAGTGCGTCGGTGATGCAAGGCGCGGCACGGAAGTCCATGTCGGCGATTCCCATCCCGACCTCGATTTCCCCGTCGACTCCTTCGATGGGTCGGTCCCACTTGATGCTGTCGCTGCCCCGGCGGTCGTAGATCTCGTCGAAATCGAAGGTTTGCCGGGGATTGGCGGCCGGCAGTTCCTGGGCGCCGGCTGGATTCGGCGTGGCCCCGAGCGCACCCAGCGCCGCCGTCATTCCCGTGCGCTTCAGGAAGGTTCTGCGGCTGAGTTCGTCTCTGCTTGAATTGGGCATGCGTCACCTTCAGGATTCGCTAGCGATTTGAAGGCATTCTAGAATACCGGGCAGGCGGGCTGGCTTGTCCGTCTGTTACGCTGTTCGGCAGTGGTAGGATTGCGCGGCTGTCGCGGTCGGCATTTCAACCCTCGGCAGCGCATTTCGGCATGAGGACCGGGAAGAATCGCATGTGGACTGAGATTCGGGGACTGCGCGACGACATCGATTACGGCACACCGCCGCGCGACGGCGAAGACGTGTCGCTCAGTGTCGACGGCGTCAGTGTCACCGTCCCGGAAGGCAGCTCCGTCATGCTCGCCGCAGCCGAGGCCGGGCGCCCGATACCGAAACTCTGCGCAACCGACTCGCTCGAAGCCTTCGGCAGTTGCCGCGTTTGTCTGGTCGAGATCGAGGGGCAGCGCGGCTATCCGGCAAGCTGCACAACCCTGGTCGCGGCGGACATGGTCGTCAAAACGCAGTCGGAAAAGCTGACGAAGCTGCGCAAGTGCGTCATGGAGCTTTACTTGTCCGATTTTCCCGAGTCGGAGATTCCGGACGGCTGGAGCGAATTTCACGAGACATTGGAAGCGATCGGCCTGACGGGCCACCGCTACGGCGACGGCGAGAACCACTTCGACTTGCGCGTCGACGATTCCAATCCCTACTTCCTGTTCGATCCGGCAAAGTGCATCGTCTGCAGCCGCTGTGTCAGGGCCTGCGAGGAGATTCAGGGCACCTTCGCCCTCACGATCCAGGCGCGCGGCTTCGAGTCGAAGGTTGCGGCGAGCCAGGACGAGACCTTCATGGAGTCGGAGTGCGTCAGTTGCGGAGCCTGCGTCCAGGCCTGTCCCAGTCACGCGCTCGTCGAAAAGAGCCTGTTTCCAGGAGGATACGAACGTGCCTAACCCACGCAAGCCAGAGAGAGAAACGATCACGATCTGCGCCTACTGCGGCGTAGGCTGCGGTTTCAAGGCGGAAACCATCGGCGACGAGATCGTGCGAATGACGCCGTGGAAGGAAGGCAAGGCCAACCACGGCCATAGCTGCGTCAAGGGTCGCTTCGCCTACGACTACTGGCGGCATCCGGACCGCGTCAAGACGCCGATGATCCGTACGAGTATCGACGACCCCTGGCAGGAGGTCGGCTGGGACGAGGCTTTCGCGCATGCCGCAAGCGAACTCAAGCGCCTACAGGCCACTTACGGCCGAAGCTCCGTGGGCGGCGTTTCGAGCTCGCGTTGCACGAACGAGGAAATCTTCCTGACACAGAAATTCGTGCGCGCCGCGCTCGGCAACAACAACATCGACAACTGCGCGCGTATCTGCCACTCGCCAACCCAGTTCGGGCTTTCAGCCACGGTAGGGGCGGGCGCTGCGAGCCAGCACTTCGACTCGGTTCTGCAGTCCGACGTCATCATGGTTGTCGGCGCGAATCCCACCGAAGGCCATCCCGTGTTCGGCTCGATGATGAAACGCCGCATTCGCCAGGGCGCGAAGCTCATCGTGGTCGATCCGCGCCGCACCGAGACGGTAGACAGCCCGCACTGCCGCGCCGATGTCCACCTCGCGCTCCGCCCTGGAACAAATGTCGCGATTCTAAACAGCATCGCCCACGTCATCGTGCGCGAAAACCGGCACGATCCGGATTTCATCAAGTCGCGCTGCGAGTGGCGGGAGTTCGAGCTCTGGGCAGAGCTCGTCGGCAGCGACGAGTACTCCCCCGATACCATCGGTCCGATCGCCGGCGTCGATCCCGAGGACATCCGCAGCGCTGCGCGAATCTACTCGTCAGGTCCCAGGAGCACGATCTACTACGGCCTCGGCGTCACCGAGCACTCGCAGGGCTCGACGGGCGTGATGTGCCTCGGCAACCTGGCGCTCTCCTGCGGCATGTACGGCCGTGAAGGCGTCGGCGTGAATCCGCTGCGCGGCCAGGGCAACGTGCAGGGCGGCAGTTGCCTCGGTAGCTGGCCGCACGTCTTCAGCGGCTACCGCTTCGTCACCGACGATGCGACCCGCGCGAGCTTCGAGGCCGAGTGGGGCATCGGGCTCGACAGCGAGCCAGGACTGAGGCTCCCGAACATGTTCGATGCGGCGTTGACGGGGCACTTCAAGGGTATGTACATCATGGGCGAAGACCCCGTGCAGTCAGACCCCAACCAGAACCACATCATCGCCGCGCTTCGCAACATGGAGTGCGTGATCATGCACGACTTGTTCCTCAACGAGACTGCGAAGTACGCACACGTCTTCCTGCCGGGCAGCTCGTCGCTGGAGAAGGACGGCACCTTCACCAACGCCGAACGTCGAATCAGCCGCGTGCGCAAGGTTGTCGAGCCGCTCGCGGGCTATCAGGACTGGGAGGTGACGGTAGAGCTCATGAACGCCATGGGCTACGACGTCAGTTACGCCCATGCCGGCGAGGTGCTCGACGAGCTCGCGCGCCTCTCGCCCGCATACAGCGGCGCGAGCTTCGAGCTGCTCGACCGCGTCGGCTCGGCGCAATGGCCGGTCGACGAGGCCGCTCCGGAGGGCACGGAAGTGTTGCACATGCAGCAATTCCCGCGCGCGAACGGTCGCGGTACGTTCATGCTCACGGGCTTCGTGCCGACTTCCGAGCGGGTCAGCGAGCAGTATCCGCTGCTCCTCACCACGGGCCGTATCCTCAGTCAGTACAACGTCGGCACGCAGACACGGCGCACGGCAAACTCCATGTGGCATCCGGAGGATGTGCTCGAGATGTCGCGCGGCGACATGCAGGTGCGGGGGCTTTCCGACGGCGATCGTGTCAGGGTCACGAGCCGCTTCGGCTCTACGCATCTCAAGGTCGTCGAGTCCGAACGCGTGAATCCCGGCGTCATCTACACGACGTTCCACCATGCCGAATCCAAGGCCAACGCCGTGACGAGCGACCTGTCCGACTGGGCCACGAATTGCCCGGAATACAAGGTCACGGCCGTGGAAGTGGCGAAGGTCATGCCGGCCGACAGGCAATACGACGAATCGCTTGCCGCCCGCCAGGCGCAGCGTGCTCGCAAGGCGGCCGTGGCTGCTGTCGAGGAGGTCGTCTGAGCGTGTCGGGCGGCGACGAACGGCCGGCCGTCGCGGGCGAGGTCATCGAACTCGATCGCCTGATCACGATGGCGAACCAGATCGGCGACTTCTTTGCGCCTTATCCTCCGGAGCGCGCTCGCGAAGGGCTGCGCAATCATCTCAGAACCTACTGGGATCCGCGCATGAGGAGCGCTCTGCTGGCGCACATCGATGCCGGCGGCGAAGGTCTGGACGAGGGAGTCATCGAGGGCGCGCGCCTGCTGCGCGAAGGCGCGGCCGAGAAAAGCGGCTACTACGGGCCTCCGCAGGCTTGAAGCAGCGTGCGGGGGGCGCTCAGCTCCTATTTCCCGAGCTTTTCGAGATCGTCGGCCGTATCGATATCGAGTTCCGCTTCCGGCATGTCGACCGTGGTGATTGCGGCTGAACCCCTGAGGATCGAGCGCGCTCCCGCATCGCCATTGAGATTGCGAACTTGTTTCCAGAGCGAGCGCGGCAGGATCGCGGGCACGCCGACACCGCGAGAATAGCGCGCCGCGGCGGCGGCGCTCGGCCGGTGTCGCCAGGCATCCACGAGACGTCGCAGCGCCGCGCCGTCAACCTTGGGCTGATCGCAAAGCGTGACGAGTACCGCCCGCGCGGATAGCGACGGCGCTGCCAGCCCGACCTTGAGCGAGCCTGCAAGCCCCTGTCGCCAGCGGCTGTTTACGACGATAACGGATCTCGAGCGGTTTCTGGTCAGCAGCGATCGAAGCCTGAGCGCATCCGCGCCGAGCACGACGATGACACGTCCCGGCGCCACAGTTTCGGCGGCATCGAGCGCGCTGAGCAACAATGCGCGCCGGCGATAGCGGATGAGCTGCTTGGATCTGCCGAGCCGAAGCGAGCCGCCCGCGGCAAGCACGATGCAACTGAGGCGGTCGGATCCGGAACGCAAGCGCGTACGCATTGCGCAACTATACTGAAACGACCCGAAGGTACCAGGATCATTCAAATGTCATTGATTCCTGTCCGAATTTGGCATTTGCGGCAGTGCTTCATCGCCAGAATATCTGCATGAATCAAACTTTTTTTTGGGAAATATTGCAGTTTTTCGTTCCGGATTTGGCACTGAGGGGTTGATCTGCCGAAGGCGCGCTGCCCGTTGGTGTCAACGGGCATTCCTGAATATCATCGCTTTCCTGGCCCGGCAAAGCCGGGTACCCGGGAGCATCCATGGCAACCAGCGAAGAACGATCCCTGAAGCCGCTTGCGATCGCGGTGCTCACCGTGTCCGACACGCGCACCGTCGAGACCGACAGCTCGGGCGCCTCGCTGGTTGGCAACCTCGAGGCGGCCGGTCACACGCTCGCCGCGAAAACGATCGTCGGCGACGATGTCTACGCCATCCGCGCCATCGTCTCGACGTGGATCGCCGACTCCGCTGTCGACGCGATCATCACGACGGGCGGCACGGGTATCACGGGCCGCGACGGCACGCCGGAAGCCGTCGGCGTACTGCTCGACAAGACCATCGAGGGCTTCGGCGAGCTGTTTCGAACCGTGTCGTACGAGGATATCGGCACGTCGAGCCTGCAATCGCGGTGTCTCGCGGGTGTCGCGAACGGCACCTACATTTTCTGCCTGCCCGGATCGACGAACGCCTGCGAGACCGGCTGGCGCAAGCTCATCGCGGCGCAGCTCGACTACCGCACGCGGCCGTGCAATCTGGCCGAACTGATTCCCCGCCTCAGGGAGTAGACTATGAAGAACCTGGCCGGCCTTATCCCTATCGCATTCATGTTCGCATCTGCCATGTCGACGGGCGCCGAGCTGCGCGATACCGGTGCCATTGACGAATATCTCGACCAGGCTGTCGCCAACACGAAGATTCCGGGACTCGTCGCCCTTGTCGTCGACGCCGACGAGACGCTCTATTCGCGGGCGGTCGGGATTCGCAACGCGGCGCGCAACGAAGCGATGACCGAAGACACGATCTTCCGCATCGCGTCGATGACGAAACCCGTCGCGACCACGGCGATCATGATGCTCGTCGAAGACGGCAAGCTCGGCCTCGACGATACGATCGCGAGCTACATCCCCGAGTTTGCCGAACGCCGCGTCGTCACGGCTTTCGACGCCGAGCGCAGCAACTGGACCACGCGGCCGGCGACGACGGAGGCCACGATCCGGCACCTGATCTCGCACTCCTCGGGCCTGTCCTACGGTTTCGCGAGCGAGATCATCCACGCGATCGGCGAAAACTTTCCCGGCCAGTCCGAGGACACGCCGCTGCTGTACGACCCCGGCGCGGGATGGTCGTATTCGGGCGGCATCGCGGTAGTCGGCGGCGTCGCCGAACGCATCGAGGGTAGGGGCTTCGATACGATCCTGCGCGAGCGGATATTCGCGCCGCTCGGCATGCGCGAGACCTCCTTCATCGTGCCGCTCAGCGAGCACGGCCGGGTCGCGACGACGCATCAGCTCGAGGACGGTGCGCTCGTCGAGACACCGAACCCGAACGACATCCGCTCGCCCGTCTCGGGCGATGGCGGCCTGCACTCGACGGCCGCCGACTACGCGCGATTCATCCAGTTCATCCTCAACGGCGGCGTCGCGTCCGACGGGCAGCAGCTGTTGTCGGAAGAGGCGGTTCGCGAACTCGGCCGCAATCAGCTCGGCGACGTCCTCGTGAACCTGCAGGACGAGCCCATGCCCGAGCTTGCGCGCGCATTTCCGCTCGGCGCGGGCCGCGACGGTTTCGGGCTCGGCTTTCAGGTGACGGGCGAGCACGACGAGGCGACGGTCCGCTCGCCGGGCAGCATGAGCTGGGCCGGCATCTTCAACACCGAGTTCTGGATCGATCCCGCGCGCGGAATCGGCGGCGTGCTGCTCATGCAGTACCTGCCGTTCTACGACGCCGACGCGATCGAGACGCTGCAGGGCTTCGAGCAGCGGGTCTACGAGCGTCTCGACTGAGGAGAGCCTGCCGCCAACCGATCACGCGGCCATCAGGCCAAGCGCGGGCGTGCGCGTCGACCGCCTCAGCCGCCCAGGCTAACCGCGGTACCTCCTGACGAAGCGCGCAAGCATCCGCTTGGGTACGGGCGTGTCCTCATTCACGACCGCGGCGGCGAGTTCCTCTGCCGTTTCGGGAGGAAAGTAGCCGTAACGCTTGTAGGTGTTGATGCGTACGATGAAACCGTCGGGATCGCCCTCGGGATGAAACTGGGTGGCGTAGACGTTGTTTCCGAGGCGGAACATCTGCACGGGGCACGCTTCCGAGAACGCAAGCAGAACCGCGCCGGGCGGGACCTCGTCGCACGCTTCCTTGTGGCCGAGCAGCACGCGGAAACTTGACGGAAAACCCTTGAGCAGCGGATCCCGCTTGCCTTCCTCGGTCAGCGTGATGTCGGCGCCGCCGACGGGTTCGGCATACCTCGTGGAAATCGGAGCGCCACAGAATTTGCCCAACAGGCCGTTGCCCGAGCACGCGCCGAGAAACGGGAAGTCCGCCGCCACGACGCGCTCGAAGAGTTCCATGAAGTCGCTTTCGATCTTCTTCTGGACCGCCGACTTTGCGTTTTCCGCGGTGCTCACATCGAACGGACTTCCGCCGACGATGATCGATGCGTAGTCCTCAAGCTCGATCCGGGGCAAGCCCGTACGCTCGACGCGCGCGCGAACGACGTCGTCTTCGCTCAGGCCGCCGTAACGCAGCATGGCCTCGTATTCGCTGTTCACCGCTGCGTCCTCGGGACGCAACTGGATCAGCAGTATCGGCTTGTCTGCGCGCATCGGAGAGGCATCGCGTCAGGGCAGAGCGTTCAGCCGCTCAGAGCGGCTTGGCGAGAAACAGCATGTGCACCGAATCGCCGCCGGAGGCCTCGAATCCAAGCCGCTCGTATAGCTTGCAAGCGCGCTCATTGTCGGTCCTGACCTCGAGCGTGAGCTTGCAGCAGCCGCGTTGCCGCGCGCGCTTCTCGACCTCGCTAAGCAACAGCCCCCCGATGCCCTGACCACGGAACTCGGGCAACACCGCGAGATCGTGGATGTTGAGCAACGGCCGTGCCCGGAACGTCGAAAAGCCGAAAAAGCACACCGCGATGCCGACGATCTGTCCGTCGACGACGGCCAGCAGCACGAGCGTCGTCGGATGGTCGCGCAGCCCGGGCACGATGCGTTCGCGGGTGTCCTCGGCCAGCGGCTGCCTGACGCCCATGTCATCGAGAGCATAGGAGTCGAGCACCTCGAGGAGTCCACGCTCATCGTCGGGATCCGTGAGATCGGCTTCGCGAACGATCGGTTGCAAGCGCTCACCCTGCGGCATGGATCGCTATGCGTTCGATCGGCGACGCATCCTTCCCGATCCGCAGCTCTCGTTGCCCGAACAAGTCCAAACGCCTAGCGCCTCGAGGCCGGTCAGGCGGACGCCCGCCGGTCTCGGCGCCGCTCGGAGCTTTCGTCATCGTTCGGCGGGGTTACGAACCCGGTTCGATTCTGAGCACCGCACCGTCCTCCTCGCCCGTGAGCACGTAGAGCAGCCCGTCTGGCCCCTGGCGCACATCGCGAATCCTCTGCCGCAAATCGACGAGCAGCATTTCGCGGCGCAGCTCCTCCATTTCCTGGTTGAACAGGATGCGCTGCAGATGGCCGGTGCCGGGAATCTCACCCATGCGCAGCGCGCCGACAAACACGTCGCCCGTCCAGCGCGGCAGCGCATCGCCGGTATAGAAGGCCATGCCGGAGGCGGCGATCGACGGTGTCCAGTAGACGATCGGGTTTTCGAAGCCTTCCCTCGAGAACTCCGTCGACTGCCAGGGCCCCGGATACGTCCGGCCGAGGCTGATCAGCGGCCAGCCGTAATTCGCGCCTGGACGCAGCACATTGATCTCGTCGCCGCCGTTCGGGCCGTTCTCGTTCTGCCAGACATCGCCCGTGCGCGGATGCACGGCGAGGGCGAGCGTGTTGCGGTGACCGAGCGTGTAGATTTCGGGCAGGTAGCCTTCCTTGCCTACGAACGGATTGTCGTCGGGTATGGAGCCGTCTTCGCGCAGGCGCAGCACCTTGCCGCGCTGGCTCATCGGGTCCTGCGCCGCGTCGGCCTGGCCGCTGCCGACGCTGACGTAGAGCAGCCCGTCGTGGTCGAACGTGAGCCGCGCCGCACTGCCGATGCCTTCGGCCGCCGAGAAGACCTGGCTTACGTCCACGAGCGACTTGCCGTCGAAACGGCCGCGCGCGACCATGAGCCGGTTGCCATCCCCGTCAGGCCTGTTGTAGCTGAAGTAGAGATAGCCGTTCGTGTCGAAGCCCGGATGCCGCACGATGTCGTGCAGCCCGGACAGGCCGACACCGTTCACCTCGGGAAGCCCGGCCACCGGATCCGGATCCAGTTCGCCGCTGCGAATGACACGCAGGGCTCCGGCGCGCTCGGTCACGAGCATGACGTCTTCCGGCAGGAAGGCGATGCTCCAGGGCTGGGTCAGGCCGCGCACGTAAACGACGACGCGGATGTCCTGTTCCTCGGCTGTCTTGTACTCCACCGGCGAATCGGGCAACGGCGGAATCTCGAGTCCCTGCGGCGCGACCGGATAATTCGTGCGCGGGTTGAACGGCACGTCCTGCTGTGCCGTCGCGTTGGCGGTCCACAGCAGCGGCAATGCGACGAGCAGCGGACCGACGCCGTGGCGCAAAGTACGGCAGGCGGCGCCGCGGACAGTCTGTTGGGCAGCGTTCATGGTGGCCTCTGGCTCCGTGTTTCTCGGATACCGTCGCAGTATAGGGAGCGCGCGGCCGCGTTGACAGACATACGCGTTACGCTGATCATCCTCGCTTCCCAAACAACGAACGAGAATCGATTCCATGAGAACGAAGACATGTTTCATCGCCCTGTTCGCGGCCGTGCTGAGCCTGCCGCTCATGGCCCAGGAGCCGGTCGTCGGCGTGGACGATCCCGAATCCCTGTTCGTCGATGACGATCCGGTGCTGCACCGCAACAAGCAGGCGACGCTGCACATCATGCGCGAGCTCCTGCAGTGCAATCAGTGGGACCGGGCCGGCGAATGGATCACGGAACGCTACATCCAGCACAATCCGAATGCCGAATCCGGGCTCGAGGGTGTGATCTATTTCTTCACGGAAGTCATGGGCCGCGAGCCGACCGAGGACTGCGGCGAACTGACGACGGAAATCGTTGCCGTCATGGCCGACGACGACTATGTCACGGTCCTGTGGCCGCGCACCTACCCGGATCCGCGCAATCCCGGCGAAACGTATTCCACGTCGTGGTTCGACACCTGGCGCTTCGTCGACGGCAAGGCCGACGAGCACTGGGACCCCGCCACGATCGCGCCGCCCGAGTAGCGGCGAACAAGCCGCGCCGTTTGCGAGCCGGTCCAAGCGCGGCCGCTGGCGGCGGAGTTGCCCGGCCGGGGCGCCGCAGAGGCGCGTGACTGTGCCCGGCGCCGCACCCGGCGCCCGTGCCGCGCGCGCCTCGGGCTAGCGCCGCCCGAGATACCTGATCCCCATGTAAGTGCCCGTGACGCAGACGCCGGTCACGCCAGCCATGAGCACGAGCATGAGGATGTCCCAGACGGGGCGCGAGCGCAGCGTGGCCGTGAAGTCGAGCCGGTGCAGGCCCAGGTGCAGCCAGCGGTACCAGCGCAGGCTCGAGTCCACCTTGCTCAGGAGGCGGCCGCTCGTGCCGTCGAGGTAGTAGCGCGTCCGCTCGGCGTCGTCCGCGATCACGCGATAGACCGGAAACGGCCGCGCCGCGTGGTGATCGAAGTAGTAGGCATCGCCCTCGACGAGCAACTCGGCCGCGGCGATGGGCGTTCCCTCGTCAAGCAGCACGCCCGCTGCTGCGCGAAGCTCATCCTCCCCGAGCGGCGCCGCCTCCCAATCCCTGGCCGCGAGCCGTGCGCGGCGGCCGTCGCGGCTCTGCACGATGACGAACGCGCGGCCGAGCAACGGCGCGGATTCGATTCGCGTCACATCGGCCGGCAGGTCCCGTTGCGCAAGGTCGGTGGCCCATGACACGGCATCGGCGAGCGTTACCGTGGTCGCGCGCAGACGATCCGCTTCGATTCGCGAGCTCGAGCCCTGGAACAGCCCCCACGGCGTCATCGAGAACAGGCCGCTCAACAGCCATGTCAGCGTCAGCACCCCGAAGACGAGTCCGAGCCAGTGATGCCACCAGGCCATGCCACGGTAAGGCGACCAGCGCCCGCTCTTTCGGCGCCTGAACTGCCTGATCCCGATATAAGCACCGAAGCCCGCCAGGAAAAGGCCCGCGACGGACGACCAGATCACGATCTCGGTCCATAGCCTCGCGTTCTGTCGGAGCAGCGTCGGGTAGAGCCAGTGCGTCACGGAACCGACCCAGCCCCAGACGCGCTCGCGGCGCGACGACTGCTGCACGAATTCGCCGGTCGCGCTCGACAGGTACCACTCGGTGCCCGCGGCGTCGTTGAGCGCGAAGTGGTGCAGCGGCCGGTCGTTGGCAAAGCCTGCGCCTATCGTCCATTGGTCCCGGTCGACCGCACCGAGGTACTCGATCCCGCCGTCGGCCGTTCCCGCAGCGCTCGTTGCACGGGCGATGGCGCGGGGAGTGCTCGCAGCGCTCATTTCACGGGCGATGGCCTGGGCGCCTTCGGCCGACACCGGGCCGACGGGTTCGCCGGCGGCAAGGTCGATCGCGCTGCGCCGGCCGAAGTCGTCCACGAGGCGCATTACGGGCCGGTCGGCCAGCATCTCGAGCGAGAAGCTGCTCAGCGCGTAGTCGGGACTGTAGTCCTCGGGAACGGCCGCGCAGCAGTCGCCGAGGTCCAGGGCAGGCAGCGCCTCGACGTACTCCTCGAAGGATATCGAGGGGTAGGGGACGTACATCATGACGACGCCCGAGACGCACCAGGCGACGAGCAGCCACCCGAGGCCGATCCCCATCCATCGATGCAGCGTGATCAACCAGCGCATCATCGCCGAGCCTCCTCACTCCGGCACGGTGCGATCGCGGCGCCGCGCGAGGGATCCGATACTGGCAGCGCGCGCCGCAAGCCGCGCCGCTACGGCATCTGGATGGCGCTTCCCGGCGGCGGGCCGCCGGCCCCGGCAGCCTGGCCCGGCACGATCAGCGACGATGCCGATTCGCGTCTGAGTTCGTCGAGACGCTGCATCGTGTTCTCGACCGCCAACTGCGCGCTCTCGCCGAATCGCCTGATCGCCTCGCCAAGCGAAGCGGCCTCGATTTCGAAGTTCAGCGGTAACGAGCCCCTGGGCGTCAGGATCTGCGTCTGGCCGATGAAGATGACGGGGCGTTGTGCGTCCGGTTCGCCGTCGGCCGTGACGGGCGTCAGCCGCTGCACGGTACCGACCCTGCGGTCGGTGAAGGACTCCTCGATATAGAGGTTGGCGCTGTCCATTGCGATATCTGCATCGGCGACTTCATCTGCCATCGTTCGGGGTCCCCTGAGTCATGAGTCCGAAAAATCGGCGAATAGGCTAACATTTCTTTTCCCGCCAATCCTGAGACCCGCCATGACGCTACACTCCGGCGAAACGATGCGCGATGTGCTGAACCGCCGGCTCAGCCGCCGGCGCGTGCTGGCAGGCGGCGGCGGTCTGGCCGCGCTGTCGCTTGCGGGCGATGCCGTGTGGGCGCAAGCGCCGGCGTCGCCGCTGGGCTTCGAGCCCGTGGCCGGCGCCGCGCACGATCGCGTCGACGTGCCGCCGGGTTACCGATCCGACATCGTGCTTCGCTGGGGCGATCCGCTTTTCAGCGACGCACCAGCGCTCGAGCCCGAGCGTGTTGCCGAGGGCGCGCTGCTCGAAGCCGGCGCGGCCGAGGCGCAGTCGCGGCAGTTCGGCTACAACTGCGACGGCATTGGTCTCTTTCCGATCGACGACGATCGCATGCTCATGTGCGTCAATCATGAGTTCCCGAACCCGAGCCTCTTGTTCCCCGGTTGGGCGGAGGCCCGCCCCACGCGCAGTTGGGGCGAGGTGATGAGACGCAATCCGCAGGCCGTGGACTATATGCAGGCCTCGGTCGGCATCAGCGTCGTTGAGCTCGTCTACGACGGCGCGTGGCGGTTCGCGATCGACTCGCCGTACAACCGAAGGATCACCGCCAATACGCCGATCGAGATGGCGGGGCCGGCCGGCCGTCATCCGCTGCTTGGCGATCCGGGTGGCGATTCCCCGGTGACGGCGCTCGGTACGCTCTGCAATTGCGCGGCCGGCGCGACGCCATGGGGCACGTATCTGACGGCCGAGGAGAACGTGGATATCTTTTTCGGCAATCGCGACGCGGCAAGCCTCACGCCCGACCTTGAACGGGCGTATGCGCGCCTGCCGCCGAGGCCCCGTGACAGCCGGTTCCGCTGGGAGTACGCGGACCCGCGTTTTGACGTTGCGGCGAATCCACATGAATCGCTCAAGTTCGGCTGGATCGTCGAGATCGATCCGTTCGCGCCCGACCGGCCGGTACGGAAGCGAACGGCGCTCGGCCGGTTCAAGCACGAAGGCGCAACGACCGTACTGGCAGGCGACGGTCGCGCGGTGGTTTACACCGGCGACGACCAGGAGTTCGAGTACCTGTACAAGTTCGTGACGGCGGAACGTTTCGATCCCGAGCGTCCCGAACGCAATCGCGATCTGCTCGACAGCGGCACGTTGTACGTCGCGAGATTTCTCGACGACGGCGGCGGCGAGTGGCTGCCGCTCGTCTTCAACGAACACGCGGCACTGACTCCGGAGGCCGGCTTCAGTTCCCAGGCCGATGTGGTGCTGCATTGCCGCGAGGCCGCCGACCGTATCGGCGCGACGCCGCTCGATCGGCCGGAGGACGTTGCGGTCAGTCCCGTGACCGGGGCGGTCTACCTGGCCTGTACGCAGGGCGTGAACCGCGGGCGCACGGACGACGTACCCGGCGGCCGGGAAATCGACCGCGGCACGAACGCCGCGAACCCGCGCGCCCCCAATCCCTGGGGGCACATACTGGAACTCGCCGAGAGCGGCGCCGATGCCGCGGCCGAGACGTTCCGCTGGGACGTGTTCATGCTTTGCGGCGACCCGGCGTCGGGCAAGCTGCGCACCACGCCCGTGGCGGCCGATCAGACGCCCGCCGACACCGACGTAACCTATTTCGGCGGAAGCGCCGACGCCGACGCTTTGAGCGCTCTTGCCAACCCCGACAACCTGGGGTTCGATTCGGCCGGTAATCTGTGGATCGTGACCGACGGTACGCAGCCTCGGCAGAACAACAACGGCTGCTTCGTATGCCCGACTCAGGGCGCAAATCGCGGAGACGTTCGCCAGTTCATGAGTGGCCCCATCGGCGCCGAGATCTGCGGCTGCGAGATCACGGCTGACGGGCGGACCCTGTTTCTGACCGTGCAACATCCGGGCGAAGGCGGCAGTGCCGTCAGTTCGATAAGCCGCTGGCCCGACGGCGGGAACGCGGCGCCGCGTCCGAGCCTTGTCGCCATAGAGCCCGTCGATCCGGACAGCAAGCTCGGCGCGTAGGATCTCGGCGATTTCCGAAACGTGAGCTTCACGCAGAAAATCCTGGTCGCGATGGGCGCGGGCATCGTCGTCGGCGCGATCTTCAGTATCGTCGGCGCGCCGCTTGCGCCCGTCAGCGCCGTGCTCATCGACGGCGTGCTCGACGCGGTCGGACGCATCTTCGTCGTGCTGCTGCAGATGATCGTCGTGCCCCTGGTGCTCGTGTCCGTCGTCTGCGGCGTGGCGTCGCTCGGCGATCTCAGGACGCTCGGACGGGTCGGGCTCAAGAGCGTTGGCCTGTTCCTGTTGACGACGGCGGTCGCGCTCGTGATCGCTTTGACGCTCGCGCGGGTCGTGTCGCCCGGCGCGGGCTTCGAACTTGCGGGCGACGTCGCCTACGAAAGCCAGCCGCCCCCCGCACTGACCGACGTCTTCGTCAACATGTTTCCGGCCAACCCCATACGCGCCCTGGCCGACGGCCAGATGCTGCAGATCATCGTCTTCGCCTTGCTGCTGGGGTTTGCGATCAACCTCTCCGGTGAAGCGGGTCGGCGCGTCGGGGCGGTATTCTCCGATCTCAATGAAGTCGTCATGAAACTGGTGACGATCGTGATTCGAACGGCGCCGGTTGGAGTCTTCGCACTGGTCGCAACGACGTTCGCCGCTCAGGGCCTCGATCTCTTCCGGCCGCTGGCAGGCTACGCGATAGTCCTGGTGCTCGGCCTGCTCCTGCACGTTTCGCTCGCCTATACGCTGATTCTGCGATTCGCGCGGCTGAGCCCGATCGGTTTCCTGACCAAGATGCGCGCCGTGTTGATGTTCGCGTTCAGCACGGCGTCGAGCGGTGCGACCCTGCCGCTTACGCTCGCAACGGTCAGAAAACGGCTCGGCGTCGGCGACTCCGTGGCCTCGTTCTCGGTACCGCTCGGCGCAACGATCAACATGGACGGCACGGCGATCATGCTGGGCGTCGCGACGGTTTTCATCGGCAACGTCTACGGAATCGATCTGTCGTTCGGCGACTACCTCGCGGTCGTGCTCACGGCGACGCTCGCCTCGATCGGCACCGCGGCGGTGCCGAGCGCCGGGCTCATCATGATCGCGCTGGTGCTCGGACAGGTCGGATTGCCCGTGGAAGGCATCGCGCTGATCATCGGCATCGACCGGCTGCTCGACATGCTGCGGACCGCCGTCAACGTCTGCGGCGACGGCGCCGTGGCCTGTTTCGTGGCGCAGTCCGAAGGCGTGCTCGATCGCGCGACGTTCGACGATCCGGCTGCGGCGCTCGACACGGTAGCGCGACCGGCCACGGCGGGCGCGGCGCAGTGACGTGCCGGGCGGCAACGCTTAGGATGGAGCCCGCGGACGATGGCTGAGCGGCTGCTCCTCGTCGGCTTCGGCAACATGGGCCGGGCGCTCGTCAGCGGCTGGCTCGCGCACGGACGCGAAGCCGGCGCGATCAGCGTCGTCGATCCGAATCCCGATGCGCGGGAGGCCGCGGCGGCGCTCGACATCGCAGCGAGCGCCGGGTGGCCGGCATCGGTTCGCGACCGGGATGCAAGTCCGGAGGTGGTGCTGCTCGCGGTCAAGCCCGCACGGCTCGACGACGTGTTGCAGGATTACCGCGCGCTCGGCGAGCGCAGCCTGTTCCTGTCGGTCGCGGCCGGCAAGACGATAGCGAAAATCGCAGAGGTTCTCGGTCCCGAAGCCGCCATCGTCAGGGCCATGCCGAATACTCCGGCTGCGATCGGCCGCGGTGTGACGGCGCTCTGCGCCAACGACCGTGTCACGGCGGATCAGCGCGCCGTGTGCGCGGCACTCATGGAGGCGATCGGTTCGGTCGAATGGCTGGACGACGAACGGTTGATGGACGTCGTGACGGCGGTTTCCGGCAGCGGACCGGCGTACGTCCTGCTCCTGATCGAGTGCCTGGCTGAAGCCGCACGCGAACTCGGCCTCGATCCGGAACTCGCGGAACGGTTTGCCGTAGGTACGGTCGCGGGCACGGGGCTGTACGCGGAACAGTCCGACTCTGGCGCGGCGGAACTCAGACAGCAGGTGACGAGTCCTGGCGGCACGACCGAGGCTGCGCTCGAAGTGCTGATGTCCGACGGTCAGCTTGCCGAACTCATGAGTCTGGCCGTACGGGCTGCCGCGAAGCGCAGCGGGGAGCTTTCATCCGAATAGCGTCGGCGGCATTACGTGGGGAAACCTCCCGCGCGACTTCCGCGCGGCGGGAGCTTTCCCCCGAGTCTTCAGTTGCGCGGCGCTGAAAACGACGGATCCAGGGGGGACAGGACACCATCATGGCGGGATACTATTTCGAGGAATTCGAACCGGGGCAGGTCTTCGAGCATGCGATACGCCGCACCGTTACCGATGCGGACAACGTGCTTTTCAGCGCGCTGACCCACAATCCGGCGCCGCTTCACATCGACCGCGAATACATGCGAACGAAGTCCGAGTTCGGGCGGCCGCTCGTCAACAGTTTCTTCACTCTGGGCCTCATCGTCGGCATATCGATCAACGACGCGACCCTCGGCACGACCGTCGCCAACCTCGGCATGGAGGATGTAAGGTTCCCGAATCCGCTGTTTCCCGGCGACACGGTGCACGTGGAAACCGAGGTCATCGCGAAGCGCCGGAGCCGTTCGCGGCCGATGAACGGCATCCTCACGTTCGAGCACCGCGGCTACAACCAGGACGACGTGCTCGTCGCCGTCTGCCGCAGGTTCGTGATGATGTTGTGCAAGGATCCGGAGTAGCGGTAGTCAATGGCGTTCGCCGCGAGCGACCGGCCGGATGTCGGGGGCAATGCGAACGCGCGCACGCTACACTAGCGTGCGTCAGGCGAGCACCGAAAGACGAGTAATTCATGAACCCATCAAGCTTCCCGAAGGCCGCACGTGGCGTGCGGATGCTGCTGCTGGCCGGAATTCTCGGCGTCCTGGTGACTGGCGCAAAGCCGCTGCGCGCACAGGAGACGGTCCCGCTCACCGTCATCGACGCCTACGCGCCCACGGCGCTCTGGGTGCGGGTATTTCTCGACTACTACATGCCTGAGGTCGACCGGCGGCTCGCGGAAACGGGCAACTACGAGATCGACTGGAACCGGGCTTTCGGCGGGACGGTGGCCAAGACGGGCGGCGTGCTTGAAGCGCTGCAATACGATCTGGCGGATATCGGCATCGTGACCTCTCCGTTTCACCCCGACAAGATTCCGTTTTTCAATATCAGTTACGTCACGCCGCTGGTCACCGCCGATATCGGCCTGGTCGCCCGAACCGTGGACAGCCTCGTCGAGAAGTACCCGGAATTGCGCGAACAATGGGACGACTACAACCAGGTTTTTCTGACCGCGGCCGGATCGATAGACACCTACCAGGTTTTGCTGAACGAGCCGATCGAGACGCTGGAAGACCTCCGGGGAACTAAGATCTGCGGCGTGGGCCTGAACCTGCGCTACGTGCAGGGGCTGGGCTCGGCGGCGGTGAGCAGCAACCTCGGCGACTTCTACAACAACATCGCCACGGGCCTCACGGACGGGACGGTGGTCTGGGCCGAGGCGGCCGTCGCCTACAAGCTTTACGAGGTCGCGCCCTACATGATCGACGTGCGCCTGGGCGCGGTAACGTCGAAGATCATCACCGTGAACCGGCGCACCTGGGAACGGCTGCCCGTCGAAGTGCGTCAGGTTCTCGCCGAAACCGCCATCGACTATCGCGATGAACTGGCCCGCGAAACGGACCGCCGCGCGCTCGCGAGCCGCGAGGAATTCGTCCACCAGGGCGGAACGATCCTTGCGCTGACGGACGAACAGCGCCGCATCTGGGCCGACAGCCTGCCCAACATGGCCCGCGAGTGGGCCGACGATCTCGAACGGCGCGGCCTGCCGGGTGACCGGATACTGCGCGACTACATGGACATCATGCGCGCCAACGGTCAGCCCATCGTGCGGCACTGGGATCGCGAATAGTGGCCGTGCGCGCGTTCTCGGCCCTCGTGGCCGGGCTCAACAGCGTCGGGACCACCTGGATATTCATCCTGATGCTGGTCGTCAACGTGGATGTCCTGTCCCGGTATCTCTTCAACGCGCCGATCCAGGGCGTCGCCGAAATCGTCGAATTGTCCATCGTCGGCATCGTCTTTCTGCAGATCAGCGACGCTGTGCGCGCCGGACGCCTGACCCGTTCTGACGGCCTGTTTCAGCAGATTCTCAAGCGCCGGCCCGTCATCGGGCATGTCATGGGCGTGGTGTTCGATCTGGCGGGAGCCGTCTTTTTCATTCTCATCCTGCAAGGCGCCGTACCGCGATTGATCGAGGCGTATGAGCGCGGGTATTTCGCGGGCAACGAAGGCCTGTTCGTCGTTCCCGTATGGCCCATTCGATTGATCCTCGTCATCGGCTGCATCGTCGTCGCGCTGCAATTCGCACTGCTGGCGTGGCGCAACGTCCGGGCCGTCCGGCAGTTGCGCGAGCAGCCGGTCAATAGCGACATCGACTAAGCCAATGAAAATCAAAGACATTCGAGGCCGTTCGCGGCGACTCGGGCAGATGCGCTGGCGGCCGGCATGACCGGGTTCGAAATCGGCCTGCTGTCGGTCCTGGCGATCCTTGTCCTCATCTACTCCGGGCTCTATGTGCCGGTGGCGCTCGGACTCGTGTCTTTCGTCAGTGTCTGGCTGTTGCGCGGGACGCTGGAGGCGCCGATCTACCTGCTGACGCTCGCAGCGTCCAATAGCCTCGAGGACTACGTTTTCGGCGTCATACCGCTATTCGTTCTCATGGGGCTGCTGGTCAGTCAGTGCGAGCTCGGCCGGGACATCTACCAGGTGGCAAACGCGGTGCTGCGCAGCGTCAAGGGCGGACTGGGCGTGGCGACGGTCGCGGCCAATGCGGCCTTTGCAGCCATCACCGGTGTGAGCATCGCCTCGGCCGCGGTGTTCACGCGGGTTTCGGTTCCGGAGATGCTGCGCTTCGGCCACAAGCCGCGATTCGCCGTGGGCGTCGTGGCGGGCAGTTCCGTGCTCGGGATGCTGATCCCGCCCAGCGTCATGCTGATCATCTACGCGTTGATCACCGAGCAGTCGGTGGCGGACCTCTTCACCGCCGGCATCGTGCCGGGAATCGTGCTTTCGCTGGCCTATGCCGTGGCCATCGTTGCCATGGCGACGTTCATGCCGGCCTGGGTGGGCGGGCGCGCCGGCGAGGCTCGAACGGCTGCGGAGCCGAGGATGTCGGTGCGCGAGGGCACGGCCAAGACCGCGCCGATCGTGATCCTGGTCCTGCTCGTGCTCGGCGGGATCTACGGGGGACTCTTCACTCCCACGGAAGCCGGTGCCGTCGGGGCAGCCGGCGCGCTGGTCGTCGCGCTGATCAAGCGCAAGCTTGGCCGCGGTTCGCTCTGGCGCGTGCTGGTGGAAACCGGACACATCACCGCCTCGATACTGATGCTCATCGTCGCCGCGACCATGTACAGCCGTATGCTGGCGATGTCCGGCCTGCCGAACGATCTCGGCGAGTGGATCGCGCAGGCGGAGATCGGCCTTTACGGGATTCTCGCGATCTACGTGCTGATCCTGATCCTGATGGGGACGATTCTCGACACCACGTCGATCATCCTGATCATGGTGCCGCTCTTCCTGCCGATCATCGAGCCCTACGACGTGAGCCTGGTCTGGTTCGGGATCGTGACAATCGTCGGCGCCGAGATCGGGTTGCTGACGCCGCCCTTGGGTATCGCCTGCTACGTGATCAAGGCGACGCTGGCCGACGACGACCGAATCTCGCTGGCCGATATTTTTGTCGGCGCATTCCCGTTCGCGCTGATCATGCTGGTCGTACTGATCCTGCTGATCATCTTCCCGCAGTTGAGCCTGGTACTCGTCTAGCACGCGCGTTTGCGCTATAAGAACGAGCCTCCAGCGGAGAAATATGGACAGGAGTACGAACGATGTCGGACAAAAGAAAAATTGATCGGCGAATCTTTGATCTCTATGACGAGTACTGCCACGGCCGGATGAGCCGCCGCGAGTTTCTGGACAAGGCCGCGGCGATCACGATCGGCGGCGTGTCGGCGCTGTGGATGGCGCAGGCCCTGATGCCGCGCTATGCCGAAGCGCAGACGATCTCGTTCACCGATCCGCGCATCAAGGGCACATACGTGGAATATCCCTCGCCCGGGGGCACCTCCGGGACGATGCGCGGCTATCTCGTGGAGCCGACCGGCGAAGGGCCTTTTCCGGCCGTACTCGTGATTCACGAGAACCGCGGCCTGAATCCGCACATCGAAGACGTTGCGCGGCGCGCGGCGGTTGCCGGATTCCTCGCGCTCGCGCCCGACGGGCTGTCACCGGTCGGCGGTTATCCGGGCAACGACGACGACGGGCGGTTGATGCAGCGCGGTCTGGAGCCTGCCGAGCTCGATCGCGACATGATCAACAGCGCCTGGTACGTCAAATCGCATGCGCTTTCCGACAGCCGGCTCGGCGCCACGGGATTCTGCTGGGGCGGCGGCATGACCAACCGCCTGGCCGTCGAACTCGGCAGCGACCTCGATGCGGGCGTGCCGTTCTACGGTGCGGCGCCCGCCAGCGAGGACGTTTCAAGCATCGAGGCGGCAATGCTGGTCATCATGGCCGGCAGCGACCCGCGCATCAACGCGATGTGGCCGGACTACGAGGCGGCGCTCGAAGCGAACGGCGTCGACTACGAGATGCAGATGTACGAGGGCACGCTGCACGGCTTCCACAACAATTCGACGCCGCGCTACAACGAAGCTGCGGCGGCGCTCGCGTGGAACCGCACGGTCGGGTTCTTCAGGCAGCACCTGAGCGGTTAACGCAACAAGCGATGCGCGGGGGGCGGCGCGCGGCGCCGGTCGTCACAGGCCGCATTAAACGCTACTCGGGCGCCTGAGCAGCTTTCGAAAGCGGACCGGGCAACCCGAGCGAGCCGTGCTCGCACCAAACGCCGACGGTGCTGGGTGCGTTGCCGCCGGGATGGCGGCGGGCAGGGCGGCGGTGGGAAGGCGGGCCACCGCGGAAACTCCATCATGCAACGGAGTTCCGCGGGGGCGGAACCAAGCGGGCCACCGCGGAAACTCCGTCATGCGACGGAGTTCCGCGGGGCCGGAACTCAATTGCGGCGAAGCCGCGCGATCAATTCATGCAATCGGACGGGTTGTCCTCGCCGGTCACGGTGCCGTAGTCCCAGTGCTCGGTGATCATGCCGTCCGTGACGCGGAACATGTCGAACCAGGTCGTGGTGTACGTTCCGCCCTCGTTGCGCGGGTCCTGACACTCACGCACGAAGGACATCGTCACGAGATCGCCTTCGGCGACGATGGCGACGAGGCCGTCGATCGTGTCCTGCACGGGCCGTTGTTCCATCTGGCCGAAGAACGCGATGAAGGGCGCTCTTCCCGTCGGAATGTTCGGGTTGTGCTGCATGTAGTCTTCGTGCATGTATTGGCGAGCAGCGTCCATGTCGCGGGCCACGAGTGCGTGGCGCCAGAAGTCGTAGACGAGTTGCTTCGCTGCCGCGAGATCGGGATCGTCGCTCTCGAGCATCGCATGCTGATCCGGGTGCGGCTCGACGGGCAACTGAGCGCTCGCAACGCCCACAAGTCCGAAAGCCGCCAATAGAATAATGAATCGACTCACAATGAATCTCCTTGTGCGGAAAATGGATAGCCGCGCGAATATACCATGACTTCGTTACGGGACGGCCGAAAGGGCGCGAGTGCGCACCATCCGTTCGACCCCAATCCGCCGCAAGCCAAGGGGAGTTGCACTACGGGTCGCTTGAAACCCTCGCGCGCAGGGACGCGCGCGCGGAGCCTCCAGGGATGGATTTACAGCGTGTTTCAAGCGACCCGTAGTGCAGCTCCCCGCATCGACCGCGCCATTGCCAGGTATGAGTTCGCCACGTCAAACGAATCGCATCGAAAACGCGATCGATTGCACGTTCCTGGTCAGCGCGCCGACCGAGACGCAGTCGACGCCTGTCTCGGCAACGGCCCTGACGCTGTCGAGGTCGATCCCCCCGGATGCCTCGAGCTGTACTCTGCGGCCTTCGTGGGCATCGCGAATCCGTACCGCTTCACGTAAGTCGTCAAGTGACAGGTTGTCGAGCAGCACGCGGTCGGCCTCGGTCCCGAGCGCGTCGCCAAGCTGCCCGAGATCCTCGACTTCGACGAATACCGGTACGCCCGTAGCGCTTCGCGCCGCAAGCTCGACCGCCGCGGCGACTCCGCCAAGCGCGGCGATGTGGTTCTCCTTGATCAGCACGGCGTCGAAGAGCCCGCTGCGATGATTGTCGGCGCCACCGCAGCGTACGGCGTACTTCTGTGCCGAGCGCAGTCCCGGCAGCGTCTTGCGCGTGTCGAGGATGCGCGCGCTCGTGCCGCGAACCGCCTGCACGTAACGATGCGCCGACGTCGCCGTACCGGAAAGCGTGTGAAGGAAATTGAGCGCAGTGCGCTCGCCGCTCAGAAGTGCCCGTGCCGGGCCGCTGAGCTCGCAGACGTTCGCCGGACCGTCGATCGAGTCGCCGTCTTCGCAGCGCCACTGAACGGCGATCGATGAGTCGAGCTGCCGGAAGACTTCGTCGAACCAGGCCGTACCGCAGAGGACGGCCGATTCCTCGATCCGAACCTGCGCCCTGGCTCGCTCGCCCGCACCCACGAGCGCGGCAGTGATGTCTCCGTGCCCGATATCCTCGGCGAGGGCCCGCGCGACGACCTCGTTTACATCGTCAGGCAGAGGTGGCGCGTTCATCCGCTATTTGGCGAACAATGACGCGAAAAACGGGGTCGGGAGTCACCCAACCCGTTACTGCCCGCGTTCAGGGATCTAGATAAAGAAACCGCCGTGACCGAAGCCGACCATGCTCATGAGCATCGGGATCGACAACAGCGTGTTCGTTCGGGAAGCCAGAAAGGCGATGCGGCGCGCCCTGTTGATCTCGTCCGCGGTCGCCTCGACGAGGCCGAGCACCTTCTTCTGGTTCGGCCAGATCAGGCCCCAGACGTTGATCAGCATGATGGTGCCGAGCCATGCGCCGACACCGATGATCATGGCCGTGCCCGGCGCGCCCTCGTTGAGCCCGAGCATGAACGCATCGTCGAGAAGGCCGAGATGCAGCAGATAGGCCGCACCGGAGAGCCACGTGACGACCGCGCCCCACCTGAACCACCACAGCGCCCGCGGCGCGACGTACTTGGTGATGCCCGCGCCGCCGGGCCCGCCCTCGTCCGATGCCGCCTCGGCCAGCGCCGGCACCTGCACGAAATTGAAGTAATACAGCAGCCCGATCCAGGTGATGCCGGCGAGCACGTGAATCCAGACCAGGAAACTCGCGGTGTTGAAGGTGACGCCCATCATGTCGAGCAATCCGATCACGACGGCGAGAACGACGCCTGCGGCAATGGTTCCGTTAACGGTGTTCAGCGGGTTCATCAAAACTCCTCAATGCCGGCAAAACGTCGGCTTGTGCTTTTTCTGCAAGACTCGGCGGGGCTTGCCCCCGCTCGAGGACTCTAGAAGAATAGGTTAGACATCGACGCAGTTCAATGACCGGGCTCAGGTATTCGACGGGCGCCCCCGAGCGGCCGCGGACCTCGAGCTTCAGGAGGATCGACAGGGAATGGACGTCAACGACCGCATCAGGAACCAGTTGGACGAGTACCCCGTGCTGCTCTACATGAAGGGCACGCCGGACTTCCCGCAATGCGGGTTTTCCGCGCAGACCGTCGCGGTGTTGCGCGCCCTGAACACGAAGTTCGCATACATGAACATATTCGAGGATCCCGAAATCAGGGAAGGCCTCAAGGTCTACTCCAACTGGCCGACGTTCCCGCAACTGTATGTCAACGGCGAGCTCATCGGCGGCTGCGACATCGCGCTCGAACTCTACGAATCCGGCGAGCTCAAGGAGATCATCGACGAGGCGGCGGCCGGTCAGTCCGATGCCGCGGAGGTCGGCGAGCCCTCGTAGACGCTGCGAATGCGGTTGACGGCCGCACAGAATAGCCTGGCCGTCATTTCTGCGTCGTAGAGCGCCGAGTGCGCCCGGTCTTCATCCCATTCGAAGCCCGCTGCGGCGGCGGCGCGCTTGAGCACGGTCTGACCGTAGACGACTCCGCCAAGCGTCGCCGTGTCGAAGCTCGAGAACGGGTGAAACGGGTTGCGCCTGACCTTCGCCCGCTCGACGGTGGCGTTGAGGAACTGCAGATCGAAGAAGGCGTTGTGACCGACGAGGATGGCGCGCTGGCAGTTCCGGGCCTTGAGTTCGGCGCGAATCGGCTTGAAGAGGCGCTTCAGCGCCTCGCCTTCGTCGAGTGCCGGACGCAGCGCGTGGTGGGGGTCGATGCCGGTGACCTTCAGTGAGGCCGGATCGAGATTGGCGCCCTCGAACGGCTTGACGAAGTAGCGAAAGCTCTCGCCGGTGTACAGCACGCCTTCGGCGTCCATGCCGATCAGCACCGCGGCGACCTCGAGCAGCGCATCGGTCGCCGGGTTGAGCCCGCCGGTCTCGACATCGACCACGACGGGCAGGAAGCCTCTGAACCGGTTGACGATCAGGTGCATCGGCGCCGCTTGCGCGCGCGCGTCGGGGCTTTCGGGCATCGGATTATCTTGACCGGTTTTCGGCAAACCCCGATCATAGCGCCCTCGTCGAGCGGCCCGGGTATCGGAGCTGGCATCGGGCCGCATACCCTAGCAGGAGCACCTCGTGAATTCACTTCGGATGTCCGAGGCTTACCCATACCGCACGGGCAGGCTGTAGCCATGGCCACCGCCCGACCGTTGCCGTTTACGGGCATCGCGGCTGACGATCCCGATGCCGAAGAGACGCAGGAGTGGCTTGAGTCGATCGACTCGGTGCTGCGGGTCCACGGCGCCGACCGCGCACACTACCTGCTCGAGCGCATGATCGATCATGCCCGGCGCTCGGGCGCCTACCTGCCGTACAGTCCCAATACCGCCTATCTCAACACGATTCCCGTCGAGCAGCAGCCGGAGTATCCCGGCGACCGGCTCATCGAGCGGCGAATCGAGGCCTACATCCGCTGGAACGCCATGGCGATGGTCGTGCATGCGAACCGCAAGAGCTCCGAATACGGCGGTCATATCGCAAGCTACGCGTCTGCGGCGACGCTGCACGAGGTCGGCTTCAACCACTTCTGGCGGGCGCCGACCGACGCACACGGCGGCGACCTGATCTATTTTCAGGGCCATTCGTCGCCCGGCATCTATGCCCGCGCCTTTCTCGAGGACCGGCTCAGCGAAGAGCAGCTCGAGCACTTCCGGCAGGAGGTCGAGGGTCCGGGCCTGTCGTCCTATCCGCATCCGTGGCTCATGCCGGACTTCTGGCAGTTCCCTACGGTGTCGATGGGGCTCGGTCCGCTCATGGCCATCTACCAGGCGCGCTTCATGCGCTACATGGAACATCGCGGCATCCTGCCCGCGCAGGACCGCAAGGTCTGGTGCCTGCTCGGCGACGGCGAGACCGACGAACCCGAGGCCATGGGCGCGATCACGATGCCGGTGCGCGAGAAGCTCGACAACCTGATCTTCGTCATCAACTGCAATCTGCAGCGGCTCGACGGGCCGGTTCGCGGCAACGGCAAGATCATCCAGGAACTCGAGGCGGCGTATCGGGGCGCCGGCTGGAACGTCATCAAGGTCATCTGGGGCTCGCGCTGGGACACGCTGCTGGCCCGGGACAGTCTCGGGCTGCTGCGCCGGGCGATGGAAGAGTGCGTCGACGGCGAGTACCAGAACTTCAAGGCCAAGGGCGGCGCCTACACGCGCGAACACTTCTTCGGCCGGGATCCGGCGCTCAGGCAGATGGTTGCGCACCTGTCCGACAGCGATATCTGGCGCCTGAATCGCGGTGGCCACGACTTGTTGAAGGTCTACGCCGCCTACAACAACGCCGTCCATCACAAGGACCGGCCGACCGTGATCCTCGCCAAGACCGTCAAGGGCTACGGCATGGGCGCGGCCGGCGAGGGCCAGAACATCACCCATCAGAAGAAGAAGCTCGACGAGGACGACCTCAAGGCATTTCGCGACCGGTTCAAGCTGCCGATCCGCGACGAGGACCTGACCGAACTGCCCTACGCGAAACCGCCCGGCGACAGCGAGGAAATCCGCTATCTCAAGGAGTCGCGCGAGCGGCTCGGCGGCTATCTGCCGGCGCGCCGGACCGAATGCGAGCCGCTCGAGGTCCCCGAGCTCGAATTCTTCCGTGCGCAGCTCGACGGCAGCGGCAAGCGCGAAATATCGACGACCATGGCGCTCGTGCGCATGCTGAGCGCGCTGGCCCGCGACAAGCGCATCGGGCGGCACATCGTGCCGATCGTCCCCGACGAGGCGCGCACCTTCGGCATGGAGGGCATGTTCCGCCAGATCGGCATCTACTCGTCGGTCGGCCAGCTCTACACGCCGCAGGACGCCGATCAGCTCAGCTACTACCGCGAGGACATCAAGGGCCAGATCCTCGAGGAGGGCATCAACGAGGCCGGCTCCTACTGTTCCTGGATCGCGGCCGGCACGGCGTATTCGAACCACGGCGTGCAGATGATTCCGTTCTACATCTTTTATTCCATGTTCGGCTTCCAGCGCATCGGCGACTTCGCCTGGGCCGGCGGCGATATGCAGGCGCGCGGCTTCCTGATCGGCGCGACGGCGGGCCGCACGACGCTTGCCGGCGAGGGCCTGCAGCACCAGGACGGCCACAGCCAGCTCGTCGCGACCACGATCCCGAACTGCCGCGCCTGGGATCCCTGTTTCGCCTACGAACTCGCCGTCATCGTGCAGGACGGCTTGAGAAGGATGTGCGCCGAGCAGGAGAACATCTTCTACTACATCACCTGCATGAACGAGAACTACGTTCAGCCGCCCATGCCCGACGGCGTCGAGCAGGGCATTCTGCGGGGGATGTACCGGCTTGCATCCGGTGGGGCGGGCGCGACACGGGTCGAGGGGGAGAAACCGGCGCCAGACGTAAAGCGGCCGGAGAGCGCACCGCGCGTGCAGTTGCTCGGTTCCGGCACGATCCTGCGTGAGGTGCTGGCCGCCGCCGGTATGCTCGAGCGCGACTTCGGCGTGCTGGCGGACGTCTGGAGCGTGACGAGCTTCAGCGAACTGCGCCGCGAAGCGCTGGCCGTCGAGCGCTGGAACGAGCGCCATCCCGAGGCCGACCCGCGGACCAGCCATGTGTCGGACTGTTTCGCGGACACGACCGGTCCGTTCATCGCGGCGACCGACTACATCAAGACGGTGCCGGACCAGATCCGTCAATGGGTACCGGGAAGCTATACCGTGCTCGGCACGGATGGTTTCGGCAGGAGCGACAGCCGCGCGGCGCTGCGCGAGTTCTTCGAAGTGGACCGCAGGTCCATCGTCGTCTCCGCACTCAAGGCCCTCGTCGACGCGGGCGCGATCGAGCGCCGGACGCTGAGCCGGGCGATTTCCGAACTCGGCATCGATCCCGGAAAACGCGATCCGATCGATCTCTGACACGGCCGAAGCGCGCGCTGGCATGCAGGTTCTGATTCCCGATCTCGGTGACTTTGCGGATGTGGAAGTCATCGAGGTGCTGGTCGGTCCCGGCGATGAAGTCGCGCCCGAAGACGCGCTGATCACGCTCGAGACCGAGAAGGCGGCGATGGACGTCCCGTCCCCGGCCGCCGGCAAGGTCCTGGAGCTCAGGGTCAAGGTCGGCGATCTGGTCAATGCCGGGGATGAAGTTCTGCTGCTGAGTCCGGATGCCGCGACGAGCGAGTCCGAGGCTGCCGCGGAGCAGGCCGAAGGCGCCGCGGGTCCGGCGGCGGTACCGGCGGGCGATCCCCCAGGCGCGCCGCCGTCCGGAGCTGCGCGCACCGCGCCGACCGCCGTGGCGCCGTCGGAGCTGCCACAGGCCGGCCCGGCGGGTACGTCGCCGGCTGCGGCCGCCGACGCCGGTCCGGCGGCGCAAGCCGCTGTGGCGCCGGGTCCTTCCGCGACGGGGCGACCCGCCCGCCCGGACGATCGCCGCATGGATCCCGGTCGCGCCGTGCGGTTCGACGAGGCTGGCTTCTCGCGAGCCCACGCAAGTCCGTCCGTGCGCAAGCTCGCGCGTGAACTCGGGGTGGACCTCGCCCGAGTGACGGGCACGGCGCCGAAGGGCCGCGTGACGGCCGACGACGTCAAGGCCCACGTCAAGGGGATCATGACCGGCCCGAGCGGCGCCGGCGCGGGGCTGCCGGAGCTGCCCGACGTCGACCACGCGCGGTTCGGTCCTGTCGAGACCGAGCCGCTGAGCCGCATCCAGCGTATTTCGGGACCCCGCCTGCACGCGAGCTGGGTCAACATCCCGCACGTCACCCAGCACGACGAAGCCGACATCACCGAGCTCGAGGAGGCCCGCCGCGCGCTCGCCGACCAGGCGCGCGAGCGTGGCGTGAAGCTCACGCCGTTGGCGTTCGTGCTGCGCGCGACGGTGTTGACGCTCGAAGAGTTCCCGCGTTTCCGGGCATCGCTCGCCGCAGACGGCGAACGGCTCGTCATGAAGCGCTACACGCATATCGGCTTCGCGGCGGACACGCCGAACGGTCTCGTCGTACCCGTGATCCGCGACGCGGATCGCAAGGACATCTACGAACTCGCCGAGGCGCTCGGGGAACTCAGCGCGCGGGCCAGGGCGGGCAAGCTGCGCGCCGACGACATCCAGGG
>JAJDVG010000012.1 GCA_022826245.1 Gammaproteobacteria bacterium
TTCGACAGTTGCTACCTGAGCTTCTGCCTTTACGGCGGCGATCCCAACGGCGAACTGGCGGACCGCGTGACGCTCAATGTCAACCACCGCGACATCGCCTTCGAGGACAACGGCTCGTTCGAGATCCGCCTGACACCGAACCCGAACGGCACGAACGAGTTCCCCATCGACCCCGATTCAGTGACGCTTTTCACGCGCGAGTACTTCTTCGACCGTGCGGCATCGCGCGAGAGCACGCTCGGCATCCGCAATGCCTCGCCGCAACCCGCCACGCTGCCGCTCGACGACGCCGAACTGGCGCGACGAATCCGCACGATGGCGATGTTCTTCCAGTGCACGACATGGATCGCGCCGCTGCCGGTCGAGTTTCCGATCAACGAGTTCTGCCCGCCGTTCGAGTTCGACGCGGAACAGGGCGGATGGGGAACCGTCGACAACATCTACTGCTTCAGCCGGTTCAGGCTCGACGAGGATCAATACCTCAAGATCACGTTCCGCTCACCGGAGGCCTGCTACTGGGGTCTGCAGACCTGGAACTACCTCATGCAGTCGACGAACTACGCCGACTTCCCGGTCTGCGTCAACAAGGCCAACGCGGTCGCCGAGGATGACGGCAGCTACGCGATCTACCTGAGCCACCGACCGGCGCCGCGCAACTGGATCAGCACGGCCGGCTATCGCGAAGGCGTTCTTTTCGCGCGCTGGCTGCTGGCCGAGGCAATGCCCGAAACGCCTGAAGTAGAACTCGGCGACTGGTGAGGCCCGATCGCCGACAAAACGAGGTCACAGGTCTCCAGGCGATTGGCAGCGCATGCGATTCTGTGTCCAGCGGTCGATCGCTGGCAGCGTTGTACACTATGACCGATACGCGATTGTTTGGCGCTAATAATTTAATTTATAAACAATGTGTTATTTGATATTTCCATAAACAACATTAGAAAATAGGCGGCACGGGCATCTTTCGCGTTGGCCACAAGGCTTGACGACCCGGGCGGTGACGACCTCCAGGAACCCGCGCTGCGATCTGTTGTTGTCCTTGCGAAACCTCTGAATCGAACCAGGAACGATGTTCATGAAACTTTGCATAAGCCATTGCCGTCAGGGTATGTTCCGCCGGGCGCTGTCGCTGCTATTGCTTGGCACGGTCGGCCTGACCGCTTGCGCTCAGCCCCCCGCTCCCGAATTCGACCTGGTCATCCAGGGCGGGCGTGTCATGGACCCCGAGACCGGGCTCGATGCCATACGCAATGTCGGGATTACCGACGGCACGATCGCCGCCGTCAGCGAGCAGGAACTGTCCGGCCGCGACACCATCGACGCTGCCGGCCTCGTGGTGGCTCCGGGCTTTGTCGATCTTCACGCGCATGGCCAGGATCCTGTCAGCAATCGACTGCAGGCTCAGGACGGCGTCACTACCGCGCTCGAAATGGAAGTCGGCGTCTACCCGGTAGCGCAATGGCTGGCTTCCCGGGAAGGGACGGCGCTGATCAACTACGGCGCCACGGTCGGCCACTGGCCGGCACGCGTCAAGCTCGTCGACGGCGCCGACGTTGGCCACTGGCCAACCCTCGCGCCCGAGGATTCGGTCCAGATGGACGCCGGGAACTATGCCTACGAGGTTCTCTCCGAAGATCGGATCGACGAACTCGGCCAGCTCATGGAGGTCGGGCTGCAGGAAGGCGGCCTGGGGTTCGGATTCGGGATCACCTACACGCCAGGAGCGTCCCGCGTCGAGATCATGAGGCTGTTCCAGCTTGCCGAACGGCACGGCGTGGCCGCATACGTTCATCTTCGCGCGGAGAGTTCGGGCGGCCTCCTTGAACCGTTTCAGGAAGTCATAGCCCTGGCGGCCAGCACCGGCGCCTCCCTCCACATCGTGCACATGAACAGCAGCTCCAATGAAGACGCCGGGGTAGCGCTCGAAATGATCCGCGGCGCAGTGAGTCGCGGTCTGGACATCACCACCGAATCCTATCCCTACACGGCAGGCTCCACAGCGATCGAATCGGCGCTCTTCGATGCCTGGGAGGGTCTGACCGACGCCGAATACGGGCTCCTGCAGTGGCCTCCCACCGGGGAGCGGCTGACTGCAGAGACTTTCGCCAGGTACCGCGAAGAAGGCGGCTGGGTCATCATCCACGGCCGCGAGGAAGACACGAACGAGTGGATCGTGGCTCAACCGGACGTCATGGTCGCCAGCGACGGCATCCCGTTTCTCTTCGGGCCCGCCCATCCTCGCGGCGCCGGTACTTTCGCCCGGGTGCTCGGCCATTACAGCCGCGACCGCGGCGCGCTGTCGCTGATGGACGCCCTGGGCAAGATGACCATCCAGCCCGCACGGCGTCTGGAAGCCGTGGCGCCGGTCATGCAAGGAAAAGGTAGGGTGCAGGAAGGCGCCGACGCGGATCTGACGCTGTTCGATCCCGCAACCGTGATCGACCGCGCCACCTACACGCAGGGCGACGTCCCCTCCGAGGGAATCATGCACGTGCTCGTCGGCGGCACGCCGGTCGTTCGCGACGGACAGTTGGTGGAAGGCGTATTCCCAGGCCAGGCGATCACCCGAGCGCCTTGAAAAAATCGCCTCGATCCCGCATATCGTTTGACAAGCGATTCGCGTACTGGAGGACATCCCATGCCGACGATGACACTGCCGCGCTACGCGGCGCTGCTGTTGTCCCTGGTGCTCGTCCACTCGAGCGCACAGGGTCAGATCCAACTTCCGGGCGAAGAGCGGCCGTCGCTCGCGCCCCTGCTCAGGGATGTGACGCCGAGCGTCGTCAACATCGCCGTCGTCACGCGCACGACCGCGACCCGAAACCCGCTCAACCCGTTTTTCGACGATCCGTTTTTCCGTCGTTTCTTCGAGTTTCCGCAAAACCCGGAGTCGATTCCCCGGCAAAGCGCGGGTTCCGGCGTCATCATCGACGCCGAGCAGGGCTATGTGCTGACCAATCACCACGTCATCGAGAACGCCGAAGAAATCGTCGTCACGCTGCAGGACCGTCGCACCTTCGACGCGGAGCTCGTCGGCAGCGACTCCGGGACCGACATCGCGATGCTGCGGATCGAGGCCGATGAGCTGACGGCCATCGAGATCGGCGACTCCAACAGTCTCGAGGTCGGCGACTTCGTCATCGCCATCGGCAACCCTTTCGGTCTCGGGCAGACGGTGACCTCAGGGATCGTCAGCGCGCTCGGCCGTACGGGGCTCGGCATCGTCGGCAGCAACGCCGATCAACCCGGAGCCCAGGCAGGCTACGAGTACTTCATCCAGACGGACGCATCGATCAATCCGGGCAACTCCGGCGGTGCGCTCATTGACCTGGACGGACAGCTCGTCGGCATCAACACGGCGATCGTCTCGCCGGCCGGAGGCAACGTCGGCATCGGCTTTGCCGTACCCGTCGCGATGGCCGGCAATATCGTCGAGCAACTGCTCGAATATGGCGAGATACAGAGGGGCAGGCTCGGAATCTTCATCCAGGACGTGACACCGGATCTCTCCGAAGCGCTCGATCTCGGCGTCGACCGGGGTGCGCTGGTCAACCAGATCGAACCGGGCTCCGCGGCCGAACGGGCGGGCCTGCGCGAGGGCGACGTCATCACGGAACTTGACGGCGAGCAGGTGGAGGGTGCGGCAGATCTGCGCAACAGGGTCGCGCTCGTACGCGTGGGCACCGAAGTCGAACTCTCGTTCATCCGCGATGGCCGCCGAGAGACGCTGCGTGCGGCGGTCGGCGGTGCGCCCGAAATCGCGGCGGCCGAAGGGCCAGCCGAAGGTCAGACCATTGACAGGCTGCGCGGCGCGGAGTTTCGCGATCTCGATCCGGCGCACCCGAGATACGGCACGGTCGCCGGCGTGCTCGTCGCGAACGTTGCGCAAGGCAGCCCGGCAGCGCTCAACGGCCTGCGGCCCGGCGACATCATCATGGCCGTCAACCGGCGGCCCGTTAGTTCGGTTTCGGAGCTGTCCGTCGCGATGCGCGAGACGAGCGGTACCTTCGCACTGAACGTGCTGCGCGACAACGCGCGTCTCTTCATAGTCATCCAGTAGGCGTCAGCCGAGCACCTCCTCGAGAAAGCCGACCGTCGCGATCCATGAGCGGCGGTCGGCGTCCGCGTCGTACACCGTGCCCCTGTCGGGCGAATTCGCGTTCGGGTTCGTGAAAGCGTGCATCGCGTTTCCGTAGACGTGGATCTGCCAGTCCGCGCCGGCCTCGGAGAGCTCAGCTTCGAGCGCATTGACGGCCTCGACGGGCACCATCGGATCATCGTGACCGTGCAGCGCAAGCACCTTGGCGCCGATGCTGACGCCGGACGTGTTGCCGGGCGAGTTGAAAAGTCCATGCAGACTCACGACGCCGCGCACGTCGCTGCCGGTGCGCGCAAGATCGAGCACACACAGCCCGCCGAAGCAATAACCAATCGCGGCGGTGCGCTGTGCATCGACCTCATCCTGTCCACGCAGCGTCTCGAGCGCGGCTGAGATGCGGCCCTGCAGCATCGCCCGATCATCGAGGAACGGCTGCATGAGCTTGGCGTTTTCGTCGGGGCCGGAGCCCCTTACGCCCTTGCCGTAAACGTCAAGCGCGAAGCCGCAGTAGCCGAGTTCGGCGAGTTCGCGGGCTTTCGCGCACTCGAGGTCGCCGCGTCCGCCCCAGGCATGGGATACGAGCACACCCGGTCTCGGTCCCGGACGCCTCTCGTCCCAGGCCATGTAGCCTTCGAGCACGTCGCCGTCATGGGTGTATTCGACATATCGCTCCGCCATTGATCCATTCACTCCCGTAGTTGTCGCGTCGTTGAAAACGAGCCTGCCGCCATCGCTGCCCGAGGCCGGCCGGCAAGCACGGAGGCCGAAGTTTACAGCAGAACCGGCACGCGGCTTTCGCGTTGCGTAGCTACCTGTCGTGCGGTAGAGTGCGTGCGCCTGCGACGTTCATCCATCTGGGGGCGCCTATGGACCTGATTCCGGACACAGCACCACATTGGCACATATTCCTGACACACGTCCCGATCGTCGGAGCCATGTTCGGGCTTGCGCTTCTGATCGGGAGCTACGTCATCAAGAGCGACGACTTGAGGCGTGCGAGCCTCGTGACATTCGTGATCCTCGCGCTGCTCGTGATTCCGACATTCATCACCGGCTCCGCCACGCGATGGGAGATCGGCAACGATCCGGGGGTCTCCCTCGACCTCATTGCCGCACACCAGGATCTGGCCCTGTGGTCACTGATCTTTCTTGGCTTTACGGGCGTTCTGTCGTGGTTTGCGCTCTGGCAGTATCGGCGCTCGTCGGGGCCCCGGGAATGGCACATTCACACCATACTCGTGTTGGGCCTGATCTCGATGTTCGTGCTGGCAAACACGGGCAGCATCGGCGGCACGATCAGCCGCCCGGACATGCAGTCCGCGGAAGACCTTCAGACGGTTGCAGGCCAGGCCGAAGCCGGCATCAACGCCACGATCGAAAACGCCATCATCAGCGGCGCATGGGCCTGGCCGGCGATGGAAGCCGCGCATTTTGTCGGCATGGCGGTGCTCTTCGGTGTCGTGATCATCGTGACCCTGCGTACCCTCGGTGTCGCCACGGTCATTCCATACTCCGCCGTGCATCGGCTCCTGCCGCTCGGCGTACTCGGCTTTTTCGTCAACACCGTGACCGGCATGCTGTTCTTTATCGCGGATTCGGGCCGGTATACGGCAATGACGAACAGTTTCTTCCCGAAAATCGCCCTGATCGTAATCGGCGGCGCCTGCGTCCTGTACTTCACGATGTTCGCCCGGCCGTGGAACATACAGAAGGGAGACGACGGGCCGGTTCAGGCCAAGGCCATTGCCGCGCTGACACTGGTCCTGTGGGCCGGGGTTATCGTCTACGGCCGCTTGTTGCCCTATCTGGAAGGAGGCTAGAGATGCTAGCGCTGATCATCGCCATCATCGGCCTGGGTGCGGTATTCGCTTCAATTTACCTCCCTGCGAGGTTCTATTCGCTGATCCTTGGCCTGGTCGTGCTGCAGGTGGCCCTGGGCATCTTCGTCAACCAGGCCTGGCTGCTGCTCATAGTCATCGCCATCATCGGCGTACTGTTTACGGCGTTGATCGCCGTGAGCCACTTCTGCATCGACAGGGACGCCGAGCGCACGACCGAAGCAAACGCCCAGTAGCTCCTTTCACGACAATACATCGGGAAACGTTATGGCTTTTCTCACATGGTTGGAATCCACGGGCTATTCGGAGTGGATCCTCGTCTCATCGGTAGGCTGGCCGCTCATGCTGTGCGCTCACGCGGTCGGTCTTGCGATCATCGTCGGTATCGTGTTCTCCGTCGACCTGCGCCTGCTCGGCTTGTACAAGACGATTCCTTACACCGCACTCGACAAGATTCTGGCCTTCGCGTGGATCGGCTTCGCCCTGAACCTCTTTACCGGCGTTTCGCTGTACATGACCCAGGCGAGCACGTACACCGAGAGCGTCCCGTTCCTGATCAAGATCACATTGATCGCGCTCGGCACGGTCAACCTGCACAAGATGCAGAAGACCCTGCGCAGTGACGCAGAGAGCTGGGAGTCCGCACAGGCCGTGCCGCTGGTCGGCAGGCAGCTTGCCATCAGCTCCCTCGTGTTCTGGACGATCGCCGTCGTCACGGGCCGCCTGATCGCCTATCTCTGAGCCCGGCGCCCGACAGAGAGCGAAAGGTCCGACTACTCCCCGGTCCAGGTCACCTCATTCCCGGTCACGGGATTGGGATAGTGAAACGGCGGCAGGAACGCCGACGGATACATCTGGAAGGGATGCGTCGGCGGTGAATCCGGCGGATTGGACTCGCTGATGCCGGGAGGCGGGCGCGGCACGGCATCCTTCCAGCCGACCGCATACGGCACGAAATACGTGTTGAACACCTGGTCGCGCTGCATCTTCCAGATTCCGTCTTCCTTGACGTAGTCGTTCTCGTAGGTGCCGCCCATCCACATCGAATACGTCTCGTGCTCGCCCATGATGCTGAACGCGCGCGAGCGCATCTTCGCGGTCTGCCCGTCCCCGGCGATGTGGATCACCGGCTGGTACTGCATGTGATTGTGCAGCAGGCCGTGATGAATACCGGCTTCGCCGTAGAGGTTGAGGTTGCGCCTGACGCTCGCCGAACCCGTATACACGCCGCGCAACGCGATCTCGATCGATCCGTCGCTTGCGAATATGCCGGCGAGGTTGTCCCACTGGTTGCGCGCGAGGTAATAGCCGTAGATCGCGTTGAGACGCTCGAGCGCGTCCATGTCTTCCAGGCGCACCACGCGCGTCTCGAGCGATTCGAGCGCGCTCTCGAGTTCGTCGCGGTCGGCCGGGATCTTGGCGGCGTCCTCCCTTGCCGATTCGGCATAAACGGGAGCGCCGGTTACCGGATTGTCGTAGTGAAACGGCGCGACGAACACGGCCGGGTAAGCGGCGTGAGGAACGCTCGCGGGCCGGTCGGGCGGCAGCTCGTCGGACGGTCCGGGATCGGGCAGCGCCGTCCTGCCCCAGCCATCCTCGTAGGGCGTCCTCATCGTGGAGTACAACTGCAGCCGCTGGATCTTCCAGACACCGTCTTCCCGGACGTACTCGTTCTCGTAGACCCCCGTACCCCAATTCGCGTATTCGCCCCAGACCGCGTCCTGCTCGAACAGACGCCAGCGGCCCCTGGCGGTGGTTCGGTCGGGCGCGACGTGAACGATCGGTTGTAGCTGCATGCGGTCGGCGAGGCGCCCCTCCTGCGGGAATTCGGCGCCGCGCGTGCGCAGCCAGGCCAGCACGCGGTCCTTGCCGACGTAGACGCCGCTGTTGCCGATTTCGATCGTGCCGTCGTCCGCGAAGAGATCCGCGGCCTGGCTCCAGAGTCCCTTGTCTATGTAGAAGCCGTAAGTCCGCTGCAGGTTCTCGATCGCGTTCTCGTCTTCGAGGACGGCAATCTCGTGCTCGAGCCTGCCGGCCCGCGCGGACAGCGTCTCGAGCGATGCATCGCCGGCGATGAACTGCCGCTGCGCCATGAACTCCGTGAGCGGCGATTCGGCCCCGGCCACGGGATTGGGGAAGTGGAACGGCGGCAGATAAGTGCTTGGCCAGGTGTCGTACTCGATGGTCGACGGCCGGTCCGGCGGGAGCCGGTCGGACACCCACTTGCCGCCGTTGACGTCGTCGTTGACCTGCCAGCCGCCCTCGTACGGCACGACGATGCTCTGGAACCAGTGGAGCTTGCTGAGCTTCCAGACGCCGTCTTCCTTGACGTATTCATTCTCGTAGGGCCCCTCGCCCCAGACGGCATCGCCGCCGAGCTCGCCCGCCATGATGAGCGCCCGCCAGCGGCCCCTGGCCGTCATGCCGTCGGGCGCGACGGTGACGACGGGCATGAGCTGCATGTGCTCGTTCACCTGGCCTTCCCTCAGGCCCGAACGGCCGCCGCCCAACGCGTACAGGAACTCGCGGACGCGCTCCTTGCCGACATACACGCCGTCGAGCCCGATCTCGATCGTGCCGTCGTCGGCGAAGAGGTCGACGATGTCGTCCCACATGGCCTCGTCGAGGTAGTAGCCATAGGCGCGCTGCAGGCGCTTGATGTCGGCGGCGTCCTCGACCAGCGTCTTGCGGTGCTGGAGTGCGCCGAGACGCTCGGCGAGCGAGATCAGGCCCGCGTCGCTTGCTCCGAGGCCACCGGCCTCTGACGAAACCTCCGCCGGAGCCTGCCCGGCTTCCTGCGCCGCATCGCAGGCGACGAGCCCGAATGCCGAACCGGCCAAAAGACAAAAGAAGAATCTGAACTTGTTCACCAACATCGCTCCCCGGCGTTCAATGCTCGCAACCTCCGGCAACGCCTCCGCAATCATTTGCCTTCAGCCGGCCCGGGCTGCCATCCCGGCCGCGCGGCGCAACACTATAAGCCCTCGTCGTGCACGACCCGGCCGCCGACGATCGTCATGAGCGGCCGGATGTCGTTGATCTCGTCCGCCGGGATCGTCAGGTAGTCGCGGTCGAGCACGACCATGTCCGCGAGCTTGCCGGGCTGGATCGAGCCCAGATTGTCTTCCTGGAAAATCAGGTACGCATTCTTGCGCGTGTGCGCGATCAGTGCGTCTTCGCGGCTTATGGTCTGCCGAAGCACAACCCGCCCGCCGACCATCTTGCCGGTCACGGACCACCAGAGCGTCGTGAACGGCAGGAGCTGGTTCGCGCGGCTGCCGTCGCTGCCGAATCCCCAGGTGATGCCGCTTTGTTGGATCGTTGCGAGCGGCGCCATGTCGGAGGCCTCGTCACCGAATACCGAGTGGTTGATGCCGCCGTTGATGACCGCCCAGGGATGCACGGCGGCGTACATTCCGAGCGCCTTCATGCGCTCGAGGTGGGGCGCTTCGATCTGATTGGCATGAGCGAAAGCCCAGCGCAGGTTGCGGACGGGATACTCCGCGTTGACGATCTCGATCTGGTCGAGGAATGCCGAGATCGTGTCGCGCAGGTTGGCGTGCACGTGCAGCGGGAGTCCGGCTCGAGCGATCGCGGAGATCATGCGCCGCCATTGCCCGAGTTCATCGGCGCCGTAGTTCGATTCGACCAGGAACATCGGGTCGTGCAGCGGCCGGTAGACGCTTTCGCCGAACGTGACGTGGTCGATGTACTCGTCACCCTGGAAGAGCTTCAGTTCCGCGATCCTCGGCAACACGGCGTCGACCTGCTCCGGCGAGCCCGCCGACGCGCCCGTGATGCAGAAAACGCGCAGGCCGAGTTCGCCCCGGTCGGCCCAGCGCCGGTACATGGCAAGCACATCCGCATTGCAGCCCGCGCTGCCGAACGCCGTGAGGCCCGCCGCATTGAGATACCGGATCATGGACCGCGTGCTCGTCTCGAGCGCGCTGCCCGATGCGGTCGGCAACCGTGCGGCCAATGAGCGGATACCGGCTTCCCCGATTTCGCCGGTCGGCCGGCCGGAAGCGTCGCGCACGACCCAGGCGGGGCCGTCGGTGTTGTCGAGCCCGAAGGCTTCAAGCGCGAGGGAGTTCAAATACCCGCGGTAGTACGACTCCTGCATGAGCACCGGATGATCGGGAACGACCGCGTCGAGTTCCTCGCGCAGCAGCGGGCCGGAATCGTCCGCGAACTGCGCGATCGCCCAGCCGCCGAGCGTATAGATCCACTCGCCGGGTTCCGTGGCCGCGGCCTTCGCGCGCAGCATATCGAGCGCCTCGCGGCGCGAGCCGACCCCGTCCCAGCGAACTTCGTAGGCCCACGTCGTACCGGCCCTGAGCAGGTGCATGTGGTTGTCAATGATGCCCGGTATCACCGCCCTGCCGCCGACATCAACCACTGCGGTTTCCGGCCCGCCGAGCGCGGCAATCTCCTCGCTGCTGCCGACCGCGACGATGCGCTCGCCCGCCACGGCAATCGCTTCGGCAATGGTAAAGCGCTCGTCGACGGTGATGATCTTGCCGTTCGTGAGCACGAGGTTCGGTGCGTTCTGTGCGCCGGCAAGCGATACGGCGAACCCCGCCGCGGCAAGCGGCAGTAACGCCAACGCGCGATGCAGCTTTTTCGCGGTCATTGCCCTTCCCTCCGTGGAGCCTATTGTAGCCACTCGCTGAACCAGCTCGCGGCCTCGCGGGCGGCGATCTCCAGGTGCGACAGGTTGCTGTACATACTCATGTGCGTGCTCTGCTGTTGCACGAAGAGTTTCTTCTTTGTCGTGGCGATCTCGCCGAACGCCGGAATCTCGCGCTCCCACATCGTCAGATCGTCGCCTTCCGCGACGATCATGAGGGTCGGCGTGTCGAGAATCCGCGGCAGATAGGGCCTCACATCATAGCTCCACACGAGTTCCGTCGATTCGATCGTGCTGTAGTGTTCGTGGCGCGGCGCCGATTCGGCCTTGATCTTCATGAAGACCGGCTTCGTCTCCGGATGCGGCCATGTGACGACTTCGGTCTTGGGATCACCCGAATGCGGGATATGACCGTGCACGCCGGTCAGGTAGCGCTTGCGCCGCTCCGCTTCGATCAGCGCCGTCAGCTCACGGAAGCCGACCGAGCCGTGGGCTCGCATCGAGTTGTACCAGCCCTCGATGATCGGGATCTGCGAGACGATGCACTTGACGCGCCAGTCGAGCGCGCCGACCGCGAGCGCGTGCCCGCCGCTGTAGGAAATCCCCCAGACCCCGATCCTCGCGGGATCGATCTCGTCGGCGAATTCGTCCAGGTAGCTCACGGCGTCGATCGCGCTTCGATAGTCGGCAATCTGCTTGCGCGGATCGAGGTGCTGGCGAGGTTCGCCGTCGCTCGCGCCGAGATGCCGGTAGTCGAAAATCAACGCGGCGCAGCCGGCGGCGACGAAGTACTCCGCGTACTCCGGCATGATGAGTTCCTTGACGTAGCACCAGCCTCCGCCCATGACGACGACGGGCCGCGGTCCCTGCCCGGTTTCGGGCAGGTACAGATCAGCGCGAATCATCTCGTCGCGGTTCTCGCTTGAAAATTCGACCTCTCGTTTCAGCATCGCGTCCTCCGTTATCGCGACCTCGACGGTCTGCGTCTGCGCCCGATCCGACACTATACGCGCGTACGGCCATCCGGCGGTCGGCGGGAACGGAGTTCGTTGGACCGATTACTGCGCACAACTCCCAATTGGGAGTAGAATCGATCACGGTCGGGAATATACGTCTCAAGGGGAGCGATCCAACCGCCAGGATCGACGTTCCCAACAAGGCTACCGGTCCGGCCCATGTCCTATCGATACGAGGTCGAGATGATGAAGACAAGAAAAGACGCGTTGATAACTTCGGCGATCGGCAGCCTGCTGGCCGTGGGCGCTTTCACGCTCGCGAACCAGGGTGTTGCCCAGGACGCCGAGCAGGAACAGGAACGCTGCTACGGGGTCGTCAAGGCAGGCGCCAACGACTGCGCCGGTCCGGGCCACACCTGTCAGGGGCAGGCCAGCGAAGACGGCAGCCCGCAAGAGTACATCCTCGTTCCGGTCGGCACCTGCGAACGCCTGGTCAACGGCAGCACGACAGCCAGAACCGAGTAATGACCCAAAGCGTCGCGGGCGACGCACGGCCGATTCCAGCCATTGCCGGCATCGGCCTGCGCGGCCCGCATCAGGCGCATTTCCTCAACGACAAGCCGGCTGCGGGCTGGCTCGAGGCGCACAGCGAGAACTATTTCGCCGAAGACGGCATCGCGCTGGCGACACTCGAGCGAATCCGGGCGGACTACCCGGTCAGCCTGCACGGCGTGGGGCTTTCGATCGGTTCCGTCGACCCGCTCGACACCGGGCACCTGACCCGACTTGCCCGCCTCGTCGAACGCATCGAGCCCGGGCTCGTCTCCGAACACCTGTCCTGGGGCGCGGTCGACGGGCGCCACCTCAACGACCTACTGCCGCTTCCATACACCGGGGAAGCGCTCGCTCACGTTGCCGGGCGGATCGAGCAGGTGCAGGATCGTCTCGGGCGGCAGATCCTGATCGAGAACGTCTCGAGCTACCTGGAGTTCACGAGTTCGACGATGCCCGAATGGGAGTTTCTCGTCGAGACCGCCACGCGCAGCGGCGCGAAGATTCTGCTCGATGTGAACAACATCTACGTGAACTCGCAGAACCACGGTTTCACGGCCAGCGACTACATCGAATCCATCCCGGTCGAGCTCGTCGGCGAGATTCATCTGGCCGGCCACACCGTGCAGCAGTACGACGGGCACGAGATTCTCGTCGACACCCACAACGCGCTCGTCTGCGACGCGGTCTGGACGCTCTACGCCGCCGCGATCGCCCGGTTCGGTCCGACACCGACCCTGATCGAGTGGGATTCGGAACTGCCGCCCGTCGAGACGCTGCTCGCTGAAGCCGCGCGCGCCCAGCGAACCATGGACAGCTACGGTGAGCGCGCTGCATAGGCTGCAGCGCGACTGCGAGCGCGCGTTTCGGGGCGCGGCTGCTGCGCCGCTGCTGCCCGCTCTCGTCGGCAACGCGATACCCGCCGCAACGCGCGTTGAGGTGTACCGCAACAACGCCCGGGAAATCTGCCGCAAGGCGCTCGGGAACTCCTGTCCCGTCGTCGAGCAGCTCGTCGGCGATGCCTGCTTCCGGTCGCTGGCACTTCAGTATCTCGACGAGCACCCGTCAACGAGCGGCGACCTGCAATACTTCGGCCGCGAGTTTCCCGCGGTCCTCGACACGCTGTATGCGAAGTCGGAATACGGCTACCTCGGCGATGTCGCGCGGCTCGAGCTTGCGATCGAATCCGCGCTGCTCGCGCCCGAAGCCCGGACGCTCGATCTCGAGGCCCTCGCGGATGTGCCTGCGGACCGGCTCGGCGATGTCGTGTTCGCAACGGCGCCGTCGCTGCGCCTTGTCGAATCCCGGTATCCGGTGCTCTCGATCTGGCGCGCGCATCAGTCGGACGGCGAGGAAACAGTGGATCTTTGCAGCGGGGCCGAATACGTCGCGGTACGGCGCGCGGGCGACGAGGTCGAGCTGCGCCTGATCGATCGACCGGCGCTCGAACTCGGCCGCGCACTGGACGGCCGTGCGAGCCTGTCTCAGGTATGGGATGAACTCCCGGACGACGTGCGCGACGCGCTGACGGGCGCGCTCAAGTCGCTCGCGATCGCCGGCGGCCTGTCACACTTCTCCCTGCCGGGGCGCTGATACGGCGAGGGCCAGAAACGAAAGGACAAGATCATGCTCGACAAAGCGACCCAATGGCTGGTCTATCTGCCGGCCACGCTGCTCAATCGCGTGCAGGATGTTTTCGCGCTGGCGATCCGCTTCTACGTGGGCTGGCAGTTCTTCAAGGCCGGTCAGCTCAAGATCAATTCCTGGAGCAACACGCTGCAGCAGTTCCAGTTCGATTTTCAGGTTCCGTTGTTGCCGCCCTACGCGGCCGCCGTCCTCGGGACGTTCGGCGAGATGTTCTTCCCCGTGCTGCTGTGGATCGGCCTCACGACCCGGCTCGCCGCGGTCGGGCTGCAGATCGTCAATATCGTCGCCGTGATCTCGGTGCTGTACCTGTTCCCGAACGGGCTTTCCGACCCCGCATTCGGCGATCACTTCCTCTGGGGACTCATGATGCTCGGCCTGACGTTCTACGGTCCCGGCCGACTGTCGATCGACTATCTGTTGATCCGGCGCCGCCGTAACGTGTTTCAGGGCCTGTGACCGCGGCGGGAGCACCGCGCCCCGGCCAACTTCGGCGCGACTCCTGGCGCGGCGTCCGGGGCGCGGCGCTCAGGCGCCTTCCGGCGCATCCCCCTGCGCTTCTTCCTCGAAGAAATCCGGCGGCGCCTCGAGACATTCGCCTTCCGCGCCCGCGCGCGCCGATCGCGCACCGGGCGGGATGACGAGCGACTCCGAATCGTCCGGGAATGACAGCCCTTCCGGCACGCGCACCGGGGGGATGGAATCGCTCGTCGAATAGCGCGCCGGATCCTCGCAGCGCACTTCGCCGCGCCGCCCGCAACCGGCGATAACGCAAACGGCAAGCACGACGGCCAGGAGAATCGATATTCGGGACATTTCCGGTTTCGAACGTCTCAAGCGGCAGCGGGTTCGATCCCGGCCTGGGCCATCGCCGCGAACACGGCGCCGCGATACTCCGCCGCCAACTCCGTCAACGGCAAGCGGATGCCGGGCCCGGCAAGTCCCATCCGTCCAACGGCCCACTTCACGGGAATCGGGTTGCTCTCGACGAAGAGCGTGTCATGCAGCCCCCTGAGATTGACATCGATACGCTCCGCGGCGGCGCGATCGCCGGCGCGCGCCATGTCGCACAGCGCCCGCATGGCTTGAGCGGCCACGTTGGCCGTGACGGATATCACGCCGTCGCCGCCCATCAGCATGAATTCGCAACTGGTCGCATCGTCGCCGCTCAGCAGGGAAAACCCGGGTCCGCACCCGTCTCTGAGCGTTGCGACCCGATCGAGTTCCGCCGTAGCGTCCTTGAGCGACGCGATATTACCGTGCGCGGACAGGCGAATCACCGTACTCGAATGCAGGTCCACGCCCGTTCGACCGGGCACGTTGTACAGGATCAGCGGCTGGCTTACGGCATCGGCGACCGTGCAGAAGTGCCGGTACATGCCCTCCTGGGTCGGTTTGTTGTAGTACGGCGTAACCACGAGAAAGGCCTCGACCGGCAAGCCGTCGACAGCGCGCGAAAGGTTCAGCGTCTGCGCGGTCGAGTTCGAGCCCGTACCTGCGACGATCGGGACGCGGCCGCCGGCGAGTTCGCAGGCCGCCGCGATGAGTTCGATGTGCTCGTCGTGTTCGAGCGTGGCGGACTCTCCCGTCGTGCCGGCAATCACGAGCGCCTGCGTACCCGATTCGACGTGGAAGTCCATGAGCCGGCCGAGATCGGCATAATCGATGGCGCCGTCAGCGTTCATTGGCGTTACGAGCGCAACCATGCTCCCGGCCAACATCGACAACTCCCGCCCGGTAAAAAGGCGGTCGATGGTACTGAGCGGCCCGGACAGGCGCAACCGGCAACCCGCGGCTGAACGCCGCCTCGCGCCTCGTTACACGCCAACGAGTTCAGAGTAAACTGACGTGTTTTGCGTCCGGGTGAAACGTCCCGCGAATGGAACAGCTACTAGTTATCTCCGCCGTCGGCGGTGAACCCACAAACGTCATCAACGACGTCGCCCGCCTGATCCTCGACTGTGGCGGCAACATCAAGGAAAGCCGAATGGCCGCGCTCGGGTCCGAGTACGCCATCCTGCTGCTCGTTGCCGGGAACTGGCACACGATCGGGCGCCTCGAGCGCGACCTCGGCAAATTCGGCAAGAGCAACGGCTTGACCCTGCACTTCAGGCGGACCGAGCCGCGCACCATGGGCAAGGAACTGCTGCCGTTCGCGATCGATGTCGTCGGTCTCGATCAACCGGGCATCGTGCACAGCCTGAGCGAGTTCTTCGCGAGCCGAAAGGTCGAGATCGGCGAGATTTCCACGCGCAGCTACGCTGCCGCGCACACGGGCGCGCCGATGTTCTCGGTACAGATGTTCATCAACATCCCGGGCGGCGTGCACATCGCGGGGCTCCGTGAGGAATTCATGTTGTTCTGCGATCAGCTCAACGTCGACGCGATCATGGAACCGGTCAAGCACTCGTAAGGACCAGGGCCCGTTCACACCATGCGCGACAGCCCTGCCGAACCCCTGGTTTCGTCCGGCAAGACGGTACCCGCGGTCGGCGACCGGGCGCCGGCATTCGAAGCCGAAGCCACGAGCGGCAAGACCGTCTCCAGCGAACAACTGCGCGGGCGCGCGTTCGTGCTTTATTTCTACCCGCGCGACAGCACTCCCGGCTGTACGGCCGAGAGCAAGGATTTCCGGGATCGGCATGACGAGTTCGCGCGCCGCGGCGTCACCGTGTTCGGCGTGTCAAGGGACAGCCTGAGTTCTCACGAGAAATTCAGGTCGAAACACGGCTTTCCCTTCGAGTTGCTTGCGGACAGCGACGGGACGCTGTGCGACCTGTTCGGTGTGATCAGACCGAAGAACATGTTCGGAAGACTGTTAAGCGGAATCGAGCGCAGCACGTTCCTTATCGGCCCGGATGGGGTATTGTTAAGGGAGTGGCGCACGGTCAGGATCAGGGGGCATGTCGATGAAGTGCTCGAAGCCGTCGAGGCACTGCAAGGCCGGGATTGACGCCGTGCATGGCCTGAGCCTCGAATCCGCCCGGTCGCTGCGCCATTGGTGGTACAGTCCCCGCACGGGAACGGTGCGCGTTTGAGCGAGTCCAATCAGGCGATGAAGTTCCGGCAGAAAATCGTATTCGCTGTCTGTGCGCTGCTGAGCTGGCAGGCGACGGGCCTCGCTCAGACGACGCGCGAGTTGCCCGACTTCGGGAGCCCCGCCGACACGATCCTGAACCGCAGCAAGGAAGCCCAGCTCGGCCGCAGCGTCATGCTGCAACTCAGGAACGCAGGCGTCATCGTCGAGGACCCCCAGCTCACCGAGTACATCAGAATCCTCGGTTCCCGGCTTGCGAGCCAGGCCAACAACGGCGACTTCACGTTCAACTTCTTCGTCATCGACGACAACCAGATCAACGCCTTCGCGATGCCGGGCGGCCACATCGGCGTGCACACCGGGCTCATACTTGCGAGCGAGAACGAGAGCGAACTCGCCGGCGTCCTTGCCCACGAGGTATCTCACGTCACGCAGCGGCACATCGCCCGCTCGATCTATGACAATCAGCGCATGAGCGTCGTCTCGATCGCTACGATGCTTGCCGCGATACTGATCGGCGCGGTCGCCGACTCGCCCGACGCGACCCAGGGCCTGCTCATGGGCTCGCAAGCCGCGCAGTTGCAGCGGCAGATCAACTTCACGCGATCGAACGAGCATGAAGCGGACCGCATCGGCATGGGCGTGCTCGCGGCCGCCGGGTTCGATCCGAACGGCATGGCGACGTTCTTCGAAAAACTGCAGATCCGCTACGGCGTGGCCAGGCAGAACATCCCCCAGATGCTGCAGACACATCCCGTAACGGGCTCCCGGATTGCCGAAGCGCGCGGCCGCGCGCGGCAACTGCCGCAGGTGGATCACGTCGACAGCATCGGCTACAGCCTCGCCAAGGCGCGGATCATGGTGCTCGACGCCGCCACGCCCGAAGCCGCGCTCGCAAGCTTCGACAGGATGGACGACGCGTCACCCGCCAAACGCTATGGCCGTGCGCTCGCACTGTCGCGCATGACGTTGAACGACAACGCCGAACGGGAGTTTCGTGCGCTGGTCGCGGAGTATCCCACCGTCATCGCCTATCGCATCGGCCACGCCGAAGCGCTCATGGAAAGCGGCTACACGAGCCTCGCGATGGAAGTGTACGGCGATGCGACCGAGCTCTTCCCGCGCAACGTGCCGCTCACGATCAGCTACGCCGAAGCCCTGATCGAGGCCGGCCGGCCCGCCGCCGCGCATGATCTGCTGCTCGATCTGCTGAACAACGTGCCGCCGACGCCGGCCCAGATCCAGCTCATCGCCCGCGCCGCGAACGCCGAAGGCGATGTCGGCAATGCCCAGTACTACATGGGCGAGTACTGGATCTCCGTAGGGAACCTGCCGCTCGCCATCGAACGGATCAGGATGGCGCTCGAAGCTCCGGGCGTCGACAGGATCGACAAGGCGCGATACGAAGCCAAGCTCGAACTGTGGCGCTCCTGGATGCCCGAGCAGGAGCCGCGACGCCGACCGCGCCGCAGCGACGACGAAGACGGCGGGCGATCCCGCGGATAAAGGACGACCGTCGACTTCAGGCCGCGACGGCCTCCATCGAAGCCTCGTAACTGCCGGTTCTCGCGAGCCCGTTGAGCCGGGCGCGCAGCGCGAAGGCAGACTGGCCGGCCGTGTAGTTCTCGGCCTTTCCGGACCACGCGCCGAGCGCCGCCGCCTGCAGCGCGCGGCCGTACGAGAACGACAGCTCCCACGGGTGCGGGCCGAGCCTGTTCATCGCATTCAGATGCGCCGTCGCATCGACGTCGCTCTGTCCGCCGGACAGGAACGCGATCCCGGGCACGTCCGCCGGAACGTTCGCGGTCAGGCACTCGACCGTCGCCTCGGCAACCTCCTCGACCGTCGCCTGCCGGGCGCACTTCATGCCTGAAATCACCATGTTGGGCTTGAGCACGATGCCGTCGAGGGCGACCCGGTGGGCTTCGAGTTCGGCGAACGTTCGCTCGAGAGTTCGATTCGTGACCTCGGCGCAGCGCTCGATGTCGTGGGCGCCGTCCATGAGCACTTCAGGCTCGACGATCGGCACGATACCGGCCTCCTGGCACAAGGCCGCATAGCGCGCGAGCGCATGGGCGTTGGCGTGAATGCAGAAATCGCTCGGCATGTCCGCATCGATATCGATGACGGCGCGCCACTTGGCGAACTGCGCGCCGAGTTCCCGATACTCCGCGAGGCGTTCGCGCAGCCCGTCGAGCCCCTCGGTGACCTTCTCGCCGGGATACCCGGCCAGCGCCTTGGCGCCCTTGTCGACCTTGATGCCCGGAACCATGCCCCGCTCGGCGAGATACACGGGAAACGGCGTGCCGTCCGACGTGCTCTGGCGCAGGGTCTCGTCGAACAGGATCACGCCGCTGATGTGGTCTGCCGCGCCGGGCGTCGTGAAGAGCATCTCCCGGTAGCTGCGGCGGTTTTCCTCTGTCGATTCGGTCGAGATCGTGTCGAACCGCTTCTTGATCGTCGGCGTGCTTTCGTCCGCCGCAAGGATGCCCCTGCCCGGCGCAACCATTGCGCGAGCCACGGCGTTCAGTTGCCTGCCACTCATTGAGACCTCCGCTGGCGCTGTCGCTGGATAACCATACGCGGGGAATCCCGCGCGCTCGGGCGACAAGGATAGCCAGTTTTGGACTCCCGGGCGATACCGGCGGTGCGCCATCCCGGCGAGTGGCGCTGCCGTGCCGGTCGACGAACGACTCTTCGCCCGGTGTCCTGCTGACGGCAACGATTTTTTGCGCAACCTGACGCCCGGAACTTTGCGGCATCCCCTGAATCGGTACTAAAATAGTCCCCTATAAAACGAGAAGCGGAAAATGACATGCTGAAGATGAGCAAATTGACCGACTACGGCACGCTGGTGCTCGCTCAGTTGGCATCGGAAACCGACGATCTCTGCTCCGCCGGGCAACTCGCGGACGCGACCCATATCGGCCGCCCGACGGTAAGCAAGTTGTTGAAATCCCTGACCCGCGCCGGGCTCGTCGTATCGGCGCGCGGCGCGCGCGGCGGGTATGCCCTGGCGCGCTCTCCGGAACGGATCAGCGCTGCTGAAATCATCGATGCGCTCGAAGGGCCGGTCGCGATCACCGAGTGCAGTTCGGTCGACGGAGCCTGCGAACTGGAACCGTTCTGCCGCGTCGGCTGGGCCTGGCAACGGATCAACCGCAGCATCCGCAGATCGCTGCAGCAGGTCAGCCTCGCCGACCTGGCGCTCGATCCCGAACCGCTGCCGGGGCTCGACCTCAAGGGCGACCTGACGGCAACGGCCGCGCAATAACACTGCAATCGGAATCTGGAACGGCAATGGCTACGCAACAGAAAGAGATCACCGACCTCGTCAAGCGCAAGTACGAGCACGGCTTCGTCACCGATATCGAGCAGGAGTTCGTCCCGCCGGGCCTCGACGAGGACGTGATCCGCCTGATCTCGCAAAAGAAGGGGGAGCCTGAGTTCCTGACGGAGTGGCGTCTGAAAGCCTATCGTCACTGGCTGACGATGACGGAACCCGAATGGGCGCACGTGCGCTACGAGCCGATCGACTACCAGTCGATCTCCTACTACGCGGCGCCAAAGAGCCAGGAAAACGCGCCCAAGAGCCTCGACGAAGTCGACCCGAAGCTGCTTGAAACCTACGACAAGCTCGGAATACCGCTGCACGAACGCGCGCGCCTGGCCGGCGTCGCCGTCGACGCCGTTTTCGACAGCGTGTCGGTCGCAACGACGTTCAAGGAAAAGCTTGCCGAAGCCGGCGTCATCTTCTGCTCGTTCTCCGACGCCGTGAAATCTCACCCCGAACTCGTGCGCAAGTATCTGGGCACGGTCGTCCCCTACCGGGACAACTTCTTCGCGGCTCTGAACTCCGCCACGTTCAGCGACGGCTCGTTCGTGTACGTGCCGAAGGGCGTGCGCTGTCCGATGGAGCTGTCGACCTATTTCCGGATCAACGCGGCCAATACCGGCCAGTTCGAACGCACGCTCATCGTCGCCGACGAAGGCAGCCACGTAAGCTACCTCGAAGGCTGCACGGCGCCGATGCGCGACGAGAACCAGCTCCATGCCGCCGTCGTCGAGCTCGTCGCGCTCGAGGGCGCCGAGATCAAGTACTCGACCGTGCAGAACTGGTACCCGGGCGACGAGAACGGCGTCGGCGGCATCTACAACTTCGTGACGAAACGCGGCGAGTGCCGCGGCGCGAATTCGAAGATTTCCTGGACCCAGGTCGAGACCGGTTCGGCCATCACGTGGAAATACCCGAGCTGCGTGCTGCGCGGCGAGAACTCCGTCGGCGAGTTCTACTCGGTCGCGGTCGCGAACAACTACCAGCAGGCCGACACGGGCACGAAGATGCTTCACATCGGCGCGAACACGCGCAGCACGATCATCTCGAAGGGCATTTCCGCGGGGCATGGGCAGAACGCCTATCGTGGCCTCGTCCGCGTCCTGCCGACGGCCCGCGACGCGCGCAACTACACCCAGTGCGACTCGCTGCTGCTCGGCGACAAGTGCGGCGCGCACACGTTTCCGTATATCGAGTCGCGCCAGCGCAGCGCCCGGGTCGAGCACGAGGCGACCACCTCGAAGATCAGCGAAGACCAGCTCTTCTACTGCCGGCAGCGCGGACTGTCCGAGGAAGATGCCGTGAACATGATCGTGAACGGTTTCTGCCGCGAGGTATTCAAGGAACTGCCGATGGAATTCGCCGTCGAGGCGCAGAACCTGATGAACGTGACGCTCGAAGGCGCCGTCGGCTAGCACACATGAATGCCGTGCGCGACAGTCTTTCGACGCTCAGAGGCATTTGACGCAGGGAAGCACACCATGTTGAAGATCGAAAACCTCCACGTCAGCGTCGACGAGCGCAAGATCCTCAAGGGCCTCGACCTCAGCGTCAACGCCGGCGAAGTTCACGCGATCATGGGCCCGAACGGCTCGGGCAAGAGCACGCTGGCCCAGGTACTGGCCGGCAAGGACAACTACGACGTCACGCGGGGACGCGTCGTTTACCGCGGCGAGGAACTGCTCGAGATGGAACCCGAAGAGCGCGCACGCCAGGGCGTCTTCCTCGCGTTTCAGTATCCGACCGAGATCCCGGGCGTGAACAACGCCTACCTGCTCAAGGCGGCGGTCAACGCCCAACGCGACGCCAACGGCGAACCGCAGGTCGACGCCTTCGAGTTCATGCGGCTCATCAGGAGCAAGATGGAACTCATGAACATCTCGAAGGAATTCCTCAATCGCAGCGTGAACGAAGGGTTCTCCGGCGGCGAGAAGAAGCGTAACGAAATCCTGCAGATGCTCGTGCTCGAACCGAGCCTGGCAATACTCGACGAGACGGATTCCGGCCTCGATGTCGATGCGCTCAAGATCGTCGCGGCCGGCGTCAACAGCCTGCGCAGCAAGGATCGGGCCATGGTGCTCGTCACGCACTACGAGCGGCTGCTCGAGCTCATCGTTCCGGACCATGTGCACGTGCTGTCCGACGGCCGCATCGTCAAGTCGGGCGACCGCGAACTCGCCCGCGAACTCGACGCACGCGGCTATGACTGGGTCCAGCAGGAGGCGGCGAGAGCGTGACCGGCGAAAGTTCAAACGGGCGTTTCGCGGCGGGGCTCGACCGCCTGCCCGGGTCGGCCGAAACGGCCGCGCTGCGGGCCGCCGCGCTCGAAGCCTTTTCGGCGACCGGATTTCCGACCCGCAGGAACGAGCAGTGGCGCTACACCGATCTCGCGCCGCTCTCCAGCGCCGATCTCGATTTTGCGCCGCAACCGCCCGCGGAGGAGCTGATCTCGCGTGTGGCCGCGATGCTCGACGAGGCCGGTTTCGACCCGGCGGCGCCCCGGCTCGTTTTCATCGACGGCGGCTATTGCGAAACGCTGTCGCAAACCGGCGCTGCCGCCGGACTCAGCATCGCGAGCCTTGCATCGTGCGGTGCGGCCGACGTGCCCGCTCGCACCCACGCCGCGCTCGACGGCCACCCGCTCGCCACGCTCAACGCCGCGCTAGTCAGCGACGGTGCGGTGATCGCGGTCGATGACGGCGCCGAGGCGCCTGAGCCGATCGAACTCATATTCGTGGCCGGCGGGCAGTCGGACCTTGCCGCCCACCCCCGCATCATGATCGATCTCGGCCGGGATGCCGAACTCACGCTGGTTCAACACGTCCTCGACCTCGAAGCCGCCAGCGGCTGGTTCAACGTCGTGACCGAAATCGTCCAGGCTCCAGGCTCGACACTCACGCTCTACCGCCTGCAGGATCACGGCAAGCTCAGGTTCCACACCGCACTGCTACGCGCCGAACTCGCCGAGGACGCGAAGCTTGCCTGCGGCTGGTTCGATCTTGGCGGGCAGCTCGTTCGCAACGACTTCGATATCAGGCTCGAGGGATCCGGCGCCGAAGCGGACCTCTACGGCATCTTTCTCGCTTCGTCGGGCCAGCACACCGACAACCACATCCGCATGGACCACATCGCGCCCCGGACGAAAAGCGGGGAAGCGTTTCGCGGCATCATCGGCGAGAGCGGCCACGGCGTATTCAACGGCAAGGTCGTCGTGCACCGCGACGCCCAGCACATCGATGCGCGTCAGAGCAGCGACAACCTGCTGCTGGCCGACAACGCCGAAATCGACACGAAACCGGAGCTTGAGATCTACGCCGACGACGTCAAGTGCAGCCATGGCGCGACGATCGGCGAAATCGACGAGGAGCAGTTGTTCTACCTGCGCGCCCGCGGGCTCGACGAGGACGAGGCCCGGGATCTGTTGACCTTCGCGTTCGCGAATGCCGTGCTCGAGCGCGTCGAGTTGCCGGAACTGCGCGAGCGCATCGCCGACCGCGTGGCCGTGCACCTGGCTGACGGTGAAGCCGCGGGAGAGCATCCGTGAGCGCCGCGGTGAAGACAAGCGCGGCCCTTGCGCCGATCACCGACATCGCGTCGCTGCGCGGCGATTTTCCGGCCCTGCGGCAACGCGTCCACGGTCATCCGCTTGCGTATCTCGACAGCGCCGCTTCCTCGCAGTGCCCGCAAGCCGTCATCGATGCGATCGCCCGGCAGCAAAGCCTCGACCATGCGAACGTGCACCGCGGCGTGCACCAGCTCAGCGAACGCGCGACGCTGGCTTACGAATCCGCGCGCGAGCGCGTACGCGACTACATCAATGCCGCGAGCGAGCACGAGATCGTGTTCACCCGCGGTACGACGGAATCGATCAACCTCGTCTGCTCGAGCCTCGGCGGGCGCCTGCTGTCCTCAGGTGACGAAGTGCTCATCACCTGGATGGAACACCATTCCAATATCGTTCCGTGGCAGATGCTCTGCGAGCACGTCGGCGCGCGCCTCGTCCCGGTTCCGATCACCGATGCCGGCGAACTCGATCTCGAGGCATTCGACCGCCTGCTCACGGACCGGACCCGGATCGTCGCCTTCGTGCATGTCTCGAACGCACTCGGCACCGTCAATCCGGCGCGCGAGCTCATCGCGAAGGCCCACGCCGCCGGCGCCGTCGTCGTCGTCGACGGCGCTCAGGCGATGCCGCACAAGCGAATCGACGTGCGCGATCTGGACTGCGATTTCTACGCGTTCTCGGGCCACAAGATGTTTGGCCCGACCGGCATCGGCGTGCTCTACGGCAAGGAACGCCTGCTCGACACCATGCCGCCCTGGCAGGGCGGCGGCGAGATGATCCTCACGGTCGACTTCGACAGGACGACCTTCAACGCCCTCCCCTACAAGTTCGAAGCGGGTACACCCAACATCGCGGGCGCGGTCGGGCTCGGCGCTGCCGTCGATTACCTGTCGCGCATCGACTTTCCGGCGCTCGAGGCTCACGAATCCGCGCTGCTCGAGCACGCGACGGAACGTGTCGCTGAAATCGACGGCGTCCGGATCGTCGGCACCGCGGCGGAGAAGGCCAGCGTGCTGTCGTTCGTCATCGACGGCATCCACGCGCACGATGTCGGCACGATCGTCGATGGCGCGGGCGTTGCCGTCAGAACGGGCCACCATTGCGCCATGCCCGTCATGGACCGTTTCGGCGTGCCGGCCACTGCACGGGCTTCGTTCGCGCTCTACAACAACGAGGACGATGTCGATCAACTGATCGTGGGACTCAGGCAAGCGGTGGAGCTTTTCCGGTGAACGAACTGCAGGAGCTTTACCGGGAAGTCATTCTCGACCACAACCGGCAACCGCGGAATTTCGGAGAAATCGACGATGCCGACCGGGTGATCGACGGCGTCAACCCCCTGTGCGGCGACCGGATGACGCTCTATCTCAAGCTCGACGGGAAGACCGTCGAGGACGTGCGCTTCAGGGGCAGCGGCTGCGCGATCTCCGTGGCGTCCTCATCGCTCATGACCGAACGCATCAAGGGCGCATCGATCGACGAGACGATGGGTCTGTTCGAGATGGTGCACGAAATGCTCACGAACGACGCGGACGAACCGCCCGACGAGCTCGAAAAACTCGTGGCGCTCGCCGGCGTTCGCGAATACCCGAGCCGGGTCAAGTGCGCGAGTCTCGCCTGGCACGCGCTCAGGGCCGCGCTGACCGGCGCCGATCACGAGGTTTCGACGGAGTAGCCGATGTATTACCCGCAGAACGAACCCGTGACATTCTCAAGAGACTGCGACGCGGTGCTCATACCCGTCGGCGAAGCCGTCGTGCTGCACGAAGGGCTGACCGGCTTCATCACCCAGTCGCTCGGCGGCAGCTTCACGGTCTACATCGAGGGCAATCTGTTCCGCGTTGCCGGTATCGATGCCGATGCGATCGGCAAGGAACCGATCAAACCGCCCGACGTGCCCGACGATGCGACCGAAGACGAGATCGAAACGGTCGTCTGGCAACAGATGCGAACCTGTTACGATCCGGAGATACCGATCAACATCGTCGACCTCGGCCTGATCTACGAATGCGAGATCGACCGTGAAGACTCGGGCGAGCGCGTCGTGGACGTCAAGATGACGCTGACCGCACCGGGCTGCGGCATGGGCGACATCCTCATGGCGGACGTGCGCGACAAGCTCGAGATCATTCCAACCGTCGCGCGCGCCAACGTCGAACTTGTGTTCGACCCGCCATGGAACCAGTCGATGATGTCCGAGGCGGCGCGGCTCGAGACGGGTCTGTTCTAGCGGCAAGGCTCGCACCACCCGCGCGTCGCAACGTCCGACCGGAGGCAAGCTGCTCGATGAAACGCCTGATGCTTGTCCGACACGCGAAATCAAGCTGGAGCGACCCGTATGCGGCCGACCACGACCGGACGCTTGCACGGCGCGGCGAGCGCGATGCGCCGCGCATGGGGCGCAGGCTTCGCGCCCGTAACGTTCGACCGTCGCTGATCCTGAGCAGCACGGCCGTTCGCGCGATCGAGACCGCGAGAATCCTTGCTCACGAGCTTGGGCTTTCGCGGACATTCCCCGAGACCGATCGCGAGCTCTACCACGCCGACGCGTACACGCTGCTCGATATCGTCCGGCGCCAGGACGAGACCTGCTCCGATCTCATGCTCGTCGGTCACAATCCGGGGATGACCCGGGTCGTCAACGTGCTGCTACCGGAGTATCCGCTCGACAATCTGTCGACGGCGGGCATCGTCGCGATCGACCTCGACATCGAAACCTGGCAGGACGCCGAACCGTCCGCGGCGACACTGGCCTTCCACGACTATCCGAAGAACCGCGCCGCCGTGCCCGGCGAGGGCTAGACGCTCCGCGGATTCGATACAATGCCCGACGGGTCGGCGACGGCCCTGCCCTGCAAGGCGCCGGCGCGCCGGCGTCGTGCCAGCCGGTTACGGAGTGGATGCATGCCCCGGATCCTGAAGCAAGCCGACGCGCCAGCGCCCCTCGATGTCAGACCTTATTCGCCCGTGCTCGGCGCCGAAGTCAGGGGCATCGATCTCGCGAGCGGCCTTGACAAAGCGGCGTACGAGCAGGTCCGGGCGGCCCTGCTCAGCCACCAGGTCCTGTTCTTCAAGGAACAGAGGGAGATTCCGCCGCAGACCCAGATCGAGTTCGGCCGGATGTTCGGCGAACTTCACATGCATCCGGCCGCGCCGCAGATGGACGGCTACCCCGAGATCTTCGAAATCCACGTCGACCGGGACTCGAAGATCGCCAACGGCGAGTTCTGGCATTCGGACGTGTCGTGCGACGAAGTGCCGCCGCTCGGCACGATCCTGCAACTGCACACGCTGCCCGAAGTCGGCGGCGACACGCTGTTCGCCAACATGTACGCGGCGTACGACGCCCTGTCCGAGCCGATGAAGAGGATGCTCGCGGGGCTCACCGCCCGTCACGAGTCCGAGCACGTCTACCGCGAACGCTATTCCGACCGCGGCGTCGACGACACCGGCAAGCAGTATCCGCAGGCCAGCCATCCCGTCATCCGCACGCATCCGGAAACAGGAGCGAAGGCGCTCTACGTTAACCGCACGTTCACGACCCGGATCAACGAACTGGAGCAGGCCGAAAGCGAAGCGGTACTCGGCTACCTGTTCGATCACTGCGAAAGCATCGACTTTCAGATCAGGTATCGCTGGGAGCGCAACGATGTCGCCTTCTGGGACAACCGCTGCGCGATGCACCGGGCGATCTGGGACTACTGGCCCGCCGAGCGAAAGGGCCGGCGCGTCACGATCAAGGGCGACAGGCCTGCATGAGCCCGCTGCTCCGGCGCGCCGTCTGAGCGGGCGCGGCCAAACGAAATGACCCGAGCTGGCGGTCTCTACCGGAACGGTTTGCTCATCGCCGGCCCCGTGCTCGCGGCCATCGTCTGGTTCGCCCTGAGATCGGCCGGGCTTGAGCCCGCCGCCTGCTGGTGCGGCGCGGTGACGGCCTGGTGTGCGCTATGGTGGGCATTCGAAGCCGTGCCCCTGCCCGTTACCGCCCTGATTCCTTTCGCCGTCCTGCCGCTCGGCGGCGTGCTCACGCACCGCGAGGTCGCGGTCGCCTACGGCGATACGCTGATCCTGCTCATGCTCGCAGGATCGATTATCTCCACGGCCATCGAAAAGAGCGGCGCCCATCGGCATATCGCCGTCGGCATGGTCAGACTCGTCGGCGCGCGCGGCGACCGGCGCATCGTGCTCGGGTTTCTTCTGGCTTCGGCGGTGCTGAGCATGTGGATCTCGAACACGGCGACGGTCGTGATGCTGCTGCCCGTCGCGCTCGCGGTGCTCGACGGCGCGCCCGACCGCGAACGGCTCACCGCGCCGCTGCTGCTCGCCGTCGCCTACGGAGCCGCGATCGGCGGCAGTGCAACGCCCGTGGGCACGCCGCCCAACCTGATCTTCATCCAGAACTACAACGCGGCGACGGGTACCGAGATCGGTTTCCTCGAGTGGATGCGGATCGGCGTTCCGGTCGTCGTGCTGATGCTGCCGCTTGCCTGGCTCTGGCTGACGCGGAACTTCGGCCGCGAATCGACCGCGTTCGAGCTGCCCGAACCCGGCCGCTGGCAGCCGGACCAGAAGCGCGTCATGGCCGTGCTCGCGCTGACGGCACTCGGCTGGCTCACGCGCAGCGCGCCCTTCGGCGGCTGGAGCGGCTTGATCGGCGCCGAAGCCTACGCCGGCGACAGCACCGTGGCGCTCATTGCCGTCGCCGTACTCTTCGCCCTGCCGTCAGGGCGCGGCGACCGCAGCCGGCTGCTCGACTGGCAGACGGCGGCGTCGATTCCCTGGGGCGTATTCATCATGATCGGCGGCGGTGTGGCGATCGGCCTCGCGTTTCGCGAGTCGGGCCTCGGCGCCGCGCTCGGCGAGGCGCTGACCCCCGTGGCCGGGCTGCCGCTGCTCTTGATGATGCTCGCGCTCTGCCTGCTCACGACCTTCTTCACCGAAATCACGAGCAACACGGCGGTCGCCAACATCCTCATGCCGGTCATGGCGGCCACGGGCACGGCGGCAGGCATCGATCCGGTCCTGCTCATGGTTCCCGTGACGCTCGGGACGAATTTCGCCTTCATGCTGCCCGTCGCGACGGCGCCGAACGCGATCGTGCACGGAACCGGCAAGGTACGCGTCGCGCGGATGATGCGCGAAGGGGTGGCGCTGAACGTGCTCGGCGCCGTCCTGATCACCGGCGTGTGCTACCTGATCCTGCGCTGAGGACCTGCCCGGCGCGCGCGCCCGTCAGCCTCTGCAGCAAACCTGCATCGCTACCCGGCGCACGCGCCGCGGACGCTACGATCGTGAACGACCGCCTCAGCGCACGTCGCAGAAGCAATAGGCGTAGATTCCGCGCGGGTCGTTGAACTGCTCGACGAAGGCCAACGGTTCGCTGGCCGCTTCGAGCAGCACCGCGAGCGCGCGCGGCATGTGCGCCTCGTAGCCGAGCGCCGCGATCGCCGGCGAAGCCATGCGCATCATGTTGAGCAGGAAGCGGTCGAAGAAGTTCAGCGGGGGCTCGAAGTACTCGATCGAGTAGGCATCCTCCTCCAGCCCCGCAAGCAGCGCCGCTGAAGCAATCGCGTCGTCGAGATCGCCGAGCTCGTCGACGAGCCCGCGCGCGTGCGCTTCGCTGCCGACCCAGACGATGCCGCGTGCGATCCGGTCGACTTCGTCGATGCTCATGCCGCGATTCGCGGCCACCTTGCCGATGAACTCGTCGTAGATGTAGCCGACGCTCTCCTGCATCATGCCGCTGAAATCATCGCCCAGGCCGCGCAAGGGGTCGGACTGTCCGGCCAATGCGGTCGTGCCGAGGCCGTCGACGTGGATGCCGATACGGTCGAGCGTGCGCTGAAACGTCGGGAACATCGCGCCGACGCCGATCGAACCGGTCAGGGTCGTCGGGCTCGCCCAGATCTCGTCGGCCGTCATCGAGATCCAGTACCCGCCCGAAGCCGCGACGCTGCCCATCGAGACGACCACGGACCGGCCGGACTCCTGGAAGACCTCGATCTCCCTCTGGATCAGTTCCGAAGCGAACGCGCTGCCGCCGCCGCTGTCGACGCGCAGCACGAGCGACTTGATGTCTTCGTTCTCGGTGGCTTGCCGGATGACTTGCGCCGTCGATTCGCCGCCGATGGAACCCGCCGGTTGCACGCCGTCCAGAATGTTGCCGGACGCGACGATGACGCCGATCCGGTCGTCCTGCTGCGATGGGGTCTCGAGCTGCCGGATCGCGGCGAGGTAGTCCTCGTGGCCTATCCGGGCGTAATCGTCGCCGGGGCTCCACGGCGGCGTCTCACCGACGAGCTCGCCGATGTGGGATCGCATGGCATCGCGCGTCATGAGTTCGTCGACCAGACCGTAGTCGAGCGCGAGTTGACCCGTGTCGCCTGCCACGCCGCGCACGAGCGTCAGGGAGTCGTCCGCGTACCGCTGCATGCTGTCCGCATCGAGCCCGCGGGCCGTGGTCACGCCGTGCTGCCAGGCATCCCAGAGCGCGTTGAGGTAAGCCCCGGCCGCCTCGCGATCTTCCGGAGACATGTCGTCGCGTGTCACGGGTTCGACGAAGGATTTGTACTCGCCGACCGTCCAGACGTTGTAATCGACGTAGAGCGCGTCGAGCGCCGACTTGTAGTACGGCATGTAGCGGCTGTAACCGTCGACGAACACCATGCCCATCGGGTGCATGAATATCTCGTCGGCCTGCGCGGCGAGGTAGTACTGCGTTTCGTTGAACGAATCGCCGAGCGCGATCACGGGCTTGCCGCTCTCCTTGAACGCCGCGATTTCGTCGGCCAGTTCCTCGAGCTTGCTGAGCCCGGATCCGCTCAGACCGTCGAGATCGAGCACGAGCACCTCGATCCGTTCGTCGTCGCGTGCCTCGCGGAGCACGTCGACGAGACCCTTGAGCAGGGTCTCGGCCACGGCGAGCCCCTGCGCCCTGGCTAACGCGCGATCGAAACTGTTGCCCGACAGTTGATCGACGATTACGCCCTGCGGCGCAAGCACCAGAGCCGCCTCGTTCGGCACGGGCGTTGCGTCGGGCGCCAGAGACGCCGCCGCGAGGATCACGATGATCAACAGGATGGAAAGGTGCAGCACCCTCCGGATGCGGTCGAGCCCGCGCCAGATGGACCTGAGAATGCGCAAGACGACAGGAGTCTGGTCACTCATGATCGAAATCCCCGAAAAAGCGATACGGTTTCAGCCGAGAAGCAGCAATGATAACTCCGGGACATAGGCGATGATCGCGACACATACCGTCAATACGAGCAGAAATGGCAGTGTCGCCCGGTAGACCGCGACGATGTCCCGATCGAAGCGATAGCTTGATATGAACAGGTTCAGACCGATCGGCGGCGTCAGGTAGCCCAGTTCCATCGCCGCCAGGAACACGATGCCGAGGTGGATCGGGTGAATCCCGAACTGCGCGGCGACCGGCACGATGAGCGGCACGACGAGCACGATGGCGGAGAAGATGTCGAGGATGGCGCCGAGCACGAGCAGGAACACGAGCAACGCCGCCAGAAACGCTCCCCGGCCTGAGACGTGTTCGTTGATGAGCTCGAACATGCGCTGCGGCACGCCGATATCGATCAGGTAGTTCGTCGATGCGAGCGACATCCCGAGAATGAGCAGGATGGCGCCGACGAGCACCATCGAATCGCGCACGATACGCGCAGCGCTGCGCCACGGGACTTCGCGCAACATCACGAACTCGACGATCGCGACGTATACCACCGTGACGGCCGCCGCTTCGGAAACCGCGAAGTAACCGCTGTAGATGCCGCCGAGCACGACGAACGGCAGCGGCAACTCCCACCTGGCGTCGCGGATCGCCGCAAGCACGGCCTTCGCCGAGCCCGGTTCGCGCTCACCGGCCGGCTTGCGGTTCATCCAGTACCCGTAAAGCGCAAGCGCCACTAGCATGAGCGTGCCGGGCAGGATTCCGGCGATAAACAGATCGTCGATCGGCGCCTCGGCGACGACGCCGTAGAGGATCAGCGGCAGCGACGGCGCGAACAGCAGGCCGAGACTTCCGGATGCGGTCACGAGCCCGAGGCTGAACCGTTCGCTGTATCCGGCCTGCACGAGGGCCGGAAAGAACAACGCGCCGAGTGCGACGATCGTTACGCCTGAAGCCCCGGTAAACGCGGTAAAGAGCGCGCAGGCAGCGAGCGAGATCATCGCGAGCCCGCCCGGCAACCAGCCGAGCAGCGCCTGCGACAGGCGCACGAGCCGCTGCGGCGCACCGCCCTCGCTGAGCAGGAATCCCGCGAAGGTGAACAACGGAATGGCAACGAGCACGGGCGTTTCGGCGATGCCGAAGAACTCGATCGCCGTGACGGACAGGTCGATGCCCTCGCGCGAGAAACCGAGCATCGCGCTCGCGGCGATCACGGCGAAGAGCGGCGCGCCGAGCAGCGCCAGAATCGCGAGCAGGATTCCCGGGGCGAACATCAGGGTTCCGCGCGCGGCCGGGACACGAACCGGGACAGGAATCGCAACGCGTACCGGTAGCACAAGAGCGCGAAACCGATCGGCAGGATCGACTGAAAGATCCAGGCAGGCCAGTTTCCGAGCAGCACGTCCCCGAAGGCGAACGAGTCGCGCACGAAACTCAGCGCGTGCCAGGCGAGCAGCCCCGCGACGGCGGCGGTAAAGAGTTCCACGAGGGCATTGACCGGCCGGCGCACCCGGTCCGGCAGCAGGCGCCCGGCAAGATCGATCGCGATGTGCCTGTCGTCGCGGCTCGCTGCGATCGCGGCGATCACTGCAAGCCAGAGCACTGCGAGCCGGATGACGCCGTCGGCCCAGGGCAGGCCGATCGAGAACACGTTGCGCAGCACGATCTGCGCCAGGGCCAGAGCGCCGAGACCGCCGAGCAGCGCGATGAGCAGCGCGTTCTCCAGCGCTCGCCCGAACTGCTCGGCGCGCAGCAGCCAGGGATGCCGCGAGGCCGGTTCCAGGGCCCTACTCCGGGCGAACTGGCGCGGCGCCGTCGTTGGCGCGGAAATCGTCGAGCAGGCCGAGCAACTCGTCGAGCAGCGGCGCGTCGATGTCCGGCCGTTGGCGGAGCTCCGGATAGATGGTCTCGACGGTGCTGCGCCACTCGCCGATATCGGCCGCGTTCACGCTGACCGGTTCCACACCGATGTCTGTCATCACCAGCGCGGCCTCGAGATTGTCCTCGCGCGCAGCGCGGTCGATGCGCGCCATCGCATCGCCCATGACGTCGCGCACGACGCGGCGATCCCCGGCGCCCAGGGCGTTGAAGGCCCTCGCGTCGAGGGCGAGGATGCCCATCGTATAGGCGACCGGAAGTTCCGTGCGGTAGCGGACATTCGTATGCCACTGCAGCGTCAGCGCCGCGGACGGCGATGCCGCCACGACATCGAGCAGACCCGTCTGCAGGCCCGTCAACACGTCGGTCAGCGGCAGGACGACCGGCGACAGGCCAAGCGCTTCCATTGCGATGAAGCCCAGCGGGTCGCCTTCCGGAACCCAGACCTTGCGCCGCTGCAGGTCCTCGACGCGGCTGACCGGCTCGTTGGCCATGAGCTCTGCGAATCCGCCCTCGCTGAAGCCGAGGCTGACGAAACCGGCCTGCTCGAGGCCCGCCTCGAGCTTCGGATCGAGACGCTCGCGAACGTAGTCGACTTCGTCGAGGGAGCGAAACAGCAGCGGAATCCCGTAGAGCGTGAGCGCCCGGTAGCGCTCGGCCAGCCCGCTCGCGGCGAATGCGCCGCCATGCAGTTGCCCGATCCGGATCCTTCTGAGCACCTGCGCGTCGTTGCCCATGACGCCGCCCGGGTAGAACCTGATTTCGACGCGGCCATCGGTGAGCTCGCGGACCCGGTCTGCTCCGGCGCGCATTTCGCGCATCCATTCGGAGCCGTCCGGCGCGAGCGTCGCAAGCTTGATCTCTTGCGCCGAGACAGCTCCCGTGACGCAGCCAAGCGCGCACAGCGAAAGCGCCACGCCCCAGGCCCTGGCAACACGTGCAACGCGCCGGGCAACGGCTACCGAGCGAATCGGCCGCATCAGAAGTACCCCGGCGACGAAGCCAGCAGCTCGCGGGCTTCGCGTTGGGCAAGCACGTTGAAGAGCGTATAGCCCGGAACCTCGACCGGCGCGGCGAGGACTTCCATGAGCAGCCTGTCGTGCAACTCCCGGTCGAACACGAGCCGCGCATGGCGGCGCGCGTACTCGACCTTGACCGACAGGTCGCGTCCCCCGGAAAGCTCGATCGCCCGTTCGAAGTGAGCCCGAGCGACATCGGGTTGCCCGCCAAGCGCCGGCGGGCGAAGCGAGTTCAGAATCCCGAGGTAGCCGTGCAGCGCTCCCTGCTCGTAGCTTTCGTCCAGTTCCAGCGTCCGTTCCAATGCCGCTTCCACCCAGGGCAACTCCGCTACGGCGCTCCAGTCCTCGCTCGTGGCGTCCAGATAGCTCAACCAGCTCACCGAATACGCATAAAGATAATCGATATCCCGGTTGCCGACCTCACCCAACTCCCCGACGAATACGTCGTACGGCAACCCTCTCCAGGCGCAGGCCGGGGGGTGCGCAAGGCAAATGGCGCGCCGGCCGTAGTCGCGGGCCTTGCCCGTCAACCCGGCCATGCGGCTCGCGTCGGTCTCGAACCTCGAACCGTACAGGGCGAAGATCTGCGCACCGACCGCGAGCAGGTCCTCGTCCTCGGGGCTCTGCGAGATCAGCCCGTCGACGAGCAGCAGCCACGCCGGTACGCCGCTCTCGATCAGCGCGGGATCGTTCTGGTTCAGGATGGCCGCGGTCAGCGTATCGGAGGCGATGGAACCGATCAGGTTGGTGCAGCCGCCGAGCATGCCCGCGGCCAACAGGCATGCGGCGAACGCGCCACGTCGAGCATGGCGAAGGGACACGCGCCCGCGTTCCGCGCGACAGCCGCCTGCGCGGCCGGAATCAGATCTTTTCCTTGATACGCGCGGACTTCCCGCTGCGTTGCCGCAGGTAATATAGCTTCGCTCGCCGCACATCACCGCGCCGCTTGACCTTGACGCCCGCCACGGCCGGGCTGTGAACCTGGAAGACCCGCTCGACGCCTTCGCCGTGAGAGACCTTGCGTACCGTGAACGATGAATTGAGCCCGCGGTTGCGTTTGGCGATCACGACGCCTTCATAGGCCTGCAGCCGCTCGCGTTGGCCTTCCTTCACGCGGACCTGAACGATGACGGTATCGCCGGGCGAGAAGTCGGGGAACTCCGGCTTCATCTGTTCCCTTTCCAATTCTTCGATGACTCTGGACATGGCTTGATCCTCTCAACCGGGATTCCGCAGCGCGGTATTGTACGACGCGGAAGCCGGACTACGATATTCCGCTGCTTCGTTACGCGGAACCGGCTTCCAGACGGTATTCGGCGAGCAGCTCACGCTCCTCGTCGCTCAGGACGCGCGCCTCGAGCAGGTCGGGCCGCTTGCGCCAGGTCCGTCCCAGTGCATGCTTGAGGCGCCAGCGCCTGATCCTGTCGTGATCGCCGCCGAGCAGCACCTCGGGGACGGCCATCCCGTCGACGACCTCCGGCCGCGTGTACTGCGGATAACCGAGCAGTCCGTCCATGTGCGAATCGCGCTCCCCGGACTCCTCGTGACCGAGCACGCCGGGCAGCAGCCTCGCGACCGCATCGATGACGACGGCGGCGGCAAGTTCGCCGCCGCTCAGCACGTAGTCGCCGATCGACACTTCCTCGAGCGCCTCGGCCTCGATGATCCGCTCATCGAGCCCCTCGTAACGCCCGGCGACGAGCAGCAACCCGGGCGCGGCGGCGAGTTCGCGCGCGAGCGCGCCGTTGAAGCTGCGGCCTCGGGCGCTCAGGACGAGAGCGCGGCTGTCTTTCGGGAGACAGGTGCGCAGCGCGCCGATCGCGCCGCACATGGGCTCGTAACTGAGCACCATGCCGGGCCCGCCGCCGTAGGGCCGGTCGTCCACCGTCCGGTGCCGGTCCGTCGTGAAGGCGCGCGGCGACTCGTGCCGGAGCTCGACGAGCCCCCGCTCGCAGGCGCGGCCGACGACACCGTGCCGCGCAACGGGATCGATGAGCTCTGCAAACAGCGAAACCACGCCGATCCGATACATGTCACTCTTCCCAGTAGTCCGCTTCCCAGTCGACCACGATCACGCGCTGCTCGAGATCGACCTCGCGTACAACCTGTCCGGTCACGAACGGGATCAGCCGCTGTGAGCCGCCCTTGAGCACGAGCATGTCGTGGGCGCCGCCGGCGAACAGGTAATCGACAACGCCAAGGGATTCGCCGCGGGTGTTGCGTACGGCCAGCCCCTCGAGATCCGTCCAGTAATACTCCCCCGGCTCGCAGGCCGGCAATGCCGTGCGCGCCACGGCGATTTCCGCGCCGATCAGGGCGAGCGCCGCATCCCTGTCCTCGATGCCGCGCAGCTTCGCACGCACCTTGCCGCTTGCACCGTTACCGCCATCGACCACGACTTCGCGACGTTCTCCGTCCTGCAGGAGCATCCAGCGATCGAACCCGATGACGTTGGCGCGAGGTTCCGTGTACGAGTGGACCTTGACCCAGCCCTTGATACCGTGCGCTCCGGAAATCCGGCCGAGGGTCACCAGCTTGTCTTCAGTCGCACTCACTGCAAGTCTGCAGGGGCGCCGTCCGGATCAGGCAGGCTGCGGCGTGCCCCGGTACTGCTTGATCAGGCTCGTCACGCGATCGGAGGCCTGAGCGCCGTTCGACAACCAGTACTCGGTACGCTCAAGATCGATCTTGAGCGGCGTTTCGTTGCCGGACGCAATGGGATTGAAGAACCCGAGCCGCTCGATGTAGGCGCCATCGCGGCGCTTGCGCCCGTCCGTCACCACGATGTGGTAGTAGGGCCGCTTGCTTGCGCCGGCACGCGATAAGCGAATCCTGACCATTGAAGCGAAATCCTCGGAAAGCTTGAGCTGCCGTCCGGGCCGCTCGCGGAAGCGCGCAATTCTACCCGGTTCGCCGGCAAAAATTAATAGCCGCGCCCGCTTGCAGACGCCTGTGGCCGCAGGCCGGAGCCGGACGGGCTATCGTTGCCAGTGGCCGCCCCTGCCCCGCTGGGCCTGGGCCAGCATGCGCTCCATGCCTCCCCTGGCGGCCTGCTTCATGGCCTTGGCGAGCCTGCGGTGCTGCTTGAGCAGCCGGCTGACGTCCTGCACCGCGAGCCCGGCGCCAGCCGCGATCCGGCGCTTGCGCGAGCCGTCGATGATCGCCGGGTAGCGCCGTTCGCGCGGCGTCATCGAATCGATCAGCGCCATCTGCCGCCGAACGACGCGATCGTCGAAGCCCGTGGCGGCGAGCGCGCCGGGCTTGATGCCGGGCAGCTTGTCGAGGACGCTGTCGAGCCCGCCGAGATTGCTGAGCTGTTCGAGCTGCGCCCGAAAGTCGACGAGATTGAGCTCGCGGCCCCGTTTGACCTTGCGCGCCACCCGCTCGACCGACTCGCGGTCGACCCTGCTTTCGACCTGTTCGACGAGACCGATCACGTCGCCCATGCCGAGAATGCGCGAGGCGAAGCGCTCCGGGACGAACGGCTCGAGCGCGTCGAGCTTCTCGCCCGTGCCGAGGAGCTTGATCGGCAGCCCCGTGACCTCGCGTACGGAAAGCGCCGCGCCGCCGCGTGCGTCGCCGTCGGCCTTGGTCAGGATGACTCCGGTCAGCGGTAAAGCGTCATTGAACGCGCGCGCGGAGTTCACGGCATCCTGACCGGCCATCGCGTCGAGCACGAACAGCGTCTCGGCGGGTTCGACAGCGGAGTGGATCGATCCGGCTTCGGCCATGAGCGCCTCGTCGATATGCAGCCGTCCCGCAGTATCGAGAATCAGCCAGCGGCAGCCGCGCCGGACAGCCTCCGCGCGCGCCTCGGCCGCGATGGCGGCAGGATCCGACCGTTCCGGCTCGAAGAAACCGGCGCCGAGTTGCCCGGCAAGCCTGCCGAGCTGCTCGCGCGCCGCCGGACGATAGACGTCCGTGCTCACGAGCAGGATTTCGCCGTTCGACCCCCTGGCGAGCATCGGCACGAGCTTGCCCGCGGTCGTCGTCTTGCCCGCGCCCTGCAGCCCCACGAGCATGAGCACGGAAGGCCGTCCCTTCGCGGCGATGGGCTGCGCGTCGCCACCGAGAATCGTGACGATTTCGTCGTGGACGATCCTTACGAAAACCTGGCCCGGGTTCAGGCTCCTCGCCACTTCCCGGCCGCTCGCGCGCTCGCGCACGCGCTCGACCAGCGTCCGGACGACGGGCAGGGCGACGTCCGCTTCGAGCAGCGCCATGCGTATCTGCCTGACGGTATCGCGGACGTTGTCGTCGGTGATGCGGCCGCGTCCGGTGACCTGCCGTACGGCGTGACCGAGGCGTTCTGACAGCGATTCGAACATCCGGCTATTGTAGGAAAAAGCGCGTCTTGACACCCCGTTTTGGCGTTCGTTCAACCCCCGGAGCCCGCTGACGCTGCCTGAGTCCGGTCGAACATCCGGAATCGCGCGTCGTCAGTGCGCAAACGCGCGCTCTACCGCGTCGCCGAGCCGCTCGACGGCGGTCGCCTCGATCCCGGTCTGCCCGCGCGGCCGGTTGGCGCGCGGCACGAGCGCGCGGCGGAAGCCATGTTTCGCCGCCTCCGCCAACCGCTCTTCGCCGAACGGAACGGGCCTGATCTCGCCGGTCAGGCCGGCCTCGCCGAAAACGACGAGATCCTTGCCAACCGGCTGTTCGCGGAAGCTCGACAGCACCGCGAGAGCGACCGCGAGGTCCGACGCCGTTTCCGTCACGCGCAGGCCGCCGACGATGTTGGCGTAAACGTCGCTGTCGCCGATCGAGATGCCGCAATGCCGGTGCAGAACGGCGAGCAGGAGTCCGAGCCTTTGCGGATCGAAGCCGTGGGCGATGCGCCGGGGCTGCTGGCTCAGGCTCTGGTCGACAAGGGCCTGGACCTCGACGAGTACGGGGCGGGTACCCTCGCGCGTGACGAGCGTCACGCTACCCGGAACCGGTTCGGTCCGTTTGGCGAGAAATATCGCCGAGGGATTCCTGACCTCCCTGAAGCCGCCCTCGGTCATGACGAAGAACCCCATCTCGTTGGCCGCGCCGAAGCGGTTCTTGATGGCGCGAATGATCCTGAAGCGGCTGCCGGCGTCGCTTTCGAAGTAGAGCACCGTATCGACCATGTGCTCGAGCACGCGGGGACCCGCCAGCGTGCCCTCCTTCGTGACGTGGCCGACGAGTACAGTCGCGACGTTGCGGGTCTTGGCGAACCTCACGAGCTGCGCCGCGCTCTCGCGCAACTGGCTCACCGAGCCCGGCGCCGATTGCAGTTCGGCGCTGTAGAGCGTCTGGATCGAGTCGATGACGAGCAGCGCCGGAGGCGAACTCTCGAGCTGGTCGATGATGGTTTCGACGCAGGTTTCGGCGAAGAGGCCGACCGGCGCCGATCCGGCATCGAGACGGCGCGCCCTGAGGCCAATCTGGTCGAGCGATTCCTCGCCCGTCACGTAACAGGTTTCAACCCGGGCCGCGACGTTGGCGAGGGCCTTGAGCAACAGGGTCGACTTGCCGATCCCGGGGTCGCCGCCGATGAGGACGACCGAACCGGGAACCAGACCGCCGCCGAGCACGCGATCGAGTTCGCCGAGCCCGCTTTCGATCCGCTCGACGGCGCCCGCCTCCACGCTGTCGAGCCGGGTCAGTTCGATGCGGCCGGAATACTGGGCCTGCCGCGCCCGCCGATCCGGCGCCGCACGCGTCTCGTTCAGCGTATTCCAGGCGCCGCAGTCGGGGCATTGGCCCTGCCACTTCGGGTGCCGGGCGCCGCAGGCGTCGCAACAGTAGACGGGTTTACTCTTCGCCATCGCCGGTCAGGACAGCCGGGCGTGGCGCGACACCACGCCGCGCGAGGATGCAGCGCGGCACTCGCCGCCGTCCCTTGCCGTGACCGCGCGATTCGCGGAAGGTGCACGGTTGAAGGCGTAACTTATTATTCTATATGATATTTTTAAGCCTGCTGCTCAAGCTGGACCGATGCCGCAACAGCGGTACGGCACACTAAGCGCCGTACACGCCCTCGCCGTAGTCGTCGCTGACGAAGTCCTCGAAGCGGGTGTGTTCGCCGAGAAACGTGAGCTGGAAATCTCCGGTCGGACCGTTGCGCTGCTTGCCGATGATGATATCCGCGATGCCCTTGCGCGGCGTCTCCTGGTTGTAGTACTCCTCCCGGTAGATCAGCACGACCATGTCTGCGTCCTGCTCGATCGATCCCGAGTCGCGCAGATCCGACATGAATGGTTTCTTGTCGGTGCGCAATTCCACACCCCGGTTGAGCTGAGAGAGCGCTATGACGGGCAGGTCGAGTTCCTTCGCCAATGCCTTCAAGGCCCTTGAGATCTCCGACATTTCGGCCACGCGGTTCTCGGCGGCGCCAGCGACCCGCATGAGCTGCAGATAGTCGATCACGACCAAACCGATCTTGTGCTCGCGCTTGAGCCGCCGGGCCCGGGCGCGCACTTCCGTCGGCGTCATCGCGGCCGTGTCGTCGATGAAGATCGGCGCCTCCGACAACAAGCCCACGGCCGACTCGATCCGCGATGCGGTCACGGGAGTGAATTGCTCCTTCCTGAGGTCGTTGTCCTTGACGCGCCCGACCGACTTGATCATGCGAAACGCCAACTGTTCGGCCGACATCTCCATGCTGAAAATCGCCGTGGGCACCTTGTTGCCGATCGCCGCGTTCTCGGCGATGTTGACCGCGAGCGCCGTCTTGCCCATCGACGGCCGGCCGGCGATGACGACGAGTTCCCCGGGCTGCAATCCGCCGGTCAGCGCGTCCATTTTGTCGAAACCGGTCGTGAGTCCCGTGATCCCCCCGTCGGAATGGGTCAGGGTATCGATCACATCGAGCGCATCCGGCAACACATCCTCAACCTTGACGAACTCGGCGTTTCGGCCCTGGCCACGATCGGCGATCTCGAAAACGCGCGATTCCGCCCGGTCGACGAGTTCGTCGACGGTAGATCCTTCGCCGTCAAAGACGCTCGAAGCGATAGCGCCGCCGACTTCGACCAATTGCCGCAGAATGGAGTTTTCCCGCACGATCGCCGCGTAGGCGCGGATGTTCGCCGCGCTCGCCGTCGCCTCGACGATTTCCACGAGATAGGCGTGCCCGCCCGCGTCGTCGAGTGCGTTTTGCCGCGCAAGCTGGTCGCCGACGGCAACCGCATCGAGTTCCTGGCCTCGGTCGACGAGCTTCGCCAGGGCCTTGTAGATCAGGCGGTGATCGGCTCGGTAGAAGTCGTTCGCCGTAACAACGTCGGCGACGCGGTCCCATGCTCCGGGATCGAGCATGACCCCACCGAGCAGGGATTGTTCCGCCTCGACGGAGTGCGGCGGCTGGCGCAGTCCCGCCGCCCTGCGGGAGATGTCCGTCGTCGCGGCGACTTCAGCCATTGTGACTCCGATGGATGCCGTCGCAGCTTAGCACGTCGGAGTCAGCTCAGGACTGTTCCGATTCGCCGTCGCCCTCCTCGTGCGCACCGCCCGCTTCGGCATCGCCGGACTGACCGGAATCAGGGTCCCCGTCCCCGCCGGCCGAAGCGGCCGCAACGTCGTCGGACTGCCCGGAATCGGCGTCCTCGCCCGCGTCGGCCGGGGCGGCTTCAGCCTCGTCGGAATGACCGGAATCCGCGCCCTCAACCTCATCGGCTGCCGCCTCCCTGGCCGCCTGGGCCGCCTCCAGTTCCGCCTGGTAAGCGGGGTCGTTCGATGCCACGACGACCTTCAGGGGGATGTGTACGTCGGCATGCAGGTGCAGTTCGATCAGGTGCTCGCCGACGACGCGCAAGGGCCCGTCCGGCAGGCGGACCCGGCTGCGCTCGACCGGCACGCCGAGTTGCTCGCATGCATCGGCGATATCGATCGACGTCACCGAGCCGAACAACTTGCCCTCGGCGCCGACCTGCGCCTCGATCCGGACGGCCAGACCCTCGAACTTGTCCGCCTGCCCGCGGGCGGCCGCGACCTCGGCATCGGCCTTCGCCTCGAGCTCGGCGCGCATCGCCTCGAATCTGACGATGTTCTCCGGCGTCGCGAGCGCCGCCTTACCCTTCGGGATCAGATAGTTGCGTGCGTAACCCGGCTTGACCTGGACGCGTTCGCCAATGCGTCCGACGTTGTCTATCGTCTCCAGCAGAAAGATTTCCATGGCTCATTTCCTCCCAGTCACGAAGGTGCGCTGAGCGGCGCACGCAAGTCGAATATATTGTCCACCAGACCGATCCCGCTCAAGCCCAGGACTCCGAGCGGCATCAACGGCGGAATCAGCAGTATGTAGGCCGTGCTCGTCAGCATCGGATGCCACTGGCGCGCATGCGCCCAGGCATGCACGACTGCAAGACCCTGAAACAGGAAACAGAACACGATCAGCGGGGATATGTCCTGTACAGCCGTAATCGTGGGAATCATGCCGAGCACGAGCAGCACCATCGCCGTGATGCCGAGGACCCGTCCCAGTCTGAGTGCGCGAAACGCAGCACCGAAACCCGTCGTGTCGCGCACGAGAGTGACCCACCAGTAGCCGAGCAACAAGGCCCCGAGCGCCTGCAGCAGCAGGGTCGCCATGATCACGCGGAACAGCATCGGCGCCCCCGCCGCAAGCGCGGTGAGGTCCTGCTGGCTCGCCCCGCTCTCGCGGAAGGCCTCGACGAGCCGGTCGATCATCGGCGCCAGCCAGACGTTCGGGTCGGGACCGGCGAGGCTCGCCGCAAGCGCGGCGACGACGCAGATCGCCACGGTGCCCTGAAACGCGAGCGCCAGCGTCCCGGACCAGCGCAGCAACGCGCCCATGCCGACGCCGGCAAGCATCGCCACGGCCGCGAGCATCATGAGGTAAGGCATCGCATCGCCAACGATGACGCCAATGATCGCAACGCCCGCTATTCCGGCTGCGGCACTCACCATACCTCCCAGGAGACCTCGACGGGCCGTCTCGAGCACGAACAGGGCGGAAGTCACGAACGGAAACAGCGGCGTTGCGGCCACGGCCACGGCGACGAGCAGATATCGCCGTGCCAGTATCCGTCGAATCAGTGTCTTCATGACCCGCGCCGGATCACCGCGTATGCCGGTGAAACTCGGGCCATGTGCGTGCCCGGCTTCGGCTGTTCAGTGATGATCCGTGTACGGCAACAGCGCCAGAAACCGCGCTCGCTTGATCGCGGTTGCGAGCTGACGCTGATAAGGCGCTCTCGTACCCGTGATCCGGCTCGGGACGATCTTGCCCGTTTCGGTGATGTGCTGCTTCAGAGTCGCCAGATCCTTGTAGTCGATCTCCTCGACGCCTTCCGCGGTAAACCTGCAGAATTTCTTCCGACGGTAATACCTGGCCATGTTCAGTTCCCCTGTTTTTCGGATTCGTCCGCTGCCGTGTCGGGCGGGTCCTCATCCGTACTGTCTGCTTCTGACTTCGCCTCCGTCTCGGCTTCAGGCTGTGCCTTGGCTGCGGGCTTCGCTTTCGCCTTGGGCTTTGCCTTGGCCTTGGGTTTCGCTTTGGCTTTGGGCTTTGCCTCAGCTTCTGGCTCTGCCTCGGCTTCAGGCTCCGCCTCCGCCTCGGGTTTCTCCTTGGGTTCAGGCTTCGCCTCGGACCTGGGCTTCGCTTTGGCTTTGGCCTTCGCCTTGGGTTTTGCCTCGGGTTCCGGCTCTGCCTCGGCTTCGGACTCCGCTTCGACATCGGGCTTTGCCGTGGCTTTGGCTTTGGCCTTCGCCTTGGGTTTTGCCTCGGGTTCCGGCTCTGCCTTCGCTTCGGGTTCCGCCTTGGCTTCTGGCTCTGCCTCGGCTTCAGGCTCTGTCTTGGCTTCCGGCTTCTCCTTCGCTTCGGACTCGGCCTTGGCTTCGGCCTTCTCCCTGGACTTGGGCTCGGGCTTGCTCTCGGAGGCTGCCTTCGCCCGAGTGGCCGTCTCGGCGCGCGAACGACGGTCGCGTTCGGCGGCCTGCGCTTCCTTCGCCTTTTCTTCCGCGTAGGCCTGCGCCATGACCGAGGGCTCGGTCACCGCCTTGTCGCGGCGAATCACGAGGTGCCGCAATACGGCATCGCTGAAGCGGAATGCGCCGATGAGTTCGTCGAGCGCCGCCTTTTCGCACTCGACGTTGAACAACGCGTAGTGCGCCTTGTGAACCTTGCTGATCGAATGTGCGAGTTGCCGGCGCCCCCAGTCCTCTTCGCGGTGAACCGTGCCGCCGCCGCCCTCGATCATGCTGCGGTAGCGCTGCAGCATCGCGGGCACCTGCTCGCTCTGGTCAGGATGAACCAGAAAAACGACTTCGTAGTGTCGCATCGGGACTCCCTTCGGTTATTCAGCCTCCCGTCCGGCGGTGAGGCAAGGAGCGGACTGATTGTTCGGCTCATCGAGCCACAGAGCGCGGCATGCTACTCGACCGCCGGCCCAAGCTCAAGCCAGGTTCCGCCCTCGCCGCGGCGCGAAATCTCCCGACAGTTACGGATCCCCGGCAGGGCACTGACGCAGCAGCTCGTACAGCGCAACGCCGCAGGCGACCGATACGTTGAGACTCGCGACGGCGCCATGCATCGGTATGGAAACGAGTTCGTCGCACGATTCGCGCGTCAGGCGGCGCAGTCCGCGTCCTTCGCCGCCGACGACGATGGCGAGCGGGGTTCGCAACTCCGACTCATACAGGGAGCGGTCCGCCGAAGCGTCGGCGCCGACGATCCAGACACCGGCCCCCTTGAGCCAGGCGAGCGTGCGTGCGAGGTTCGCGGCGCGGTGCAGCGGCACGGTCTCCGCTGCGCCGGTCGCGGCCTTTCGGGCGGCTGGCGTGAGCCCGGCGGAGCGCGTTCTCGGAACGATGACCGCGTCGATGCCCGCTGCATCGGCCGTCCGCAGACAGGCGCCGAGATTGCGCGGATCCTCGACGCGGTCGAGCGCGAGCAGCCGCAGCGCCCGGCCGCGCTCGACGACCAGCGCCTCGAACTCGCGCACGGTAAATTCGCGCGCTGCCCGGACCTCGATGACGACGCCCTGATGCGCGCCGCCGTTCACCTTCAGATCGAGCGTCGACCGGGAAGCACGCCTGATCTCGACGCCGCTCGCCTCGATCGCTGCCGCGACGCCCGCTAGCCGGTCGCCGGCCGAGTGTTCCTGCAGCCAGGCGGCGACAATGGCCTCGGGCCGCCTGTCCAGCACGGTCTTCACGGCATGCAGGCCGTAGACGAACCGTTCTCGCGAATCAGCCATGGCGGCGGCGCCTCCTGCGGTCGGAGCGCTTCGAACGCCCGGTCGTCGCGAGCGGCATGAAATCGATCTTGCGCTCCTCGACGTTCACGCTCGCAAGCCGCACTTCGAGCGTATCGGCGAGGCGAAAGCGAATGCCGCCACGCTCGCCCTCAAGCATCGTCCCCGACGCGTGGCGGCGGTAGTAGTCGCGGGGCAGCGCACTCGCATGGACAAGACCGTCGATCTGAAGTTCGGGCACGCGTACGAACAGGCCGAACGCTGCGATGCCCGTGACGACTACGGTGAAGGGCTCCCCGACCCTGCTCTTCATGTACGCGCACTTGAGCTGCTCCTCGACATCCCATACGGCCTCGTCGGCGCGCCGCTCGGTGCGTGAGCAATGCTCGCCGAGCGAATCCATTTCCGTCAGCGCGTACGGATAGTCCTTGTGCCCGCCGTGCCTGGACGACCGGCTGAGCGACCACTTGATGGCCCGGTGAACGAGCAGGTCGGGGTAACGGCGAATCGGCGAGGTGAAATGGGTGTAAGCGCCGAGCGCCAGACCGAAGTGGCCGATGTTCTTCGGTTGATAGCGCGCCTGATTCATCGAGCGCAGCACCAATGTCTCGATAAGTTGCGCTTCGGTGGTGCCGGCAACGCTCCCGATCAGCCGGCTGAACCGCCGGGCCTCCGGTTTGCCGGGCGGCAGCGGGTCCAGATTCAGCATCCGAAGCACGCCCGCAAGTTCCTCGAGGCGATCGGGATCCGGGTCTCCATGCACGCGGTACAGGCTCGGCAGACGCGAGCGGCGCAGCAGCTTCGCGGCTTCGACGTTCGCGGCGATCATGCACTCCTCGATGATCCGGTGCGTCACGAGGCGCTTCGCCGGGCGCACGCTCGTGACCCTGCCTCGGTCGCTGAGCTCGATCACGGTTTGCGGCAGGTCGAAATCGATCGCTCCGCGGTGACGGCGATCCTGCTCCAGCGCTTGCCAGACGCCGTGCAGGTGCTGGAGCCGCGACTTGAGCTTACGGCGCTTGCTTCTCTTTCGGTCGCCGCGCAAAAGGTCTGCGCTCTCGCTATAGGTCAGCCGCGCCGCGGAGCGCATCACGGCCTCGAAAAACCGTGACCGCGCGACGCGGCCGTGGGCAGAGACCTCCATCTCGCACGCAAGACACAGGCGATCGACACGCGGCCTGAGTGAACAAAGGCCGTTCGACAAGGCTTCGGGCAGCATCGGCACGACCCGGTCCGGGAAATAGACCGATGTGCCGCGTAACCGCGCTTCGCGCTCGATCGCGGACCCCGGCTCGACGTAGTGGCTGACGTCGGCGATGGCGACGATCAGGCGCCAGCCGTCGTCGCGCGGCTCGCAGTAGACGGCATCGTCGAAGTCCTTCGCATTGGCGCCGTCGATCGTGACCAGATCGAGTCCGCGAAGGTCCTCGCGACCCTTTTTGGCTCTCGGTCGGACGAAACTCGGCAGTTTGTCCGCCGCTTCTACGACCGCGTCGGGCCACTCGCTCGGGATGCCGTGGGCAAGGATCGCGGTGTCGGTCCGACTGCCGGATTCGTGAGCCGCGACCATAACGGTGATCAGATCCCTGTGACCCGTCAGCTACTGCGACTCTGTTGCCGGCGGTCAGGAATCCCGACGCAGCCGACGTCGCGGACTCAGTCGCCTTCGGCGCCCCCTTCCTCGGCCGCTGCGGCCTCCTCGGCGCGCGCCGCGCTCAGGATGTTCGCGAGCGCATGATTGCCTTCGTGGCACTCGTAAGGCAGCACCCGGTAGCCGGGCTGGTTCGTGATCGGTAAGGCGATCGTGAACGGCGCCGTGTAGAGCCCCGGATCGTTGACCGTGACCTCGTAGTCGATCCGGTGCTCGGCGACGCGCGTGAAACGCTCCGTGAGCGTGATCTCCGGCGTCGTCGGCAACCCGCCGCCGTTGAGCCCGATGCCGGTCTCACCGCGGAAGTTCGTGGTCTCCACGACCAGCGTATCGCCGTCCCAGCGACCCACGGGATCGCCCATGAAGCTGCGGATCGCGTCGTCGACATGCGGACGGCCGTCCAGGTGGATGATGCGTGCCTCGTGAACCATCTCGTGGTTGATCACGACGGCGTCCGGAGTCTGGAAAATCCGCAAGCCGTTGCCATAGATGACTGGCAATACCGAACCGACGACGCCGCGGGTGATGCAGCGGTCGTAGAGCCTGAGATCGAGCCAGGTTGCGGGCGGTGGAGCCTCGCCGCGCGCGGGCCTCGAGGCAGCGACGGCTTCGCCTTCCGGTGTCAGCGCGGGGAAGCGGCCGTTGGGCGGATCGACGATGAGCGATGTCTGCCGGTAGCTGCGGATGCCGCGCTCGGACAGGAACGGCGTGCCGCCCTCGTCGAGCCGCGCGACCTCCGCGTCGTTGCGTTCCTGGCGCTCCGCGAATTCTTCGTCGGTGAGGTAGAGCCGGTCGCCCAACTCCTCCGGGCGCTGCAGCGGCACGCCGCGCATGTCGTCGCTCGAAAACGTGCCGGTAAGGTCCGGATGTCCCCAGGGCGTGCGTGGAACGGTCCAGTTCGGGTCGATGTCTTCGTCCTGGGCGAACGACGTGCCGGGAGTGTGGATGGCGGCCAACGTCAGCAGGCCCAAAGAGAGTATTGCAAATGCCCGATTCATCGTGTTTTCCCCGAGCGATCGTGTGCGGACAGAGTATACGCCTTCAGTTATCATGGCGGACAATCAGACAATCCAAAATTTCTCTGGGGACTCAATGCCGATGACATGTCTTTCGCTACGACCTCGGGCGTCGATCGCGGTTATCGCGGCATCAATTGTCTGCGTTGCGTGCACCGACGCGCAAGACCAGCCCGAGGCAGCAGACAGCACGCCGGAGGCAAGCGCGGCCGGTCCTCCCGACCTGAACGGCGTATGGCAGGCCATGGGCACGGCCCACTGGAATATCGAGGCACACTCCGCCGAGGCACTGTCCGCGTTCTGGCAGCTCGGCGCGGTCGCCGCGATTCCGGCCGGTCAGAGCTATGTCACGGCAGGCGAGATCCCCTACCTGCCCGAAGCGCTCGCCCAGCGTGAAGCGAACCAGGCCGGCTGGCCGGCCAACGACCCCGAAGCCAAGTGCTACCAGCCGGGCATTCCCCGGGCAACCTACCTGCCGTATCCGTTTCGCATCGTGCAGGGTGTCGGCGACATGCTGTTCGCCTACGAATTCGCAAGCGCGAACCGCGTCGTCCACATGGACGAAGTCGTCGACTCGCCCATCGACAGCTACATGGGATGGTCGAACGGCCGCTGGGACGGCGATACGCTGGTCATCGACGTGACCGATTTCAACGGGCTGACATGGTTCGATCGGGCCGGCAACCATCACAGCGACGCGCTCGAGGTCACCGAGCGGTATACGCTGATTGGCCCGAACCACATCCGCTACGAAGCGACCATGACGGACCCGAACACCTTCTCGGAACCCTGGACGATCTCGATGCCGCTGTATCGCCGCGTCGAGGAAAACGCGCAGATACTCGAGTACAAGTGCGTCGAGTTCGCCGAGGAGTTGCTCTACGGACACCTGAAGAGAGTCGAGGAAGAATGAGTTCGACCGGGAGATTGACCATGCGAGCCAGACTGTTGAGTTGCATTGCGGGCGCGGCCTGCGCCGTCGCGGGCGTCGTTGCGGCGAATGCCCACCATGCGTTTTCCGCCGAGTTCGACAACACCAAGCCGATCCGTCTCGAGGGCACCGTGACCAAGTGGGAGTGGATCAACCCGCACGCCTGGGTCAACCTCGATGTCGTCAACGAGGCCGGCGAGGTCGAGCAATGGCGCGTCGAGGGCGGAGCGCCCAACGCCCTGATCCGCCGCGGCTGGACCAAGGATTCGCTGCCGCCCGGCACCGAGATCATCGTCGAAGGCTTCCTCGCCCGCGACGGCTCGATGCGTGCGAGCGGGCGCGACATCACGTTCACGGATGGTACGTCGCTGTTCCTCGGATCCACCGGCATCGGGGCGCCACCGGGGCGCGAAGAGTAGCCGCCACAGCCGTTTGACACTCTCCACCGCGCCCGATACATTCGGGCGCCTCCCGGCCCCTTGCCCAGGTGGCGGAATTGGTAGACGCGCATGGTTCAGGTCCATGTCTACGCAAGTAGGTGGAGGTTCGAGTCCTCTCCTGGGCACCAGCGCTCTTTCCCGGAAAGTACCCGCTTTTCCCGATTTGCGCGAAGCGACCCATTCGACAAGCGTCTCGCCCTGATGGAGTCCCGAGCGGCGTACTTGACGGGTCGATGGGCGACATGAGCTTGCGACCGAATGCGACTCGCATGGGAGGAAGCGAATTGACATCAACCGGGCGGCTGCATAGGCTAAGACATGTGCTCGACAGCCAACGCAGAAAGGACGCACCAAAGCGCCACGCGCGCCTGTTTCGGAACGGGCGCAACCAGGCGCTTCGGATCCCTCGGGACTTCGAACTTGCCGCGGACGAGGTGATCATCTATCGGGAGGATCACTGCCTGGTTGTCGAGCCGGTCCAGAGGACCCCCTCCCTGGCTCGAGTGCTGTCTGAACTGAAGCCTCTGGAAGAGCGCTTCCCGCCCATCGACGACCCGCCTTCCGACCCGGAAGATCTGCTCTAGGGTGGCGGACTTGCGTTACATGCTGGACACGAATGTCGTGTCCGATTTGGTTCGCAAGCCGAATGGCAACGTTGCAAGTCGCGTGATCGCGCTGGAGCAAGGCACTTTCGGTATCAGTATCGTTGTGGCCGCCGAACTGCATTACGGGGCAGCGCGCAGCGGCTCTTCGCGTCTGAGACAGCAACTCGCCGCCGTCCTGTCCGCGATCGAAACGGTGCCGCTGGACGAGCCAGCAGATCAACACTACGGAATGATCCGGTCCGAACTTGAGCGCGTCGGTCGTCCCATCGGCCATAACGACCTGCTGATTGCAGCACATGCCCGAGCGCTCGGCGCGACTCTGGTCACGAACAACACACGTGAGTTTGGCCGCGTCCCTGACCTGGAAGTCGAGGATTGGCGGTGACAACTCAAATCCCAATGCCGGGCGGCGACTGAGATCGTCAGACGCACGATCGGCAGGTTGCGGTGGCGGATTAAATCAATAGCTTGGATGCAGGCGCGAGCTAGACGCGCCGCTTGCTCACCGCAGCCCTTGATCGAAGCCTGTTCCAGATCCACAGCACCGCCATCCCCGTCAGCAACGTGTCGATTGCGGTCACGCTCGTGAGACTCCAGTCGCCCGCTCTCTCGGCGAAGCCGACCGCGCAACCGATGCTCCACGCTGCCATTGCGTCCCAGCGGTAATCGGGAACTGCGTCGGTTCGATTCGCGTCGATTCGGGTCTCACGGAGCAGGAAGTAGTCCGCCAGGTAGACGCCGGCAATGGGCGGGACGATGATGCCGAGCAGGATCAGGAACTCCACGAAGAGATCCATGATCCCGGCAAGCGCCAACAGCGTGCCGATCGCGCCCGAGACCAGGGTGATCACCCAGTCCCGGACCCTGGGCATCATCCGGGCGATGCTCAGCGAGGCGGAGTACAGGTTGTTGATGTTCGTGGTCCAGGTCGCGAAGACCATCACGATGAGCACGGGAATGCCGAGGCCGAGGCTCGTCATGGAAGTGATCAGGTCCGGTTCGGCGGAGACCAGGACCGGCAATCCGGCCAGCAACAGGACCAGGGGGAATCCCAGGCCGTAACTCAGGAACGAGCCGGTGACGGCATCGCGGCGCCCGCGTGCGAAGCGGGCCAGGTCCGGAACCAGCGTGACGCCGACGAAGAAGCTGCCGATCACGATGGAAATCCCTGCGGAAACCGTTGCAAGCGCGTCGTTGGGCTGCCCTGCCACGCTGCTCAGTTCCGCGAGGCTCGCGCCGTCCAGTACGCGCCAGACGCCGTACAGCAGCAATGCGGCAAGCAGGGGCACGGCGATGCGGCTGAGACGGTTGATGGCGCGAAAACCGTAGATGGTCGTGGCCACCATCAGCACACCGCCGGCGACGGTGAAGATCGGATGCGGCACGAGCACGCCGAACGCATCGTCCACCGCCTGGGAAAGCGCGCGGCCGAACAGTGCCGCGGTCACGCCGTACCAGCCGAACAGGGTGGTGGCCAGGATCAGGTTGACCGCGCGCGACCCGACCCCGCCAAAGCAGAACCGGATGATGTTGTAGGTCGAAAGCCGGGTCGCAGTGCCCACGCGCATGGTCAGATAGCCGATACAGGCCGTCAGGAATCCGCCGATGAAGATGGCCAGGACACCCTCGACCAGCCCCAGCGCCGCCATCAGTTCGGTTCCGACGAGAAACGCCGGCAGGGTGATGCTCACGCCGATGATGACGACGGCGATGGCCGTGCCGCTGACCGATTCGGCGGCCGGTACCGGGCCTCGGGAGTGATTGTCTGTCAGACGTTGGGGCGTCACGCGCTTTGCCCATTGCTGCGGGCGCTTGCCACGAGAAGCTAGAGCCCCGCCAGTTCAGTTAGGGGACGATACGCGTGTTTCATGCCGAACGCCTCCGGCCCCACCACCTTCAACGCGCGTTCGGTCCGGAAGACGGGGTGGCAGGAGAGCCCCAGCGCCGTCACCCTCTGGCCGTAGCGGATATCCGGCGTCGGGATCGGCTCGGCGGTCTCGCTGTCAACGACCGAGATCAGGTCGGGCGTCAGCGCCCGCGGTACGCCGTCGAGCGTCAGCGCCAGGTACTCGTTTCGAAATTCGATATGGGCGCGATGACTTGCCCCGTCCAGCGGCGCCAGGTCAACCCAGCCGATCGCGAATCCCCGCTCGGTCGAGCGCCAGACGTCGGCGACCTTGCCGTCGAAAAGCCGGACCACGTCGATGTCTGCGGCGTTGGCGCGAATGCCCTCGACCAGCGATTCGATCGGGGAGGCGTCGCTTCCTGCGTTCTCGATGGCCCGGCCCAGTTCAAGCGCCAGGGTGACCGTATCGGGTATGGCGACGCGCTTCGCATTGCTGCCGCTCATCGGGTAGGCCGCCAGGATGCAGAACACGCCCATTCCCATGCACACGGCTCGGGCGATCGCTTCTCCCTTCGTGTCGTCCCTGCTATGGCAAATGACGGTATTCAGGTGCTCGTCGGCCATGACGAAAGGCGAGGCAGAGACCCCGTTGATCGAGAAGCTCGTCATCTGCAGTTCGGGGAAGGCCCGCCGCATGCCGTCGCCATCGATGACGGGGAGTCCGCACGCGGCCGCGGCCACGATCGGGACCAGCGAATTGCTCCCGCCCATTTCGGCGGGGATCAATGCATCGGCCTTGCGCCCGATGTGCTCCTCGAGCGTCCGAACGGCGTGCACGACATGCGGCAGTTCGAACAGGCGTTCTTTCTCGACTGTCGGGGCGCCGAAGCCGGCGACGCAGATGACCTGAGCATCATCGTCGAGGTCGGCGAGCCCGATCAGGTTTGCGTGACCGCCGCCCTGCGCATGAAACTGGCGGGCGGCGAGCAGGGAAATGTAGGGGTCGCCCCCGCCCCCCGCGCCGAGCAGCGTCGCGCCCATGGCGATTCGCGCTACTTGGTCGATATCCAGTTTCCGGAGGTTATCCCCATGCATCACAGTTCTCCGCGAACGAGTCGGTGTCCTTGTCCGCCGCCTTCGGGAAATTGAGAGTTCCGGACGCACATCACACGCTGCCGCTCGACAGCGCCAGTTCGCCGGCGGCCTTGACTCGCAACCGCACCAGGGCGCCCGGTACGTAGCTCAGCGGGATTTCTTCCACGTTGGTGATCTCTATGGTCCCGGGTCGGGCGCCGGCGTCGACCGCTGACTGACTGGCCCGTTCCCGGGCCGCCTCCATCGCCGCGTCGCGTCCCATGGCCTCATACGAATAGACCGCGTCGACCTCCCCTCCCGCCAACGCAATCGACGCCCCGACGGCGTTGGCCACCGCGGCGCTCTCCGGGACGATGACGTCGGAAACGCCCGGGATGTCCTCTGAGATGAGCACCGAGCCGCCACCGACCAGGATCAGCGGCACCGGTTCGGCACTGGTTTTCATCCGGTCCACACCATCGGCGAGCATCCGATGGGTTTCTGAGACCGCAAGGCGCACGGTCTCCCGCGGCAAGTCGGCAACCAGGGACGGGGCGCCCATCTGCGCGTGTCCCGCGGCGACGGCCACATCGCTCGCGGTCAGCGTCTTGCCGCCGAACACAAGCGCTTCCTCAAGCAGGCGGTAACCTACCGACCGCGGACCAATCGTCAGGCCGGTCCCGCCCTCCGTTACCAGGCTGCCGCCGCCGAGGCCCAGCGCCAGGATGTCGGGCATCCGAAAGTTGGTTCGAACGCCGCCGATATCCACCGTGACCGACGACTCTCGCGGAAAGCCGTTGCTCAGCATGCCGATGTCCGTCGTGGTGCCGCCGATGTCCGCGACCAGCGCATCGGTCGCGCCGGACAGAAAAGCCGCGCCTCTCATGGAGTTGGTGGGCCCGGAGGCGAAGGTCAGCACGGGGTAGCGCTCCGCCACGTCGGCCTTCATCAGCGTGCCGTCGTTCTGGCTCAGGAAGAACGGCGCTTCGACTCGCAGTTGCCGCAACGCTCGTCGAATGGACCTCACGACCCGGGTCGACAGCTCAACTAGGCTGGCGTTCATGAGGGCGGCGTTTTCCCGTTCGAGCAGCCCCAGGCTGCCGATCGCCGATGAACGGGTGACGGTGACATCGGGCATCTCGTTTCTGACGATGTCTTCGGCGCGCTTTTCCATGTCATCGTTGACGGGCGAGAAAAGCGCGCTGATGGCCACGGACTTCAAGCCGTTCCCGCGGAAACCTCTGGCCGCGTCACGTACCGCAAGTTCGTCCAGTTCGGAGTCGACGCTGCCGTCCACGTGGTAGCCGCCGCCCACGAGAATCATGTTATCGCCGACGGCCCGAGCCAGGTCCGGCGGCCAGCCGCTGGTGGGCAAGACTCCCGACGATGCCGGGAGCGCAATGCGGACGAGACCGACCTTCAACAGCCCTTCGCGCGCGACGAACGCGTTGGTGAAATGCGTGGTGCCGATCGCGACGCACTGGATGCGGTCGGTCGACACATCGGAGTCTTTCAGGACCGATTGGATGGCGCTGACGATACCGTCGCCGACGTCGGGAGTTGTCGGCAACTTCATCGAGGCGATCAGCGTCCTGCCGTCCATGAGCACGGCGTCCGTGTTGGTGCCTCCTACGTCAACGCCGAGGATCATGGATCGGGTGGGCCCGGAGATACGAACCCGATATCGCCGCCCGGGCGCCGGCGTCGTTGCAACACGCGGAATTGCCGGCGGCTGCTGGCGAGAGCCGGATAGCGCTTACTGTGACCCGCCCCGTTCCCGCGAGCCCTCGAACAGCGTGCGGCCGTCAGCGAGCGTCGCGCTGGCGAGGCTCGCCGTGGGCGTGCCATCCCGCGCCCGGTAGGCCTCTACAACGAGGACGGTGCCGGCGGCGAGGTCGCCGGGTCTCCAGCCCCGACGAATCAGCCGATTCGCGGCGCGCGTTTCCACAGCCCAGTTGACGACGTTGCCGGCCTCATCCTCGACGTCCAGGTAGATCCAGGCATGGGGATTGGCCCACGTCATTTCGGTCACCCTGCCCTCGAGGCGCACGGGGCTGTTGATATCGAACTCGGCGGCGAACGAGTGATGCGCCAGACCGCTGCCTGTCCCGAAGGTCAAGCCAAGACTCATGCATATCGTTGCGCTTCGTAACCGGGTCATTTTCAGTCTCCCTGACTCTGTGTGGCGCGAAATTCGTCGCGGACCTCCCGCAGGTGCTGCAGGTCGCGATTGTCTTCGAGGCAGGCCACCTCCAGAAGCTCATCGTCGGAACGGTTGAGGGGCATCTCGATGGTCCACGGCCGCGTGTAGGCGATCGGGTCCGATACCGTGGCCCGGTAGATCACCTGGTTCGGAGCGACCGGGGTAAACGTCTCAACGACCGTTTGCGCGTGGGTCACCACGTCGCCGAACTCGTTGAGCCAGGCCTTGCCGTTGAAGTTACGCGACTCCACGACCAGCGTGTTGCCGTCCCAACGCCCCACGGAATGCCCCTGCCACAGACGGATTGGGTCCGGCAGAAAGTCGCGGCCGTCGAGAAAGACCTGCCGCCAGGACATGCGCTCGTGCAGCAGGACGATGTGGCCCTCCGGCTGCAGCACGTAGAACGGCGCGGGCACGTACGTGGACCGCGGCACGCCCGCCACGAAGCAATGCGCGGTCGGGTCGTCGTACCCGCGGTGCGGGAATCCCCGATCGATTTGCTCCGCTCGCGCCCAGGCCTGGTAAGGAAGTGTCCCGTCAGCCGGGTCAATGACCTGGCCGCGACTCGGCGGCATCAGGTCGTCGCTCTCGCGCGCTTCCAGGCCGTAGTTGGCCCCACCTGCGTCGGCCTGGTAATAGCCGCTGATATCGGGCGATCCGTCCGCGAGTCGGGGCACATCCGTAAGGCTGGCGAGAACCGGAAGTTGCCCGCCCGCGTCGGCATCGAACGAAACGTTGTCCGCAGGAATCGGCGCGGGATACCAGGTGCGCTCGTCACGCTCGAAGTCGCCGTTGGCTTCTTCTTTCTCGGCCTGGCACTGGTACTCGAGAATCCGGTCGAACTGTGTTTGCCGCTTCAGCACCAGGCGAAGCGTCCATGGCCGCGTGAAGACCTCAGGGTCGTCAATCGTGGCTTCGTAGTCGATGGTATCGGCGTCACGCAGGCTGTAACGCTCGGTGACGTGCATCGCATTGCTGTGAAAGTTTCCCGCTGCGTCGAGCCAGGTACGATCGTTCTGGTCGGTAACCGAGACGACCAGCACGTCGTCTTCCCAGCGCCCCCGGGAGTTGCCCATCCACGACTCGACGCCAGCGTAACGCGGCGGTTCCGTGTCGATATAGACGAGCCGATAGACCTGCTGCCACCCGAATGTAATCGCCACGTGCTCGTCGGTCTGGAAAATATGGAAGGGATGCTCCAGGGCCATGACCCGGGGCACGCCCGGCAGGAAGCAGCTTTCGAGTGGATCCGCCGTGGCGCGTGTTTCGAAATTGGCCTGCCGTTGCTCTATCGCCCAGGGTTGATAGGGAATCGTCCCTCCATCAACGACGCTGCGCCCGGCCGGCATGTCATGGCGCGCCGGGTGATCCTCGAGATCGTATGCGGCCCGGTTCACCGCCATCCAGATGCCCTGCAGGTTCGGCCGACCATCCTCGGCAAGGGAAAGCGTTTGCGCCGTCGCGACCCCGACGAGCAAATACGACACCGCTGTCGCCATCCAAACCGTCAGAAAGCTGTATTTCGTCATCAGTGAGACCCGATCCAACGCGCGGGGCGAAACATAGCACGCGAGCAGCCTAAACGACCGGATGGTTGGGTTCCAGGCCGACCTGTCCTCGACCGTACAACTCGCGGCAGACATACCAATCCCAGAATGCGTGAACGCTCAGGGAATTGATATCGCGAAACCAGGCCTGTATCGGCGACTTGTTGTCGAAGCTACTGGCGCCTGCATCGTGAATGAGTTCGTTCACAGACGCGCGGCAGTGATTGGCGATCGTGCCGGCGTCCAGTTTGAGCCGCAACCTGTCCTCGAGCGTGAACTCGCGCGTCGTCTGTATCTGGACCGTCTCGCCGATAAGCGCATCCATGAGCGTGCCCGCCGTCCTCGACCTCGAGGCAGCTTCACCGATCTTCACGTGTACAGAGGGCATTTCGGCGAGCTTGCCGGGGCTGTATGCCGGGTCACGACCCTGCACCATCTCGATGTAGTGCCGGGTGGCGCCCTCCAGTCCGCCGACCATGACGCTGATCACCTGGGTATACATGAATGGCAGCATGGGCATCGTATACAGCGGATTGCCGAAGCGCCTGTTGCTCTCGCTTCCTCCCTGAAAGAACGCCGACCTGTCCAGCGTGCGATGCGCCGGGACGAATGTCCCGTCGCAGATCATGTCGTTGCTGCCCGTGCCTTCCATGGCGGCCGCGTCCCAAACGACATCGATTTCGTAGTCGCCGGTTTTGACGAGTGCGACCTTGTGCTCTTCATCCCCGACGTCGAGCCCGGTGAGGACCCAGTCCGCATGCATGATTCCGGAGTTCCAGGTGGACCGACCGCTGAGCTCATACCCGCCTGTAACGGGCCTGGCCTTGTGCATCGGACGGATCTGGCCCGGGATCTTCGGGTGCGGGTTGTCGCGCAAGACATCGTCCTGAGCCTTCTCGTCGAACCGCGTGACCATCCAGTTGTGACCCATGAAGAAGCCCATGACCCAGGCGGTGGACATGCAACCGCGTGCGAGTGTCCGGGAAATATCGGACATCGTATCGACGTTGAGTTCGAAGCCGCCGTAGTGCTTCGGTACCACCGTCCGCATGATCTCGGCCTGCTCGAGTTCCCTGACGGTGTCCGGATGCAGCAGGCCATGTTCCGTCACGTAGGCTCTACGGGCCGCTATGCCCGGTACCAGGGACTCAACCCGTTCAAGTAATACTTCTCTCGTAGCCATCGTTTCTCCCTCAAGCCACCTGCCGTTGACCCCACAGCTACACATCATGTCCCGGATGGCGATTATTCTAATGGACTACCCGTGGATTGCGGGCCGCTTGACTGAGCAGGTTTCGCGCGGCATCGTTCGGCCATGAGCAAGGTCATGTTCCGGTTGGTGGGCGTACCTGTCCTTACGCTATTCGCCGCAGCGTCGGTCTGGGGCCAACAGCCGGATGCGCAGCAGCGAGCCCCGATCGATCTGACTGGCTACTGGGTTTCGGTGGTCACCGAGGACTGGCGCTGGCGCATGATCACGCCGCCGCCGGGCGATTACGCGAGCATGCCCATGACGCCCGCGGCGCGCGAAGTCGCTGACCGGTGGGACCGGGAAGCCGACGCGCGCGACGGCAACGCCTGCCGACCCTACGGTGCGGGCGGCATCATGCGGGTACCGACCCGGCTGCGGGTCTCATGGCTTGATCCGGACACGCTGCAGGTTGAAACCGACGCGGGCACACAGACGAGGCAATTCCATTTCGCGGACTTCGAGCCTGTCGCCGAACCCGACTGGCAAGGCAACTCGGTGGCCGAGTGGGAGTTGACCGGCGGGCGCGGCGGCGTGACCGGAGGGAATCTGAAGGTCGTGACGACGGGCTTCCGGGCGGGATACCTGCGCTGGAACGGCGTGCCCTACAGCGAGCAGGCGGTCGTGACCGAGTACTTCGATCGATACGGGGCCTTCGGTCAGGAATGGATCACGGTCACGACGGTCGTCGAGGACCCGCTCTACTTCACGGAACCGGTCATCGTGACGTCGGACTTTCGCAGGGAAGCAGACGGCTCCGCCTGGAATCCGACGCCTTGCGTGACGGATCCGCCAGTTATCGGGACGGCGAACTGAGGCTCAGGTAGACGGCTTCGATGAACATCTCGGCGGTCCAGTCGTCCCGCCGCCCGTAACGCGACTCGTATTCGAACGCCGGTTCCGCCTGCCTGATCTCGTCGAGGCTCATGCCGCGATCCATCCAGGTGCGGATGCGATCCCGGATTACGGTCACCATGTCCCGGTAGCGAACGAGGTCGCCCTCATCGCAGATACGGCCGCGACCGGGCACGATCAGGGTACCGCCCTCCGAGAGCGTATCGGCAACAGCCAGATCCACGAGGTCGTTGAGCGAATCGAGGACACCGTCGATGCTGCCGCCGTTGTCGAGATCGATGTAGGGCCAGGAATCGAGGCGAAACACATCGCCGGCCGCGATAACGTCGGAACGGCGGAAATGAACGATCAAATTCGTATCGTCGATGGCGTTCGGCTGGTGAATCACCTCAACGGGTTCGCTATTGAAATAAAGATCGAACCGGGGCACAAAAAACGTTTCGGTGGGTTGCAGACCTGCGTCGTAATCGGCGTCGAGCACCATGCGCAGCATCAGGTTCTCGTGGCCGATCACGGCCGCGCCCACGTCGACACCCCCGATCTGCGTGGCGTTGCCTCCGGTGAACGTGTCGCCGGCCGCCCTGAGCGCGGCATTGCCGCCGACGCGGTCCGGATGCAATCGGGTATTGACGATGTAGCGGATGGTACCGTCGGAAATGCTCTCGATCTCCTGAAGCAGGTCGGCGCTGTATTCGGCGGAACCGGAGTCGACCAGCAGAATGCCGTTGTCGCCGGCGGACACGACCACGTTGCCCCCGGCGCCGCTGATGAGCCAGATCGGGCCTTCGACATGGGTCGTGCGCAGCGACTGCCCCATAGCCGGCGAGCAAGCGAGTATGGCCATGCAGGCAAGTACACCGCCGATCAGGCAATCGATCGCGGCGTGTGGTCGCGCCGGTCCCGGTGCTTCCCGCAACTTTCGCCACGGGCTGCCAGTCCGGCGATTGAACGTTGCCGCCGTCAACGCGATTCCCCGGAGCTCAGAAGTTCCCTGAGCCGCTCACGATACTCTGGCAAGGTCGTCGCCGCCCCGCCGAGCGCCGCCTCGGCTGGAATCCCGTGGTTCTTCTGGTAGGTTTCCATGAACGGGTTCTCGCCGGGCAGGAAGTGCGGCACAAGGCCCCGGGGCCGATCGATCTCGACGGTTCCGCGGCACGGGTACGGGCGCATCCTCTGATTCGTGTTGAGCACGAAGTTGCGCGTGTGGATATAGGGCTCTTCGAGCGAGTGCGGATCGTTGAGAATGCTGATGAGCGTCAGGATTTCGCCGTGCCGGGTCAGGAACTCGACGAGCACGGCTTCGTCGCTGTGCTCGACGCCGTTGCGCCTGATGCGCGACTCCTTCATGTCGGTGGTCGTGATCTCAAGTGCGTTGCCGACCCAACGGCCCGTCGAGAATCCCTGCCAGGTGTGGCGCTCGTCGTCGCCGGGACGTGGGCGGCCATCCATGTAGACGACCCGGAACCGGTTGTAGGACTCATGCAGCAGATGCCAGGCAATGGTTTCGAGGCTCTGCGGATCCACTTCCTTCCAGATTCTGAGGTTGCTGTGCATGGCGGCGTAGTTGGCGGGATGCGGCGTGCACTGATGCTCAGGCACCGTCAGCAGAGACGCGCTCCAGCTCAGTCCGCGCCGGCGACCGGCTTCGTTGAGCGGAAGTCCGGTGAAATCGCCGATTTCAGGGCCGGGCGCCCGCTCGATCCGGTCCTCGTGGTATATGACGCGCCAGTCGCCGACAAGGTCGACCTGCGCCGCGGCCGCGCCGGACAGTACAAGCAACGCCATGCAAATTACGCTTTTCATCCGCAAACGAACTCCAACGCGTCGAAACTCACCCACGCCTCTCCGGCCTTGCTCGGGACGCACCGTGACAGGCGCTCCCGCCGATTCAGGATACTGTAACTGATCGCGCGTGCGGTGGCATCACCGGCGAAACGCGGCTATGGTTGACCGCGCCGCACGCTCTGCAGCCACCGTGGCTTTCGCTGCCATATTCGTTGTTGAGCGAACCCGAACCGCACCATTCGTACCGCCGACAACCCACTCCCGATACCGCTCGTTGTTCCGATGACCAGACTCCTCGCGGCCAGCCTCTGCATCGCGTATTGCGGTTCCGCGCTCGCACAGCCGGGCAGTTCCGCTGCGCCCCGTACGTTCACCGATCCCGGACAGAAGATCGTCCGTATGCAAAGAACGGATTCCGCGCCCGCAATCGACGGGCTCCTCGATGAGGAAGTGTGGCGGAACGCCGCCGTCGTAGACAATCTGCACCAGTTGGAGCCGGTCGAATACGCCGAACCGTTCGAGCCGACGACGATCCTGCTTCTTTACGATGACGATGCGCTTTATGTCGGCGCCCGTCTCTACGATTCGAGTCCTGACGAGATCTCCGCCCTCAACCTCAGGCAGAGCGACCGCATAGGCACCGACGACAACATATTTGTCCTGCTCGACCCGTTCAACAGTCAGCGCAATGGCTATTTTTTCGGAGTGAATTCGAACAGCGTTCGTCACGATGGCCTGTTTCAGAATGCGACGGACGCCTACAGCGAATGGGACGGCATCTACCGCGCACAGGCCAGCCGCTTCGAGGATGGCTGGATCGCGGAGTTCGAAATCCCGTTCAAGACGATCTCCTTCGATCAGACGACAGATACCTGGGGCATGAACTTCGTTCGAAACATGCCGAGGCTCAATTCACGCAGCGCCTGGATGTCCCGCAACCGTGAATTCGGTCCGAGTACCTTCGGGCTCGCGACCGGATTTGAGGGTATGCAGCAGGGTATCGGCCTCGACATCGTCCCGTCCGTCATAAGCCGCCGCAACAAGTCGTTCGATTCCGGCGCCACGACTTCCGACTTCGAACCTTCGCTCGACGTGGCTTACCGATTGACTCCGTCTCTCAATGCTTCGCTAACCTTCAACACGGATTTTTCGGCAACGGAAGTCGATGATCGTCAGGTCAACCTGACGCGCTTCGGCCTGTTTTTTCCCGAAAAGCGCGATTTTTTTCTGCGTGAATCGGACATTTTCGAGTTCGGAAACATCGGTGTCCCGAACGGCGCCGTCTACGGTTTCGGCCCGGGAGGGCAGAACGGTCGGCCATTCTTCTCGAGGCGTATCGGTCTCAGCCCGACCGGACAACCCATCGATCTCGAGTACGGCGCCAAGCTCAGCGGGCGCATCGGCGCCTGGGAACTTGGTTTGCTGTCCGTTCGCCAGGACGAATTCGCCAGTACGGACGCCGGCGCCCTGTCGGTCGCCCGAGCGAAGCTCGGCGTGTTGCGCGAATCGAGTATCGGCGTGATCGCCACCGAAGGCGACCCGGGATCGAATCTCGACAACTCGGTCGCCGGGTTCGATTTTCTCTATCGCAACTCGCGTTTGCCCGGTGGGCGCCGCCTCGAAACGGAACTCTGGTACCAGAGCAGCGAAACGCAAGGCAGGGTCGGTGACGACTCCGCTTACGGCCTGGGGATCCGCGTACCGAGCGCCGAGGGGGTTCGCGGTGGCGTGCAGTTGCGTCGCTACGAACAGAACTTCAATCCGGCGCTCGGCTTTCTGAATCGCCCCGGAGTCACCGATACCACGTTCGATGTCGGCTACACGCTCTGGCCGCGGGAGACGCCGCTGCAAAGCTGGCTGATCACGCTCGACGGGCAGCGGATCGACCGTATCGATGCCGGATTGCAGTCGCAATCGCTGAACTTCAGACCCGTCGACCTGACCACTCGCACAGGGGACGGGTTCAACGTGATCAATCGCGTGTACAAGGAAAACCTGCTGAAGCCCTTCGAGATTTCGCCCGGCGTCGTGATTCCGTACGGCGCCTACGCGTTTCGCGACACGGGGTTTCAGATCACCGCCGCCGACTACCGCAGGGTGTCCGGCATGCTGCGCTTCATCGACGGATCGTTCTACGACGGCGATCGGACAGAAATATTGTCGAGCCTGACCTGGATACCCTCAGCACGATTTCGCGCCAGTCTGAGCTACCACTACAACGACGTCAGATTGCCGCAAGGCGAGTTCGAGACCCGCCTCGCGTCCGTCGGCGTCGACTATGTCTTCTCGTCGACGCTGTCCTGGGTCAATCTGATTCAGTACGACAACATTACCGAGACGATCGGCGCCAACATGCGCGTGCACTGGATTCCCGAAGCCGGCCGCGAACTCTACTTCGTGATCAATCACAACCTGCAGGATCGTTTCGATCGCGACAACACATTCGAGTCCGAGCGCGCTGACATCTCGATCAAGTACACACACACTTTCAGGTTCTGAACCCTACCGCCCGCCCGAGGCGTCGCTTTGCGCCGTCCGCTCGAAGACCGTGGTGGCCGCGCCGATCATCGACGCGACGTCGCTGAGATTCGCGGGCACGATCAGGGTATTGCCTTCCTTGGCCAGATTCCCGAACCGCTCCAGATAGTCCTCCGCGACCCGTAGCTGCATCGCCTTGTCGCCGCCCTCTTCGTTGAGCGCCGCCGCGACCTTGCTCAGGCCTTCGGCCGTCGCCTCGGCGACCGCGAGGATGGCCGCGGCCTCGCCCTCGGCCTCGTTGATCTGCTGCTGCTTGGCGGCTTCGGATTCCTTGATGACCCGCTGCTTCTCGCCCTCGGCCTCGTTGATTTTCGCGTCCCGTACACCTTCGGACTCGAGCACCGTCGCGCGCTTCTCCCGCTCGGCGCGCATCTGCTTCTCCATGGCCGTCAACACGTCGTGGGGCGGGTTGATGTTCTTGATCTCGTAGCGCAGTACCTTCACGCCCCAGGGGTTCGATGCCTGGTCGAGTTCCTCCACGACCCGCACGTTGATGTGGCTGCGTTCCTCGAAGGTCTTGTCGAGTTCGATCTTGCCGATCTCCGAACGCAGCGTCGTCTGGGCAAGCTGCGCTATCGCGAAGAGATAGTCGCCGATGCCGTAAGACGCCTTGCTCGCCTCCATCACTTGCAGGTAAAGCACGCCGTCGACGCCCACCTGGACGTTGTCCGACGTAATGCAGATCTGCTCCTCGACATCGATGGCCTGTTCCTTGAGCGTGTGACGGTAGGCCACCCGTTCCAGGAAGGGAATGAGGATGTGGAAACCCGCCCCCAGCGTTCTCGAGTACTTGCCGAGACTCTCGACGATGTAGGCGTTCTGCTGCGGCACGACGACCGCCGTCTTGATGATGACGATGATGGCCACGATGGCGATCGCCAGGGCCACGATGAGACCAAAATCCATTTGATGCTCCTTCCTTAGTTCGAGGGATCGGTGACCGGATCGTCGGGCATCGCTTCGATGCCCAACTCCACGCCGTCGGCCGCCACGACACGCGCTTCGGAGCCCGACTCTATCGGCGCCCCGCCCACGTTGACGGCCGTCCACTGTGAGCCGCGCAGCCTGACGCGCGTGCGGCCGTCGGGCGGTACGTTTTCGTTCACCGACACCCGGGCGCCGACGGAGTTGCCCTGAAATTCCTTCGTCCGGCCGCGCAGTTTGTCGTAGAGCCGCTGCCGGAACAACACCATGGAGGCGATGCCGAGCACGGCGAACAACAGCCACTGCCCCCAGACGGGCAACGAAACGCCGGCGAACTCGACCAGGCCGACGCAGATGGCCGCAGCGCCGACGAAGATCAGGTAGAACGCCGCATCGACCGCGAACAGTTCCGCGCCCATGAGCAGAAATCCGATGATCAGCCAACCCCACCAGACCATGTCATGCCTCCTTCGTTCGCAAGCGCACATCGCTATCGTGCGCGATGTGCCAGCGGTTCGCTGTTGTGGATCAAGTGCGGCTCAGGAAGCGTTCTCTGAGACTTGACCGGCCAGTTCCTCGCGCAGCCCCTTGAGGAGGCCGACGCACATGCACAGCAACACGAGCGCGAAGGGCAAGCCCACCGACAATGTCAGCGCCTGCAGCGATGCCATGCCGCCGCCGAGCATGAGCGCCATCGCGACCGCACCGGCGAGCACGCACCAGAAGACACGCTGCTGAACCGGAGCGTCCATCTTGCCGCCGGCGGTGATCGTATCCATGACCAGCGACCCGGAATCCGCCGAAGTGACGAAGAAGATCGTGATCAGAACGACGCTGACGGCGGAGACGAGTCCGGTCATCGGCAGCAGCTCGAGCATCCTGAAGAGCGCAAGTTCCGGCACGGAATCCGCCACGCCCGTGTATCCGCCCGAGAAATACTGGTCAAGCGCGGTACCGCCGAACGTCGCCATCCACAGGGTCGCGATGATCGTCGGCACGATCAGTACCCAGGTGATGAACTCGCGCACGGTGCGACCGTAACTCACGCGGGCGATGAACATGCCGACGAACGGCGCCCAGGCGATCCACCAGGCCCAGTAGAAGGTCGCCCAGTCATGCAGGAATGGCAGGTCCTCCCGCCCAATCCAGTTGCTCAACGCCGGCACGTAGTACAGATAATCCACGAAGGACCGTCCGATCGTCGCGACGATGACCAGCGTCGGTCCTGCGATCAGGACGAACAGCCACAACAGGCCCGCAAGCCCCATGTTGATCCAGCTCAGGCGCTTGATGCCCTTGTCGAGCCCCGCGATGACGGACACCAGCGCGATGCTGATGATGACCATGATCAGGATGACCCTGGTAGCCGTCGTTGCGGGAATCCCGAACAGATACTGCAATCCGCCGGCGATCTGTTCGGCGCCGAAACCGAGCGACACGGCGAGTCCGAACAGCGTCGCGAGCACTGCGACGATGTCCACCACGTGCCCGAACGGCCCCCAGACCGACTTGCCGATCAGCGGAAAGAACCCGGAACGCAGCGTCAGCGGCATGCCGCGATTGAAGCAGAAGAAAGCAAGCGACAGGCCGGCCACCGCGTAGCTCGCCCAGCCGTGTATTCCCCAATGCATGATCGAGGCGGCCATGCCCACGGAGCGGGCGGCGTCGGTGTCGGCGGGGTCGATGCCGAGCGGCGGCGCGAGCGTGTGGGTGACGGGTTCCAGTACACCGAAGAACATCAGGCCGATGCCGATGCCCGCCGCGAACAGCATCGCGAGCCATGCGGAATAGCTGTGCTCGGGTACGGCGTCGCGACCGCCGAGGCGAATCCGCCCCAGGGGAGACAGGGCGACCCCGAGACCGAAAACGACGAACAGGTTCGTCACGAGAAGGAAAAACCAGTCGAAACTCTGCGTCACCCAGGCTCGCAGATCGGCAAACACGAGCGCGGCCTGCTCCAGGAACAGCAGGGTTCCGATCACGACAGCGACCACGAGCGACGCGGAGACGATGAAAACCGGGTTATGGATGTCCAGATTCAGGACCTGGATGTTGTGCTCACCGATCGTATGACCGCAATCGGGAAAATCCTGCTCGCTCAGATCCGAGTCCGCATGTGTGCTGCCGACGTGGTTCATGGCGCCCCCCCGGAAAGAGCGCGCCCGCCGTACGGCATCGACCCGGCGGGCTCGTCGGCGTGAAGTTCAAACAGCCCTCGTGGAAGCACGGCACGGTCGCTGCAAGTCATCGTCCCTTACTCCCGGATTCCGAAACGCTGCCGGACATCGTCGCCGAGCGCTTCCCTGAGAGGAGCGAGCCACGTTTCGTAGTTGCGCCAGTAGTCGAGCCCTGACTGGAATATCGGCTGGCGAACCTGCTCGGAACTCGGCGTGCGCACCGCCCGGTCCGTGCGATGAAAGCTCAGACACGCCGGCTCGAATTCGAGCCCGCAGTAATCGAGTAGCCGCCGTACCTGGGTTTCGAGATCGCCCACCACATCCTCGTACTGAACGCGCAGCACCTTGCCGGGGAGCACCGCGTCCCAGTGATCCATGAGTTCAACGTAATCTCGATAGTAACGCCCGAGGTTCGCAAGGTCATAGCTGAATTCCTGGCCTTCGGCGAAGAGTTGCTTGTAAGCGCTGAATCCGCAGGCCATGGGATGGCGCCTGGCGTCGACGATCCTGGCGTTCGGCAGGATCAGGTGAATCAGGCCGATGTGGCGAAAGTTGTTCGGCATCTTGTCGATGAAGAACGGTGCGTTCCGTCGATGTATCCGCGTGTCTTCGATGAATTGGCGGCCGAACGTTTCAAGTTCCCCGTCGGACAGCGTCGCGAGGATCTCGGGATAGCCGGGCTCATCCCCATCGCGGCCGCGGCGCCGCAACTGCTGCGACAGGGACAGGATGTTCGGCAGTTCCAGCGTGCCGTCGACCATCGAATGCGACGACAGGATCTGTTCGAGCAGCGTCGAACCTGCGCGCGGCAGACCGACGATGAAGATCGGGTCGCCGGCCGGATGCCCGGTTCCGCGCGCGAGCAGCTCGGCCGTGCAAACGCGGCTTTGGGCACGCAGTTCCTCCGTCATCTTGTCCGCGTCGTAACGACTGAGCGCCTTCTTCGCGCGGTTGCCCTGCCCGTAGTAAGCGAACGAGGTTTCGAAGTCTTCCCGATCCTCGAACGCCTTGCCGAGTGCGAAACTCACGTGAACGCGGTCGGCATGGGGCAGCGTGTCGTTCACCGCCTGCGCGCGCATGCGCGCGATCTCGTTGTCGTCGAACTCGTAGACCTTGAGGTTGGACAGGGCGTACCAGGCATCGCCGTGCCGAGGCTCGCTGTCGAGCGCGGCGTGGTAGGCATCGACCGCTTCGTCGTACTGGCCGCGGGTCTTGTAGGCGTGGCCCATCGAGGTGAGCGTAACCGGGTCGCCGGGTATCCGCTCGAGAACCTTGTCGAACATGCCTAGCGCCGTTTCGTAGTCGCCGACCTGCATGGATTCGATGGCGTGGATCGACTGGAACTGCGGGTTGTCGGGCGAAGTCGCCAGAAGCCGTTTTGCCTGTTCCAGAGCCGGCCCGAACTTCTGGCGTTTCCTGAGCGCCGAAATGTAGTCGATATGCACGCGCACATTGTTCGGCTCGAACTCGTGCGCGGATTCGAGCAGGAACTCGGCATCCGTGAGGACTCCGAGCCGGATGCCGATGTCGGCCAGCAGCCGCATCGCCTCCACGTGGTGCGGTACCTTCCTGAGGAACCTGCGGCAAAGGTCCTCCGCCTTGAGCACCCTGCCCTGGCTTATGAGATCCATGACCGCGAGCAACGGCTTCGGCAGGCGTTCGAGGAAATCGAGCTGCTCCCTGGCGTGCGCGGCCTGCCGGACGCGGCCCTGACGATCGTGGATCCGGTACTGCTCGCGCCAGCTCGCGACCAGCGCGGGGTTGAAGCGGCACGCCGACGCATAGGCCCGCAAGGCTTCGTTCGGCTTTCCCGAATCCCGGTAGATGTGGCCCTCCTCCTGGTGCACGCGACCGTTTTCGGGCGTCAGGGCTTTCAGGCGGGCGACGATCGCGAGCGCCGCATCGAACTCGCGCCGGTAGCGGCGGCAGACGGCGCTCATGTAGAGCGCGTCGGAGTGGTCGGGTTCCTTGCCGAGGACAAGATCGAGTTCGGTCAGCGCCTCGTCGTAGCGCTTCGCCACGATGCTCGCCTGGATTGCGGCGAGACGGGCGCCGTTGGCTGCGTCCGAATCCGCGCCGCTCTCGTCGCGTGCGCCACTGCCGGACGCGTCGCCCACGGATGCTGCGCCGCCGTCCACAACGGAATCCGCCGCGCGAGATTGCGCGGCGGTTCCGCTTGACGTTTCGCTTGCCAGGCCCTTGTCGATCAGAAATCGAAGCTCGCGCGGATTCCGAACGTTCGCGGTTGCGCGTAGGTCACGTGCTTGGTGTCGAACACGAATGAGCGCGAAACTTCGGCCCGCTCATCGGTCAGGTTACGCGCATAGAGCTCCACGAGCCAGTTGTCGCGGCTCACGCCGAGCGACAGGTCCAACATCGTCCAACTGTCGATCCGGTCGCGGTTGATCCTGATGATGTCGCTGTAGGATTCCGACGACCAGGAAATCATCGGCATGACGTGCGCCGTCATCCCGCCGGACATCTCCCACTCGTAGCGCGCCCGCAGATTACCCTGGAACTCCGGCGCGAAGGCGAGCTCGTCGCCGACGCGCACATCGTTCGTCGGCGTGATCTTGCGCGTGATCTCGGTATCCAGGACCGAAACGGCACCCGCGATCGTGAGCCCGTCAGCCCCGGCGGGCAGCCAGGTGAAATCGGCCTCGAAACCGGTGACCTCCGCATCGGCCGCGTTGTCGGAGAAAAACAGGTTGACGATGCTGGTATCGAAGATCGTGGTTTGCAGATTCTCGACATCGACGCTGAAGAGCGCGGCGTTCAAGCGGAAGGCGTTGCCGAAGTCGGCCTTCATGCCGAATTCAAGGTTGACCACCTCGTCGGTTTCCAGTTCGAAGGGTACGGTGAATGTACCGGCCGGATTCGTGCGCCCGCCAGGACGGTTCAGCAGGCCGGGCCGGAATCCCTCCGACAGCGTGACGTAGTAAAGCTGCGCAGGCAGCGGCCGCCAGTCGACCGTGACCTTGAAGATCGTGCCGTCGGCTACCGCCTTGTCGGGCGCGCCTACCGCGTTGCCGGGCATGAACTGCTGCGAGATATTCGTTCCGAAACGCTGCCCGTCCGTCCTGTTCGCGCCGAAATTGTCGAACGAGGAATTGGCGCTGCCCTCGAGATCCACCTCGATCTCGTAGTTGCGCGCGCCGATCGTCAGCGCGAACTCATCGCTCAGGTCGATGCCAAGTTCGCCGAAAAGGCCGAACTGATCGTCCGTGCGCCGGATGTCGTTGCGGAAGATGACGCCTGGATCCGTGCCGTATCGGTCCGGCCCGAACGGCCCCGGGTAAGTGTAATAGCCGGGACCGGCGCCGAAGGAGCTGCCGCTCGGATTGCCCGGCGCGGCGGTCGGGTTGGTCAACGGATAGTTCGGCGCGAACCCCGGATGCCCGTTCCAGGAGATGGCCTCAAGCGACCCGGGATAAATGAAATCGTTCACCTCGATGAGTTCGCTCTCGCTGACAAACACGCCGCCCTGAACGCGCCAGCGCCTGGACTGGTCCGTCGCGAAGCGGATTTCGTGGGTCGTGACCTCGAGCGCGTTGAGGCTGTTCACGTACATGACCGGTTCATGGCAGGTCGTGCCGACGCGCGGAATCCCCGGAGGCGAGTTGAAACTCGTGTAGGTCGCGTAATAGTCGCAAATGTAGTAAGGCAGGTATTGCCCCACGAACAGGTAGTCGGAGTAGTCGACGATCTGGTCCGATTGCCGGTCGGTGAATGCACCGGTGTAGATGACTTCGAGCGCATCGAAACGGCCGGTCAGCGTCCAGGCCGTGTTGTCGAAAGTGTCCTCGATGCTCTCGTCGACGAAGCGGCTGATCTCGAGATCGCCGACATCGGGATCTGCGAAGAACACGCCGTCCGCCTCGGTGTCCTGCGTGGTGTGAGCGACGAGAATGTCCCAGTTGTCGCTGACGTCCCAGAGGGCGGAAATCCTGGCGCCGGTGTAATCGACGCCGTTGATGTCGTCGTCGACGACGCCGCTGTTGTCGGCCTCCATGAAATTGATGTTGGAGAGATCGACGCCCGCCTGGAATCCGCCGCGGAAATCGGCAACCGGCACGCCGTTCTTGCGGACGGTGCCCGCCGGCCGGAATCGCGCGGCCTGACTGGCCGATCTCGTACCGGGGACATTGTCGATCCAGCCGCCCTTGCTATCGGTGTAGGCGACCGCGCGCAGCCCAAACGTATCGCTGACCGGCATGTTCAGTACGACTTCGGCGTTGGCGCTCGTGTCGCCGTCGCTGATCGAGTTCGTGCCGAGCTTGACCCTGCCGTAGAACTCCGTGAGTTCAGGCTTGTTCGTGATCAGACGCACGTTGCCGGCCTGGGAACTTGCGCCGAACAGCGTGCCCTGAGGGCCTGAAAGCACTTCGATGCGCGCGAGATCCGCAGCGTAGACGTCCAGATTGCGGCCCGGATGCGCGAGCGGCTGCTCATCGAGGTAAAAGGCGACGTTCGGCGCCAGCCCCGCCACGCCCGCGACGGTAAGATTCGGCGTCGTCGATGCCACGCCACGAATGTATATGGTGTTCTGCCCCGGCCCGCTGCCGCCGGCGGTCACGCTCGGCAGTTGCAGCGAATAGTCGGCGAAGTTGGTGATGCCGAGTTCGTCGATCTCTCCGGGATCGAGCGCGACGACGGCCAGGGGAACATCCTGCAGGTCCCGCTCGACGCGCGTCGCGGTAACGACAACTTCTTCGAGTGCGCGGCCACTGCCCTCTTCCTGCGCCAGGACCGAAGGGCTCGCGAGCACAGCCGCAATGGCCGTGGATAGAGCGGTACGTTTTGCTTGCACGGAAATTGCCATTGTGGCCCCCTGTTCGTGACTGAATCTCGACTGGGAATCTGTTTGAGAATATCACTGCGATGCGACGCCGGATGAAGCATATGCGACATCGGAGCCCCAAAAATGGACAGTGAGCGGATACTTTAGGCGATGCTCGGACAACGTTGTCGCGTTTTGCCAACAGTCTTTGGTGGCTCCGGGATGTCGCCCGCGATTGGCTCTACGTCGCATCCAGTGATGCAGGAATCAACGCTGAGTTCCGAGAATGTCTGGCGGTGGCCGTTCAAGGCCGGAGAGTGCCATGGATAAGCAGGCTCAGATCGTCATCGTCGGCGGCGGCATCATGGGTGTCGGCCTGCTCTACCACCTGGCGGCGGAGGGCTGCAGCGATGTCCTGCTGATCGAGAAGGGCGAGCTGACTTCGGGCTCGACATGGCACGCGGCCGGTCAGTGCCCCAACCTCGTCGGCGACTACAATCTCGCCAAGATTCACGAATACACCGTTTCCCTTTACCGGGATCTGGAACGACTGACGGGTCAGGACGTCGGTTGGCATGGCTGCGGCAGCATCCGTTTCGCCCTGACCGAGCAGGATCTTGACTGGTTCCGCTTCCTGCGCGGCATCGCGGCCAACGTCGGCTACCACATGGAGATCATCGACGTTGCCATGATCCGCAAGCTCAATCCCTTCGTCTCCACCGACGGCGTACTGGCCGGAGCCTGGACCCGCAACGACGGTCACGCCGACCCGTTCGGGCTGTGCCAGGCCATGGCCAAGGGGGCGCGCGCGCACGGCGCCGGGATCATGCGGCGCAACCGGGTGACCGGCATCAACCCGCGGCCGGACGGCGAATGGGAAGTGGTGACCGAACAGGGCACGATCATCGCCGAAACCGTGGTCAACGCCGCCGGTTGCTTCGCCCGGCAGGTGGCGCAGATGGTGGGCGCCGACCTTCCCATCTGCAATATCCAGCACCACTACCTCGTCTCGGGCCCCGTGCCGGAACTGGCCGGCAGAGACGACGAACTCCCGGTGACCCGCGATCCCTGGGCTTCGGCCTATATGCGCCAGGAGCAGGAATCCGGCCTGATCGGCATCTACGAGGGCGACGGTATCGCCGAAGCCTGGCAGCCGGGCGGGCTGCCGCCCTGGGAATCAGACAGCGAACTGTTTGCCGACGATCTGGAGCGCCTGATGCCGTGGCTCGGCCGCGCCATGGAGCGCATGCCGATCTTCGAACCGGCGGGCATCAGGCGCATCGTCAACGGGGCCATCTCCCACAGCCCCGACGGGCTGCCGCTGCTCGGACCCGTGGCCGGCTTGCGAAATTTCTGGCTCTGCTGCGGCTCGTCCTTCGGCATCGCCCAGGGCGCCGGTTGCGGCAAGTACCTAGCTCAGTGGATGTTGCACGGCGACTCGGAAATCAACATGACCGGGTTCGATCCGCGGCGCTTCGGCATGTTCGCCGACCTCGACTACATGCGGGCCAGGGGCCGCCAGGACTACAGCAGGACCTACGTCACGCCGTTCCCGGGAGAAGAACTGCCGGCGTCGCGCGAGTGCCGGGTCAGCCCCCTCCACGAGAAGCTCGCGGCCCGAGGCGGCGTGTACACGGAAACCTTCGGCTGGGAGCGTCCGAAGTGGTTCTCGCCCGACGGCCGTGAGGAGCAATACAGCTTCCGTCACAACAACGTCTTCGATGTGGTGCGCGATGAGTGCCTGGCGGTGCGCGAGCGCGTCGGCATCCTGGACATCTCCGGGTTCGCCAAGTACGACGTGACCGGTCCCGACGCGGCAAGGATGCTGGATCGGCTGTGCGCGAACCGGCTGCCGAAGCAAGGCCGCATCGTGCTGACGCATCTGCTTTCCGAGGCTGGGCGCATCGCCGGGGAAATGACCGTCACGCGGCTCGACGACGAATCCTTCTACGTGCTCTCCGCCGCCGGCGCAGAACTACGCGATCTCGATCACCTGCGGCAGGGCCGCCGTCCGGACGAGCAGGTCAACATCGCCAATGTCACCGACGAGCGCGGCGTGCTCGTGCTGGCCGGTCCGCGCGCCCGCGAGGTGCTCGCGAAAGTGACGGACGCTCCGCTCGACAACGGCGCCTTTCCCTGGCTCAGCGGCCGGGAAATGGATGTCGCCGGAATGCCAGTGCGGGCACTGCGCGTGAATTACGTGGGCGAACTCGGCTGGGAACTGCATCCGGCGATGGAATACATCGAACCGCTGTACGACGCACTGATCGAAGCCGGAGCGGCGTTCGGCATCCGCGATTTCGGCCTCTACGCGGTCAACAGCCTCAGGCTCGAGAAGGCCTACCGAAGCTGGGGCGCCGAGCTGACGAATGAGGTCACCCTCATCGACGCCGCCATGGAGCGCTTCATCAAGTTCGACAAGGGCGACTTCGTCGGGCGGGATGCGACCCTGCAGCAGCGCGAGGCGGACCGGGAGCGCACTCTGCAACTGATCTACTTCAGCCTCGAACCAGGCGACGCGGATGTACTCGGAGGGGAGCCGATCTTCGCCGGCGAGCGTTGCGTGGGCGTGACGACGACAGGCGGTTACGGTCACTTCGTCCGGCAGAGCCTCGGCTTTGGCTACGTTCCGCCGTCGCTTGCCGTTCCGGGCACGAGGTTGACGGTCGATGTGCTTGGACAACGGCGGCGAGTGACGTTGCGGTCGGAACCGGTCCACGACCCCGCCAACCTGCGGCTGCGTGCCTGACCGCCGATGACGATCCGATCAACCCATGATTGTGCGCCTGACCGCCGATGACGACGCGACGGACATGCAATTGCGCGCCTGACCGCCGATGACGATCCGGCCCGAAACGGCGGCCCGGCCCGAGCGCCCTGCCGACCTGCCGCGCCGCGCCAGCGTGGTCGTGATCGGCGGCGGGGTTATCGGGTGCTCGGTCGCCTACCATCTGGCGAGGGCCGGCGTCTCGGACGTGGTGCTGCTGGAGCGTCGGCAACTGACCTCGGGCACCACCTGGCATGCGGCAGGTCTCGTGGGCCAGTTGCGCACGTCCATCAACATGACGGAGCTTGCGCGCTATACGAGCGAACTCTACCTGCGCCTGGAGGCGGAAACCGGCCAGGCGACGGGCTACCGGCGCTGTGGGTCCATCTCGCTGGCCACGAACGGGGAAAGGTTCGAGGAATTGAAGCGCAGCGCCTCGATGGCGAAGGTCTTCGGGCTTGAGGTAAACGTCGTCACACCCGCAGCCATCAAGGCCCGGATTCCGCTGGTGAACACCGCCGACGTGCTCGGCGGCATTCACATACCATCCGACGGCTACGCCAACGCGGTGGATGTCACCAATGCGCTGGCCAAAGGCGCAACCGCCGCCGGTGCGCGCATCTTCCGGGACACGCCGGTCACGGCCATCAACACTGCCGCCGGCCGCGTCACGGGCGTGACCACCGACCGGGGCAAGATCGACGCCGACTGCGTGGTGTTGTGCGCCGGTATGTGGACCCGGGAGCTCGCAGCGTCCATTGGCGTAAACGTGCCCCTGCACGCCTGCGAGCACTACTACGCGCTGTTTGAATCGGTGCAGGGGCTCGATGAGAATTTCCCGGTCGTGCGCGACTACGACGCCTGCGCCTACTACAAGTACGACGCGGGCAAGCTGCTGCTCGGCGCCTTCGAGCCCAACGCCCGCCCCTGGGCCGCCGAGGGGATTCCCGAGGACTTCTGTTTCGACGAGATCGACGGCAGCCTCGAGCACTTCGAACCGATCCTGGAGCAGGCCCTGGCGCGCATGCCGGCGCTGGAATCCGCGGGGCTCGAGACGTTCTTCTGCGGCCCGGAGAGCTTCACGCCGGATGTGCGTTACCACCTCGGTCAGGCGCCGGAACTCGACAACTGCTTCGTGGCGGCGGGATTGAATTCCATCGGTCTGCAATCCGCCGGCGGCATCGGCCGGGTCATCTCGGACTGGATCCGCTCCGGACACCCGCCCTCGGACCTCTGGGAAGTGGACGTGCGCCGCAATCAACCGTTCCAGCGCAACCGGAAGTACCTGCGCGAACGCGTTTCGGAGAGCCTCGGCCTGCTCTATGCCACGCATTACCCCTATCGCCAGTACGACACGGCCCGGGGCGTGCGCAAGTCGCCGCTCCACGACCGGCTCAAGGCCGCCGGCGCCTGCCACGGCGAGGTGGCGGGTTGGGAGCGGCCCAACTGGTATGCGCCCGAACCGCATCTCGCGCGCTACGAATACAGCTACGGACGGCAGAACTGGTTCGAGCACGCCGCAGCGGAACACCGGGCCGTACGCGAGCGCGTGGGGCTGTTCGACCAGTCCTCTTTCGGCAAGTTCAGGCTCGAGGGCCGGGACGCCGTCCGCGTGCTGAACACCATCTGCGCGAACGACGTCGACGTGCCGCCCGGACGCATCGTCTATACCCAGTGGCTGAACGAGCGCGGCGGCATCGAGGCGGACCTGACGGTGACGCGATTGACCGAAGACTGCTACCTGATCGTGACCGCCGCCGCCACGGAAGTCCGCGACTTCAACTGGCTGCAGCGGCACATTCCGGCCGACGCCCGCTGCGTGCCGACCAACGTGACCCCAGGCCTGGGCGTGATCTCGATCATGGGGCCGAACGCCCGGGCGCTGCTGCAAACGCTAAGCCCCGACGATCTCTCGAACGAGGCCTTCCCGTTCGCCCACAGCCGCGAAATCGAGCTCGGCTATGCCCTGGTGCGCGCCGCCCGGATCAGCTACGTCGGCGAACTCGGCTGGGAACTCTACATCCCCACCGAGTTCACGGTCGGTGTCTACGACGCCATCGTCGCCGCAGGAGCACCCTTTGGCCTGACGCACGCGGGCTACCACGTACTGGATTCACTGCGCATCGAGAAGGCCTACCGGCACTGGGGGCACGACATCACTGACGAGGACACGCCGCTCGAAGCGGGGCTGGGCTTCGCCGTGAAGTTCGACAAGCCCGGCGCTTTCATCGGCCGCGAGGCGCTGCTGAAGGAAAAGGCGGCAGGCTCGGCCAAACGGCTGTTGCAGTTCCGGCTGCTGGACCCGCAGCCGCTGCTCTATCACAACGAACCCATCTGGCAAGGTGACACGCTGGTCGGTCACGTCACTTCCGGCGCTTACGGCCACACGCTCGGCGGCGCCATCGGCATGGGCTACGTCGACACCGCGAAGGTGCCGGACCCGGCCGAAGGGGATTTCAGCATCGAGGTGGCCGGGGAGCGGATACCGGCGAAGGCATCGTCAACGCCCATGTACGACCCGGCGGACCGGCGCATCCGCTGCTGAAGCCGGGGCGGTCGCGTCGACGAACATCATGTGCCGGAGGTGCCGCGGCGACGCGAAGCCTCGATCTGCCGTAAGTGATCGGCCCAGTCGTGCTCCGTGCCGACGCCTTCCGCCTCGTCGCACTGCCTGAAGAACTCATCCACATCGGCGACCGACTCGAACGGGGGGCGCCGTTCCTGCGCGGCAAGACGCTCGCGAGCCGCCGCCCTGAGCCACGCACTCAGCGTCATCCCCTCGCGCGTGGCTTGGTGGACAAACCTGTCGCGATCTTCATCAGGGATTATGAATTGCACCCGGGCCATTGCCGCTTCGCCTATCGTCCCATCGCTTCCCGGGACAGGGAGATCGGAAATTCGGCCCGCACCCGCGCGTCGACCTCGTCGCTCACGTGCCGCGGAACATGCCGGGCGAGAATCTCGTGTTTGCGTTCGATGGCGCGCTTGAGCAGAACCGGCTTGCCCTGCTCCTCCCAGACCGTCGGGCTCGTGCGGTCGCTGAAGTCCGGATAGATGTACTCGCTCTGCATGACCTGCAAGGTGTTGTCCGAACCCAGGTAGTGCCCTTCCCCGCTCGTGCAGATCCGTTCGATCTCGTCGAAGCTCAGCGTGTCGGCGTTGACTTCGATCCCGCGCGTCACGCGCCCGACGGCGCCGAGGATGTCGTTGTCGAGCAACATGCTCTCCGGGCACGCTCCAAGCAGGCTCGCGTACATGCCGGCGGATTCATAAACGATATTCGCCCCGGACAAGGCGGCCGACAGCACGGTCGCGGCACGTTCCGCGCCGGCCTGGAAGTCCGGAAACTTGGAGTCGGTCATGCCGCAGGCCGTGCCGAAGGGCAGATCGAAATGGTTGCCGACCTGGGCGCAGGCGGCGGACAGCAGGCCCTGCTCCGGCGAACCGCCGCTCATCGCCCCGGTGCGCAGGTCCGAAACGAACGGCCAGGCGCCGAGAATCGCCGGCGCGCCGGGCTCTATCGCGTTGACGTAGATCAGGCCGCCCAGGCACTCCGCCCAAGCCTGGGAGACCGTCCCCGCCAGGAAGGCCGGCGCCGTCGCGCCCGCCTGGCCCGCGGACAGCAGCAATACCGGCATGCCGCCCTCCACGGCCACCCGGAGGCATTCCAGCGCCTCGGCGGCGAATTTCATCGGCGGGACGACGAAACAGTTGGACTGACTGACGAAGGGGCGCGCCCGCCACTCGGCCTCGCCGCCGGCGATCATGTGCAGCATCAGCAGGGTCTTCTCGACATGCGGGGCCAGCGTCCAACTGGAACCGACGTGCTTGCTCGTGCCCATGACCGAGCAGTAGGCGGTATTGATGTCGAGAGCGTAGTCGTCCGCGATGTCCCGCGGTACGCAGGTACGCTGAAACATGTGGATGTGCTCGCAGTCGTCGGCGATGCGAGCCATGTCATAGAGATCCCGCGCTTCGGAGTCGCGGTAGAGGTTGTTTTCCGGGTCCGCCAGCATGACCGCGGCGCCGGCGGTCGAGAAGTGCACCCTCGTGCCGCTCAGATCCAGATCCCGCCGCGGGTCCTGGCCGTGCAGCACCAGATTCCGCCGTGCTTGCGTCAGCGTTCGTTCGACCAGACCGCGCGGCATGCGCAGCCGCCCGTCACTGCCGAGCACGGCGCCGGCCGCTGTGCAGGTTTCGATGCAGTGAGGCGTCGCGTCGGCGAAACCGACCCGCTCCAGAATCCTGAACACGTTGTCGACGATGGCGGCAATGTCGCCGGCGGACAACGGCTGGAACTGTCCGCCGGTATGCCCCGGCCGGACCGGCCTGGCCGCTTCCGCCAGTGGCGCGGCACGCAAGGCCTTGCGCGCCTGTCTACCGCCCGATCGTCGGCGCATGGCATCTCTCCGTCAAGAATCGGCAGACGGCGCCCTTTCGCGGGTCCGCATTTCCCGACCCACGAACCGGACGCAGAAAAAGCATAGCCCAAACGCTGTCGCAGCGGCCATAGAGCGAGAACCCTTCAATCCGGCTCCAGACCGTGATTGCGAATGAGCTTGAGCAGCCGTTCGGCGGAATAGTCAGCCTCGATTCGCTGCGCCAGCCGGTCGGCGATGGTCTGCAGGTTCGCCGCCGCGTCGTCCGGCGCAGGCTCGATCGGGCCGCGCGCCCATTCAGCGATATAGGCGTCGGCGCTGTGCTTCTTCGCCCGCATGGCGGCGCGATCGATGGCATTCTGAAAGCGGGCGCTCAATAGCGCCCTGGCGCGCCGTCTGCCCTGCTTGACGATGATCTGCGATGGTATGTCGCGCCACTTGACGAGGATGGCGTCCATGAATCATCTCGCGCCCTTGAGCGCCGCAAGGGCCATCCGCTCGATGAATGCCTGCGCAGCGTTGCAACGCGCATGGGAACGGACTGCCAGGCTCGACAGGGCCGGCGTTCCGCATATCGAGCCCGGCATCATCTGGCGTTTTCGCTCTGTCTCATCAGCGCGGCGGCCGTATCTACGGCGGTGGCGGCATCGCGGCAGTACGCGTCCGCGCCCACCGCCTTGCCGAATTCCTCGTTCAGGGGAGCGCCGCCGACGAGCACGATGTAATCGTCGCGTATGCCCTGCGTGACCATCTCGTCGATGACCACCTTCATGTACGGCATGGTGGTGGTCAGCAGGGCCGACATGCCGAGTATGTCGGGCCGGTGCTCGGCGAGCGCCTCAAGATAGTTTTCGACACTGTTGTTGATGCCGAGATCGATCACCTCGAAACCGGCCCCTTCCATCATCATTCCGACCAGGTTCTTGCCGATGTCGTGAATGTCGCCCTTGACCGTGCCGATCACCATCTTGCCCACGGGCTTGGCGCCCGTCTCCGCCAGCAGCGGCCGCAGCACGGCCATGCCGCCCTTCATGGCATTGGCGGCGAGCAGCACCTCCGGTACGAACAGGATGCCGTCGCGAAAGTCGTCGCCGACGATCTTCATGCCGCCCACCAGCGCGTCGTTCAGGACCTTTTCCGCCCTCCAGCCCCGTTCGAGCAGTATTTCCGTGCCCTCGACGATTTCGTCCCTGAGGCCGTCGTACAGATCGTCGTGCATCTGCTCGACCAGTTCGGCGTCGTCGAGCTCCGCCAGGACGAAATCGTCTTCCTGCTCTTCGACAGCGTCCGTGGCGTAAACCTCATCGCTCATGCGAACTGCCCTCAACCATCGGTTATCGCGCTGCCGACGGCCAGCCGGCTCCTACCGGAGACGCGACCGGACCTGAATTTATCCGGCCACGGGAATAATCGCGGTGCACCGCGTCCATCCTCAAATGAGGGTATCGCCAAGAGACGATGGCCGATAAACCATATGCGACATCGGCGCCCCAAAATTGGACAGTTGGAACCGCGAGCACTGCGGTCGCACGCAAGAAATTCAGATATTGGCAATAGTTTCCGGGGACTCCGCGATGTCGTCTGCGATTGGCTCCACGTCGCATCCGGCGATGCAGACATCGGGAAACAGCCTCAGACTGCTATCGGAGAACTGCCATTCGATATTGCCGTGCGGGCTCGTGCCTCCACGGCACGGTCATTTTTGGCTTCAGGAGGCCGCGCATGACGGACAATACGCGACGCAGGCGGGTCTCTGGCCGGGCACGGGCCGGCGGCCGCGCGGCTCAGCGTGGCCGGGCAGCGAAGCGACTCGCGCGCCAGGGCGGGATCAGGGACGAGTTCAGAACCTGGATCGATCGCAGGATTCCCCATTTCGACGTGCTCGATGCCGAAGCGCTCGAGTTGATCGAGTACAACGCCGACACCGTGCTCGAGGAGATCGGCATCGAGTTCCGCGAATTCCCGCGGGCGCTCAAGCTCTGGAAGGAAGCCGGCGCGGACGTGGACGGCGAGCGCGTTCGCTTCCCGCGCGGCCTGTGCCGGTCGCTGGTGCAGGCGACCGCGCCGAGCGAGTACACGCAGCACGCGCGCAACCCGAAGCGCTCCACGATCATCGGCGGCGCCCGCACCGTGCTCGTGCCCGCCTATGGGCCGCCGTTCGTACACGACCTCGATCGGGGGCGCCGGTACGCGACCATCGAGGACTTCCGCAACTTCGTGAAGCTCACCTACCTGAGCCCCGGCCTGCACCACTCCGGCGGCACCGTCTGCGAACCGGTCGACGTTCCGGTCAACAAGCGCCACTTCGACATGGTCTACAGCCATATCAAGTACACCGACAAGCCGTTCATGGGTTCGGTCACGCATCCCGAGCGCGCCGAAGATACCGTCGCCATGGCGCAGCTCCTGTTCGGCGAAGATTTCCTGCCCCACAAGACCGTGCTGACCAGCCTGATCAACGTGAATTCTCCGCTGACCTACGACGCGACCATGCTCGGTGCAGCGACCGTCTACGCCGAGAACAACCAGGCAACGGTCATTTCGCCGTTCCTGCTCGCGGGGGCGATGTCGCCGGTCACGATGGCCGGCACGCTGACCCAGATCCTCGCCGAGGCGCTGGCGGGCATGGCCTACATTCAGCTCGTGCGGCCCGGAGCCCCGGTGGTGTTCGGCTCGTTCGCGGCGGCGGTGTCCATGCAATCGGGGGCGCCGACGTTCGGCACGCCGGAACCGAGCCTCGTCCTGTATGGCGTGGGCCAGTTGGCGCGGCGCCTGGGCGTGCCCTTCCGCAGCGGCGGCGGGCTGTGCGCATCCAAGGTTCCCGACGCGCAGGCGGCTTACGAGTCGGCCAATACGCTGCAGACGGCAGCTCTGGCGGGCGTGAACTTCATGCTGCACACCGCCGGCTGGCTCGAGGGCGGTCTCGCGATGGGGTACGAAAAGTTCATCCTGGACGTCGATCAGGCCAACATGATCTCCGTGCTGCTCAAGGGAATCGACCTTTCTGAGAACGCCCAGGCGCTGGATGCGCTGCGCGAGGTCGGGCCCGGTTCGCACTTTCTCGGCGCCGCGCACACGCGGGCAAATTTCGAAACCGCGTTTTACCGTTCCACCGTCGCGGACAACAACAGCTTCGAACAGTGGCAACAGGAGGGCTCGACCGACGCCGCGCAACGTGCCAACGGAATCTGGAAGAAGATGCTCGCCGACTATCAGCCGCCGAAGCTCGACCCCGCCATCGACGAGTCGCTCGTCGACTTCATCCGGCGGCGCAAGTCCGAGTTCGAGGATCGGGACTACTGATGGGCGCCGAACGCACAGTCCCGGGAATCCCCGATGCGCATGCGCCCGCCATGCCGGAACCGATCCTCGTCATCGCCTGCGGCGCCCTGGCGCGCGAGATCCACGAGCTCAGGCGCCGCTGGGGCTGGGAACACCTGCATCTGAAGTGCATCGACGCGGCGTTGCACAACCGCCCGGCCGAAATCCCCGGGCGGCTGCGGCGGATGATTCGCCGGCATCGCCGCTCGTACGCCGGGATTTTCGTCGCCTATGCGGACTGCGGCACCGGCGGCGGGATCGACCGCGTGCTGGAGGAGGAAGGCGCCGAGCGGCTGGAAGGCGCGCACTGCTACGAGTTCCTCGCCGGCCGCGCACGTTTCGCCGAGCTTGCCGCGGCGGAACCCGGCACGTTCTACCTGACCGACTTCCTGGCGCGCCACTTCGATCGGTTCGTCGTCAAGCCGCTGGGGCTGGATCGGCATCCGGAACTCCGGGACGCTTACTTCGGCAACTACCGCAAGCTCGTCTACCTCTCACAGACGCAGGACATCCGGCTTCTCGAAACCGCCGTGCAGGCCGCCGCACGCCTCGAACTCGACTTCGAGCACGTGCACTGCGGTTACGGCGAGTTGCAAACGAGCCTGGCGGCGCGCTTCACGGATGAAGCCGCGCAGGAGCGGCTCGGCGTGCCAATCCTGAGCCTGGGCAGCGCCTGATCGCGACAAGCTCGACGTTCGGAGGAAATCTCATGACGGAAACGGTGGTCAGCTCGCCCACGAGGGAAGTGCGGATCGGTTTCGACCGGCCGTTCGTCGTCATCGGCGAGCGCATCAATCCCACCGGGCGCAAGGCTCTCGCCGCGGACATGGCGCGCGGCGATTACAGCCGCGTGGAGGCCGATGCGATCGCGCAGGTCCGGGCCGGCGCGCGCATGCTCGACGTGAATGCCGGCGTGCCCCTGGCCGACGAACCGAAGATGCTCGCCGATGTCGTCAGACTCGTGCAATCGATCGTCGAGGCGCCGCTGTCCATCGATTCATCGATCGTCGCGGCGCTCGAGGCGGGGCTCTCCGTGTACCAGGGCAAGGCGCTGGTCAACTCGGTGACCGGCGAAGAAGAGATTCTCGAGTCGGTGCTGCCGCTCGTGAAACGGCACGGCGCCGCCGTGGTCGCCATCTCCAACGACGAAACGGGCATATCCGAGAACCCGGACGAGCGTTTCGCCGTGGCGAAGAAGATCATCGAACGCGCATCCGACCACGGCATCCCGCGCGAGGACGTGGTGGTGGACCCGCTGGTGATGCCGATTGGCGCGATCAATACCGCTGGCAAGCAGGTCATGCACATCGTCAGGCGGCTGCGCGAAGAGCTCGGGGTCAACACGACCTGCGGCGCATCCAACATCAGCTTCGGACTGCCGAACCGCAACGGGATCAATTCCGCGTTCCTGACCATGGCCATCGGCGCCGGGATGACGTCGGCGATCGCCAATCCGATGCACGCCGAGGTCATGCAGGCCGTGCTCGGCGCCGACGTCATGATGGGCCGCGATCCGGACTGCGCGAACTGGATCCGGACTTATCGCGAGCCGTCGGCCGCGCGGCCGGAGCGAGAGCGCAACGGCAAGCGCCAGCGGCGCCGCCCGGCGGCAGCGTGAGGGCGCGCCCGGAGTCACTCACTTGAGCCTCCACGACGCCAGGATCGTGTTTACGCCTTCCGGGCGCCGCGGCACGTTTCCACGCGGCACGCGCCTGCTCGATGCGGCACGCAGCATTGGCGTGGACATCGACTCGGTCTGCGGCGGGCGCGGACTCTGCGGCCGCTGCCGCGTCGTCTGCATGGACGGCAATTTCGCCAAGCACGCGATCGTTTCCCGGCCGGCTCACCTGTCGGTCGTCAACGAAATCGAGAATCGATACAGCGAGCGCCGCCGCGAGCTCGAGAAGAACCACCGCCTGAGCTGCCAGGCGGTCATCCGGGGCGATCTCGTCATCGATGTACCGCCCGAAAGCCAGATGCACCGGCAGATCGTGCGCAAGGATGCCGAACACCGCGACATCAAGCTCGATCCGGCCACGCGGCTGTACCACGTCGAGGTGCAGCCGGCCGACCTGCTCGAAGCGACCGGCGACCTCAAGCGGCTTTGCGACGCGCTGGCCTGGGAGTGGCACCTGGCGGACCTCGCCTGCGATCCCGTCATCCTGCCGCGCTTGCAGCACGCGCTGCGCGAAGGCGACTGGCGCGTCACCGTAGCCGTACACAGGCAATCGACCATCGTCGCCGTGTGGCCGGGCTTCATACCCGCAACCCACGGCATCGCAATCGACATCGGTTCGACGACGATCGCCGCACACCTCGTGAATCTGACGGCGGGCAACGTGGTCGCCACCGACGGCATCATGAACCCGCAGATCCGTTTCGGCGAGGATCTGATGAGCCGGGTTTCCTACGTGATGATGCACGAGGACGGCGCCGACGAACTGACGCAGGCCGTCCGCCGGGGGGTCAACGACCTCATCGGCGAGGTCTGCGGGCTCGGCGGCATCGACCCGGCGGACATCGTGGAACTGACGGTCGTCGGCAACCCGATCATGCATCACCTGTTCCTGGGTCTGGATCCGCGCGAACTCGGCGGCGCCCCGTTCGCGCTGGCCGTCGACACCGCACTCGACCTCAAGGCGCGCGATATCGGCATCGCGATCGATCCGGGCGCCAATGTCTACGTGCTGCCGTGCATCGCCGGGCATGTCGGGGCCGACGCGGCCGGCATGGTGCTCGCCGAGGAACCGCATTTGCTCGACGACGTGTCGCTGGTCGTCGATGTCGGCACCAATGCGGAGATCGTGCTCGGCAACCGCGACCGGCTGCTCGCCTGTTCGAGCCCGACCGGTCCCGCCTTCGAGGGCGCGCAGATTTCCTGCGGCCAGCGCGCCACGCGCGGGGCCATCGAGCGCGTGCGTATCGATCCGGAGACCCTCGAGCCGCGCTTCAGCGTCATCGGCTCGGAGCTCTGGTCGGACGACCCGGGCTTCGAGGCGGCGATCGAGGCATTCGGAGTCACCGGAATCTGCGGGTCCGGCATCATCGAGGTCATCGCGGAAATGTACCTGGCCGGGATCGTCGATGAGAACGGCGTCATCAACGGAACGCTGACCAGCGGCAGCGAGCGGATCTTCGCCGAGGGCCGCACGTTCTCGTACGTGCTTCATGACGGCGCGCAGCGGATCGTCGTCACCCAGAACGACGTGCGCCAGGTGCAGCTCGCCAAGGCCGCGCTTTACGCGGGTGTCCGCCTGCTGCAGGAGCGAGCCGGCATCGACAGGATCGATCGCATCCGGCTTGCCGGCGCATTCGGTTCCCACATCGATCCGAAGTACGCCATGATCCTCGGGCTCATTCCCGACTGCGATCTCGACAGCGTCGACTCGGCCGGCAACGCCGCCGGCATGGGCGCGATGATCGCGCTGTTGAACGTGCCCGCCCGCGCGGAAATCGAGGCCACGGTGCGCAGGATCGAGAAAGTCGAGACGGCGTTGGAACCGAAGTTCCAGGAACACTTCGTCAACGCGATGGCGATTCCGAACAAGCGGGATTCCTTCCCAAGGCTCTTCTCGGTGGTGGACAAGCCGGCAGCGCGGCCGGAATCGACCGGTACCGACCGGCGGCGACGCCGCAGGGCGAGCTGATGGCAAGTGCGATCGAGCGCTCGCGGGTCGCACGGTTCCGATGAGACGGCGCGCGCAGCCGACCCCGAATTTCCTCTGAACGACGCACGGGAATGGTTTCGACTCGATGAAAGCGCGGGCCAAAGCTGTGGTCATCGGCGGTGGCGTCGTCGGCGTCAGCGCGCTGTATCACCTGGCCAGGAAAGGCTGGGGCGACGACGTCGTTCTGATCGAGAAGGGTGAACTCACGTCGGGCTCGACCTGGCACGCCGCGGGTCTGCTGCCCCTGTTCAACATGAGCTACTCGGTCGGACAGGTGCACAAGTACTCCATAAAGCTCTATCGGGAACTGGAACGCGAAACCGGGCAGCGGGTCGGGTTCAGCCAGGTCGGCAACCTCAGGCTCGCCATGAACCGCGACCGCATGGACGAGTACCACCAGTACGCCGCCACGGCGAAGACCATCGGCGTCGATGTCCGCTTCCTGACGCCGGACGAGATCAGGAATCTCTGGCCGCTGTGCAATATCGACGGCCTCGTCGGCGGCATCTTTCATCCCGAGGACGGCTACATCCAACCGGCCGACCTGACTCAGGCGCTCGCGGCCGGCGCCCGCGCGCGCGGCGCGACGATCCACCGCAAGACCGCGGTCGTCGGCATCCGCCAGGCGACCTCCGGCGGCTGGGTCGTGCACACGGACAAGGGCGACATCATCTGCGATCACGTCGTGTCCGCGACCGGCAACTATGCGCGGCAGACCGGCGAGATGGTCGGACTCGACGTTCCCGTCATGCCGGTCGAGCACCAGTACATCGTTACGGAACCGCATCCGGAGCTCGAGGAACGCAAGCGGCAGGGGCTGCCCGAACTCGGCGTGCTGCGCGAATCGGACGGCTCCTGGTACATGCGCGAGGAGAACAGCGGCCTGATCCTCGGTCCCTACGAAAAGGACGCGCCGTGCTGCTATGTCGACGGACCGGATCCCGCGGCCGAGTACGAGCTGTTCCAGGAGGACATCGACCGCCTCATGCCGCACATCGAGGCCGCGATGAACCGCGTGCCGGCGTTCGCCGAAGTCGGGATCAAGGAGGTCTACAACGGCGCGATCGCCTACACGCCCGACGGCAACCCGATCATCGGACCGGCCTGGGGCATCGACAACTTCTGGCTGTCGGAGGGGCACAGCTTCGGCATCACGGCGGCGGGCGGCGCAGGCTGGCAACTGGCCGAATGGATCGTGGACGGCGAACCGACCATCGACTTGCTCGGCGTCGAGCCGCGCCGCTTCGGCGCTTACGCGACCAAGGATTACCTCGTCAGGAAAACAGAGGAAGCGTACGCACACGTCTTCATCATCCACTACCCGGACGAGGAACGCCCCGCCGCACGGCCGCTGCGCACGGCGCCCTGCTACGGGCGCATGAAAGCGCGCGGCGCCGTGTTCGGCCAGAAGTTCGGCTGGGAGCGGCCCAATTTCTTCGCCACGGAAGGGATGCCGCAGGAAGACGACTGGTCGTTCCGCCGCTCGCGCTGGTTCGAGGCCGTTCGCCGGGAGGTCGACACCGTCACGAACAATGTCGGCCTGCTCGACATGACCGCATTCGCCAAGTGCCGCGTCTCCGGCGCCGGCGCGGAAGACTTCCTGAACGGCTTCGTCGCCAACAGCGTGCCGAAGCAGGTCGGGCGGCTCTGCCTCGCGCATGCGCTCAATCGCAACGGCGGCGTGCATTCGGAGTTCACGATCCTGCGCGAGGCCGGCCGGGGGGCGGGCAGTTCCATTGCCGCGCGGAGGAGTCAAGCCGCTGAAGGAGAGACAGGCCGTTCCCGCGGCGGCGACTCGTTCTATCTTGTGTCAGCCGGCGCGTTTCAGCGTCTGGACCATGACTACCTGCGTAAACACATGCCGCGGGACGGATCGGTGCAATTCACGCCGCTGACCGGCGCGATTGGCGTGCTGGTGCTGGCGGGTCCGAAGGCTCGCGAACTGCTGTCGCGCGTCACCCGCGCCGATCTGTCGAACGAGGCATTTCCCTGGCTCACCGCCCGCAACATCGTCGTCGGCTCGGCGCCCGTCAACGCGATGCGCGTCAACTTCGTGGGCGAACTCGGCTGGGAACTGCACCACCCGATCGAATACCAGAACCACATTTTCGACACGCTGTTCGCGGCCGGCGAAGATCTCGGGCTCGCGCCGTTCGGCATTCGCGCCATGGACTCGATGCGCATGGAGAAGTCCTATCGGCTCGTCGGCACGGAGCTGTCGATCGAGTATTCCGCCTTCGAGTCCGCGATCGATCGCTTCGTCAGGCTCGACAAGGGCGACTTTCTCGGTCGCGACGGGCTGCTCGCGTGGCGGGAGGCGGGACTGAAGAACCTCCTCGTCACGCTCGAGGTGCACGATGTCGAGGACGCCGACGCGCTCGGCAACAACGCGCTCGTCAGGGACGGCGCAACCGTCGGCCGCGCCACGAGCGGCAATTACGGTTTCCGCACGGGCAAGTCGCTCGCGCTCGGCATGCTGCCGCCCGATCTGGCGGTTTCTGGCGCCGAGATCGGCATCGAGATTCTCGACAGGACCTTCAGGGCAACCGTCATCCCGGACAGCCCGTTCGATCCAGCCAACGAACGGTTGCGCGACGTCAACGGGGCCAACGCGTAGCCTGTCCGATGGCGAGGGCTGTGCGTCGAATCGAAGCGGCCGGCGACTCCCTGCGCTTCGGTCTTCGCGGCCACCGATACGCGAACCGCCGATGTCCGCGCCGCCGTCGCTAAACCGTGGGTAACGAGAGTATGAAACGATATTCGGCACTGAGCCTGGTGCGTAACGCGCTCGACTACAACCGGAGCTGGCAGACGGCGTGGCGCAGTCCCGAACCGAAAAAGAGCTACGACGCGATCATCGTCGGCGGCGGCGGCCACGGCCTCGCGACCGCCTACTACCTGGCCAGGGACCACGGCATCCGCAACGTCGCCGTGCTCGAGAAGGGCTGGATCGGCGGGGGCAACACGGGGCGCAACACGACGATCGTGCGCTCCAACTATCTTTGGACCGAAGCGGCGCTGCTGTATGAGAAGTCGATGCAGCTCTGGGAAGGGCTGAGCCAGGAGCTTAATTTCAACGTCATGTTCAGCCAGCGCGGCGTCTACAACCTCGGCCATTCGCTACAGGACATGCGCGACATCGAGCGGCGCGTCAATGCCAACCGGTTGAACGGCATCGACGCGGAGGTCGTCAGCACCGCCGACCTCAAGCGGGCGATACCGAGCCTGAACACCTCGCCCGATGCGCGCTATCCCATCCTCGGCGCGTCGCTGCAGCGCCGCGCGGGCGTTGCGCGCCACGATGCGGTCGCGTGGGGCTTCGCGCGGGCAGCCGATGCGCTCGGCGTCGACATCATCGAACAGTGCGAGGTCACGGGTATCGATGTGCGGGGCGGCAAGGCCGTCGGCGTCGAGACGACGCGCGGCCCGATCGCGTCGGACCGCATCGGCGTCGTGGTGGCCGGCCACGCCAGCGCGCTCGCGAGGATGGCCGACCTGCGACTGCCGATCGAAAGCCATCCGCTACAGGCGTTCGTCTCGGAGCCGATCAGGCCGGTGCTCGATACCGTGGTCATGTCCGGCGCCGTGCACGGCTACATCAGCCAGTCCGACAAGGGCGAACTCGTGATCGGCGCGGGCATCGACGCCTACAACGGTTATGGCCAGCGCGGCAGCTTCCCGGTCATCGAGCATACGCTGCAGGCGATCATCGAGCTGTTCCCGGCGTTCAGCCGTGTGCGCATGCTCAGGCTCTGGGGCGGCATCGTCGATGTCTGCCCGGACGCATGCCCGATCGTCTCGAAAACGCCGGTGGACGGGCTCTACTTCAACTGCGGCTGGGGCACCGGCGGGTTCAAGTCGACGCCGGGTTCAGGGTGGGTGTTCGCGCGCACGATGGCCCACGACGAGCCGCACGAGCTCAACGCGCCCTTCAGCCTGGAAAGGTTCACGACCGGCGCCCTGATCGACGAGCACGGCGCCGCGGCAGTGGCGCATTAGCGCGTACATCGCGGCGGATGGACTTCAAATGAGCTCGCCGACTCCGCAACGCGTCGCGCCAGCAGGTTCACGACCGTGCTGTTGATCGACTGTCCATGGTGCGGCTCGCGGGCCGAGACCGAGTTCAGCTACGGCGGCGAAGCCGGCATCGTGCGTCCGGCCGATCCCGATGCGCTGAGCGACGCCGAGTGGGCCGACTACCTGTTCAACCGGACCAACCCGCGCGGCGCGCACCGGGAACTCTGGAACCACGCGCAGGGCTGTCGGCGCTGGTTCGGCGTGGAGCGTGACACCGTCACCTACCGCATCGCGCGGAGCTTCACGCTGCCGGATGCCGCGGGCGCTGCCGATGGCGGGGTCGAGCGCGATTTCGAAACCGGTGACCCGACTGACGCTGAGCCAGGAGATCGACGGTGACGGGCGCACAACCGAACCGCTTGCCCACCGGCGGGCGCGTCGACCGGAGCCGGCCGCTTGGGTTCAGATTCGACGGCAACGCTCTGCAGGGCTTCGCGGGCGATACGCTGGCGTCGGCGCTCATCGCCAACGACGTGCAGCTCGTCGGCCGCAGCTTCAAGCTCAGGCGCCCGCGCGGCATCGTCGGCAGCGGCGCGGAGGAACCCAACGCGATCCTGCAGATCGGCGAGGGCGCGACCGCGCAGCCCAATCTGCGGGCAACCCAAGTTCCACTGCGCGACGGCCTCGTCGCGCGCACGACGCGCGGCTGGCCGGGTGTGCGCTTCGATGTCGGCGCGATCAACGACACGTTCGGACGATTGCTCGGCGCAGGCTTCTACTACAAGACGTTCATGTATCCGCGCGCATGGTGGAAGCTCTACGAGCACGCGATCCGCCGCTCGGCGGGCTTTGGCGCAGCGCCGACGGCGCCGGATCCGGACTGTTACGAGCACATGAACGCGCACTGCGACGTGCTCGTGGCCGGCGGCGGCCCGGCCGGCCTCATGGCGGCGCTGACGGCGGCGAAGTCCGGCGCCCGCGTGATTCTGGCCGACGAGCAGAACGAGTTCGGCGGCGGTCTGCTCGCTTGCACCGATCAGGTCGACGGCGCTCCGGCCGCGGAGTGGGTCGCCGCCGTCGTGGACGAACTCGGCGACTGCGCAGACTGCACGCTGCTGCCGCGCAGCACCGTATTCGGCTACCACGACCACAACTTCCTGACGATCGCGGAGCGTTGCAGAGATCATCCGGACGGTTCGGCGGACGCATTTTCCGCAACGAACCGTCCCGCAGCCGGCGACGACAGTACCGCCGGACGGCAACATGACCCCAGGAATGGGCGCACTGCCAAAGGACCGGACGACCATCCGGATAGCGGCGCTGCCGCAGGTCACCACCAGGACACCGTCCAGCCCGTCAAGGAACGGCTCTGGCGCATCCGCGCCCGTCAGGTTGTACTCGCGCAGGGCAGCTTCGAGCGACCGCTTGTCTTCTGCAACAACGACCGGCCAGGCGTCATGCTGGCCTCGGCCGTCTCGACCTGGATCAACCGCTATGCCGTCCTGCCGGGCCGCCGCGCAGTGGTCTTCACGAACAACGATTCGGCCTATCGTGCGGCGCTCGACCTGACCGAGGCCGGCGCCGAAGTCGCCGCCGTCGTCGACAGCCGCCGCGGCGGCGCCGGCGAGCTCGGCCGCAAGGCGCTCGACCTCGGCATCCCCGTGCTGCAGGGCCATGTCGTGAGCGACGTGGCCGGACGGCAACGCGTCAGCGGCGCGAGCATCGCCCGATGGGCCGGCGACGGTTGGGCGACCGTCAAGCCAACCATGCGCATCGACTGCGATCTCGTGGTCATGTCCGGCGGCTACAGCCCGGCCGTGCACCTCCATTCGCAGGCGGGCGGACAGCTTGACTGGGACGAATCGCAGCTCGGCTTCCTGCCCGCGAAATCGGTTCAGGCGAACGTCTCGGCCGGCGCCGGCAACGGCAAATCGTCGCTCGCGGAATGCCTGGCCGACGGCGTACGCGCCGGCGCCGAAACCGTATCGAAACTCGGGCTTGAGCCCTCGCCCATCGAAGCACCGGCCGCGGGCAACATCGACGAAAACCCGATCGAGGCGCTTTGGCGCGTGCCGGCCGTCAGGGACGCCGACCGCTGTCCGAAGCAGTTCATCGACTTTCAGAACGACACGAGCGTTGCCGACATCAAGCTCGCGGTACGCGAAGGCTATCGGAACGTCGAGCACGTCAAGCGCTACACGGCGCTCGGCTTCGGCACCGACCAGGGCAAGCTCGGCAACATCAACGGCATGGCCGTGCTTGCCGACATTCTCGGCAAGTCGATTCCCGAGGTCGGTACGACCACCTTCCGGCCGGCCTATACTCCGGTGAGTTTCGGCGTCGGCGCCGGCGAGAGTGTCGGTGAGCTCTACGAACCGGTGCGCAAGACCGCGATCCACGAGTGGCACGAAGCCGCCGGAGCCCCGATGGAGGTCGTCGGCCAGTGGCACCGGCCGTGGTACTTCCCGCGCGACGGCGAAGATATGCACGCGGCCGTCGCGCGCGAATGCCTGGCCGTGCGCAACTCCGTCGGCATCATGGACGCCTCGACCCTCGGCAAGATCGACGCCGCGGGACCCGATGTCGTCGAATTCCTCGAACGCATCTACACGCACGATGTCGGCCTGATGAAGGTCGGTCGCTGCGCCTACGGCATCATGCTCGGCGAGGACGGCATGCTCATGGACGACGGCGTGATGGCGCGCCGCGGCGAGCACCGTTTCTATCTCACGACCACGACCGGCGGCGCGGCGAACGTGCTCGACTGGCTCGAGAAATGGCTGCAGACGGAATGGCCGGAACTTCAGGTGTACCTGACCTCGCTGACCGAACACTATTCGACGATCGCGGTGGCGGGACCGCACAGCCGCCGCGTGCTCGACAAGCTCGGCTGCGACATCGCGCTCGACAACGAGAGTTTTCCGTTCATGCGTATGAAGCCGGCCACGCTCGCGGGCATACCGGTGACGCTGTTCCGTGTGAGTTTTTCGGGCGAACTCGCGTATGAGATCAACATCGAGAACTCACTGGCGCTCGCGATGTGGGAAAAGCTCATGGACGCGGGCCGGGAATTCGAAATCACGCCCTACGGAACCGAAACGATGCACGTGCTGCGCGCCGAGAAGGGTTACGTCATCGTCGGTCAGGACACGGACGGCTCCGTGACGCCCGTGGATCTCGGCATGAACCGGCTGCTCTCTAACGAGAAGGATTTCCTCGGCAAGCGTTCCCTGCGCCGACCGGATTGCCTGCGCGAGGACCGCAAGCAACTGGTCGGCCTGCTGTCGTCGGACGCCCGGACCGTCCTTCCCGAGGGCACGCAGCTCATCGACGAGGCCGGGTCGCTCGCGCGCGGCCACCGACGCGCCAAGCGGCCGGCATGGCGCGGATCACAACTCGGGCACAGGTCTCGTGAGCCCATACCGATGTGCGGCCACGTCACATCGAGCTACCAGAGCGCATGCCTCGGCCACCCGATCGCGCTCGCGCTTGTGGCCGGCGGACAGTCGCGCAAGGGAGCAACCATCCATGCGGCGCTGCCCGGACGCGATCCGCTCCCCGTCGAGATCGTCGCGCCCGTCTTCTACGACGCCGGAGGACAACGGCAACATGTCTGAGACCATCGAACGCCGTCACGGGCTCGAGGCTTTTGTTGCCGCCACGGAATCCGTCGGCGGCGCGCGTGTCGAAATCGACGTGCTGACCGGCCGCGGATTCCTGAACCTCAGGCTCGATCCGCGTAAAGGCAACGGCCTTGAAACCGCCGCGCGAGCGCTGAACCAGCCACTTCCGCTCACTGCGAACACGTTCACGACCGGCGAGCATCGAGTCTACTGGTGTGGCCCGGACGAGTGGCTTATCGAGACGGACGAGGAGCGCGCCACCCGCCTCGGCAGCGACCTCGCCAAAGCGCTCGCGGATTGTCACGCCGCGATCAACGACGTCAGCAGCGGACATGTAGCGCTCGGCATCGCCGGCGAGGACGCGCGGACCGTGCTCGCGAAGGGTTGCACGCTCGACCTCGATCCACGCGAATTCGGTCCAGGTCAGTGTGCGCGCACGGGCCTGGCCAAGGCGACCGTGTTGCTCGCTGTGGCCGACGACGCAGCAGGCTACACGGTCATCGTCGCGCGGAGCTTCGCCGACTACCTGTGCCGCTGGCTCGCGAACGCGGCGCGGCCTCACGGCGTGCGGTTCCCGGTACCGTAGCCCGCGTCCCACCGTTGTGGACCCGACGAGCCCTTGCACGGCGCTGGCATCGCACTCACCATATGCAGCCCCATGAGCACCGCACCCGACTTCGCCGCTGACCTGACGAGGCCCCTGCCGGGAGTCATCGAGCCGCGTTGGTGGACGGGCACGCCGGCGCTGCCGCCTGCGTCGTTCACGATCGACTGCCGCGAATACGCCATGGGCGAGGCGGATCTGGATCCCCGCAGCGCGCTGGCCCGCCGCATGAATCGGACGTTCGAGGAAATCGGCCTGGTCTACCTCGTCAACACGCGATTGACCGATCTGCAGGTCATGCGGCGGTTCGCGAAGCTCGTCATCGACCGGGAGATGCCGTATGCCGGCGGCGCCAATCCGCGCGACCTGCTCGAGCCCAACGTCTACGAGGTGGGGGCGCCGCTCGAGGCCTGGCTGCACTACCACCACGAAATGGCCTACGTCGGGCACAGCACGCGCATGCTCGGATTCCTGTGCCACCGGGCTCTGCCCGGGCGTGGGCACACGTACGTTTCCGACAACCTGCAGGCGACCGATGCCATCCTCGAAACCGGCTTCGGGCGCAAACTCAGGGAACTCGGGCTCTGCTATCACCGCGATCTGACCGATCGCGAAGCGTTCGCCGGCACACCGCAGATCGGCGTCTACAACCACTGGCAGAAGTCGATGCTGACCGACGACCCGGATGAGGCAGCGGCCAAAGCCCGCTCCAGGGGGCTCGAGGTCGAATGGGGTCCCGACCGCCTGCTCAGGACCCGCTATTACATTTCGGCTTTCGAGTACTTCCCGCAACTCGACCGGAACGTGCTCTACAGCAGCATCGCCGACGACGGCATGTGGTTCGACGCCTGGCCGAAGGTCATGCACCTGCCCTACGAGGAACGGCCCCTGAAGTTGACCTTCGGCGACGGCAGCGAGCTCTCCCGGGAGGAGAAACAGGCGTTCGTCGACGTCTACGACGACTTCGGTATTCCGATCGAATGGAGCGTCGGCGACATCGCGATCGTCTGCAACTATCGCTTCGCGCACGGCCGCCCGAGCGTCCGCCTCGGCGAAGGGGAAGCGCGGGAACTGGGCGTGTTGATCGGCGAAGCCTACGAGCGCGTCGGCGATCTGCACGGCAAGTGGTAGTCATGCCCTGACTGCCGGACCGGTTCCGGCGCATCCATCGACCGAGCGCTCAAGACACCAGCGCGCGCCCGGATTTGCGAATGGCTGGCGCAACGGATGACGTCGCAACGTTGAGTCAGGGCATTTCCCGCCGCATACTTCGCCCGTCAACGATCACCAATCACCGTTCACGCGATGGCAAGAGCCGGACTGCGAGACTTGCCGAAAACTTTCGGCTTCCTGCTGCTCGACGATTTCACGCTCATGTCCATGTCGTCGGCGATCGAGACCTTGCGCATGGCCAACCGCGCCGCCGGCTCCCGGGTGTATCGCTGGCGGATGATCTCACCGGACGGTGAGGCAGTTACCGCCAGCGACGGCCTCTCGATCAACGCCGATTTCGGTATCGGCGATGAAGTCCGGTCCCGCCACGTGGATGCGATCATCGTTTGCGGCGGCGAGGGTGTCGAACGGTTCGCCGCCAAACCCGTGCTGCGCTGGCTCAGAACCGCCAGTGCACACGGGCTCGCGGTCGGCTCGACCTGCACGGGCAGCTACGTGCTCGCCAAGGCCGGCCTGCTCGACGGCTACCGTTGCAGCATCCACTGGGAGAATTACACGGCCCTGACGCTGGAATTTCCGAAAGTCGCCGTCAGCCGCGCCGTCTACACGATCGATCGCGACCGTTTCACGAGTTCCGGCGGTACCGCACCGATGGACCTGATGCTGTACTTCGTCCGCAAACAGCTCGGCGCGGAAATCTGCGCCGACGTCGCCGACCAGTTCGTGCACGAGCGGATCCGGGATACGAGAGACCGGCAACACATGCCGCTGCGGCACGTCGTCGGCAGGCAATCCGCCAAGCTCGTATCGGCTGTCGAGCTCATGGAGAGCAATATCCGCGAACCCTTCAGCCAGGGCGAGCTCGCGACCTATGTCGGCCTGTCGCGCCGCCAGCTTCAGCGCCTGTTTCAGAAATACCTGCGCTGTTCGCCGTCGCAGTATTACCTGCAGTTGCGCCTGGAACGGGCGCGTCAGTTGCTGTTCCAGACCGACTTCAGCATCGTCGAGATCGCCGCGCAGACGGGCTTCGTTTCGAGCTCGCATTTCAGCACGACCTACAAGGAACAGTACGGCAACACGCCGAGCGCGGAGCGCGCGACGAAGTGACGGCAGGCACCATCCTGCGGCACGCGACGCAAAAGCTCCCGGAAGCGACGGGGCTGCTTGAACCGCGTTGGATTGGCCACATACTCTGCGCGATCGAGACCGGTAGATTCGGAAACGTTCCGATGACCTGCATGTTCGACTGAATACGTGGCGGAGCAGGACTCGCAAGTGACCGTCGTCGATACGATTCTCGTCCCCGTGAAGCGCGTGGTGGACGCGAACGTGCGCGTGCGCGTCAAGCCCGATGGCTCGGGCATGGCGCTCGACGGCGTCAAGATGAGCATCAATCCCTTCGACGAGATCGCTCTTGAGGAGGCCCTGCGCATACGGGAACGCGGTGAGACCGCGGAAGTCGTCGTTGCATCCATCGGCCCGGCCGTTTGCACGCAGCAACTGCGCGCGGGCCTCGCCATGGGCGCCGACCGGGCCATTCTCGTCGAGACGGAGCTCGATCTCGAACCGCTGACCGTCGCGAGAACGCTCAAGGCCCTGGTCGGGCGCGAGAACTCCGAACTCGTGATCCTGGGCAAGCAGGCCATCGACGGCGACAACAACCAGACCGGCCAGATGCTGGCCGCGCTCTGGGGTCGTCCTCAGGCCTGCTTTAGTTCGGAACTCAGCTTCAGCAACGGCATTGCGACGGCGATGCGGGAAGTCGACGCCGGGATCGAGGTCATCGAAGTCGAGCTGCCGGCCGTGGTGACCACGGACCTGCGCCTGAACGAACCCCGTTACACGAAGCTGCCCGACATTCTCAAGGCGAAGAAGAAGCCGCTCGAGACGCTGACCCTGGGCGAACTCGATGTCGAACCGCAAGCGCAGTTCCGCGTGCTCGGGTTCGAGACGCCGCCCGAGCGTCCGAGCGGCGAGAAAGTCCGCGACGTGGCGGAACTCGTCCTGGCGCTGCGGCAGAAGGGTGTGCTGTGATGTCCGGTGTTCCGATCGTGGCTGAACTCGTAAAGGCCATCAGGCAAAAGGGAGCGACGCGATGGCCCGGGTCCTGATCGTTGCCGAACACGACGGGCGCACGCTCAATTCCTCGACGGCCAGGTGCGTCTCCTGCGCCGCTAGCTTCGAGGCGTCGGCCATCGACATCGCCGTGCTCGCCGCGGACGGTGCGGCCGTTGCGGCACAGGCAGCGGCACTCGAAGGCGTCACGGGCGTGATCCGGGTCGACCATCCGGCGAACGAATTTCCGCTTGCGGCTGTCGCCGCGCCCCAAATCTGCGCGCTCGCCGCCGACTATACGCACGTCTTCGGCCCGTCAACGACATTCGGCAAGGACCTCATGCCGCGCATCGCGGCGCTGCTCGGCGTGGGCCAGGTCAGCGACATCATGCACGCCGAATCCGCCTGGCGCTTCCAACGCCCGATCTACGCCGGCAACGCGATCCTGACGGTGGAAACACCGGACGACCGGCCCGTGGTCGCAACAGTCAGGACAGCGTCATACCAGGCGGCCGAATCCACAGGCTCCGCGCCGATCAGCGAGCGCGCCGTCGAAGCCGAGATTCCGACCCATACCCGTTACGTCGAGCTTCGCAGCGACTCCGGCGGCGGCCGTCCGGACCTGCAGACCGCAAGTCGGGTCGTTTCCGGCGGACGCGGCGTTGGCAGCATGGAGAACTTCGAGATCATCGAACGGCTTGCCGATGCGCTCGGCGCCGCGGTCGGCGCATCGCGCGCCGCGGTGGATGCAGGCTACGCGGGCAACGATCTGCAGGTCGGCCAGACCGGCAAGATCATCGCACCGGACCTCTACATCGCAGTCGGCATCTCCGGCGCCATCCAGCACCTGACCGGAATCAAGGACGCGGGCGTCATCGTCGCGATCAACAAGGACGAAGACGCGCCGCTGTTCGAGGTCGCCGATATCGGCCTCGTCGCAGACCTCTTTACGGCCGTGCCGGAACTGATCGAGGCGCTCGGCGAACAAGCCGGCGGCAATTCATGAGCCCCGCGCGGACGTCAAGGGGAGTCGTACTGCCGGTCGCTTGAGACCCGAGCGCGCAGGGATGCGCGCGCGGAGCGTACACGGACGTATTCACCGCGTGTCTCGAGCGACCGGCAGTGCGACTCCGCGCATCCCCGCGGCGAGACATCGGCGGCGGAACCCTGCGGCGCAGGAATCCGCGGCGCCTAGTGAGTTTCCCGCAGGCGGGCTACGTCTTCGGCCGTGATTGCCGGGGGCGATGCGCCGAAACGGGCGACGACGTAGTTCGAAACGGCCGCGATGTCGTCGTCCGAATAGATCTCGCCGAAGGCCGGCATCATCGCGACGGCGCCGTCCGGCGATGCCAGCGAGCTCGCGCCGTGAATGGTGGCGAGCGCGACATTCGTCGCGGTGGGGTCATTGACGGCACGGCTGCCCGTGAACGTCGAATGAGGTACGAGGTCGTTCTCGCCCGTCCAGCCGTGGCAGCCCGCGCAAGCGGCCGAATAGATTTCCAGACCGCGCGGGTTGTCGTCAGCCGATGCGCCCGCCAACGGGTCCGGAGCGGCCGGCTGCATGCGCACCGTGGGCAGATCGGGCGTCTCGACCGGCGGCACGGAGCGCACATACTCGACGATCGCGCCGATGTCCGAATCGGTCATCCGCTTGAAGCTCAGATGCACGGCCTCGGCCATCGGCCCGAAAGCCGAACCCCTGTTCTCGGCGCGCCCGGTCTTCAGGTAGCTTTCGAAATCGTCCGCGCTCCAGCTTCCGATACCGGACGATTCGTGACTCGAAAGGTTGTATGCGCGCCAGCCTTCCGCCAGGCCGCCGCCGAACTTGCGCCGGTTGTCGAGCGATTGCAACGGCGTGCGCGGCGTGTGGCAGTCGCCGCAGTGGCCGAGCGCCTCGACCATGTAGGCGCCCCGGTTCCACGCGAGCGATCGATCGGCAACGGGCCTGAAGCGTTCGTTCGGGTTGTAGAGCATGGCCCAGAATCTCATGAGCCAGCGCTGGTTGTAGGGAAACCGCAGCGTGTTGTCGGGTGGCACCCTGCGCACGGGCGGTTGAACGAACAGGAATTCCTTTATCGCGAGGACATCGGACTCGGTCAGGTACGTGTAGGCGGCGTAGGGAAACGCAGGATACAGCCAGTCCCCGTTCCGGCTGACGCCTTCGTGGACGGCGCGCACGAAATCCGCGTCGCTCCAGCCGCCGATACCGGTCTCGACGTCCGGACTGATGTTCGTCGAGTAGATCGTGCCGAAGTCCGTGACGAAGGCGCGGCCGCCTGCGAACGCTTCGCCGCCCTCGGCCGTGTGGCAGGCAAGGCAGTCGGCCGCGTCGGCCAGATAGCCGCCGCGCGCGATCGGGTCCGTGCTTTGGAAATCCTCGGGCACGCCGGTCATGTCGCCGTCGTAATCGCTCAACGCCACTGTCGCGCCCGCAAAGTCCATCGGCCCCGGACGGATGGCCGCCCATGCGAGCACGGCGAACCCGATAACGATCGCGATACCGATTACCGCGAACAGGCGCCTGTTGCCGGAAACCCCCTTCATCGCATCGAGTATCCCACGCAGTTCGAGCCGCTCACAACAGCGAAGCTCTTGATCGACGCTCGGTGGCGGCGTTAGATTGATTCCTTCGCCGGCACCGACTCAACGAGGAGCGCGCGATCATGGAATTCACGATTTCGGTCAATGGAGAAACGCGCACGGTCGATGTCGACAGCGACATGCCGTTACTGTGGGTACTGCGCGATTCCCTCGATCTGAAGGGAGCGAAATACGGCTGCGGCATGGCCATGTGCGGCGCCTGCACGGTCCATGTCGACGGCGTACCGGTCCGCTCCTGCGTCGTTCCGATCTCGAGCCTCGGCAACGCCGAGGTCAGGACGGTCGAAGCGATCGGCGAAACGGAGATCGGCAGATCCGTGCAGACCGCCTGGCTCGACGTTGACGTCATGCAGTGCGGTTACTGCCAGTCCGGGCAGATCATGTCGGCGACGGCCTTGCTTGAACGCAACCCGCAACCGTCCGACCGGGACATCGACGCGGCCATGAACGGCAACATCTGCCGTTGCGCGACCTACAACCGCATACGATCCGCCATCAAGCAAGCGGCCGGCTTGCCCGCCAACGATTCGGCGGAGGCGTAATCATGGAACAACACACCGTTCGCAAACTCGAATCGCGCCTCTCCATGCCGCCCCTGACGCGGCGCGGCTTCATCGTCGCGAGCGTCGCCACTGGCGGCGGGCTGTTGCTCAGCATCCGCTGGCCGAGTGTGGCCAGGGCGCAGGACGCGACCGACGGTCAGCTCAGCCCGTTCATCCGCATCGCTGCGAACGGCGCGGTGACGATCATGGCCAAGAATCCCGAGATCGGTCAGGGCGTCATCACGATGCTGCCGATGCTGATCGCCGAGGAACTCGACGTTGCCTGGAGCGACGTCGCCGTCGAGCAGGCGATGTACAACCCGGTCTACGGCCCGCAGTTCGCAGGCGGCAGCTTCGCGACGCCGATGCACTGGGATCCGCTGCGGCGCGTCGGCGCCGCCGCCCGGCGAATGCTGCTGACCGCGGCCGCGGAACGGCTCGATGTCCCGCTCGCGGAACTCGCAACCGACGCCGGCATCGTGCGTCACGCGGCATCCGGTACGGCGCTCGGCTACGGCGAACTGGCCGAAGCCGCGGCCGCGGTGCCTCCTCCGGCCATGGAATCCCTGACGCTCAAGGATTCGGACGACTTCCGGATCATCGGTACATCGATACGTGGCGTCGACACGGACAGGATCGTCGAAGGACAGCCGATTTTCGGTATCGACGTCGAGATTCCCGGCATGCGCCATGCGGTGTACTACAAGTCACCCGTTTACGGCAGCAAGATCGTCAGCGCCAATATCGATGCGATCAAGGCCCTGCCGGGCGTGCGCAATGCGTTCATCATCGAGGGCGACGAGACGCCGAGCAGGGAAGGCATGGCGATGAACCTGACCGACGGCGTCGCGATCGTCGCCGATAGCTGGTGGACCGCCAACAAGGCGCTCGACAGTCTGGAAATCGAGTGGCAAGACAACCCGACCCGCGAACAAAGCACCGCGGGTTGGGCCGAGGCCGCCGCCGCGCTCGCCGGCCAGACACCGGCAAACTCCCTGCGCAGCGATGGCGATGCGGATGCGGCGCTGCAGGAGGCCACTACGGTTCTGTCGGCATCCTACGACTACCCGTTTCTCGCACACGCGGCACTGGAGCCGATGAACTGCACGGCGAGAGTTACGGGCGATCAGGTCGAGATCTGGGCGCCAACCCAGTTTCCCGAGCCCGGCCGCGCACAGGTCGCCGCGACGCTCGGCGTGCCCGCGGACAACGTCACGATCAACCTCACGCGCTGCGGCGGCGGATTCGGGCGGCGGCTTGCCAGCGACTTCATGGTCGAAGCGGCCAGAGTCGCCCAGCTTGCCGGCGAGCCGGTGAAGCTGCTGTGGAGCCGCACTCAGGATCTGCAGCACGATCACTATCGTCCGGCCGGCTTTCATCATTTCACGGCGGGCCTGGACGCCGAAGGCAGGCTCACCGCTTTCAAGGACCATTTTGTGTCGTTCGGCGAGCCCGTGCCCGATGCCGCCGACAGCTTCGCAAGCTCGGCGGACATCAATGAGCTGCAGTTCCCGGCGCGCTTTGTGCCGCATCTCGACTTCGGCTATTCGGTACTGCCGCTCGGCCATCCGACCGGGCCGATGCGCGCTCCGGGCAGCAACGCACTGGCCTTCGCATTCGAGTCGTTCGTCGATGAGCTCGCCGAGGCTGCCGGCAAGGACCCGCTCGACTTTCGGCTCGATCTGTACGGTGAACCGCAGATCTACGACCCGCCGCCGCCGATACTGGGCATCGAGCAGCCGCCGTTCGACACGAGCCGTGTCGTCGCCGTGCTAAACCGGGCTGCCGAAGTTTCCGACTGGCGAAACCGCGACCAGCTTCCGCTGCGCACCGGCAAGGGGCTCGCGTTCTACTACTGCCACTTCGGTTACTTTGCCGAGGTCGTGCAGGTCACGGTGGCGCCGAACGGCATACCGAACGTCGACAGGATCTGGGTCGTCGGCGACATCGGCAGTCAAATCATCAACCCGACCGGCGCCGAGAACCAGATTCAGGGTGGAGCGCTCGACGGTATCGGGCAGGCGCTGAACCTCGCGATCACGTTCGACGAGGGCAGCGTCGTGCAGTCGAATTTCCACGACTATCCGCTGATCCGAATGAGCGAGGCGGCGCCCGTCGAGGTGCACTTTGTCAGAAGCGACAACCCGCCGACGGGTCTCGGTGAGCCGTCGATGCCGCCGGCCATCCCGGCGCTGACGAATGCGATTCATGCGGCGACCGGCGTGCGTGTCCGTTCCTTGCCGATCGATACGCGGGCACTCAGGGCGACCTGAGTGCGCCGGCCACGCTTGCGCCCATCCCGCGCGGCTTCGGGACGGCCGTAATCGGCGTCCCGGGTTTGCGCCTCGGGTTGCTAGTCGGCCTGAGTAGCGCGCGACGCCGCTGACGCCGCTGACGCCGCCGTCAGGTAGTCGACGAGTGCGTCAAGCTGCGCCGCCGTGAGTTCGCTCGGCAGAAAACCCGGCATCGCGTTCAGGCCGTTGCGCACGATGGCGGCGATGTATTCGCCGGTGAGATCGCTGCGCTCGGTCAACAGCGCGAGCTCCTCGCCGCGCGTCCTGCCGAGCTGCAGCGTGCCGACGGCTTCATCGTCCGTGTCGTGGCACTGGATGCAGTGCCGCTCGTAAGCCGCCTGTCCGGCGCCCTCCTCCTGGGCGTTCGCCGCCGCCGGCAAGGCAACGATCGGAGCGGCCAGAATCGCGAGGATGTGCGCTCTCATGCCGAGTCCGTGTTGCGCAGGTGGGCCGGCCAGATGCCCGACTTGCCGGGAGCGACGATGCCGTTCGGATCGAGCGCATCCTTGATCTTCTCGTGCATCTTCATGAGCGCGTTGTCGTTCCAGTTGTAGGTCGCCGCGATCTCGTCCATGTAGCCGATGTGGGTGCGGTACTCGCCGTAACCTTCGGCGGCGGCTTCGGCCACGAGAATCTTGAACAGCTCGTCGATTCTCGTGCGCTCGTCCGGGCTGTTGCGGTCGTAGACGATGACCGCGACGTGATGCAGGTCGCGCCAGCCGATCGCCATGAGCCCCATGTAGTCGAAGCCATACTCGCGAACGCGTCCGCTGACCATCTCATACTGCCTGATGGCGTCCGCTCCCGTGATCGGCGACACGGGCGAGAAACCCACGTGCCCGCCGCCGCCGTTCCAGTTCAGGAAACCGAACTCGGTCAGCTTCGGGATTCCGCGCATGGTCTCGGCGCGATGGATCAGGATGTCCGGCCGGCGCGTGCGGTCTTCCTCGAAGTAGAACCTGGCGCCCGGAACGGCCGAGAAGGAATCGCGGATCACCGTCCACAAGGTATCCATGACGGGCGGCGGCCCGTACAACGCGCCGCAGAAGTTCCACATGCCGATTTCCTGATCGGCCATGATGTCGCGAGCGACACTGTCCGGGATCGGCCCGTCGCCCGAGTAGTAGCGGCTCTTCGTCTCGGAAATGGCGGCGTCGAGCACGAGGTTGCGGACGGTCGCCGCATTCTGAATGACCATGCCGACCTTGAGCGGCCTGAGGATTTCGATGACCTGCTCGATGTCCTCCTCCCGCTCGAAGGTGATCATGTAGGGGCGGTAGCCGGGCGGTTCGGGCATGAGCCAGATGCCCATCTTCGTGACGATGCCGAAGTTCGACTGCGAGAACATGCCGTCGACGTATGGCCCGAAACCGTACTTGAACAACTGCCAGGTGTTGTTGCCAGGCATCGCGCCCATGCCGGTGCGAACCGCCTCGCCGGTGCCGAGCACGACCTCCATGCCGCACTGCATGCCGAAGTGATCGCCGTAGGGCGTATAGCCCACGCCGTGATCGAGCGCGTTGCCGACGACGCTGCCCCAGCCGGGATCCGGAACGTCGAGCCACAGTCTGAGGCCGCGCTCCTGGATGTAGTTGTAGAGATCGTAGTAGCTGACACCGGGCTCGAGCAGGGCGTAGCCGAAATCCTCGTTGACTTCGAGGATGCGGTTCATGCGGTTCAGATCGAGAACGATGGAACCCGACAGCACTGGCGCTGCTCCACCGTAGGCGAAGTTCTTGCCGCGCGACACGGGCCACAGGGGAATGCCGAACTCGTTCGCGACCTGTACGATCCCCTGGACCTCTTCGGTGGACGCGGGCGCGACCGCGCCGTGCGGCCGGTACAGCGTTTCGTCGTTCGTGACGGGATAGGGATCGTCGTACGGGATCGAGTCATCGCCCGTGAACACCCACTCGCTGCCGACGACCTGCCGAAAACGCTCGAGCGCTTCGGCCATCACTTCTTCGCTGACGCCAGGGGGGAGATAGTCGGCCATGGTCAGGTTCTCTTGATTCCGGGGCGCCGCTCACGGCTGTCATTTCGCGAGGATAGCAGACTCACGGACCGTCTTTGGTTCGGGCGCAGCGCGCGGTGGAGAAGGCCCCAACTACCAGATGCCGTCGATCTCGTGGAAGTCGCCCGACACGATGAAGGTCTCCCCTTCCCGGGCGTAGAAGACGAGCGATTCGAACGTCGACGACGGGAAGAAGGTGTCGGTCAGAACCGTCGCGCCGCCATCGGCGAAGAGCTCGATCGACGCGACATCGATTACCAGCCGCATTTCGAGCAGCGGTGAGTCGGCCTGACGCGGAGCTTCGTGCACACGCTCGGCGAAGGCGTCGGAAAAACTGTCATCGCCCGCTTCGCTGCGGTCGCTTGCGAACACGCGGCGCTCGACGTCGTAACCGATGCGGTAGCGCTCCCCTTCGGCGTTCGCAAGCACGACGCCGAATTCGCGGGCATCAGTGCGTGCGAGATCGAATTCGAGTTCCACATCCGCCTGCGACAAGGCAAACGGAAATATCCGGCTCAAGTCGACTTCATTCTCGACGAGCTGGTCCGCGATCGACACCGAGCGCCGCCGCAGTGAGCGAAACTCATCGACGGGCTCGGTCAACAGGCGGAAGCCCGCTGCGGTGTCGACGAGCCGCAGGGTTCGCGGCACGGTCATCGCACTTCGCCATGGCGACGTCGGCACGGCCTGGCCGTAGTCCCAGTTGTTCATCCAGCCGATGAAGATGCGCCGTCCATCATCCTCGGGAATGTCGGACCAGGTGACGCCGGCGTAGTTGTCACGTCCCCAATCAAGCCAGACGGCCGGCTCCGACTCGAGGGTCGCCGCGAAACGCGGGTCGAGAGTGAACGCGGTCCCGTCGAAGTCGCCGACGAAATACTGCGTGCCCGATCCGCCCTGCGCGCCGCCGGGATTGAGGTTCTGGATCAGCACCCACTTCGTCTCGCCGCTGCCTTCCACCCGTAGCGGAAACAGGTCCGGACACTCCCAGGTGCCGCCGTGCGCACCGATACCCTGACCGAAGCTGCTCAGATACTCCCAGGACTTGAGGTCCGGCGAACCCCAGAACTCGACTCGATCGAACACCGACACGGCCATGATCCAGCGGCCGGCCGGCTCGTGCCAGAACACGTTCGGGTCGCGGAAATCGCGCCCGCGCCCGGAGTTCGGCAACACGGGGTTGCCCTCGTATTTCGTCCATGTACGGCCGCGATCGTTGCTGTAGGCGATGCCCTGCGACTCGTGATCGTTCGTCCCCTCGGCGCGCCGGACCGGATCGTGGTAGGTGAAAATCGCGACGAGCGGAGCTGAATCGCCCACGCCGAAGCCGCTCGTGTTGTTCCAGTCGACGACCGCGCTGCCGGAGAAGATATAGCCGAGTTCGTCCGGGTAAAGCGCGATCGGCAGATGCTCCCAGTGAACGAGATCCGTGCTGACCGCATGCCCCCAGTGCATCGGTCCCCAGACGCGGTCTTCGGGATAGTGCTGATAGAACAGGTGGTACTCGCCGTCGTAATACACCAGGCCGTTCGGGTCGTTCATCCACATCGTCGGCGGACTGAAGTGGAATTGCGGGCGGTGCGGTTCGGTGTACGAAGCTCCGGCGCGCGCAGCATCCGCGTCAAGCTGGATCGAGTCTGGCTGTCCCGCGGCGGACCCGGCGATCACAATGCCCAGCACGGCGGCCGCGAGAATCGCTGAAGTTCGCTTTGACGGTTGACTGGCCATCGGATCCGGTTGTTGCGTCTGGCGGCGCCAGTCTAGCAGCCCGAGGCGAAAGCCCCTTGCGTTGGGCGAAACGCCTGGCCGGTCTCGGTACAACGCGGGGTTCTGCCAAGGGCTGCTAGACTGGCGCCGCCGCGAAACAAGCCCGCGGCGCTACCAGGACACACATGCGCGGCAATATCGCATCGTGGTCGGTGACGGTCGCCCTCGCCGGCTTTCTGTTCGGCTTCGACACGGCCGTGATTTCGGGCGCCGACCAGCCATTGCAGGCGCTGTGGCAGACCGGCGACCTGTTTCATGGGCTATTCATCATGTCGGCCGCGCTCTGGGGCACGGTCATCGGCGCGCTCGGCGCGAACCGGCCTTGCGAACGCTGGGGCCGCAAGACCGTGCTCATCGCGATCGGCGCGCTGTACCTCGTCTCGGCGCTCGGCTCGGCGCTCGCGCCCGATCCGTACAGCTTCTCGTTCTGGCGTTTCGTCGGCGGACTCGGCGTCGGCGTTTCGTCGGTCGCAGCACCGGCCTACATCTCCGAAATCGCCCCACCCGCGACGCGCGGCCGGCTCGTCGCGCTGTACCAGTTCCAGATCGTGTTCGGGATTCTGATCGCGTACGTCTCGAACTTCGTCCTCGCAAGCGGACTGGGCCTCGACTGGCGCTGGATGCTCGGCATCGAAGCCGTACCGGCGCTCGTCTATCTCGCGCTGGTCACGCGGGTACCGGAAAGCCCGCGCTGGCTGCTGCTGCGCCGGAACGACGAAGCGGGCAGCCGCCGGATACTCGAAGCGATCGACGCTTCCGCCGTCGAACGAACGCTGGCCGAGATTCGCCATGCGGCCGCGGAACTCACGCAGGAACGCATCTTCGCGCGAGCGTACCTGTTTCCCGTGCTGCTCGCGTTCCTGCTCGCCGCGTTCAATCAGCTTTCGGGCATCAATTTCATCATCTATTTCGCGCCGCGCGTGTTCGAGCTGGCCGGTCTCGACGCAAGCTCGGCCCTGCTGTCGACCGCGGGCATCGGCATCGTGAATCTCGTCTTCACGATGTTGGGGCTGTGGCTCATCGACCGGTCGGGCCGCAAGATGCTCATGCTCGCAGGATCCATCGGCTACATCGTGTCGCTCGCGGCCGTGACCTGGGCGTTCGGCAACGACATCGGCGGCGGCGTCGTCGTCGCGTTCGTGTTCCTGTTCATCGCTTCTCACGCGCTCGGGCAGGGCGCCGTGATCTGGGTATTCATCGCCGAGATCTTCCCGAACAACGTGCGCACCAAGGGTCAGTCGATCGGTTGCGGCACGCACTGGGTCTTCGCCGCGATGATCACGCTGCTGATGCCGTATCTGCTCGGGCAGTTCAACGCGCAAACGATCTTCGGCTTCTTTGCGGCGATGATGGTGCTGCAGCTCCTCTGGGTGCTGTTCGTGATGCCGGAGACGAAAGGCAGGAGCCTCGAAAACCTCGCCGAAGGGCTGTCGGCGCACGACACCGCCGTCGCGGCTGCAGACTAGCCGGCGTTCGAAATCAGGGCTTCGATCGCCTCTGGCGAGACCGCACCGCTCGCACCTGCCTGCGTCGCAACGAGCGCTCCGGCGGCACAGGCGTTCTGTAGCGCGTCTCGCGCGCCGGCGCCGCGCAACGCTGCCGCGAGCCAGGCAGCGAGAAACGCATCGCCGCAACCGATCGTGTCGATGACCGGTACCTCGAAACCGGGTTGGCGGTGCAGCCCATCCGCATCGATGAGCAGCGCGCCTCGCGCGCCGAGCGTGATGCAGAGCGCTTCGAGTCCGTAATGCGCGCGCAGCCGCGCGCCGGCAGTGGCCGGTTCGTCCTCCGCAATTCCGACCCAGCCGCAGATGCGGCCCAGCTCCTGCTCGTTCAGCTTCACCCAGTCGGAATGGCCCAGCAGCCGCTCGATGATGTCTCGCCCGTCGAATGGCGGTCGCAGGTTCGCGTCGAATACGCGCAACTCCGCACTTTCGAGCAAGGTCAGCAGACTCGCGCGGGATGCTTGCTGGCGCGCGGCCAGAGAGCCGAAGACCACCGTTCCTGGCGGTTTGCCGGCCGTACCGAGGAAAGCAGCGGCATCGATGCGGTCCCACGCTGCGGGCGCGGCGATCTCGTAGTTGACGTTGAGCGGATCGGATGCATCGACGTGCACTCGACCGGTCGGCAACTCACGGTCGAGCTGAATGTAATTGACGTCGATGCGGTTTCCGGCCAGCCAAGCCGTGAGCTCACGACCGGGCGGGTCGTCGCCGACCCGGGTCAGCAAGCGCACTTCGACTCCGAGTGCAGCCAGGTGCAGCGCGACATTGGCTGGCGCACCGCCGGGCTTGCGGTCTTCAGCCGTAATGTCCCACAGCGCTTCGCCAAATGTCAGAAGCGGCTCGCGGGCATGGGCCTGGGGTACGATCACGCAGCCGGGTCAGCCGTCGTGGCTGCCGCTTGCAGGCGCGCCGCCGATCCGAAGCGTGCGGTCGAGCGAACACGAAACGAGGAACGGAATGGCCACAGCCGCATCGCTCGTGTCGTAGAACCGGATCATCGTCTCGTTGAACTCCTGCTGGCGCCTGGCCGGAACGGCGATCGCGTCCATGCCCGCTGACAACAGCACGCCGTTCATCAGCAGCCTGCCCGTTCGCTTGTTGCCGTCCCAGAAAAACTGGTTGGCGGAGAGAAACAGGAACGCGCCGATCGCTCGCGCGTGAACGGACTGGAAGGACTCCAGGTACCCGCGTCCCACGTCGTACCGGGCGGCCAGCGTGTCCGCGGGGGGAGGCTGACGGTCCGTGCCGGCGATGCCGACGTGGCCCGTGCGGAACGTGCCGCATTCGAGCGCTTCCTCACGGGCAACCATCGCCTGCAGCGCGCACGCCGTTGCGGCCGAGATGTCGAACGTCCCGTCCGAGACCCGCCGCAGCAGTTCCCGCCAGGACTCTGCCGTGTTCAGCACCTGCGCAGCGTCCGCGACGCGACGGCCACCCACGGTGATGCCGTCCATCAGCGTTTTGACCTCCGGAAAGGTGAACGGGTTACCTTCCAGCGCCACGGTGTCGTAGACGAAGTTCTCGAGTGTCTTGCGGACCCGAAACACCGCACGATCCGGGTCCGGCGTCGCGTCCGTAACGAGCGGCGGCGGATCGAATTCGAATCCCAATGCGGCGTGCGTATTCATCGGCAAATTGTAGCGTGGACGTGCTGACGGAATCCGGCCGGAAATGGCTGGCGCGACACCGGGGCTGTCGGCGTACGCTGCCACTGTCGCGCCTGGCGACCGGGCCGCGTTTTCCCTCAGCGACGCGAGTCACCGGTACAATACTCGTCCCCACACCAGACATGGATTTCCAACGGAGAAGAGCATGACAATTCGCACGCTGCTTGCCCTCGCCCTGACATTGTCCTGGGCTGCCGCAAGCGCTCACGATTATCTGGGCATGGAACCGCTCATCGTCGATGCCAAGGAGATCGAGGGCGTCACCAACGAGGACGGGGAAACCATCAAGATCCTGTTACGTACCCAGGACACCGCGGGCCAGTACACGGTTTTCTCCGACCAGTTCGCGGACCGGACCTCGGTCGGGCTGCACAAGCACGACTGGCACGACGAAGCCTTCTACGTGATTCGGGGCAGCTATTCGGTCATCAACGGAGACGAAAACGTACGCCATACCGTTACCGAGGACACGATCGTCTTCACGCCGCGCGGCACGGTCCATTCCTGGACGGCGCTGGAACCGGACAGCAAGTTTCTCGTGATCTACACCCCGGGGGGATGGGATCACTTCTTCGAGGCCGTGAATCAACTGACCGAAGAACAGCGAAACGACGCGGAGTTCATGGACGCGTTCCTGCTCAGTTACGACGAGATCTACTTTCAGTAGCCGGCGCGCAGGATCGTAGCCCACGAAATATTCTAATATTTCAGTGGGCTACGAGAAATCTCCCGAGGATGGAGTGGTGGAGCCGATGGGAGTCGAACCCACGACCTTCGCATTGCGAACGCGACGCTCTCCCAACTGAGCTACGGCCCCACACCGTGAGGAGGGCGAATTATCCGCCACCTGCGCCCGCGCTCACAAGAGCAGGCATAATCTCGCCCCCATGAGCAAGAACAAGGCAATCGACTCCCGCAAGGCGCAGGCGCTCGTCGCGAACGAGTTCGCAGACTCCATCGTACCGACGCTGATCGACTACATCAGGATTCCGAACAAGTCGCCCGACTTCGATCCCCACTGGGCGAGCCATGGTTACATGCACGAGGCGATGGAACTCATCGTCGGGTGGTGCCGGGCGCACCCGGTGAACGGCATGCAACTCGAGGTCGTTGAGCTGCCGGGACGTACGCCGCTGCTGTTCATCGAGATTCCCGGAGAGGTCGACGACACGGTCCTGCTCTACGGCCACATGGACAAGCAGCCGGAGATGACCGGCTGGAACGAGGGGCTCGGACCGTGGAAGCCGGTGCTGCGCGGCGAGCGGCTCTACGGGCGCGGCGGCGCGGACGACGGTTATTCGACCTTTTCTTCGTTGTTGGGCCTCAGGATACTCAAGGAACAGGGGATCCCCCACGCGCGCTGCGTCGTCATCATCGAGGGCAGCGAGGAAAGCGGCAGCCCGGACCTGCCCTTCTACATCGATCATCTGCGCGAACGCATCGGCTCGCCGAGCCTCGTGATCTGCCTGGATTCCGGCGCCGGCAACTATGACCAGCTCTGGTGCACGACCTCGCTGCGCGGCATGGTCACGGGCAATCTGCATGTCGACGTGATCGGCGAAGGCGTCCATTCGGGGGACGCGGGGGGCGTCGTCCCATCGAGCTTCCGGGTGCTGCGCATGCTGCTCTCAAGGCTCGAGAACGAGGCCGATGGCACGATCCTGCCAGACTGGCTGCATGCCGAGATCCCCACGCAGCGAATCGAGCAGGCGCGTGCCGCCGCGAGCGTTATCGGTGAACGCCTCTGGGCCCGGTTCCCATGGCACGAAGGCGTGCGCCCGATGGCGGCCGACCCGGTCGAACTCGTGCTCAACCGAACGTGGCGTCCGGCGCTTGCCGTGACAGGCGCAGGCGGCCTGCCCGAACTCGGCGACGCGGGCAACGTCATGCGGCCCGGTACGGCCGTGCGCCTGAGCCTCAGGCTGCCGCCCGGCATCGGCGGCGATGAAGCCGCGACGCGCGTCACGAAACTCCTGACGGAAGATCCGCCGAACGGCGCCCGCGTCCGCTTCGAAGCTCAAGGGAACGAAGGCTGGAACGCGCCGCCGCTCGCGACGTGGCTCGAAGCTGCGCTCCTCGAGTCGTCGCAGACCTATTTCGGCAGGCCGGCCATGTACATGGGCGAAGGCGGCACGATCCCGTTCATGGCGATGCTCGGGACGGAGTTTCCCGATGCCCAGTTTCTGGTGACGGGCGTACTTGGACCCGAATCCAACGCCCATGGGCCGAACGAGTTCCTTCACCTCCCAACCGCCAGGAAGCTGACCTGCTGTGTCGCCGAAACGATTCGGCAGCACGCGCTGCGCCACTAGTTTATGGAGAACCGGCGTGCAATCGCCTATCCTTACGCGCGTTCATTCGCCGCGCGAGCCCGCGCTCGCCGGTTTTTCTGACGATTTTCGACAAGCAAACCAGCAAGGAGCCAAGACAATGAGGACTTCGGGAACCATTACCGCGGTGTTTGCCGGTATCGCCCTGGCTGCCGCAGGTGCGACCGCGATTGCCGCGCCAATGACATACGAGATCGACTCCAACCATACCTTCCCCTCCTTCGCCGCCGACCACATGGGCGGTCTTTCGCTTTGGCGGGGCAAGATCAACAGCACGTCCGGAACGATCGTGCTCGACGTGGAAGCCGGCACGGGCAGCGTCGACATCACGATGGACATGGCGTCGATCGACTTCGGGCACGACGGCCTCAGCGACCACGCGCGCTCGGCGGACATGTTCGACGTCGAGGTGTATCCGACCGCCACCTACTCGGGCGAACTCGTCGACTTCGAGGACGGCTCGCCGACGGCCGTCGACGGCACGCTGACGATGCACGGCGTGAGCCAGCCGGTCCGATTGACCGTCGACAGTTTCGTGTGCCGGCAGCACCCGCAACAGGGACGTGAAGTCTGCGGTGCGAACGCGTCCGCCACGATCAACCGCGCCGACTTTGGCGTCGACTATGCGCAGAACTTCGGCTTCCTGATGGATGTGGCCCTGAACATCCAGGTGGAAGCGCTCATCGTCGAATAACTCGCCGACCAGGCACAAGGTCAGGCCCGGCCCGTTGCGGCCGGGCCTGCCGATACCCTAGACGACCCTCTTCATTCGCTCGTCGGCGGAGGCAAGACCGCGGCCGACGGCCGAAAGCGTAGCCTGCAAGACGGCGAACGAGCTGTCCTCGTCGATACAGCACGCCGCGGCCCGCTCGCCATCGACATCGATGATCACCGAGGCAAGCGCTTTGGCGTCCGTGCCCGCGCTCAGCGCGCGCTCGTCGAATTCGATGATGGAGACTTCCGTCGCAAAGCGCTGGCGAATGCCCGCGACAAGCGCCTCGATAAGGCCCTGTCCCTGACCGTTCAACACCACATCGGGCTCGCCGCCGAGACGGAACTGCCCGTGAGTCTCGTGCTTCTCGGAACTCAGGTTGTAGGCCTTGAGTTGCCAGTTGTCGGGGACGACGAGGAACGCGGACTCGAACAGCGAGCGCACCTGCCTTGACGGCACTTCGTCGCCGCTCACCTCGGCCTGCCGCTGCACGACGCGGCTCACGACCGGGTGCAGCCACTTCGGCAGCTTGATGCCGTGGTCGCGTTCGAGCACGAGCGCGACGCCGCCCTTGCCCGACTGGCTGTTGATTCGGACGACCTCCTCGTAGCGGCGGCCGAGATCCTCGGGATCGACCGGGAGATACGCCACGTTCCAGTGTTCCTGCCCTTCTTCGTCGTGAAATGCCATGGACTTGCGGATCGCGTCCTGATGGCTGCCTGAAAATGCCGCGTAGACGAGATCGCCGGCCCAGGGATGGCGCGGGTGCACGGGCATGTCGGTGCAGCGCGTGTAGACGCGGATGATTCGCGCCATGTCGGACAGGTCGAGTTTCGGATCGACGCCCTGCGTATACAGGTTCATCGCCATCGTGACGATGTCCATGTTGCCCGTGCGCTCGCCGTTGCCGAACAACGTGCCTTCGATGCGATCGGCGCCGGCCATAAGGCCGAGTTCGGACGCAGCGACCGCGCAGCCGCGGTCGTTGTGGGTGTGCAGGCTGACCCGGATGTGCTCGCGCTGCGCGACGTTGCGGCAGAAGTGCTCGACCTGGTCGGCGAAGACGTTCGGCGTCGCCATCTCGACCGTCGCCGGTAGATTGACCACGACGGGCTGACCGGTCGCGGGCTGCCAGACATCGATCACGGCGTTGCAGACATCGACCGCGAACTCGGGCTCGGTGGCGGAGAAGCTCTCGGGCGAGTATTCGAAGGTCCAGTCGGTATCGGGGTAGCGTACGGCGTGCTCCCTGACCCAGCGCGCACCGTTGACGGCGATCTGCGTGATCTCGTCCCTGGTTGTCCTGAATACCTGCTCGCGCTGCACGGTCGAGGTGGAGTTGTAGACGTGGACGATCGCGCGCTTGACGCCGACGATCGCCTCGAAAGTCCGCTCGACGAGCTCCTCGCGGGCCTGCGTCAGCACCTGGACCGTGACCGAGTCCGGAATCATGTCCTTCTCGATCAGCAGGCGCGCGAATTCGTATTCGGTAGCCGACGCCGACGGGAAACCGATCTCGATCTCGCGGAATCCCAACTCCACGAGCAGTTCGAAGAGTTCGAGCTTGGTGGAAACCGACATCGGCTGCACGAGCGCCTGGTTGCCGTCGCGCAGGTCCACGCTGCACCAGTCCGGCGCCCGCGTGATGACCCTGTCCGGCCACGTTCGATCGGAAAGCCGAATCGGCTCGAACGGCCGGTACCTGCGGTAGTCGAACTCCGCCATGAGTCTGTCCCCCGAGGCGCGTATGCCTCAACGATGAGGGCTATTTTATGCTGGACAGAACAGCATTTCTGGCCTAATTGGGGAATATTTCAGAAAAAATCGCAATCGACTGCTCAGAACAGGATAATGTTTGGCAGCTTATGCGGATATTTCCGAGAGCAGCGCCATGAAGATCGACGCTTTCGACCTCAAGATCCTCGCCGAGTTGCAGGCTGACGGCTCGAGCACCAACCAGGAGATCTCCGAGCGCGTGGGCCTGTCGCCCTCCCCGTGCTCGCGGCGCATCCGCCAACTCGAGGACGCCGGCGTCATCCGCGAGCGCGCCGTGCGGCTCGATCCGGAGAGCCTCGGGCTGGACCTGACCGCGCTGATCCATATCCGCATGGACCGGCATACGCCGGAGCGCTTCGAACATTTCGAGAACATCGTGCGCGACTACACGGAAGTGCAGGAGTGCTACCTGATCACGGGCCAGGATGCCGACTACCAGCTCAAGGTCACCGTACCGAACATGGAGGCCTACCAGCGTTTCCTGCTCAACAAGATCACGCGCATCGACGGCGTCATCGGTGTGCACTCCTCGTTCGTGCTGCGCAAGTCCGTCGATACGACGAATCTGCCGCTCAAGTACGCCGGCAAGAACGCGCGCACAGACAACGACTGAGGGCTTCGCGGTAACGAGTTCCATGGCGCGGGACAGCGTCGCCAGCGCGCCCGGCAGCCTGCCCACCCAAAGCACGGCACCGGCGAACGTGCTTCGCGATCACCGATGCGCTCAGGGTTGCGTTCCGACCGCCGAACCGCCCGGTTCAACGCTCAGGCACGCGCCGGTATAGTTGGCCGGGACATCGGAGCCGGGGACGAACCATGAGACTGCGACGATCCGAGCGCGAATCGCGCCGCGCCCTGTTGCGCTTCATCGCGGCGAGCCCGCTCGCCTGCGGGCTTGGTGCGGCCCTCGCCCCGCGCGGCGGGCACGCGCAGGCCAACGTGATCGACGCGCTCGACGAAATCCTCGCCGCCCTCATCGACAGCCCCGACGAGGCGCTCAACGTCTTCGACTTCCACGAGTACGTGAAGGTCCACATGCAGCCCGGACACTACTGGTACATGGCCCAGGGCGTCGACGACCAGCGCATGCTGACCGTCAACCGCGAGGGCTTCACGAAGTTTCAGCTCCTCCCCAGGCGCCTCGTCGACACCTCGAGCGTCGATCTCTCGGTCGAACTCTTTGGCCAACGCTACGATTCGCCCGTCTTCATCGCGCCCTGCGGTGCGCTCGCGACCTTCCATCCCGAGGGCGAACTCGCCGTCGCACGCGCCGCCGCGACGGCCAACACGCTGCAGATCCTCTCGACCGTGACGAACTACTCGGTCGAGGCCGTGACCGAAGCGCGCGGCGCTCCACTCTGGTACCAGCTCTATCCCACAACCGACTGGGAATTCACCCGCGACATGATTCAGCGCGTTGAAGCCACCGGCTGCACGGCGCTCGCGCTCACCGTCGACATCCCGGCCCGCAATCTCGAGCCGATCGCGCGCTTCAGCCGCGACACGAACGAGGAATGCCAGGCCTGCCACCAGCCCGGTTTCGAAGCGGCCTTCCGCCGCAAGGCGATGTTCGCCGACGCCGATCTCGGCAACCTGTCCATGGGCATCCGCGGGCTGACCTGGGACTACGTCGACCGCCTCAAGGACACGACCTCGATGAACGTGCTCGTCAAGGGCATCGTGACGGGCGAGGACGCGAGCATCTGCCTCGAGCACGGCGTCGACGGCATCATCGTCTCCAACCACGGCTCGCGCGCCGAGGACAGCGGCCGCAGCAGCATCGAATGCTTGCCGGAAGTCCTCGAAGCGGTCAACGGGCAGATTCCCGTCGTCGTCGACAGCGGCTTCCGGCGTGGCACGGACGTCTTCAAGGCGCTCGCGCTCGGGGCGAGCGGCGTCTGTATCGGCAAACCCTACATCTGGGGACTCGGATCGTTCGGACAGCCCGGCATCGAGCGGGTACTCGAAATCCTGAACCGTGAACTGCGCATCGTGATGCAGCAGATGGGGACGGTCGACATTGCGAGCATTACGTCGGGGTCGATCCGGATGTAGCGGACCGGCGGATGGGATAATCCCGCCCGATGACTCCGGAGAGATTCGCCAAGCTCAGACGGGCGCTCGAGCGGCGCCAGCCCGACCTGACCGTGCTCGCCGACGCGGTGCACAAGCCGCACAACGTCTCGGCGATTCTCAGGACCTGTGACGCGGTCGGTATCCACCGGCTACACGCGGTTTCGCCGGATGGCCCGATCCGACGCCATCACATGATGGCCGGCGGTTCGAAGCGGTGGGTCGAGGTCGTGACGCATGCAAGCGCCGAGGACGCGGCGGCGACGCTTCGGGGGGACGGCTGGCAGCTCGCGGCCTCGCACGCCGAGCGCGGCGCCCGCGACTACCGCGATGTCGATTACACCGGGAAGATCGCGATCATCCTCGGTGCGGAACTCTACGGACCAAGCGAGCAGGCGCTAAGCCAAGCCGACTTCTCGATCCGGATTCCGATGCACGGTCTCGTCGAGTCGCTGAACGTCTCGGTCGCCGCGGCGGTGATCCTGTTCGAAGCGGAACGGCAGCGGCGCGAGGCAGGGCTGTACGATCAGCCGCGGCTCGACACGCAAGAATTCAACCGGACGCTGTTCGAATGGGCGTATCCCGATATCGCCCGGCGTTGCCGTGCCAGGAACCTGCCCTATCCGTCGCTTGCGGACGACGGTACGCTGCTCGGGAATCCTCTGGTGGACGATGGGTAGCTGAGCTGGTATTCACGGCGACGGCGGAAACCGCCGCTCGTGGACGAAGGCGCGCTACTCGGGAATCCCTTGGCGGACGATGGGTAGCGGGTACTGACGGCGACGACGGCAACCGCCGCTCGCGGACAACGGCGCGCTACTCGGGAATCCCCTGACGAACGGAGTGCGGTTCGAACTGGCGGTCCCAGCCAAGCGCATAGCGCAGGCGCAGCGTCTTGACCTTCGCGAACCACGGCACCGTCACGATGTAGAGATTGTCGTAGTCGGACGGCCCGATATCCGGCACGTTCTTGCTGCCGTGGAGCTCCTCGACGAGCGGCGCGATCGCATCGCCGTCCGTGACGACGAGCACGATCCGGCCCTTGTGCTCGCTCAACACATCGGCCATGAAGCCGACGTAGTCGTAATGGTCGGTGACGCCGATGTCGAGTTCGAGCCGCTGGGCCAGCGGCATTGCGGTCTGGCGGGTTCTGAGGGATTCGGTCGCGTAGATCGCGTCGACGCTCGCGATGACGTCGATGTCCTGCAGGAAGTCCGCGAGCAACTCGGCACGGGCCTTGCCGCGTGCATTAAGCGGCGGATCGGAAGCCGCAGCCGGGGCTTCCACACCGACAGCGCCGGGGGCTTCCGCACCGACCGCTCCGGCCGCATTGCCTGGCGCGCCCAACCCTGCCGCCGGCAGATCGGTGTCGGCATGACGCACGAAGATGATCGTCGTTGTGGCCTGCGACTCGAAGAACCACGCGAGCCCGAACGTCGCGATCACGAACATGACCATCGAAACGAGACGGCGACGGCGTCTGCGCCGCCGGTCCTTCGGATTCGAGCGTTGCCTCGCCTGTGCCATCGTGCCTCAGTCGCGCATATCGCGCTCTTCAATCACCGTGGACTCAGCCTCGATGATCCTGCCCTGCCCCGCCCGGCCCGGCTCCGCCCGCGATGCGCCACCGCGGCTCCCACGTGCCTGCGACTGTTGCGCCCGACGCATGCCTCGCAGGCGCCAGCGCACCCGTATCCAGAACCAGATCGCGACGATGAACGCGAATGCCAGCACGAACGCAAGGACCACCGCGCCAAACAGCACGGCAGCGATCACGGCAAGGCCGGCGGCAAGAAGGGAGAACACCTGCATGATCGGGTTGCCCGACAGCAAGGTGCGGACGGATCTTGCGTTCATGCGGCGATTTTACCCCACGGCGCGGCGAGCCGCCGCTGGAAACCGTCGAACGGGAATCCTGGCCCGTTCGAAACCATGGACCGCTCCATGCGAAAATGAGCATGTTCGCGAGGACCACGGCCTGTGAGGCGCAAGTGACACGGCGCACCGGGCGTGCGCTCGGCTATACCGGAGAGGTGGCAGAGTGGTCGAATGCGGCGGTCTTGAAAACCGTTGACCGGAAACGGTCCGGGGGTTCGAATCCCTCCCTCTCCGCCAACTTCGTGTGTATAACTATATGATATTACTAACAATTTTATCGCTCCTAGAAAACGGTACGTACCTGTGGTTTGTACCCTCTTGGGAACGATTGTTGGGTCCTATGGGAGATTGTCAGGCAGACTATGCCGTCAGATTCAGCGGACTCAGTATGCAATTTTTTGCTACAACACTGGATCAATGACTCAATGAAAATTATCTCCGACATTCCCGGGACGGTTCAGCGCCGGCTCAGCCGCAAGCATTGAGATCGTGGTACCTTAAAAACGGCGTCTTCGCCGTTCGAAGGAATGACGCAAGGATTAGGGTTCATTGACGGGGAAGCTTACGAGAACCCATGATGATACCGCCCGTCCTGTCGAAGTCCAGTCTCGTCGAGGGGTCGATGCTTCGGCTCGTCTGGTCGCAGGCCTTCGACAACCCGGCGACAACGATGCGCATAGCGCGAGGTCGTCTCTACCCTGTTATGCGATCACATTGCCAAGCCGGGCTGCCAATGAGACATTGGACGTAAGCCATGTCACATGGATGTGATTGTCGTGACCATTCTTGAATTTGCCTCCCGCACCTTTTCCATTGAAATAGACGGTACTACCTGATTCCTTCAATGCGCGGATAAGTCGCTTTGTGCGGCTCCGGTCATAGTTACTAGCTGAGCTACCATCTTGTTTCGCCCAAGTGCTCTCCCCGTCCTTGGACATAGGTCGGAGGTCAAGTGTCCACCCGTGTTTGTGACTAAAGTGAGGCGGGTACTGGCCGCCCCAGCGGAGACTCGCGGCCGTTACGGTGACAGGATGGGGCCAGTTGGCGCCCTTTACATCATCTCCAAGATTCTTGAGAAACTCGCGGAGTTTCGGGTGAACTCGCGTGCCTCTTGCACCTATCACTCTAAGGCCACCAGGCACATTGCTAATCTGCTGAAGCCTTGGCCACCCGATGTTCAGATTCAGCGTGCGCTGTTTCCCGTTGCTAAGTATGGCGACAATCTTCTCTCTCGCTCGACTATTCTGCGAAAAATCAGAGGCGATGTGGCTTGTTCGGTAAATTACTGTTGCAACGCCATCGCTGCCCGTAGTTGCAGACGAATCATTCAATGTCCCAAGGACTCTTATGACTCCTTGGTTGACGAGCCGCTCAGCCTTGGCACCATTTCCGTTGTTTTGGTTGTATAGCAACTTCAACCCACTTGCGCTTCTCCAATTTCCGCCTGGCCTCACATAGCTCAGATTGAATCGAACTCGTTGCCCGGGCATTGGGTTTTCATGCTGGTCGGTGACAGTTACAGAAATAGTGGCTGTCGTTCTACCGTCGGGGGGATAGCTAGAACCTGCGATACCAACTTCTTCGCCTGTCTGTTCAATGTCATCATCGGCAGGATGGATAACGGAGGAAATGTCAGCGATTTGAGGCTCCACTGCCTCCGCATCGCTGAACACATTGACACCGGACTCAGTGCCAGGGAGGAAGGTCGTTCGTCGCTTCGCCATGATTTACCTCCTACAATTAGTGAGCTGTCTAACGCCAAGAGTCAGATCCCGAGTGTCGGGGAAATACTAAACTTGTACACCCGGATATGCTGATCCTCCCACTTCCAAAGTGGCCCGGATCCAGGGGAACGATCAACGTATCTCTCGCAAGACACGGAGTCCAACATCATCGCCAGCATATCGTTGTCGGGCGGATACGCGCATATCCTCGACACGTTGGCGGTCGAAAGCACCACCGCCACGATAAGTTATGCCAGTACACCGCCAGTCTGACTCGTTGTAATCGCAAACGGTAGGCTCCATTGCATTGCCGATCATATCGTAGAGTCCAAATGCATTGGGAGGGTAACTTCCAACTGGGGCAACGGCTGGCCCATACTCACCTGATCTAGGCCAACCATCATTGGGCCAAGGTCTTCCTAGTCCCCAGCGGCGGGTAATCTGTCTTTGTGTAGTCCCACCATGATAGAAATGGAAGTTATCTCCATTGGCATGTTTGCCACTGGGATCGTTGCCCCAATAGAAGTTGGTATCCGTTCGTGCTCGTGCCGAATACTCCCACTCTTCTTCTGTCGGAAGTCGATAGACTTCGCCAGTTTCCTGACTTAGCCACTCCAAGTAGGACAATCTATCTGGTTCAAAAACTGGATGATTCAATTCTACACTACTTGTTTCACGCTGCGTTCGGCCAACTGCAGCCAAAAAGCTATTGTATTCGGCAAGTGAAACCTCGAATCGGCCAATCGCGAATTTTCTCGCAATTATAACTGTACGAGGAGGTAACTCATTGGAACTGCCATCACTGAATCGGCTATCGCCAGTTAGATCGCCCATTCGAAATCGTCCAGCCGGGATCACCACCATCTCCGGTCCCTGACCGCCTGACGCTAGCGCATCGGCAAATACTTCTCCAGGTTCAAACAGGCGCTCCAGAGCGACTTCCAGAATCGTCGGTCCGTCCGCCCCATGGGCCACCGTAACCTCCCGCGATTCGTAACCCGGCGCGCTGACTTCGACTCGATAGTCTCCCGCCAGCAGTTCCATGCCCGGCTCGTAGCCGCGCGAGGCATTGGCCACAAAACGTACCGTTGCGTCAGGCGGGGTTGGCACGATCGAGAGCGGCTGAGGCATGCCCGCGGTCACCACGATCCGCGCCCGCGATCCCGCGCCTTCCCGGTGCCGCCACACCTGAGTCTCCGTGTTCAGCCCCCGGACAACGATCTCGCCGGTGTTCACGTCGGCGAAATTGCAAGCGCCCTTGAATCCGGTGCCGTTGAGCGCCGTCAGCTCGATGACGTAGTCCCGGCCAGCCTCGACCTCCAGCGCGCTGCACATCGCCTCGTTTACGATCTCGCCCGAGAACACGTTCCTTCCGTCGACATCCACGTCGATCGCGTCGCCGTCCTCGCACTCGTGGTCACGCACGCAGATGTCGATCGTGCCGGTCTCGCCCTCGATCCGGACGGGAAAGTCCGACAGACCCACTTCGCCCAGAACCACCAGGCAATTGTTGAGCGCCGTGTCTTCCCCGGCACTGCGAACCGTCGCGGCCTCCGCCGAGTCCTCGTCGGACACGGCCACCAGTTCCAGTTCGGACTCGGGTCGAACGTCGATCTCGAACCGTCCGTCATCGTTGGCGGTCGTCGAGGAGGTACCCGTGTAGTCGATCCCTCGGGCCGTGACTTCGGCGAAAGCGACCGGGTTGCCGTTCGCGTCGTTCACGCAGCCGGTGAGCGAAACGGATTCATAGATGGCATCGGCGTTCCAGGTCGAAAAATGTCCGACCGAGCCGACATAGGCCCAGTTGCCGCCGGAAACCTGCTCGAGACGCGCCTCGCCTTCCTCGATCCAGTAACCGAGTTCCTCGGACCAGTAATACAACGGCATCGTCGGCGGCGCGTCCTGCGGGCTGCGCCCGTTGGCCAGGGGAATGGATAGCTCGGCAACATCGGCGCCAGTCAATTGCAGCGGCGCCCCGTCGTCCGCCCGAAGATCCACGCTGACGGCGCCGTAGGACTCGATCGGCGCGGCGGTCTGCGAGTCGGTGTTCCAACTCTGGAAGTCGCCGGGCATCGTCGAGGGGTCCTGCGACGGATCGAGCACGGCCACGGAGGCCACCGCCCGGCCGGTATAGGCGGATCCGTCCCCGGTCGTCATGGCATTGGCCGGCAGCGTCACCACCGATTGGCCGTCGACGCTGACATCGGCGCCCTCTGCGGCGACAAACTCCCGGACTGCCTGGACGGGGACCATGTCCAAGTGCACGCTGCGGCCTGTCGTCTCTTCCAGCACGGTGACGACCGCCGACTGCGCGGCGAAGCCGTCCGCCTCGGCGTGCACGGTGAGGCGTCCGGGGCTCGCGGGCACTTCGACCGCGTAGCCGCCGTCCGCATCGCTCTGGGTATCGCCGACGCGATGAGGGACATCGTCGCCGAACTGGTTCACTGTCACGGACGCCCCTGGGATCGGCGCATGCGTGGCATGGTTGCGGACGGTACCGGACAGCGCAACGTTCAGACTGCCGTACGGCTCCACGGTCACGGTCGTGTCGGCGGTGGCGGCCGTCCCGCTGTCGTCAGTCGCCGTCAACCGGAACGTTAGCGTCGTCGCAACCTCTACCGCCGGGGCGATGAACGTCGAGTTGGGGCGTTCGACGTTGCGTAGCTCGACCGGCTCGCCCTCGAGCTGCTGCCAGCGATAGGCGACCGCCGATCCCTCCGGGTCGGTCGCCTCACCGGTCAGGGTGACGCGCCCGCCGGCGTCAACGTTGAGATCGGGGCCGACAGAAATCGCTGGTGGCTCGTTGCGGGCGCAACCGGCCGCCAGAAGACATGCCACCGTTGCCAGAAACGCAGCGAACCGAAGCGCTTCCGCAGACTGCACACGGAAGTTAGTCCACATCGCCAAACAGCTCCCCCAGCGAAGCGCGACGCGAGAAATCCAAGAATGCACAAATCCACGGGGAATGCAACTGGTCAATTGGATGGGCTCAAGTGAGGAATCCCCAAATCACGTGAAAGACTGCGCTCGACAAAAGTGTGACGGTGGTGCGTGAAAACTACGCAAGAGATATCGGAGTAAAGTCTCAAGGGGCAAGCGTCCGGGCCACGCGGAACCCGACGCTGGCGTACCGGAACACGGCTGTGTTCCTGCCTCGGAACGCGGAGCGCATGTACCTCGAGCCGGCGAGCCGGGAACCGCCACGAAACACGCGCCGATCGCAGTCGCCCGACAACCAAGCGCTGCCGTCCGCGGGCGCGCCTCGAAAACTATCATTCCAGCAGTCCCGAACCCACTCAAACACGTTTCCGTGAACATCGTAAAGTCCGAACGGGTTCGCAGCGAACGATCCGACAGGAGCTGTCATCTCGCGGTCCCACTGACTTCGGCAGTTGTAGCAGTTCGCCCGGCCGCGCCCGCGCGTCTCGCCCCACCAGAACCGCGATTCGGTCCCGGCACGCGCCGCATACTCCCATTCGGCCTCGCTCGGCAACCGATAGCCCTCGCCGGTTTCACGGGACAGCCAGTCAACATAACGTTGTGCATCGTGCCAACTCACGTTGATAACCGGACGGTTGCCCCGGCCCCAACCTTCATCGCTGACCCATGGGCAATCGCCGTACTGGGTGCAGGCGTCCCACTGCGCAAATGTCACCTCGTATTTCGACAGTTCGAAACTAGCGATGCGCACAGAGTGAACCGGTTTTTCGTCATCAATGCACCCGATTCGCGCTATGCACCCCATCCGGAATCGCCCGGAAGGGACCAAGACCATTTCTGGAATGAATGGGGCGATAGCAGTAGCCCGCGCCACAGCTTCTCGTTCGGCGCGTTCCACGGCGGCCCGCGCTCTCGCCTCGGCTCGTCGAGCTTCCTCCAGATCGACTTCGGCGGCATCGAGGATCGTCAACGCAGATCTGTAGAACTCGCCTTCGCGGCCGGCCTCCCGCACGTAACGCGTCGACGCCTCGATCGCACGCTCATGAAAACCCGCCGATTGCAGCGCCTGGGCCTGCTGGAACCAGAACGCCAGCGGAATCTCCAAGCCATGCTCTTCATAAAGCTGGAGTACCTGCTGCAGTGTGTATGCGGCGGAAAAGTGGTCGTCCTCGGCGGTCTCCCGCTCGGCCTGGATCAGCAGCCGGTCCACCTGGATCTCCGGGGGAAGCTCCTGGCCATAAGACGCCAGCATCGTCAATACAGCGAATGCCAATAGAGTTGACGTGCACACAATCGAGATGCGCATCGAATTCTCCGTTCAAGCCAGTGGCAGCATACTACATCTGATCGAACGTAATCCCTACAAGTGGTCAGCGTCTGGTCCACGCGTAAGCCTTACGATGACGCCAAGGTCAGCCGTCAGCTGGTTTTTTCTTGCAGCATCGACCGACTTCGAATTGTCCGCCGGTCCAAGCCAAATGAAGGGGCTCGACGAGCGGTATCCCTTCGCGGAATCCAGGGGGGGTGTCGCCAAGGTCAATGCGAGTGAACCAAGCCATTCGCATCCGAGGGCCGAACGGGACATTGTTGTTTATCAAATCCCCCAGTCGATTGACGGGTTTCGACCAAACCGCCCGGTTCGCTAAACCCATGCATTTGCAAGGTGCGGGGGAAACGGCGATACCGCATCCGTTTCGACATACGCGGGCGCGGACTCGGAAATGCGAGGGGACGGGCTGGAAACCGTTTCAGTACTTTCGGATTCAGCGAACGCCCGCTCAATGGTCGGCGCGCCAACTCGCGCTATCGCTTCGCCGCATTCATCCGGATCGATGCTCACCGATCCATCGATCGCCGACTCAGCGCGACCAGCTTCTCCCACAACCTCCCATCCCGATTTAGAGGCAGGCGACATCGCAGCCATTGTCCCCGTTGACCAAGACCCCGGACCGAAGGATTGACAGGCAAAGTCAGGTGACCGATGCTCCGCCGATACCTTCGAATCAACTCCCCAAAACCTACGAACAGGCACTCGACAATGGCCAAAAACACCACCCAAACGGATCCCCGCAGCACGCCGGAACTGCTGCACGTCGAAGCTTTCGACCCCGCCGACGTCCGGCCCTGGCGCTTCCACAATCGACGTGGATCCGGCATGGACGACGAGTCGCTGAACTCGCTGGCGTCGTCGATCGCTCGTGACGGGCAACAGCAGCTCGGGCTGGCCCGTCGGCTGTCCCCCGGAGATACGCATGCGGTCGAGGCGATATTTGGCGTACGCCGGCTTGACGCATGCCGCCGCGCCGGCATCCCGTGGCGGGCGCAGGTTCATGAGGCATCGTTTTCCGATTCCGAGTGCGCCGCCCTGATGCACGGCGAGAACGAGTGGACCGAAGGCGTGTCACCGCTTGAAAATGCGGAGCAATGGATCGCGTTGCTCGATGCCGGCGTATTCACCAACCAGTCGGCGCTCGCGGCAGCTCTCGGATGCCATCGCGGCACGGTATCGAGGGCCGTGCGAACCGCGAAGGCGCTTCTGCAAGAACCGTGGATCGAGCGGCTCGTGCGTCCGGTCATGCACGAATTCACGCAGCGCTCGGCGGACCGTCTGGCCGACGCCTGCATGGACGGCACGCGCCGACCATCTGCGAAGAAGCGCGCCCGCGCGTTGAAGCCCGGCGTAACGGCCAACAGCCTCTACAAGCGGCTGTTCGACGATGACAGCGAGCCGTCTCAGCGGGAAACCGTGTTTGTGCGGCGCAAGGGACACGCGGGCGGCGGTGTGGTCGCGGCCAAGATCGAGCGTGACGGCGAGGGCGGTTTTTCGGTGAGCGTTCGAGCTCACGAGCAAACACCGGTCGAACTCGCGGAACTCGCCGAACAGGTTGAAGCACTGATTGCCGCGGAGACGGCCGAGGCGGCGGACGTTCGACTGGGGCGGCGGCTGGCCGCGACGCTGACGGCGCAGCACGCAAAGGACGTGCACCCGTCATGGCTCGAAGGCTGCATCTGGTCGGCGGCGCGCGCCAGCGGCCTCGAGTGGGATCAGTGGCGCTGCGCCGTGGCCGCCGAAACGCTGCGCAGTCAGCAGGACGGCTGGGAGTTGGCAATGGTCCGCGCCATCGGTACACCGTAAACGGATCCGGGCGGCGCCTAGCCGCCGTGGCTTGTCGTGCACGCACGACAAGTGAATCGGGCGCAAGCGGGTAGCCGGTTTGTCGTGCATGCACGACAACCGGGGTCCATTGACGTGGAATGCCGAGTAGTTTCCCAACACGCCAGAGCAACCCTGCCCGTAGCGAATTCGATGCAGGCCCGCTTTCGTTTTGTTTTTGTAATTTATTGTTTTATATATGTTTTATAACGCATTACAGCATACTGTTCACTACTTGATGTGATTCGCGGTTGCGTTTCCCGTACCCGGATTCGAAGCCGATTATCACTGCCGTACTGTGTCCCCCGGTTGCGGTGGATGACGACATGCTGCCTGGGTTGCTTCGCCGGACAGCCGTCCGGAGTGCTGCGTCGGGAGTTCCCAGGCCGAGGTCGGTTTCATGAACCAACCGACGACCTTGCGGCCTCTTTCGCGACGTTGCGCTCCTCCCCGACGCGTTTTACTCCTCCGCATCCGGCACCGAGCACAACGACCGCACCAGGTCCACGAGGTCGAGTTGGCTCGACACACCGGTTTTGGCGTAGATGTTCTGCAAATGCCAGCGTAGCGTGCTGTAGTTGCGCCCGGTCGTCACGGCGATGTCACGCAGCTTGTGACCCCGCGCCAACAACTCCGCCAAATGCGCCTCCGCCCGCGAAAGGCCAAGAATATCGGCTACGAGATCGGCATCAACATGCTCCCTGTCCCTCAGTTCGACCGCGAGCACCAACGCGGCCACACCGTCCGGGAAATCGTCAGGCGGTGTGCCCACGGGGGAAACATGCAAGAGCAGTTGGGGAAGGCCATACGGCCGGTTCACCGTAACGGATCCAGGCCTGCGCTTCCGAGCGCCGGAACGAGGCAATGCGCGCGACAGCAGCGCCTGCAGCGAGTCGTCGTCGGCTGCGTGCCCGACGCGCAAGTATCCGTCGACGTTGGAGATCCCTCCTCGGGACCTCAGCAAGCGGCTCGCGCGCATATTGGTCGACAGGATTCGTCCGTGCCTGTCAAGCCGGATAACACCGAACTCGGCTTTCGCCAGACGCGCCGTCAGGGTCGTTGCGCGACGTGCTTTCAAACGCGGCGTCCTCACGCGTAGCAACACCAAAAGGAGAGACCACGGGATCAATCGGAGGCACCGGCCCCCGCTCGCCGGCCTGCGTCCATGCCAACCGGATACAGGTCGATGGCGTTTAACAACAAGCGTATAATCTGCCACAATTTATGGTCACGAAAACGTAAAAATCTATCGTGAATTATAAAAATTACATAACTATCGAGCCCGAAAATGACTGACACCTCCCATCAGGTACCGGACGAGGTTTCAGAACGCGCCTTCATCTCCCGGTTGGCGGACGCGTGCCTGCGCATCAATGCGAGCCTTGAACCGGAGACCGTGCTGCAGGAGGTGGTGGAGGCGGCACAGACGTTGACGGCGGCGCGCTGCGGCGTCATCGCCACTATCGGCGACGACGGACGCGCGCTCGACTTTCGGTCGAGCGGACTGACTCCCAACCAGCACCGGCAGATGACATCCTGGAAAGACGGGCCGAAGCTGTTCGAGCACCTGCGCGACCTGGACGGGCCACTCGCGGTGGAAGACATGTCCGCCTTCGTGCAGGCGCTGGGTTTTTCCACCGAGGTCCTGCCCGAAAAAACGTTTCTGGGCATGCCGATGCGCCACCGCGGACGGCACGTCGGCAACTTCTATCTGGCAGGCAAGACGGGCGGTGGAACCTTCGGCAAACAGGACGAGGAGATCCTGATGCTGTTCGCAGCCCATGCCGCGGTGGCTGTCGGCAACGCTCGGGCTTACCGGGAGGAACGTCGCGCGAGGGCGGACCTCGAGACGCTGGTGGAAACCTCGCCGGTGGGTGTGGTGGTGATCGATGCCACGGGGGAGCCGATATCGTTCAACCGGGAGGCGCTGCGAGTGGTTGACCCGCTGCGCGATCCAGAGCAGATACCCGAGGATCTGCTGCAGTGCATCATCTGCCGGCGTGTCGACGGGCGGCTGATCTCGTTTTCGGAGTTTCCCCTCGCCGACGAAATCAGACGCGCGGAGACGCTGCGGGGGGAAGAATTGGTGCTTTCGGTACCCGATGGACGGAGCGTCAAGGTGCTGCTCAACTGCACTCCGATCACGGACGGCGAGGGCCGAGTGGTGACGGCCGTCGTGACGATGCAGGATCTGGAGCCGCTCGAGGAACTGGAGCGCATGCGCGCACAGTTCGTGAGCCTGGTGAGCCACGAGTTGCGCGCGCCGCTGATGGCGATCCAGGGTACGGCCGTGGCCCTGCGGGACACCTCGGAGTCGGTCGCCCCCGGGGAAGTGCGCGAGTACGCACGCATTATCGACGAGCAGTCGGCGCATATGCGGGGTCTGATCGGCGACCTGCTCGACGTGGGCCACATCGAGGCCGGTACGCTGTCGGTCAGACCCGAACCGGTGGACGTTGCCGAGCTGCTCGACCGGGCCAGAAGCACGTTCCTCAGCGGTCACAGCCCGCATACGGTGCGAATGGACCTGCCGCCGGACCTGCCCCGGGTGATGGCCGAGCGCCGCCGCATCGTCCAGGTGGTGAGCAATCTGTTCTACAACGCCGCACGGCATTCCCCGGTGGACTCGCTCATCCGCGTGTCCGTGACGCACGACGGGAAGCACGTGGCGGTTTCCGTCACCGACAAGGGCCGCGGCATCGCGCCGGAGCGCCTGGGGCGACTGTTCCACAAGCACGGCGAAAACGGTGACGGGCTCGGCGGCAGTCTCGGTCTGGTGATCTGCAAGGGGCTGGTGGAAGCGCACGGCGGGCGCATCTGGGCCGAAAGCCGCGGCGCCGGGCTGGGCGCGCGGTTCACGTTCACGCTTCCGGTGGCGGGCGAGACGCGCGACGACGGCTCCGCGACGGCGACGCGCGAGGCAACGGAGCCGGGGCCCGTGCTCGTCGTCGATGACGATCCGCAGACGCTTCGGCAGGTACGCAATGCGCTGAACTCGGCGGGCTACAGCGTGGTGGTCACCGGCGAACACGAAGGACTCGGCAAACTGATCCGCGCACAGGCGCCGCGGCTGGTGCTGCTGGATCTGATGCTGCCCGGCACCGACGGCATCCGGCTGATGCAGACGGTTCCGGAACTCGCCGAAGTGCCCGTCGTGTTCATTTCCGCCTACGGCCGGGACGAGACAGTGGCAAAAGCGCTTCAGAGCGGTGCCGCCGACTACATCGTCAAACCCTTCTCGGCGACGGAACTGACCGCTCGTGTGGAAGCGGCGCTGCGGGGTCGCGCCGAGCCCGAACCGTTCGCACTCGGAACGCTGACGATCGACTACGCGCGCCGCCGGGTAACCGTGGCCGGCAAGGAAGTAAAATTGACTTCCAGAGAATTCGACCTCGTCCGCACGCTCTCACTCAATGCCGGGCGCGTGATGAGCTACGATGCGCTGCGCCGCCACGTCTGGCAGGGGCGCGCCAACCGCCGGCTGGTGCGGGCGTTCGTTCAACGGCTGCGCGCCAAGCTCGGCGACGACGCCAGCGATCCCACGTTGATTCACACGCACCGCGGCGTGGGCTACCGCATGGAGCCCCCGGACGAAGCATGATCGCGAACCGCGGCCTGAACCTGAAGATTGTTCCACGCCAATTCAGCCACTCACGATCAACGCGTCGCGCATGTGCTTGGCCGGACGGCCCCGCCCGCTAGGACGCTTGATCTGCCCCGCCGCGACAACCCGACGGCGATCGCAAGCCAGAACGACAGGGCGTCGGGATCCTCCGGCAGGTTCCGGAATGAATCCTCTCCACCGCTCGCTCGCGGTCCTTGCCGCGCTAGTTGCGCGACATCAGGTAGCGCCGCGCCTCCTGCAAGCCGGTGAACGAATCACGGCCGTCCCAGATGGCGCTCAGAATCTCGTACTGCTCCGCGGCGCCTTCTTTATCGCCCATTTGCTCCAGGGCCCTGGCCAGACCCAGCACCGAGCGGGGTCTGTTCGGCATGCGCAGCAGCGATGTCTCGAACCTGGCCGCCGCGTCCTCGGGCCGCCCGAGTTCCAGCAGGATTTCGCCGTAGAGCTCATAGGCCGGTTTGACCGGATCGGCCGCCCCGTTGGGCGGCCGGATCGTGGCGACAATGGCAAGCGCCTCGTCCATGAATCGAACGGCGCCGTCCGCGTCGTCCTGGGCCAGGCGCACCAGGGCCGCCACCTCCTTGTGCATGACCTGGACCCAGCGCTGCCCCGCGCCCGACCGCATGTCGCCACCGCTGTCTCCATTCGCCACACGGCGCGCAAGCGCCGCTTCGGCCATCCGGGCCGTTTCGATGTCGCCCGTCCTGACCGCGCTCAGGCCGGTAGCGAGCAATGTGTGCGGCGAGGTTTCGTCAGTAATCTCTTCGATCCGCCACTCCTCGGTCTCGACCACGTAACGCGCTTCCATGAGCGGCAACGTCATGACCGCCCGGGCCTGGCCCTCGCTTGCATCGATGATCGCCTCGAGACGGTCGATCCACAGCCGGGCCTTCTCGTAGTCGCCCCGCTGCAGGTCGCCGTACTGGCCCCAGTCCGCCGAGTGCACGGCGTCACCCACGGAGTCTCCGGGCTGCCAGAGGGCCTGCGCCGCGTCGTGCGCGGACTGGTTGCCCGAGGAAACCAGATCCCACATACCGTGCTGGATGAAGATATGGGTGGGCATGTGGCGGGCATGGGATACCGCCGGGGCGATTTCGGAGAAGACGTAGGCCGCCGGCAGGGCGATCGGGGCGTGCAGCGGATCGTCGAAGGCGTGGATCACGAAGTGCGCGGCGCCGGGATGGGTGGGATTGCGCTTAAGCACGCCGAGCGCGATGGCGCCGGCGCGCACCTCCAGCCGCAGGCTGTCGTCGCCGAGAGCCCGCGCGCCGCTCAGCATGGAAAGCGCGTAGAAAGTGGCGATTTCATCGTCCTGCGGATACTGCACGTACAGGCGGGCCATGGCGTCCATGTAGGCGACCCGGCGCTCCTGCCAACTCCCCTCGCCCCACAAGCTCTCGACCGCTTCGAGCAAGCCCCTTTCCCTGGCGGTGGGCGCCTTGGCCAGGCGCTCTTCCCGCGTGGCGCCAAGACGTGCGAGGGCTTCCCGCGGCGACTCGGCATCGGCTTCCGGAAACAACGGGTGGTTGTAGGAAAGCGATTCGCCCCAGTAGGCCAATGCGAAATCCGGCTCGATCGCCTGGGCGGCGCGGAACTGCTCGATCGCCTGCTTCCAGCCGAAGCTGTGCAGGATCGCCACTCCGCGCAGGAAATGCTGCTGCGCATCCTCCGTGGCCGATGTCGGGAAGTCGATGGTGCCGACATTTTCGAACTGGGTGTGGGCAGGTCCGCCCATCGTCAGCGCAACGACGGCAAACAGGGCGGATGTCACTCGGATGACTTTCATGGGATTCGCTCCGCGAACTGGGTCTGATTTCGCATCCATCTTTGGACATACTCGCTGTCCGGTCAAGCCGGGATAGAGAGTTCTCAAGCACTACGTGGGATGCACCGGGAGTCCCGGTACGTTTCATGAAACCTGACAACCGTTCAACAAGGAGCATATGATCCTGAGTTCGGGACGATTGTTGAGGAGCAGGAACATGTCCAACGAACGAATGACGTCAGCGGTCCTCGGAGCCTTTATCTTCCTCGTCGGCGCAGGATCCGTCGTCGGCAACATCATCACCGGCGAAGGCCTTCCCAACCCGAATCCCGTGCTCACGAACCAGTGGGGAGAATTGCCGGCTGGACGAAGCTGGGGGCACACGGCCGGTATCGACATCGATCCCACCGACGGCCATGTCTGGGCTTATGAGCGCTGTGGATCGGCTGCCGGTGGGGCTGCCGCCGGGCCGGTCAACTGCGACACGAATCCCGTCGATCCGATATTCAAGTTCGATCGCAACACCGGGGAGGTGTTGGCCAATTTCGGAGCGGGCATTTTCACGATACCCCACGGGATCGATGTGGACCATGAAGGGAACGTGTGGGTCACCGACTTCGCCACCAATGCCGACGGCACCAAGGGCCAGCAAGTGCACAAGTTCAGCCCCGACGGCGAGCTGTTGATGAGCCTGGGGGTCGCGGGGCAGACGGGTACCGACGGCGCCCATTTCAATCAGCCCAACGACGTCGTCGTCGCGGCAGACGGCAGCATCTTCGTATCGGACGGCCACAACGGCCAGGGCATGACCACTGCCGCCGCGGTCGAAGAGGGCCGGCAGTCCGGTCAGACGGGCCGTATCCTCAAATTCGCACCGGACGGCACCTTCATCACGCAGTGGGGGCGGCTCGGGACGGCGCATGGCGAATTTCGTACGCCCCATGGGCTGGATATCGATTCGCAGAATCGCCTTTGGGTAGTGGATCGCGGCAACCATCGCCTGGAGATATTCGACCTGGACGGCAACTACCTGGAATCCCGCTACAGCTACGGCCGCGTCAGCGGGATCTTCATTACCGACGACGATATGGTCTACGCGATCGATTCCGAGTCCGAACCGTACAACCACATCAACTGGATTTCAGGCGTGCGCATCGGCCCGCTGGACGAAGATCGAATTGTCGGCTTTATTCCGGGATATCCGACCGAAACGCGCGGCTATCAATCGACCGCGGGTGAGGGGGTCGCGGTGGCTGCCGACGGCACGGTTTTCGTCGCGGAGGGGCCTGCCTCGATTCCCATTGCCGGAGGGTCATTCAGCAGATACAGCGCGGAGTAATCCTCCCTCTCGGCCAACAAAAAAATGCCCCGATTCCGGGGCATTTTTTCGGCTCATCGCGCAAGCGGCTCAGAACGATCGGTCGGCCAACCCCGGGTAGTCCCGGGGATACTTGTAGACGCGGTACATTCGCCCGTTGTGCGGAACCTCGTAATCGAGCACGCGCTCGCCCTCGGGCGTGACTTCGATGATCTGCTTGTTGTGCGCATTGACGAAGATCGTGTTGCCGTTCGGCAAGCGGTCCCAGCCGCTCATGAACGGCGAGAAGTAGTTTTCGCTGGCATCCGCGTTCCACGTCCAGACGATTTCGGGCTGCGCGTCCGAGTCGTAGAGCCCGTCGGCGCCGATGGGGAGCCGGAATTCAATCAGGTCCGAATAGGAATTCTCGAAGTCCATGCCGATCTCGGGATCGAACGTGCCGTCGAGACGGCGTTTCGTGCCGTTGTTGTAGACGAGCATGTTCCCCGCTCCCGGCAGACCCTCGGTAATCCAGCGGGCGTCGTGCTGCCAGTACAGCGTCGCGTCATCGAGCGATCCGCTCTTCGTGGTGAGCGGGTTGCCCCAGCGATAGATCAGGTCGCCGCCGCGACCGTGCCGCCCGCCGCTGTCGCCGGCGGCTTCGGCCATCGTCGTGCTGTGATCGATGAACCACAACTCGCCGTAAGTCGCCGAGCTCAGCACGACCTGGTCCAGTTCCGCGTTGTAGTCGACGCTGTTGACATGGTTCATCTGCCCGCCGACGAACATCACGTAGTCTTCCCTGAGATAGTTGATGTCGATCTTGCCGGCCTCCGCCTCGACATCGCCGTAGTTTGCGCGCTCGGGAAATTTGTCCTGCACGAGATGGTCCCAGGCGTTCCACTGCCAGACGATTTCCGTGGAGCCATCGTCGAGATTGGGCTGCAGTTCGACGATCTTGTCGAACCAGATCGTTTCGGCTTCTTCCGGAAACACGCCGTCCCAACCCATCGCACGCACCTCTTCGCGGCTGAACGCGGTATAGGCGATCGCGAGGATATTGCCGTTCGGCATGTAGTCGACGTCGTGATGAAACACGTGCCGGCCGGGCACGTCCATCTCGTATTCCCAGACGACGTTGCTGTCCCAGTCGAGGAGTTGAACGGTGCCCGAGGCGCCGACCGGATATGGCTCGTCGTGCATCCAGTGATGGCTGGATACCGTGCGCAGAAGCAAGCCGTTTTCGAGCAGATAGGCTACCGAGCCCTCTGGCTGATAGGTCGCGGGCGCCCACTCATGCACTTTTTCGCCATTCATGTCCGTCAGATAGATTCGGTTGGCGTTTTGCCCGCCGAACGCGGCATCGTGAACCAGCGTGTATCCGTCCAATGCGCGGCTGTCGCTGCCCGGCAGAATATCGCCGACGACTTCGCTCACGTACTCGTTCATGCGCCGCGCCAGGCTCATATCCTGGAAGTTCGCGGCGCCGGGACCGCCGTCTGCCGCGCCGCCGGCTGGGGGCCCGCCGGGACCTGGCCCATCGGGACCTGGCCCATCGGGACCCGGCCCACCGGGGGGCGGTCCCGGGGGACCCTGCGGATACAACTCTTCGCCACTCAGATTCCAGTCGCCGTCGCGATCGAGGTAGGCCAGCGACCGGCTCGCGCGGGCAAGCTCATCGGCAGACACGCTCAGGTCGCCGTCTTCGTCGAGCGCGCGAATGACGAGCTGCTGCCGGATCATTCCGCGAATCGGCGCCGGACCGCCCATTTCCTCGAGGCTCAGAGCGCCGTCGCTGTCGCTGTCGAGGCTCAGCAGACGCTCGGGCGCCGCCAGAACCTCATCGGTCGACAACGCCTGGTCGTCGTCGGCGTCGAGCGTACGGAAAACGGTTTGCAGCCGCTCCATCCCGGGGGGCTGGGCAGCCGTAAGGCTCGGCAGACTCAGGGAGACCAACAGAGCTGCTGCGGTGAGGTACTTGATCATGCGCTTCTCGTTATAAGGGATGGTGGTGGATTCCGGCTTGCGGCGGCTGTCCGGTTGTGGCTATGTAGCGTTCGTCATGGGCGCACGGAACAGGCGCTCTTCGCCGTTGCGTGCGAAGCGGACGCTCGCCGGATGGCGAGTATATTACTTGACAGACGTAAAGTCAGTCTCTAGTCTCGAATCGAGGTTTTCCGCCTCGCCTGCCGCTGCGCGGCACGACCACTCAGGAGGCCATGCACGATGCTCACCAGAAGAACATTGCTGCAGATGAACGCTGCATTGTTCGCGCTGCCGCTTGCATCCGGAGTTGCTGCCGCGGCGGTCGATCCGCGCTCTCCCGGCCTGGCAGGCAACGTTTTCTTCGATGACCGTGTCCACGACTGCAATGTCTTTGCGGACCACGCCGGCAGGGCAGGCGCCGCAACCCGCTCCATCGGGGATGAAATCACCGCGCTGGCGTACGAAGGGCTGAAGCCCGCCATGGTGCGGGAGGCCGGGATCACCGCCGGGCTGATGCCGGAACCCATGGCCTTTCTTTTTGAGGTCATGGCTCGGGATGTCGGCCGCCAACTGGCGTTACGCGGCGAGCATTACTATTTCGGCGGGAAGCTGGTCGGACACCGGATCAAGGCCCCGCCGGGCCTGGTGAACGAAAGCGCTCCGCTTCCCGGCGTGGCCGGGAACTGGACTGCCGAACTGGTCGACCTGCTGATTCGGTTCGATCCCGCCACGGTCGGCTCGGCAATGACCCATGCCCGCTCGTCCGGCGATCGCGTTCCGCAGCATGACTTCAAACTCGTCTCCTGGGTCATTGCGCCTTTGCCCCGCGCGTGACGAACCTGCCGACACATCCACTTCATCCAGGCGTATGGTGATCCACCGATGACTTTCCGACTTTCAGTTGCGACATTCGCTGCGCTTTGGCTTGCCGCCGTGCCTGCCGGCAATGCGCAGGACAGCTTCAGCCACGATGCCGATGGCTACCGGTCGCTCGTCAACCGCTACTGCCTCGACTGTCACAACGCGGCCGAAGCAACGGCCGGCCTGCAACTGGAAACACGCGACATGGGCAATCTCGGCGCCGAGGCCGAGCTTTGGGAAACGGTCATCACGAAGCTGCGCGGCGCAATGATGCCGCCGGTGGGTGAACCGCGGCCCGACGATGCAACGTACGACGAGTTTCGCGAATGGCTCGAGGACGAACTCGATGCGGCGGCCGAACTCAACCCGAACCCCGGCCGCCCGGGTCTCTACCGGCTCAATCGCACCGAGTACGCGACCGCAATACGCGATCTGCTCGACCTCGAGATCGACGTCGAAGCGCTGCTCGCGCCCGATGATTCGGTCTACGGCTTCGACAATATCGCCGATGTGCTCGGCGTGTCGCCTACCCTCCTCGAAGGTTACCTGGCCGCCGCCGACCGCATCAGCGCGATTGCCGTGGGCGACCCCGAGTTTCCGCCCGAGGAGCACCGCTACCAGGTCAGCCAGCGTTTTTCGCAGGACGAGCATATCGAGGGCCTGCCCTGGGGAACGCGCGGCGGTATCCGCATCGAGCACAACTTCCCGCTCGACGGCATTTACGACATCGACACGGAATTCCTGACCAACTCCGTGCTGGGAATTCGCGGCCTGCAGTTCCCGCATCAGTACGAGATTGCAGTCGACGGGCAACGGGTCAAGCTCGTCACGATCGGCGGCCATGCCGATTACATGGAGATGATGGAGAACACCGAGGCGTCGCAGCGAACGCTCAATGCCCGCACCGAACTGCGGCTGCGACTCACCGCGGGCATCCATGTGATCACGGCCACTTTCATCGAGAAAACGGGCGCGATCGACGTGGCCCAGCTCCGGCCTTTCGAAATGGATACCTTCGACCCCGTGTATCTCGGCGGCATCCCGGCCCTGGCAAGCCTGACGATCCGCGGGCCGTTCGACGGGTCCGCTCCTTCCGGCGATACGCCGAGCCGCAAGGCAATATTCACCTGCCAGCCCGCGAGCACCGACGACGAAGTCTTCTGTGCCGAGCGCATCCTTTCGCGCATCGCAGAACGCGCTTTCCGGCGCCCGATATCCGAAACCGACGTCGATGAACTCATCGAATTCTTCGAACTCGGCCGCCAGGAGAAGGGAACGTTCGACGGCGGAATCCAGACGGGACTACGGCGAATTCTCGCAAGTCCCGAATTTACATTCCGCTTCGAACTCGATCCCGAGGGTGCGCAGGAAGGAGAGATATACGAAGTCAGCAACCTCGAGCTTGCATCGCGACTGTCGTTCTTCCTCTGGAGCACGATCCCGGATGACGAGCTCGTGGAGCTTGCAGCAGCCGGTCAGCTCAGCGATCCCGACGTGCTCGAGCAACAGGTCAGGCGCATGCTGGCGGATCCCCGGTCACGCGCCATTGTCGACAATTTTGCGGGCCAGTGGCTGCAGCTTCGCAACCTCGCGAGCGTCGAACCCGATCTGCTCGGCTATCCGGATTTCGATGACAATCTCCGCGAGGGCTTCCGCGAGGAAACCTCGCTGTTCTTCGAGAGCATCCTGCGAGAGGATCGCAGCGTCGTCGATCTGCTCACGGCCGATTACACCTACCTGAACGAGCGCCTCGCCCGTCACTACGGGATCGGCGGCGTCCACGGCAGCGACTTCCGGCGCGTCGAACTCGACGATGATGCGCGCCATGGTCTGCTCGGTCACGGCAGCATCCTGACCGTGACTTCGTTCCCGCACCGCACCTCACCGGTCGTGCGCGGCGCCTGGGTACTGGAGAATCTGCTCGGTACGCCGCCGCCGGACCCGCCCGACGACGTACCCGCACTCGAGGAAACGGACCCCGAGTCGCTCGATTCACAGCCGTTGCGCGTGCGCCTGCAGCGCCACCGCGACAATCCGGCCTGCGCGGGCTGCCACAACATCATGGATCCGATCGGCTTTGCGATGGAACAGTTCGACGCCATTGGCCGGTTCCGTACCCGCGACGCGCGCGGCAATCCGATCGACGCATCCGGTCAGCTCGCGAGCGGGCAACCGATCGACGGCGTCAGCTCACTGCGCGAAGCGCTCGTGGAACGGCCGGAGTTTTTCGTCCATACGTTCGCTGAAAAGCTGCTGACGTACGCGATCGGCCGTGGCCTTGAGTATTACGACATGCCGACGGTGCGGGCGATTGTCGACAATGCGGCGGACGAAGATTACCGCATGTCGGCCATTGTGCTTGAGGTCGTCAACTCCGCGCCGTTTCGGATGAAGGTCGCAATGGGCAGCAGCGACTTGACGGCGGCCAGACTCGAGTGAGCGTCAGCTTCCGCGCACCACGAGCTTGCAGGAAATTGCCGGTTTAGTATACTGTCTTTGACGAGTGTCAAGCTTATTTGTCACCAATTGGCATCGGGGAGTGTAAGTCCATGACTATCTTCAAGAAATCCTTGCCGCGCCGAACGTTCCTGCAGGGCGCCGGAGCCTCCGTAGCGCTGCCGTTCGTCAGCGCCATGGTCCCGTCGCTGACCGCACTCGCCCAGACGGCGGCAGCACGGCCAAAGCGCGCAGGTTTCATTTACGTGCCGCACGGCATGATCATGACCGAATCGGTCGACTACTGGACGCCCACGACGGTTGGCGAGAATTTCGAGTTCACGTCGACGCTTAAGCCGCTCGAGGGCTTTCGCGATCACGTGACGATCGTCAGCAACCTGATGGGCGCTGACGGCGTTGGTCAACACACGGGCGCCCCTTCAGCCTGGCTGACGGACACCTATCCGAAGAAGACGCAGGGCGCCGATATCGAGGCCGGTACGTCGATCGATCAGATCATCGCCGGACAGGTCGGGCAAGACACGGTGTTCCCATCGATGCAGCTTGCAATCGAAGACGTCAGCAGTCTCGTCGGCACCTGCGACGCGGGCTATGCGTGTTCGTATCTCAATACGGTCTCCTACGCCTCGCCGACCGAACCGTTACCGAACCAGGTCAATCCTCGTACGGTGTTCGAGCGAATGTTCGGGGGCACGGGCACGACCGAACAGCGCCGCGCGCGCATGCGTCAGAACCGCAGCATACTCGATTCGATCTACGAGGAATCCGAGCGCCTCGGCAAGACGCTCGGTTCGCCGGACCGCGTGCGCATCGGCAACTACCTCGACAACATTCGCGAGGTAGAGCGCCGCATTGAACGTGCCGAAGCGCGAGCCGAGGAGCTTTCGACCACGGCGCCCGACTCGCCGGTCGGCGTTCCGCAGTCATTCGAGGAACATGTCGGCATCATGTTCGATCTGCTGCACGTGGCTTATCAGGCCGACATCTCGCGAGTGTTCTCGTTCATGATGGCCCGCGACCTCAGCGGGCTGAGTTACCCGCAAATCGGCGTACCCGAGCCGCACCATGCGATTTCGCACCATCAGAACTCGGCCGAGACGATGGAGAAGCACCACAAGGTGAACATCTATCACATCGGCCTGTTCGCGGAATTTGTCGAGAAGCTCGCGAATACGCCGGACGGCGACGGCAGCCTGCTCGATCATTCGCTGCTCATGTACGGCAGTGGCATGAGTAACGGCAACGAGCACATCAAGCTGCGGTTGCCAACGGCACTGGTCAGCGGTTTCGTGCGCGGCAATCGACACATTCAGCCGCCGGACTACACGAAGCCGATCGGCGATCTGCACATCGACATCGCCCGGCAGATGGGCGTCGAACTCGAAAGCTTCGGTCGCAGCAAGGGCAGCACCGTCGGTCTGGCCTGAGCCGATCAGCAGATTTCGTGTCTGACTAAACGCGGTGGCGGCCATTGGGCCGCCACTGTCGTCTGGGAGTAGCAAAAATGTATCCGAGCAGTCACAGGACAGGCATTCGATTCACGTTCGTCGCAGTCATTGCGGCCGGCCTCATTGCCGGCTGCAGCGGCGATTCGCCGGAACCGCAGACTCAGTTCGATCCGAATGCCGTCGTTGATCTGACCGACGAATCCGGGGGCATTTCGCTGCTCGCCGCGGTGCGTGGCGGACGAATCGAGACGGTGCGCGAAGCACTGGCGAGCGGTGCGGATGCCAATGCCGAATCGCCGGACGGTACGACGCCGCTCATCGAAGCAGCGGGCGCCCGGCGCGGCGAGATCGTCGAACTGCTGCTCGAATCGGGCGCAGAAGTTGATCCGGTCAATCGCTATGGCATGACGGCCCTGCACCTGGCTGCCCGCGGCGCCGATGCGCGCGCGGTCGCGGCCCTGTTGGCGGCCGGCGCCGATCCTGCGATAGCGCTGCCGGAAGGTGAAACCGTGCTCATGGCGGCCGCCAAGAGCGGTAATCCCGACGTTGTGGCGGCACTGCTCGACGCAGAGTCGACGACCGGAGGCGGCGCTTACGGCGGCGGCGCGATCGTGCTCAACGAAGTCGACCCGAATGCGAAAGAAAACTGGTATGGACAGACGGCGCTGATGCTCGCCGCGGCGGGCAATCATACGCAGGCCATGCAGTTGCTGATCGATGCCGGCGCCGATCCGGACGCCGAGTCGGCGCGCATCGATGCGCCGGAGATCGAAGCCGACCGCCGCCAGGGCGGTTTCGTCTATGCGCGGATCCCCGAAGGACGCCTGACGGCGCTGCATTTCGCTGCGCGCGAAGGCCACGTCGAAGCCGCGCAGACACTGATCGACGCGGGCGCCAATCTCGATGCGCAGGACAACTACGACACCACGCCGGTGGTCATGGCCGTCCTGAACGGCCACCTCGGTGTTGCCGCCACGCTGCTCGAAGCCGGCGCCGACCCGAACGTTCAGGATCGCTACGGGCGAACGGCGCTGTTCACCGCGACGGACCTGAACACGATGGACGTCAATCCGCGGCCGACCCCGGCGATTACCGGTAACTACACTCCGCTCGACATTGTTCGTCTCGCGCTCGAGCACGGCGCCGAGGTCGACCTGCCACTTACGGACGAAGGTCTGCCGGCGTGGCTTGCGCAGGGCGCGGGGCACAATCCGATGCTGTTCGACGGCGCCACGGCATTATTCCGTGCCGCGATGTCCGCCGATCTCGAGATCATGAACGCGCTGCTCGAAGCCGGCGCCGATCCGAACGTCATGACCGGGGAGCAGCCCTGTGTTGGCCCCTGTGAAGAGCTGTTGACCTATCTTGGGCCGTCGGGGCTGGCCACGCCGTTCATGGCCGCAGCGGGAATCGGCTGGCGGCACGAAGTCAGCCGGGGCCGCGAGTCCGATGCCGTTGAGGCGCTGCAGATGCTGCTCGACCTCGGCGCCGACATCAATCAGGCCGATCAGAATGGCGATACGGCGCTGCACGGCGCTGCCGGGCGACACGCGCCCGCAATCATCGAGTTTCTGGTCGCCAATGGCGCCGATCTGCATGCGCAGAACGAAAAGGGGTGGACGCCGCTCGATATCGCGCAGGGACAGCCCGATTACAGAATCCCGGAACACCAGGAAGTCGCCGCATTGCTCAGGCGGCTGATGGAAGAGGGTTAGCGGGAAGTCAAACGACATCCGTCGGGCCGCAACTCGCCGGCCCGCGGCTTGCTTGAGCGGATTCCGGTAACGCCAACGCTGCGCTACCTGCTCCAGACGGAGAACTAATCTGAAAGGCAGATCGGTTTTTCCAATCAGCGCATGCCTGATGGCGTGTGCGGCGCCGGCTGCAGCGCATCACTCGTTCGCCCCGCACTACGATCCGGACAACATCGTGACGGTCACGGGCACGGTGACCGAGTTCCAGTTCCGCAATCCGCACTCTTTCGTTTTGATCGAGGCGACGAATGCCGCCGGTGGAACTGACGTTTGGACCTGTGAAACGAACGCCGCGGGTGGCTTGCGGCGTCAGGGATTCTCCCCCGAGATGCTCACACCGGGCGAGACCGTGAGCATTACCGGCGCGGCCGCGCGACGCGATCCAACAGGTTGCAGGGTCTACAGCGTTGTCAAAGCCGATGGCAGCCGCCTGCAGTTGTTCGGCGGTGAACCGTCTTCCGAGGCCGAAGTCGTGTCAGGGCCGGTCAACGAGGGCATGTTCGGCATCTGGCAGGTCATCCCGGGATCGGGGACGCTTGGCGCGGACCGTGTCACGAATCAGCACACCGGACCGAACGCGTTTGCGGGCCAATTGACCGCAGCCGGCCGCGCGGCAACCGCCCGGTACGACCAGATCACCGACGATCCTGCGCTGACCTGCACGCCGGCGAGCCCGTGGCGCGTCTGGGACGATCCGGGGTCATTGACGCATATCGAGAGGCTGAACGACCGGATCGTGATTCGGCACGAAGTCATGGATTCGGTCCGCGAGATTCGCCTGGATCAGGCTGCGCATCCGGCTGATGCCGCCCCTGCCCCGCTCGGGCGCTCGATCGGCCGGCTCGAAGGCGACACGCTGACAATAGAGACGATAGCGTTCTCTACCGGAGTCTTCATTCCTCATCCCGGCATCGTGATGAGCGCCGACGCCGAGCTCACCGAGCAGATTCGCTTCGACGCAGCAACGCGACAACTGCTCGTGAACTGGCAGCTCGACGATCCGGCGTTCTACTCCTCCCCACTGACTGGCGAATTCACGCTGGAGGGCTCGGATCTGGAATTACAGCGCTATGACTGCGTGCCGGATTGAGAGCCGCGTGTTCTCCCGGGCATACGGTCACTCGTCGTTACGTTGCAGGTAGGCGATCACCGCTTCGAGATCCGCATCCGATACCTCCGACTGCCGAAACGGAGGCATCTGGGGCGCGACCCAGGTGCGCACCCGCGCGACGATCAATTCCTCGGTCAGGTTCGTCCGCTCGTCGACCACGGCGGGCACGGCGCCCTGATAACGCTCCTCGAGGATGCGGGTGGCAGATTCACCGGGCGCATGACAGATCGCGCACCAGTCTGCGTATACCGTGCGACCGCGCTCGACCAGGTCATCCTGGGCGACCGCCCCGTTCGCAGCAAGCAACAGTGCGCATGACAGGCTGACCTTGAGGATCGATGCGCGGTTCATGCGCGGTTCTCCCGCATGTGGCGAGGCCAAATACCGTTCTTGCCCGGAGCCATGATTCCGTTGGGATCGATGACGTCCTTCAGTTCTTCATAGAACCGCCGCAGCCGGTGATCGTTGAAGCTGAACTGGGCCATCGCATCGTCCATGTACGGGGTCGACACGCGGTAGGGCCCAAGTCCCTTCTCGCCGGTAGAGACGATCCAGTCCTTGATCATCCTCATGGTGGTCTGGTTGTAATCGTCGTCGCCCGGTTTCAGCAGGGCACTGGATGTGGTGACCATCTCATGCGGCGTTTCGACGTGGTGGGCCATGCCGAAATAGCGCCGGCCGTGGCGCTTCGACGCCTCGTCGAGCAGCAAAATCAGGTCCCAGGCCGCCTGGCCGTCGAACGGCAACGCCATGGAGAAGTAGGTCTTGTGCAGGGAGGCGCCAAGGCTCGGAATGCCGGCCATCAGGCGATCCGGACTGCGGCCGAGGCTGTCCAGATCGTACGGTGTCGTATAGAGGTTGGACGCAAACGTGGTCCCGGGCATGGCGTCGTTGTACGCATCCTGCACGTGCTCCCAGTGCTGCTTGACGACCCCCTCGAGACCGTAGAAGGCCACGCGGTTGTTCCAACCGCCGGGATTGTCCGGATTCTCCTCCCCTTCCTGGACGAACGGATAGCGATACAGCGTCGCATTGTTGTTGATGATCCCGCCGAGTCTGAGCGGCCGCATCGTGTCGATCATCGGGATGATCTTTTCATTGCGGTCGGTCATGATCGAGCAAGCCATATAGGCGGGCGGTTCCGGGCGCAGCCAGATGCCCATCTTGGTGACCACGCCGTAATTGGTCTGGCAGAACAATTCGTCGATGCGCGGTCCGATACTTCGCCGGTAGTGCTGCCAGGTCACACCGTCCGGAATGGCGCCCTGCCCGGTTCGCATGACTTCACCATTCGGCAGCACGACCTCCATCCCGCAGAGGAAATTCACGCGCTGGCCCTGATCGGTGTAGCCGAGACCGTATTCGATCGTGTTGCCGATGATGCTGCCCCAGCCCGGACTCGGCACATCCAGCCACAGCTTGATGTTTCGTTCGCGCAGGTAGCGGTACATCTCGAAGAAACTGACCCCGGGCTCGACGAGGGCGTACGCGTTCGCCTCGTTGACCTCGAGGATGCGATTCATGCGCTTCAGGTCCAGATTTACCGTGCCGTTGACCACGCCGGCGGGGCCGCCGTAACCGAAGTTCTTGCCGGTCGAGTTCACCCAGAACGGGACCCGGTAGCGATTGGCGATCTGAACGACTTGCTGAACTTCCTCGACGTTCGCCGGCGCCACCGCCGCGGACGGCACGGGTTCCTCATCGGTTTGGTACAGCGGCGACACGCCATCGCGATAGCCCTCAAGGTGCTCATCACTTGAATAGACGTACTCGCTGCCGACCGCCTGCCTGAATTCCTCAAGAAGATCGGAAAAATCGGACTCCGTTAGACCCGGTGGGAGTGGCATGTGGCTGACCTCCGTTATCCAGTGAGAACAGGGATTACTACGGCAAACAATTTAGTCGTCTCGTTGCCGGACCATGAACAGTGGCGATGTCGGCGCCTAAAACTCAAGGACGCTTCCCAGAGCCGGGTTGATCCCGCCGTGGAAGCCGCCCTGGTCGCGCACGACATGCGGCACGAGGTCGTCGTCATACCAGACGAATACGAGACCGTGGGCGTCACCGAAATTCGGCATGTCGATCGCGTGTGTCTGAACGCGCTCCTCCGTATCGAACACATAGATACGGCCATCGGCATTGCTCGTGCCCCACATCTCGCGCCCGTTCGGCGCCAGCAGCACGTGATCGACCTGGTAGCCGGAAAAGACGGTCTCGATCGCCCGGCCGCGCTCGGTATTGATGACGGTCATCGTGCGGCCGAACATGCCGGTCGTCTCGCCCTTGTCGGCAACCCAGATCTCAGTTTCGTCCGCATTGAGGCTTGCGCCATACGGACCGATGCCGGTAGGCGTCGTCCAGGCGATCTCGCCGGTCTCGAGATTGATCTTGTTCAGGTAGGAGTTCGCGCCGACGGGGACGTACATGAACTCCTGAGCCGAGTCGACGACAATCCAGTTGGCGCGAAAGCCCGGGTAAGGATATTCCTGGACGACTTGCCAGGTTCCCGGATCGACCTTCGCCACCCAGAACGGGCGCATCGTCGCGTAGCGACCGGTGTTGTACTGCGAGGCGGCGATATAGGCGGAGATTGACGAAGCCCCATATCCGCCGGGCTGCATCAGGATGTAGATGAACTCGTTGTCGGTGAACGAGGTGTACGAAACACCGCCGAGTTCCTCGTCACGTACACCGCCGATAACCTCGTCGGTTTCGGGATCCATCAGGAAAACGTCGAGCCCGTCTACGTCACGTGCGAACGTGTCGACGAGCATGTAGCGATCCTGAAAGATCTGCGCATGGTGCATGCGCCCGCCAATCGCGAGCTGCTCGACCGGCTGCAGCGTGATCGCATCCGCCTTGATCAGCGATGCCGGTGAATCGAGCCGAGATCCTCCCGGCGTGGGGTTGCCGATAGGACGATCCGCAGCTCCGGCAAATGACGGACGAGGGCCGGCCACATAGACGTAGCGTCCGTCAGGCGTGACTGCCGTCGAATGAATCGACGTGCGCATTTCATCCGGAAACCGGTGATACGCGATGACTTCCTTTGTCGCCGCATCCCCGACCACGACGTGCGTCGAGCCTGCGTCGAACCGGCCTGCGTTGGGAAAGTCGATCCCTGCCGGATACCCGGCGCCGGTTGCTTCGTAGAAATAGACCTTGCCGGCTTCCGGCGTAAATTTCGGCTCGCCTGCATCGTAGGTTCGCGCCGAACGAATCTCGTAGCTGCGCATGATGTTGCCGGGTGAGGACTTGCGTTCCCAGCCCGCGAGCACGGTGTCGAACTCTTCGATCTGCAGGACGAGTTCATCGCGTGCGGAAATCACGAAGTTGTCGGTCGATGCGTAAAAGCTGTAGTCGCGCGCGCTGGCCAGCGAAGCGACAAGCTCGTCGACGATGCCCGCGTTGACGTCGAGGTTCGCGAGTGTGCGGATATAGGCCGCGGTCGCAACCAGATCTTCGCTTGTCGCGTTGAGCGAGTCTGCAACATCGCCCATTTCAGGGTTCGTGTTGAGCTGGTACAGGATGTCGAATGCGCTCGGCGCATGCCTGAGCGACGGCCCGGTAACGCCTTCGCCCGAATTGCCGTGACAGTCCCAGCACTCGCCGCGTCCGCCATAAATCTCTTCGCCGCGGGCGAGCAACGCGTCGATATCGCTCACGTCGATGCTCACCGCGCCGCCCGAATCCGATGCGGACTGTCCACAGGCGGCGAGCACGGTCGCCGAAAGGACAGGAACCAGTCGCCAAGTCAGACTTCGTTGAAACATGCTCTTCCCCCGATGCTTTTGATTGGACCAGCGCGTTCGCGCTCGCATCACGACACGGTTGTGTCTGCCATCGCCGCCGTTGCTGCCAATAACTCGGCGTTCCCGTCGCTGCTCGAGCTACATGCCATCCAGAGAGGGACAACGGCTGCAGGGAGAACCCGTGCTGCGCGTGTCCCTGTCATTCGTTGTTGCGAGTCAGATAGGCGACAAGGGCTTCGAGCTCCGAGTCGGAGATCTCAGTCGGTCGAAACGGCGCCATGCCGTTCGTCCAGGTGCGCAGAGTGGCAGTGATGTACTCCGGTGTGAGATTCGTGCGCTCGGTCAGCAACGCGGGCAATTCACCCTCGTATCGCGCCTCGAGCATGAACGTTCCGCCCTTCTGCACGCCATCGCCATGGCAGTACTCGCACTTGTCGACATAGATCCTTTCGCCCAGTTCGAGTGCCGAGTCCTGGGCCGCTGCGCCGCCATACGCGAACGGCAGGATCAGCAGTGAAGCGATTGCGGTAGTCCTGCTCATGCCCGATCCTCCCGGTAGCGACTCGGCCAGATGCCGCTCTTGCCCGGCGCCAGGATGCCATTGGGATCCAGGGTGTCCTTGAGCGTTTCGAAAAAGCGCATCAAGGCGTGATCGTTCCAGGCATAAGCGGCGGCGGCCTCATCGGCGAACGGTGTCGGTGCGCGATACTCGCCATAGCCGAGCTTGCCGGCCTCTTCGATCAGCATTCTCGCCATTTCCATCGAGCGGGCGTTCGCTTCCGGATCGTCGCGGACGACCGGCGCAGCACCGAGCGCGATCAGGCCCCAAGGCGAGTGGTTGTGCAGTGCGCCGCCGATGTAGCGCCGGCCGTATTGCCGGTAAACCCGGTCGTAGACTTCGCGAAACTCCCAGTAAGCCTGCCCGTCAAACGGCAGGACCATCGAGATGAACGCGCCCCCGTGGTTCCAGAGCGGCGTCTCCTGAAACGAGGGAATGCCGGCGAGCATCTTGTGGCGGCTCTCCCAGTTGTCCTGGTCATCGTAAGGCGCAAGGAACTTCTCGGTTTCGTAGTTCGCGCCCGGAATTGCCGCGTTGAATTCGTCCTGAATCTCTTCCCAGTTCGCCTCGACGACGCGGTCGTATCCGTAGAGCCCGAGGCGAAAGCTCCAGCCCGGCAGCCGCGGGGGTCCGCCGCCAGGACCGCCCGGTCCACCCGGAGCACCCGGTGGCCCGCCCATTGGGGCAGCTATCGGCGCCTGGGCCCATGGATCGCGTCCCGGAACGTGTGGGCCGAGACTTACGGCGTTGTTGATGGCGCCGCCGAGCCTGAGTTTTCTGAGCGTGTCGATCATCGGCACGATGTCTTCGTTGTTCGGGGCGATGACCAAGCTCGAACGAAAAGCCGGCGGATGCGGGATCAGGCGTACACCGACCTTCGTGACGATGCCGTAGTTCGATTGCGAGAACATCCCCTGTACGTGCGGACCCAGGCCGTAGGGATACTGGGCCCAGGCGCCCGAACCCTCCACCGCTGCCATGCCGGTCCGGATGACTTCACCCGTCGGCAGCACGACCTCCAGACCGCTCAGCGCCCGGTAGCGATCGCCGTTGAGGCCGTAGCCGACGCCTCGTTCCAGACCGATGGCAACGATGCTCGAGTAAGCCGGCGAAGGCCCGTCGACCCAGAGCCTGAGTCCGCGGCGCTGGATTTCCTGCCAAAGCTCGTACTGGCTGACCCCGGGTTCGACGATGGCCGTGGCGTTCGTCTCGTTCAGTTCCAGGATGCGGTTCATGCGTTTCAGATCGATGATGAGCGACCCGGCAACGCGCGTTTCCGTACCGCCGTAACCGAAATTCTTGCCCGTCGAGAACGCCCAGGTTGGAATCCCGTAGTCGTTCGCGACGCGCAGCACGCCCTGCACGTGCTCGACGGTGTGCGGCGCCACGGCCGCTGAAGGGATCGGTTCGTCGTCTGTTCCCTGCAGCGGCGAGTACGGGTCGCGGTAGGTTTCGATATGGGCATCGCTGGTGAACACCCAGTCTTCTCCGACCACCTCGCGCAGCTCGGCAATCGCGCCGTCAAAATCCTGTTGCGAGAGTCCTGCGGGTAGCGGCATTGTTCTGATCCTTTGCTGAGGTGTTCGCTTCTGTTGCGGAGTTCGACTTTGTTACGAGGTGTGCCGTATGAAGCTGAATCAAGCGTTCCGGGGGGTCAGGCGCGAATCGGCGCGATAACCCAGGCGGCAAGTTGGGTCGGGCCGTGCCGATCGCTCGTCGGTCCCGGTGCCACGCGGGACGCTTGCCACGGACTGCTCGTCAAGTAGAGATCGACGAGGTTTTCAAGTTCGCTCGCCAAGGCAAATTCCGACGGCAGCGACGAGTACATCGACCGACGAACCGTCTCGCGCCCTGTTTCACCATCGATCGAGATGTCGAGCCGCCCGACCTGCCGGTAGCCGACATCACGGGCGAACGCGCGCATGACTTCTGAGTCGAGATCCGAGGTGAACCCGGCAATGACGGTTGATCTGTCGAGACAGGCGCCGCGCAACGAATCGAACCAGACCCTCGGCAGGTCTCCACGAATCGAAAGGCACTGCGCTCCCGACGCGCGAGCGACCCGCGACAGGCCTTCGTTAGCGCCGATCCTCTCGTCCACCACGATGATGTCGAACGAGAGCCGGACCTGTCCGGCCGCGGCAGCGAGGGGATGTGCAAGTATCGGCACCGACACCGATGCCGCGCTCTTCGCCAGAAACTGGCGTCTGTCAAGCAAATCGCTCATCGCCGTACTTTATCCCCTCTCACTGGTTCAGTCAGACCCGATCCGGTAAAGCCCTGCCGGCACACCGTAGACAGACCGTCCGGATCGAGTATACAACTTGACACTCGTAAAGTTAATCACTAGATTTCTACGGTTCACATTTTCCTCGCCCGCAGCGCCGCACAGGATCGGGCAGACACGAATCGAGCGGAGCAGTTGGCGCCCATTTCACGAGCAATGACCAAGGGTCCAGGAGGCACAATGCGCCATCAAAAACACCTCGGAACCGGCCTGATCGCCGCCGTATCGCTGCTGGCCGGGCCGATCGCCATGGCACAGACGATGAGTTTTTTCGTTACGAGCGAAGGGCTCGGTAACGGCGCCGACCTCGGCGGCATCGAGGGGGCCGATGCCCATTGCCAGGCACTCGCCGACGCCGCCGGATTCGGGAACCGCACCTGGGCCGCCTACCTGAGCACTCAGGGCAACGATCCCGTTCACGCACGGCACCGCATCGGGACAGGGCCGTGGCACAACGCCGAAGGTGTGTTGATCGCTATGGATGTCGACAGCCTTCACGAGGTCGACGTCAACGTCAACCATGCATCGGCCATCGACCAGAACGGCGTCAGAGTGCCCTACGCCAATCTCGACGAGGAAGGCAACACGCTCTCCCCCGAACTCGAGGAAATCCCGGCGGAACACGACATATTGACCGGTTCAAGGGAAGACGGCACGGCCTTCCCCCTCGGCGAAGACCGCACCTGCAACAACTGGACGTCGAGCGATGAAGGCAGTGCGATGCTCGGTCATCACGACCGGCGCACGCTGCAGCCCGGGGTGTTCTCGTCGTGGAATTCGGCCCATCCCTCGGCCGGCTGCAGCCAGCCGGAACTGGTACGCACGGGTGGATCGGGTCTCTTCTACTGTTTCGCCACGGACTGATCGCAGCCGACAACTTCGACTGTACGGAGTCAATCATGAAACCAGAACAGATTCGCGGCGATGCCGATTCGGAGCTGCGCCGACGCGACTTCCTGAAGTATGCCGCGGGCGGTGTTGCCGCCGGCGCGCTTGGCGCCAACGCGATGATGGACGCCCGGGCGCAAGCGATACTCAAGGCCGATCGCAGCCTGCTGAACACCTGGCCGACGCTCACGAGCGCCACGAAAGATTGGCGGTGGGGCCGCATCCGTTCGATGATGGCGGACAACAACGTCGACGCGATGCTGATCATGAATGGCCAGGCATCCCGCTATTTGTCGGAGATACCGAACACGACGCTGTTGTTTCCGATCGATGACGAGCCGATCGCCTTCTCCGTCTATGGCAGCGGCGCCATGGACGCCGAGGCCATCATGAAAGGCGAGGAAGCCGGTATCGAGACCTGGGTCAGAGATTACCGCTCCGCGCAGGGCACGCCCCCACAGCTCGCCGCGGCCATCGAGGAAAAGAATCTGCAGAACGCGCGAATCGGCACGTTCGGCATTCAAGCCGCAGGCCACATGCAGCGCCGCACCGGCAACTGGCGCCCGGGCGGGCTCGCCAACGCCTTGCAGCAGCAACACCCGGGGCTCGAGTTCGTTGAGCTTTGGGATGAATTCATGCAGTTGTGGCTCGTCAAGAACGACGAGGAAACGGCCATGTTCCGCAAGGCGGCGGCCGCGGCGGAGCTCGCCTGCGAGCTGTTTCGCGATGCCTGCGTGCCGGGTAACACACTGGCCGACGTCAAGGCTGCGGCCTACACCGAGCCTTCCCGCTACGGTGTGGAAATGGTGCACCTGTGGACCGGCGGCGGCCCGGACGGCGGTCGCGAGATTCCCTGGCTCAGGCGTGGAATCCGTCCGCCGGAGATCCAGCGTGGCGACCTGATCGTGGGCGAGTTCATGGTGAACTGCGGATCGCTGAACTCACAGATCTGCATTTCCGTTTCCGTCGGGCCGATGTCGGACAAGAAGCGCGAGCTCGCCGAGATCTGCCGCGAGTCCTACGACGTCTGCCTCGACGCCATACGTCCCGGGATGGTGTTCAGCGAGCTTGGCGAAGCGATGGCGGAACCGCTGCGACGCGCCGGCGCGTGGCAGATGAGCCCACTGATTCACACGCTGAACCCGACGGAAAGCGTGACTATAATTACCGAAGGGATCACGGGGCCGCGCGGCTATCCCGGTGTGCGCGAACGATTCGCCGGCGGGGAGTTGCGCGAACTCGGCGTGGATCGGGGCGACCTGATTCTCGAAGCGGGCATGGCCTTTCAGATCGAGCCCAATGCAGCGTTCGAGCGTACATTCGTGAACACTGGCGGCAGTCTGATGCTGCACGCGGACGGCATTGAGGAACTGAACCCGATCTGCGCCAATGTAATTGAGCTCGACGTTTAGAGTGCTTCGAACTTGCGCGCAGGCTGGACAAGCATCGCGTTATAATTGTCTAAAGTACTGATTGTTAGATTGTCTCGAACAGGAAGAGTCCTTGACCCAGCCCGCCGTTCGTTCGAAATCCGCAGCCGTGTTCCGCGACGGCCCCTCGACGCGAAAGCGAATCCTTGAAGCTGCGCTGAAGGCCTTCGCGCGCCACGGCTTCGAAGGCGTCTCCTTACGCACCATCGCTGACGAGGCCGGAATCAATCACCAGCTCATCGGCCACCACTTCGGATCGAAACAGGATCTGTGGAACGCGGCACTCGAGGCGCGTTTCGACGATTTCCAGGAATTCCATGAGGCATTGAGCGTCGCAAGCGATCTTCCCGACCCGCGAGAGCAGTTCCGGCACTGCGTAAAGACGATCGTCGAGTTTACGATCGCCTCCCCGGACATCCCTTGCATTCACTACCACGAGGCCCTGATCAACCGCTCGGCCGAGAAGAACTCGGACCGCTATCAACGGCTCCTCGAACAGCAGGTGACGCGATACCGCACTCTGACTGATCGACTACTGACCCAGCTACAGGACACCGGCGTCATCGCGCAGATGCCCGTCGACGATTTCCGCTACGTATTTCAGGGCGCCATCCTGCACCGCATCATCGTCGCGAAAGAGAGCGAGCACTTTTCCGGCATGCCGATCGAGGATCTCGTCGACGCGCATACCGATGCGATCGTCAGGAGCTTCACCAAGCAGTAGACAACCGGCGTTCCGCAGCTTCGGGACGCAAGCGCAGATCGGCCAGCGCTTCCATTACGGCCGTCGCACCGGTCGCGGACAGCCTCTTTCAGTTTCGCGGCGCCGCACGTCAGATCACTGAGCGCCTACCACCCTGCCGGGGCCAAAGGCTTCGACCATATAGGTATCTTCCAGCGCCACAACCTGGTGCTCTGCATAGGATTCGATAACGAACACGTCCCCCGGCTCCATAATGACATCGCCGTCGGAGGTCATCGCCCGCAATCGACCGCTGATGACGACGAGCAGTTCTTCCTCGGGATGATTGTGGTGCGGTGACATTGCGCCTTCCTGAAGGTATGTCTGCGATAGCAGAACGGTCTGCGCCCTCACGCCCTTGACCTGAATCAGATCGCCGAGATTGTTTACCGGGATGTCTGCCTCCCTGTGCACCGTCGCCTGCGGCGGCACGATCTGCGCCATCCGGCCCTGCTGGGCGTAGATGGCCATACTGCCTATGCCGACACAGGCCAGGGTTGCGATCAAGGCGTACTTTTTCATTTAAGTCTCCTGCGATCCCGGGGATTCGAGCGTCTTTTCCATTGAACCCCGGAACGTGTACCTCAGTCCACAGCGCTCAATGGTCGTGAGGAACGGGGACACCGCGATGCCGGCGTGCATCCAGGGCGCTGGTTTCAGGTTTCCGCATGACTCCCTCGCGTCCGTGCGCGCTAAATTGCCCGCAAGTCTGGACGAAGGGTAACTGACCCGGCTCATCGAAGATAAGCGGGTCGCGCCGGGTCAGCTCATCGGCGTCGCCGAACTGTTATTCGGCTGACTCGTCCCCGCCTTCGTCGGCTGACTCTTCGCCGCCCTCGTCACCGTCGTCCGACGACTCGTCCGCACCTTCCTCGGCCGGAGCTTCCTCCGCGGCTTCCTCGACCTGGCCGGCCTCTTCGGCTTCCGCGGCTTCACCTTCCTGAGCCCATGAGGCGGTTGGCAAGGCGAAGGCCATGGCAATCAGGCAGAAAAAGTACGGCAAATGGAGCAGTCGTCTCATCGTTCGTCCTCCCGGCGCGTTTGTCGCGCTCTACTTATCGGCGGCATGAGGTCGCAGAACGCAACCTACGATATGCCGCATCGACCATTGTAACTGAAGGACGCGGCTTATCATCGCGCCCACTTTGTAAAATGGCGCCTGGAATGGGAGGCAACATGTCCGAACACGAAAGAACTTACTGGTTTGCAGCCAAATCCTACGGTTTGGGCTGGACATTGCCGATCACATGGCAAGGCTGGTTGGCTGTGTTTGCATACCTCATGCTGCTCATCAGCACGCTGATCGTTGCGTCAACGGACTATCGTTGGCCCCTTGTCGCGATATCTACGTTAGCCCTTGTGGCCGTAGTCGTCTGGAAGGGCGAGAAACCACTGCGCTGGCGTTGGCGCGGCAAGTAGCTTCCTCGCGCATCCCGGGACAATGGAAGGTCGCGAATGCTGAGCGGTCTGCGCAACGAACAGAGGCCGCCTTACGAACGTGCCACCTTCTGGGCAGACCTCCGGGCGGGTATCACGCTCACGGCGTCGTTTGTGCCGACCGCCATGGCGCTTGGCGTCATCTCCGGCATGGGGCCTCTGGCGGGGCTCTGGTGCGGTTGTTTCGTCGGGATCATCTCTGCGGTCTTCGGCGGTACACGCGCTCTCGTAAGCGGCCCGAGTGCCGCCCTCGCGGTCATCACGGCGACGCTCCTTACCGGCAACGGGTTCAGCCTGCCGGAACTGGCCGTCATCATCGTCATGGCCGGCGCCATCCAGATCAGCCTCGGCCTTGCCGGGGTCGGCCGCTTCGTGTCGTACATGCCGCAGATCGTGCTGATCGGGTTCATGTCGGGCATCGGCGTGCTGCTCCTCTGGACGCAGGCGACGAACCTGCTGCGACTGGGCATGGACGACCTTGCCGTCGCCGCCGTCTGCCTCGTCCTGCTTGCCGCGTGGCCGGCCAGGGCGGGCAGATACCTGCCGCCGGCGCTCGCGGTCATCGCGATCGGCTGGGTCATGTCGTTGTACATCCCGGGCGTCGAGCAGCTTGGCCCGGTCCCGGTGGGGCTGCCGGTCCCGGTGCTCGAGATGCCGTCGCTCGAATTCCTGCCGCAAGCCGTGGGCCCGGCGGTGCTCGTCGCGCTCATCAGCTCGATCTACACGCTGATGTGGTCGCTCATCGCCGACAGCTTCACCGGGGCCCAGCACAACCCGAACCGCGAGCTGTTCGGGCTCGGCCTCGGGAACCTCGCGGCCGGGATCGTCGGCGTCATGCCGGGCAGCGGGACCATCGCGACCATGACCTCGCGCCGCTTCGGCGGGAAAACCGTCGTCGCGGGCATCATCTGCCTGGTCATCATCGTGGCGCTGATCCTGGGCTTTGGCGCCTACGTCGCACCGATTCCGCTTGCGGCGCTGTCTGCCATCGTCATCGTCGTCGGCTGGAAGCTCATCGATTTTCCGTTCCTGCGGAAGGTGCCGAGCATGGATCCCCGACACTCCACCGTCATGCTGCTCATCATGGGCGTGACCATCTTCGTGGATCCGCTCTTCGCCATCGTCTTCGGCGTCATCGCCGCGAACATCGTCAGCGCCACGCATCTGGAAAGATTGGAACAGGACAGCGTGATCTCGACCCCGCTGCTCGACTCGACTTTCGGCGTCGACGCCGACACCTGGTCGGCGCGAGTCGGGTACCTGGCCTTTCGCGGCTCCTTCACCGTGTCTTCATCGCGCAAGCTGACGCGCATGATCAGCGACGACATCCGAGATCACGAAGTCGTGATCTTCGACCTTTCCGAAGCCACGCATTTCGATGACAGCGCATCGCACCTGCTCGCCCTGCTCGCGGATCGCGCGAAACAGACCGGCACCGAGATCGTCGTTTTCGGCGTGACCGACCGCATCCGCATGCCCCTCTTCGCCTTCGGCTTCCTCGACCGGATCCCCGATGTCCGAATCGTGGAGACTCAGAAGGAAGCGAGGGAGCTGGCCTGGTCGCTGCTCGCGGCGGATACGATCGCCTGACCTCGCTCCGCGCGTCGCGACAGCAAGACCGAACATACGGATCGGCTCGACTTTTCGCCGCGCTTCCAGTAGAAGAACCACGTCAACGGCAGTGCCGGGAAGATGGTCAAGGCGATCTCATGAATGCTCGATTATTGACGCGCGTCGCCCTTGCGGCGGTGCTGAGCCTCACCGCCTGGACCGCCACCGCCCAGGAGCGCCCCAACATCCTCCTGATCATGGCCGACGACCTCGGCTGGGGCGACGTCGGCTACAACGGCGCGGAGATCAGGACGCCGACGATCGACCGTCTCGCGGCGGAGGGCGTCAGGCTCGAGCGCTATTACACCCACCCAAGCTGTACGCCGACCCGAGCCGCGTTCTACAGCGGCAAACGGGCGGTGAATCTGGGGATGATCGTGCCGATCGCGCCCTGGGAGGATTTCGGGCTGCCGCCGGAAGAACCCACCCTGCCCCAATATCTCAAGGAAGCGGGCTACACCACCTGGCTGGTCGGCAAATGGCACCTGGGCCACAACTACCGCGACCAGCATCCCCTCAACCGCGGCTACGACCACTTCTACGGCACCAACAGCGGCGAAATCAATTACTACACGCACGCGCTCAACCGCGTGCCGGACTGGGAACGCAACGGCGAAGCGCTCGACGAGGACGGTTACGTCACCCACCTGCTCAGGGACGAGGCCGTCGAACTGATCGAGAGCTACGACAGCGATGCGCCCTGGTTCATGCACCTGTCGTTCACGGCCCCGCATACGCCCCTGCAGGCGCCCGAGGAATCCGTGCAGGCCTATGCCGACATCGCCGACTTCAACCGCCGCCGTCTCGCCGCCATGATGACGGAGATGGACTCCGCGATCGCCGACGTGCTCGCCGCCGTCGCGGACCGGCCGGACAGCGACAACACGCTGATCGTTTTCGTGAGCGACAACGGCGGCCAACTCATGGCCGGATCGGTAAACGCACCCTTGCGAGGCAACAAGATGTCGCTCTACGAGGGCGGTATCCGCGTGCCTGCCCTGCTGCACTGGCCCGCGCGCCTGGAAGGCGGCCGGTCGGTGAGCGCCGTTGCCACCGTTTACGACTGGCTGCCGACCCTGCTGTCGCTGGCGGGGCACCCGGGCGTCGACGACAGCGATCTTGCCGGGATCGACCTGTGGCCCACGATCGAACGCGCCGTCGAGCCGCAGCGCGACGAGCCCATCGTCATCACCTCCGCCTCCCCGACCGGCCCGAGAATGGCGGTGATCGAAGACGGGTGGAAACTGATCCGCTCGCTCCGCCCGGCGCCGGACACACCCGGGGAATTCTCGGTCGAGCTCTTCAATCTGCTCGACGATCCGTTCGAGACCAGCGATCTGGCGGCCAGCGAACCCGAGCGAACGGCGCGCATGCTGGCCTATCTCGCGACCATCAGGGTCGCTCCCGTGCTGGGCGGCACGCCGCCGCCTGCGAACTACGACGGCGCCACCGGCCCAGAGATCGAACCGGACGATCGTCCGCCGATCTACCCGGCAGTGGCCGACTCGGTCACGGAGAGGCCCGCGGGGCGGTAGTCGGCGGCGTCAGTCACGGAAAGGACTCGAGGACGATAGATGACGGCACATACGTACACGGCGAAACTGACCTGGACCGGCAACCAGGGCGAGGGCACGAGCGGCTACAAAGCGTACACGCGCGACTACGACGTGGCGATCGAAGGCAAACCGGTCATCAAGGGATCGTCAGACCCGAACTACCTCGGCGACGCCACCCGCCACAACCCCGAGGACCTGCTGCTGGCCGCGCTCTCGGCCTGCCACATGCTGTGGTACCTGCACTTGTGCGCCGTGAACCGGATCGTGGTTACGGAATATGAGGACCATGCGGAAGGCGTGATGGAGATGGCGCGGGATGGTTCGGGGCGGTTTACGGAGGTTACGCTGAGGCCGCGGGTGACGGTTGCGGCGGGGAGCGATGTGGGCAAGGCGGAAGGGCTGCATGAGCGGGCTGGGGAGCTTTGTAATATTGCAAGGTCGGTGAATTTTGGGGTGGGGCATGAGGCAGTGGTGGTTGTTGGCTGACGGGCGTCTCAGCCAGCCTCTGGAAAGGATTGGAGTTGCAAGCGAAGCGCCTAGTCTGGAGATCGGTCGAGCCGGACGCTCGATGAGAACCTCTCGGTTCGAACGAACGGCGTCAGCGGTAAGGGATCGCACAGGTACCGAAATCTTCGCGCGAACTCGTAAAGAGTGAGCCGCCGAAGCAAGTAAATCATCGCGATTACGCTATTTGATACTTATAAGCGCATGAATCATATACACAAATCTGAAGTTTTTTGATATAGAATAGAGCAATAATTGTACATTTTGTTTGGAAACTGCTAGATGCTCCGAGGTAATTTCCGTCTGCCAATGTGGAGAGCCGTCTTCGTTCAGCCCAATCGGCTGATGCACATATGAGCCTCACTCAGATTAGGCACACGCCGCGAGTAACACTGGACGATGCATTGACGCATGCGTTTGCTACTAAGTCATGTACGCTGCGTTAAACAAGAGTCATTACCCCAGTGTCTCGCAACGCTCGTTCTGGTACGGCACTAAGTTCAACGCTACATGCAAGGAAGCTAGGAGCGTTTGACATTGCAGACGAATCAGATCAGACAACTCTGGACAGTGACTCCGCCTGCCAGCGCAAGACTGAGTGACCCAAATGATGGGGACAATGCGCCATGACTAATATTGGTTCCGTGCATGTGGGAGACCACGTTAAGTGTCGCAAATGGTAGGTCCCGATAAAATATTTGCCGCACCAGAATCGACGTATTTAGACCATAGTTCACCAGTGAGAGGCTAGAGTGCAATACGATCTCAATCAACTTCGCGACCCAAACCAGTTTCAGCGTCTCGTAAACGCGATACTCACGGCGCGATTCGGCGAAGATGCACGTCTTACGCCTCTCCAAGGAAAAGATGATGGATCCGACGGAGAGGCAGGGACTGACAATCCGTACATGATTTTTCAACATACTGGAGGTAAGTCCCCGCAGTCTAATCCGCTTATCGAACCACCGCGCCCGGGTCGCTATCTGTTTCAAGCCAAATACCATCGCACTGGTGAGCAACGCCTCGCCGACATACGCACCACTGTCGTCCGTGAATTTCGGAACGCTTTGACTCAAGATGTTCTTAAGCGCCGTGACCGGCGTAACGTCAACTACTTCTTCCTCGTTACCAACGTATCCGCGAGCCGAGACGCACTTCGTACACTAGATGAAGTCCGCTCGAATCTACTTACGAACCGCGATCGACTGTACGCTGATGTCTGGTGGGGGGAGAGAATTACTACAGCCCTAGATTGGTCCCCTAACCTTTGGCACTCGTTCCCGGAACTCTTTGCCGGCGGCGTACCCCCACTACTCGGGCGAGCGGCGAAGGGCGACGAAACAGGCCTGGCAAGAACTCTCCGGCTCGCCGTGACCCAACAATTTCGTCGTGACGGGATTGTGAAATTCCGACAAGTCGAGTTGGAACATCGGCTTTTGGACCTATTTGTCGATCTTGACTATGAGTTGCGGAACGAATCTGACGAATCATTTCGTGATCCACCATCAGTTTACGTGCGCCGATTGGTCGGAAATGATTACATTTTCGATGACATGGGTACGTTTCGGATGCGAAACGTCAGGGATTCCGCCCTTCGTTTCCTTCTCGATGACGACCTCGAAATTCCGAGAATACTCCTCGAAGGCGGACCTGGACAAGGGAAATCAACAATTACGCAAATGGTTGCCCAAGTCTATCGTGAGAAGCTTCTCGGCACCAACGATTGCGCCAATCGCGATGAAACATGGATCCAGCATTGTAAGATGCGACTTCCGATACGTTTGGAACTGAGGCACTTCTCCGAGTGGCTGTCAGACAACACAGACGGATCACTCGATCAATTTATCGCTCTTCAGCTTGGTCGAGATTCCGGTGGCACGACCATCGCTGCGGAAGACATCCATCAACTTGTCGAAAGGAGCTCCGTTATTCTCATTCTCGATGGGCTAGATGAAGTAGGTAACGACCCGCTGAGAGATAGAGTACTTGATGCAATACTCGAAACGATGGACCGGTTTGAACAGGACCTACATGTAAGCCTTCGTGTCGTGCTGACAACTCGCCCTCCGGCCGTCTTTGGCCGATGGGATAAGCTTGATGGATTTACTCGAGTCGGCCTTCTTCCATTGAGTCAGCACCGAATCAACGACTACGTCGATCGCTGGCTCCACACTCAAATCGCGAACAACGACGAGCAGCAACGCATCCGTCAGTCCTTCAACGGTAGGCGACAAGAACCTCATGTTGAAGCGCTCGCGCGGAATCCGATGCAATTGTCGGTGCTCCTTCAATTCATTCAGCTCAAGGATGAGGCATTTCCGGACCGCCGAGCCGACCTTTACCAAGAGTATTTCCAGAAAGTCATTGATAGGGACGTGCTGAAGAGTCCAAAACTACGCGCCCATCGCGAATTGATCGAAGGTCTACACGCGTTTCTCGGATTTCGGCTTCACGGTTCTACAGAAGCTGCTCAAGGCCGGCGTTCGCTTAGCCGTAGTGAGATTATCGATATGGCAGGGCAGTGGCTTTCAAATGATGGGCACCCCAAGGCACTCGCAGAAGACTACTTCGCTTTGGGAGAAGAACGTTTCGGCTTAATCGCCGCAGTTTCTGGAGAGGGTCATGAGACGCACTATGGCTTCGAAGTTCAGCCGATACAAGAGTATTTCGCGGCATCATTCATTAGTAATCGGCTTCCTAACGGAATGGCTCATGACGTCTTTGATCTATTGGTTCCACGCGATTATTGGCGTGAAGTCGCGTTGTTCTTGGCTGGCCTTAGGCGCCCTAACGAAAAGTCCGATCTCATATCACGGTCACGAGCTGCCGACCAAGCCGTAAAAAGGCCGTGGCAACAGAACGGGCATGCGATCGTTCTTCAGCTCTTGCGAGAGGGTATTTTCAGCCAGCCGCAATATCTGCAGGCGGACGCAATGCGATTGGCCCTCGAATCGATAAATCCTAGCATGCTGGTTTTCAACCGTACACCCGATGCTTTGATTGAAGTATTGGCAGAGGTCTGTTGTGCGCACGGGGATGAAGAGGTTCTTGGGCAGGTCTATCGCGCCGCTGAGGATCTCAAGAAGTCAAACGACCTGCACCTCCTTGGCCACATTTATCGACTTGCTGCAGCCGTCTTCTCGAAGCAGACTTACGTAAAGCTCATTTTGGCGTTTGCTGGTTCATCTAGAGAGGCACGCAGTCTAGTTCGCGTATCGTGTGCCTCTTATTCCAATGGCCTACTTTCAGAGCTAGGTAGCAACCAGACCTATTGGGAAGGTATCGCTCCTTACGATGTCGCTCGCCGGCTCTGGATTGCTGCAAGCCGCCGTGGTGAAGTGCCTGAGATCGCGTACGCTGTGGGTGTGCCTGAAAGCTTAATCGTTCACTTTGCCGTGAGCCACCAATTCAGTCACGCTTGGCACGGACCACTGCGTTTGCCAAATAATAATGTGCCTGCAGTCTGGCTGCTACATAGGAACGTTCAACTTATCCGCACTTACCGCGGTACTAACGATGATCTTTCGGAAAGCGATGCCAACGACTCGTTGCCGTCACTTGACTTGCGGTGGGACGATGGGAACTTCGAACCGCTAGCACCAGAGCTTGAAAAGTGCTTGCGGAATCTAGTTGACGCATCGACATCTGTTATCTTATCCCTAAGGCGTGGACGCGAGCCCGAAATACAAGAGAGCGCGGAGGCTTTTCTTCTCACAATAAAAAATCACCTAGCAGACCCAGGTATCTCGGCTTGGGTAGCGTGCCGGTGTGCTTTGGCTGCACTGCAAAATCGATCGCTTCCGATCCACGATGCTCTTCCAAGAGAACTAGTTTTTGACGTTTCGACGGCGTTACGTGCTTTCTATAGGATAGGTGATAGATATTCCTCTCACCGATACTTTGTTGACAGATACGCACTTACAACCCCTTTGGCCGTCCGGCTTGAGCCTGGATCCAAGCCGCGGGCACTGCATAAAATATTTAGGGCAATGATCGATGGCGGTATCTCTGAGGAGCAGAGGGCCCATTGCCACTGGCTTGCAGAAATATCAATCCCGCAGGCATCGATTCGGCCACTTGTGGAGTGCTGCCGTGAGCGAATTCCAGAAATGTTGCGGTTTCTCTGCGGACGACACATTGACAGCAGTTTCTTTCCAAGTAGACGACTAATGGTAAACGACACACGTCGCATTTTGAGCGTCTGCCGTCAAACGGACGATGTGAAAACGCTGAAGGGTGCAGCAACTGTCCTCCTAAACGCAAGCTTTGCGCGGGTAGCTGAACCGGAGCTTATTTCAAGAATATTGTCTGCGGCACCGTCAAGCGGTCTGGTCGACCATGTATTCCGGACTGGCAGGGATAAGGACAGTAACGTCGGAGACGCAGACCGTAAACTTGCCCAGCAAGTAGCACACTTGATCCTCGCCGACCCGAAGAATCACCCGTTTAGAACTACCAATAGAGCGGTGGCTTTCTTGGCTGACACGGAACCACCGCCCGCTACTCCGCTGTTTGAAGAGCGCCCAGACCTACTGTCTCCAGTTCAAGATCGTCCCGATGGCATTTAACAACAGTTGGAGCGGTTCGCTGAAAGACTATCACGATAACTACCCGGAAGCTGCGCACATATCCAAAGCGTAATCGAACAGATATGCCTCTACCGTGATGCGCATCTGTTCGATATGGCGGCGCTGGTTTTCCCGGGCCATCTCACTAATGAAGATCAAGCAGCAATCGAAACTGCCGCCTGAACGGCCCGAACTTACCGGAGGCTCCATCATTTGCGTTCGACGCACCTCATAGAACGTGTCGCTACGATAGCCAATGATCTGGCAGCCCTTCGACACGTCGCCGAGCGCATCGGGTAATTTCAGCAATAACTCGTTGAGCTTGGTACTCTCTGCTCTCGCGGTCATCGGTCGTCTCCATGTAGTTCGTTCGGTCACTTACCAATCTACCGGCAACCCCGGTACCGTAGCCACATTTGGCGGACTGTCGGAAAATTCCTTAGCCACTTCATTCCGAGGATCTAACGAAGCTCGGCGCGCTGCAGAAGGCATCTACCACAAGGCCTAAGCAAATCGACGACTCGAAGAAGACGGATGAGAAAAAATCATGATCACCGGTGAGCTGAAGTCCAAGGTCGACCGAATCTGGAACGCCATGTGGTCCGGCGGCATCTCGAACCCGCTGTCGGTCATCGAGCAGCTTACTTATCTGCTCTTCATCAAGGGGCTGGACGAGTTGCACACGCGCAAGGAGCGTAAGGCTGCCCGAACAGGAAACCCGATCGAAGAGCCAGTGTTCGCCGCTCACCAAGACGCTCTGCGTTGGTCGCGTTTCAAGGAGCTTGCGCCGGAGCAGATGTTCGAGACGGTGCGCGACAAGGTGTTCCCCTACATCAAATCGATGGGCCAGACGGGGGACTCGGACCAGAGATCCACCTACTCCCATCACATGCAGGACGCCATCTTCATGATGCCCACGGCTCGGGTGCTGGCCAGCGTCGTCGACCAGCTCGACGACATCGACATGGCCGACCGCGACACCAAGGGCGATCTGTACGAATACATGCTCGGCAAGATCGCGACCGCCGGGCAGAACGGACAGTTCCGCACGCCGCGCCACATCATCAAGCTGATGGTGGACATGACCGCACCGACGCCGAACGACGTCATCTGCGACCCGGCTTGCGGCACCGCGGGCTTCCTCGTTGCTGCCTCCGAATACCTCGTCGAGCACCACGGCGACCGCATCTACAAGGACGAGAAAACCCGCCGCCGATTCAACGAAGACACGTTCCACGGCTACGACTTCGACACCACCATGCTTCGCATTGGCAGCATGAACATGCTGCTGCATGGCGTGGAGAATCCGGACATCCGCTACAGGGACTCGCTGGCCCAGGCCGATCTGGCGGCAGCCGGGGACGACGCCGAACGATATTCGCTCGTCCTCGCCAATCCGCCGTTTGCGGGCAGTCTCGACTACGAGTCCACCGCCAAGGATCTCCAGCAGATCGTCAAGACGAAAAAGACGGAGCTGCTGTTTCTTGCCCTGTTCCTTCGCCTGCTCCAGACAGGGGGCCGCGCCGCCGTCATCGTACCCGACGGCGTACTCTTTGGGTCGAGCAAGGCTCACAGAACCCTGCGCAAGATCCTGGTCGAGGAGCAGAAGCTGGACGCGGTCGTCTCCATGCCCTCCGGCGTATTCAGACCCTACGCCGGGGTCTCCACCGCCATCCTGGTTTTCACCAAGACGAACTCTGGAGGCACGGATAACGTCTGGTTCTACGACATGCAGGAAGACGGTTACTCTCTGGATGACAAGCGCACACCGCAACCGGACAACAGCGACCTCGCCGACATCCTCGCTCGCTGGCGGAATCGCGAGAAAGAGCGTAAGCGGGAGCGGACGGATCAAAGTTTCCTTGTGCCAAAGGCCGAGATCGCGGGCAACGACTACGATTTGTCTGTCAACCGCTACAAGGAGATCGAATACGAGGCATTGGAGTACGATCCACCGGTCGTGATCATGGATCGCTTGGCTACGTTAGAGACGGAGATCGCGAAGGGATTTTCGGAATTGAGAAGGCTGCTGAGATGAAGTGGCCAACCGGCACTTTGGAATCCATCGCGATTCTTGACCGTCAATCGATCCATCCTTCGGAGACCGAGGAAGCGACTCCATACGTCGGACTCGAACATCTCGATGGTGATGGTGGAATCAACTGCATTCAGACCGTTGGCTCAGCCAGGCTCAAGAGCAACAAGTTTCAGTTTTCCGACCGTCATGTTCTGTATGGCAAGCTCAGGCCGTATCTTCGGAAAATCGCCAGGCCAGTGTTCTCCGGCGTGTGCAGCACGGACATAATTCCCATCCTGCCCAAGGATGGTGTGTCACGAGACTATTTGTTCTACTACTTGCGGACTCCGCACACCGTGAACTTGGCAACAAGCCGATGCTCGGGCGTAAATCTTCCTCGCCTGAGCCCGAAACAGCTTGCTTCTTTCCAAATCCCCCTCCCACCGCTGGCCGAGCAAAAGCGGATTTCGAGAATTCTGGATGCGGCGGACACCTTGCGGGCCAAGCGCCGCGAGGCCCTCGCCGAACTCGACGCCCTTCTCCAATCCACCTTCCTCTACATGTTCGGCGATCCCGTCGCCAATCCGATGGGATGGAAGGTGAGATCGCTTGGTGACCTAGCCGCCAAGAAACCCAACAATGGAATCTTCCGAAGGAATCCCGAGTACTCTGATAGCCTAGACTCTGGCTTGCCGGTTGTGTGGGTAGAGGAACTCTTCCGGGGAAACTGCATCGACGTATCCGAGTCCCGACGCCTTGAGGCCAGTCAGACCGAGATTGAGAAGTATGGCCTTATTCCCGGGGATCTTTTGTTTTGTAGGTCATCGTTGAAGCTGGACGGTATCGCATACAACAACGTCTTCTTGGGCGAGCGGAAAGAAGCGCTCTTTGAGTGCCACCTTATACGCGTTTCGCCGAGGACGGATGTCGTCAACCCAATGTTTCTCAATCTTCAACTTCGATCAGTTCCGATGCGCGCATTGCTGAAGTCGAAATCGAAGACCGCCACAATGACGACAATTGACCAGAAGGCTCTGTCATCTGTGGAGTTGGTGGTGCCTCCGATCGAGCTCCAGAGTCGCTTCGCTGCCGTTGTTGAATCCGTCGAGCGCCAGAAGGCCAGCTTTCATGCCCACCTCGCCGAACTGGACACGCTTTTCGCGTCCCTGCAATGCCGTGCCTTCCAGGGAGACCTCTGAGCCGCAATGGAAGTCTCCGCCAACTTCGCGTTCCTGAAGCAGGAATTCCCGCATGCGGCGGAAAGCGCGAGTTACGCGGAGCGGCACGTCTATGGCGACCCGCGGGCCTCCTGCTTCCATGCCCGGCACGCGCTGGAGCGTCTGGTAAAGCGCGTCTACAGGGTCGAAAAGGCTCTTAGTCCTCCGAAGGTTACGAACCTGGACGCCTACCTCAGCGAGCCTGCATTCCGCGCCGTCGTGCCCGAGGTCGTGTGGCAGAAGGCAGAGTACATCCGGCAGGCGGGCAACGTGGCGGTGCACGGCAACAAGACGCCCACGCCGGACCATGCGCTGAGCGTCGTGCGCGAGCTGGCGCATGTCCTCTACTGGGCGGGTCGCACCTATTTGAGGAAAGGGGCGGAGAACCTAGACGGAAAAACCTTCGACGAGTCCCTTGTCCCTACATCGACACCGGGCGCTGCGCCAGCCAGCGTCGAAGAACTGAACACCCTCAAGAACCAACTGGACGCAGCCGACGACGCGCGCAAGGAGATCGAAGGCGAGTTGGAGGCGTTGCGCGAACGGCTCGCCGCCATCAAGGCGGAGAACGAGACCGTCCCCGAGACCCGTGACTGGAACGAGAGCAAGACCCGCAGGTTGATCATCGACCTCGCCCTGCAGCGTGCCGGCTGGCCGCTCGACCGGGAACACGACCGTGAGTACGAAGTCACGGGCATGCCGAATACCTCCGGGGTCGGCTTCGCCGATTACGTTCTGTGGGGCGACGACGGCAAGTCGCTGGCGGTGGTGGAGGCGAAGAAAACCACCGTCGATCCGAAAGTTGGTCAACAGCAGGCCAAACTCTACGCGGACTGCCTGGAGGCCATGCACGGCCAGCGCCCGATCATCTTCTACACGAACGGGTACAAGACCTACCTCTGGGACGACCAGGCCTACGCGCCGCGACTCGTCGCCGGGTTCTACAAGAAGGATGAGCTGGCGTCACTGCTCCATCGTCGAACCCACCGCGAGCCGCTGGACGTGACGCAGGTAAAGGACGCCATCGCCGGGCGGTACTACCAGAAGCGGGCCATCGGCAGCATCGGCGAGCAGTTCGGACAGGCGCGGCGCAAGGCGCTGCTGGTGATGGCGACCGGCAGTGGCAAGACCCGCGTGGCGATCGCGCTGGTCGACCTCCTGCAAAGAGCGGGCTGGGTGAAGCGGGCGCTGTTTCTGGCGGATCGGGTGTCGCTGGTGAACCAAGCCGTGGCGGCATTCAAGGCCCACCTGCCGGAGTCGAGCCCGGTGAACCTGGTGACCGAGAAGGACAAGGCGGGCCGGGTCTATGTCTGCACCTATCCGACGATGATGGGGCTGATCAACGAGACGGCGGGCAACGAGGCCCGCTTCGGGGTAGGGCATTTCGATATCGTCATCATCGACGAGGCGCACCGTTCCGTTTATCAGAAGTACGGGGCCATCTTTCGTTACTTCGACTCGCTCCTGGTGGGCCTGACCGCAACGCCTCGCGATCAGGTCGACCGGAACACCTACGAACTTTTCGACCTGGAGCCGGGCGTGCCCACCGACGCGTACGAACTCGGCACCGCGGTGGCGGACGGCTATCTCGTACCGCCGAAGGTTCAGCAGGTGGATCTCCGGTTTCCGCGCGAAGGCATCGACTACGACTCGCTCAGCGAGGAAGAGCAGGCACAGTGGGAAAGCCTCGATTGGGGTGACGACCAGGATGGTGGCGCGCTGCCGGAGAGGGTCGATGCGGCCGCCATCAACAATTGGCTGTTCAACAAGGACACGGTCGACAAGGTGCTGCAACATCTCATGGAACACGGCCACAAGGTCGACGGCGGAGACCGGCTCGCCAAGACAATCATCTTCGCGCGCAATCACGAGCACGCGATGTTCATCGAAGAACGATTCAACCACCACTACCCGCAGTACGCCGGGCACTTCGCCCGTGTCATCGACAACTACGCCAAGTATCCACAGAGCCTGATCGACGACTTTTCGCAGAAGGACAAGGCACCGCACATCGCCATCTCCGTGGACATGCTCGATACCGGCATCGACGT
>JAJDVG010000038.1 GCA_022826245.1 Gammaproteobacteria bacterium
CGCAGCGTCAATTGACCATTGATTCGGCGCTGCAAATCTGCTTTCCTTAACCTCACGAGATGTGGCCCCTCCTGCTCGGCATTGTCGAAGTTCGCAATCTCAACAATACCAGCAGTGACGCCCATCTCGCCCTATCTCAACTCCACCTCAGCCGGAAATTTCTGCAACATTGGGGCTAACGATCCACGTGCAGTCGACGTCATCGGCCAGCCCGACTTCGAGAGCCGCGATCCCGGCATCGGCCCGTCCGGCCTGACGCGGCCGGCGAGCGTCGCCTGGGACCCCGTGTTCGAGCGCCTGTTCGTCTCCGACGCCGGCAACAACCGCGTGCTGATATTCGACGCCGATCCCGACAATCCCGACGCGTTCGAGAGCGCCGCCGCCGTCATGGGTCAGCCGGACTTCATGAGCCGCGCGCCGCGCGAATCGCTCGACGAGCTCGAAGCGGAGTCGCTGGCCTACGACTACGTGAACCACCGCCTGTTCATCGCCGAGGACCTCGAGCACCGCATCATGGTCTACGACGCGCATCCGGACCGGGTCGGCGGACCCGCCACGGCCATCGCCGTGATCGGCCAGCCCGACGCGTTCTCGACGCACCCTGCAGTATCGCAAACCCGGGTCGCCATGCCGCGCGCCACGATCAACTCCGAAGCCCAGAAGCTCTACATCTCGGAGGGCTATCCGGCCGGCAACCGCGTCGTCGTCTTCGACATCTCGCCCGACAACCTGGCCACCGGCATGCCGGCGGTCGACGTCATCGGCCACGAAACCGCCGACGGCGAACCGGATTTCGACAACCGCATGGCGCAGGGCCGCCTCGACGGCCGCTCGCTCGCCGCGGCGCGCGCCGTCGTGCTCGACCGCGTCGATCATCGTCTCTTCGTTCCCGACGAGTACAACCACCGCGTCGTCGTCTGGCAGCTCGACGAACTCAACCGCATCGCCGACTACGACGCCCGCTGGGTGCTCGGCCAGCCGGACCTCAATACGAGCCTCATGGGCGAACCGACCGCACGCAACATGACCGTGCCGATCGGCGGCGCCTACGACGCGTCGACGAAGCGGCTCTTCGTCGGCGACGGCTACCACAACCGGATCCTCGTCTACGACGTGGCGCCCGGCACGCTCGAAAGCGGCATGGCGGCATCGGTCGTCATAGGCCAAGCGGACTTCGAGAGCGTGACGCGCCAAGCCGGCCGCACGGGCATCAACTTCGGCGTGCGCATGGGACGCGGCATCGCGTCGGACTTCCTGCCGATGGGCTTTGCCGTCGACGAGAACGGCCAGCGGCTCTTCGTCTCCGACGGCGAGAACAACCGCATCCTGATCTACGACATCAGGCAGAGCGAACTTCGCAACGGCGCCGCCGCAATCGGCGTGCTCGGTCAGGCCGATTACGAGGGGACGAGTGTGCGTCCGGGAGCGCTCGGCGTCGACAACCCCGGCCACCTCGCCTACGACGCGGAAACCGACCGCCTGTTCGCGATCGACGCAGGCCGAAAAACGGTCCTCGTGTTCGACGTCGCAGCGGACCGCTTCGAAGACGGCCAGGCGGCGATCGGCGTGATCGGCAGCGACAGCTTCGATACGCCTGCTCCGGCCGGCGGCGGTGCGCTCGCGGCGGTCCTCGGCACAGCGCCGCGCATCGACGGCTCAAGCTTCGTGACCCCGAACGGCATCGCCCACGATCCGCTGCGCCAGCTTCTCTACGTCGCCGACGGCGGGGGCACGTTCGGGGTACCGGCCGACCGCATCCTCGTCTTCGATGTCGCGCCGGAACGCCTCGAGAACGGTCCGGAAGCCGTCGCCACGCTCGGCGCGCCCGATGCCACGACCCCCGCCACGCCCACCTGGGGCGGGAACGAACCGGTGCCCGGGCAGTTCAGGGTACGCGACACGCGCGGGATCGATCTCGACTACGAGAACGGCCGCCTCTGGGCGACGGGCTCGTTCGAATCGCGCGTCGTGTCGTTCAATTTCCCGCGCACGGCCTGGAACTACCGCGTCGCCGGCAATTCGATGCAGTCGTTCTCGACACTCGATGCCGCCGACCTCGGCGGCCAGTCCGATCCGCGTACGGTCACCGCGCTCAACATCGGCGCCGACGACGGCCGCGCACCGGCGGCGATGCTCGTCTATACGAGTTCCCGCCAGACCCTGGACGAGGCAAGCCAGCGGCACAGCCGCCGCCTCATCGGCGAGGCCGCCGTGGCACCGTCGCGTCCGCTGAGCCGCGCGACCGTGTTCGTCGACGGCGATGCGGCGCGCCGCCACACGCTGCACGTCTACAATCCCGAGAACTCGGACAGCAGCCTTGCGCTGGTGCTGCGCGACGCCCGCGGACTCGTGACCGCGCAATGGCAGCGCACCGTCCCGGCCGGCGAACTGCTCGCGATCGAACTCGAGGAACTCGGAGAACCGGTACCGGCCGAAGCGACGGTCACGATCGATTCGGACGTCCCGGTCGCGTTGACGGCCCTGCGCACGACGACAAACGGCCGGGGCGAGGACATGCTCGCGCCGACGCCCATCGCGTCCGAATCCGAAGACGCCGAAGGGGCCGTGGTGCCGTGGTTCGTCGGTGGCGGCGACCGGCGCTCGTCCGTCGTGCTCATCAACCCGACCGACGAGGTCATGACGGGCCGCATCGGCTTTCACGACCCGTCGGGGACGCGAACCGCGCTCGGTACCGATTCGGATATCGTCGACTACCGGATACCGCCCTACGGCGTTCGCGTCGTGGCGAGCAACGATTCAGGGCCACGCGCCAGGCGCGGTTACGCGGTCGTGACGCCTGACGCAGGCGGCGCGCCGCATGCAAGCGCATTGATCGAGCGCAGCGATGGCGGAGTTACTGTCAGCGAAAGCACCGTGACCGGCGCCCCGGCCGGCGACGCGCGCTTCGCTGTCGACCTCAGGCCATCGCTGATCCGGCACGGCGAGATCGACACGCAACTCGTGGTCGTGAACCCGACGGCGGATGCCGCTGCGTTCGAAGTCGCCTCCGGCAGCGAAACGATCGCAAGCCGCGAACTCGCACCGGGCGAGCAATCCGTGCTCAGCGTGCGCGCTCTCGCTGGCGCAGGCGCGAACGGCATCGTCCGGGTGACGGGCGACGCTGCGCTCGTCGTCACCGCACGTCAGGAAACCACGAACATCCGCGCCGAGCAGATCGACGTCGAGTTGCCGCCGCTGGGCAATGCGCAATACGTACCGTACGTCGTCAACGGCGCCGGCATCGCCACCGAAATCAGGCTCGCAAACACGACCTCGGAACCGATCGCCGGAACGCTCGATTTCCTCTCGCCCGACGGCACACCCGCGACCGGAACGATTCTGCGTTAGCGCAGTACTCGCGCAGACGTCAAGGGGAGGCGTACTACCGGTCGCTTGAGACCCTCGCGCGCAGGGATGCGCGCGCGGAGCGTACAGGGACGTATTCACCGCGTGTCTCAAGCGACCGGTAGTGCGACTCCCCGTATGCTCGCGGTGGACCTCCAGGCCAGTCGATCTCACGCCGCAACAACCCAAGGGGAGGTGCACTGCGGGCCGATTGAAACCCTCGCGCGCAGGGATGCGCGCGTGGAGCCTCCAGGGACGGATTTACGGCGTGTTTCAAGCGGCCCGCAGTGCGCCTCCCCGCATGCCCGCGATGGACATCCAAGCCAGTCGATTTCACGCCCCCTGCAGATACATCCCGACGGCGCGGATGGACAGGAACGCGACGAGGCCGAACAGCAGCGTCGTCGCGAGCGCAAGCAGCCATAGCAACGTGCGCTTGATCCGCGCCGTGAGCCGTGCGGCAAACTTCGCCCGCGGATCTACCGGCGCCGGCATCACGGCAAAACATCGCCCGACGGCAATCAGGAATCCGGCCCACAGGACAACGATCAGCGAGAGCGGTACGCGGCTTTCGGCGCTGTCCGGCCGAAAAAGATCGAAGAGGAACAACCCCGCCGCCGCGGCCAGCACAAGCCACAGCACAACGCTCCAACGCGAGATCGGCCCGGCGATGCGCGTGTAGAAATTGAGCAACACTCTGGCCGTGCGTGCCGCAAGCCGCTGGACTCAGGTGCGACGCGGGATGTGCATCACCGAGCGCTACTGCCGGACGGCGGCCGTGGTTTCGCCCGGATCGCCCCCGCCCGGTACGACGTTCATGCGGAACCGGTCGCTCGTGACGATGGCGCGCACGATCGCCGAGAAGCGGTAGTCTTCGGCTGCCGCCTGCCTGACGATCGAGCGCACCGCCGGCATGTCGTAGTACTCGACCCCGCGTCCGAGCGCGTACGTCAGGAGTTTCTCGGTAAACACGCCGACGAACTGTTCGGGCTCGCTCGTCAGCGCCTCGCGCAACGACACGACGCCGTCGACGAGCGTGCCGTCGGCGAGCTGGCCCGAGGGATCGACTTCGCCGCCGGGTTCCCTGGTGCGCCAGCGTCCCACGGCATCGAAGTTCTCAAGCGCGAGCCCGACGGGATCCATGACCTCGTGACAGGCCGCGCAGACCGGGTTCGCGCGATGCTCGGCGAGCCGTTCCCGCACCGAGCGGGCGGCCGCGCCGGGCTCGTTCTCCTCGAGCACCGGCACGTCCGGCAGCGGCGGCGGCGGCGGCGTCCCGAGGATGTTCTCCATGACCCACTTGCCGCGCAGCACGGGCGAGGTCCTGTTCGGATACGAAGTCACGGTCAGGATGCTGGCCTGCCCGAGCAGCCCGCGCCGCGCGTCGTCCGTGACGGCAACCCGCCGGAAGTGACTCCCGTAGATACCGGGCATGCCGTAGTGTGCGGCGAGCCTCTCATTGACGAAGCTGTAGTCCGCCGTGAGCAGCTCCGTGACGCTGCGGTCCTCGCGGACGATGGACTCGAACAGCAGTTCCGTCTCCCGGCGCATCGCGCGCCGCAGGTTCTCGTCGAAGTCCGGAAACGTCTCGACGTCCGGCCGGACGCTTTGCAGATTCCTCAGATAAAGCCACTGACCCGCGAAATTCTCGACGAGCGCCTGCGATCGCACGTCGGCGAGCATGCGCTCGACCTGCGCCGCGTAGACCTCGGGATCGCCGAGCGTCCCCTGCTCCGCGACATCGAGCAGCTCCTCGTCCGGAATGCTGCTCCACAGGAAGAACGACAGCCGCGACGCGAGCGCGAAATCGTCGAGCGGGTAGATCGCGCCGGGGGCGGCATCCGCCGGCGCAGGCGCATCGCGGAACAGGAATTCCGGGCTCGTCAGGATGACGCGCAAGGCATTGCGGATGCCCGTATCGAAGGTTCCGCCCGCGCGGCCCGTGCGCCAGAAATCGAGCAGCGTCCGCATGCTCGCTGCCTCGACGGGACCGCGAAACGCCAGCCGCGCGATCCGCGAGAGGATGGATTCGGCGCAGGCCGGCTCGTCCTCGACGCGCTCGGGCACGCAACTGAAAATCCGCTCGCGGCTTGGCGTCTCGCCCGGCCCGACGGCGTCGTAAGGCCCGCCGATCATGAAATAGTCGACGATGGGCAGGCCGTTCATGTTCTGCAGGTCGAGGTCGCGCGTGTGCAGCTCGAGCGGCTCGTGAGTCTCGGCGGAATTGCGCCTGATGAACGCAACGCCCACGTCGCGCGGACCCGCCTCGACGAAGATGCGCGTCCTGAGCCGTTCGTCGATCTCGTTGGCTGCCGCGGAAAAATTCGCGTCCGACATGGCATTGTCTTCGTCGCCGCCCACCGGCGCGAGGAAAACGCGCTCGCCGTCGATCGTGATCTCGAGCTCGTGCGGCCACTCGAGGCCCGTCATGTAGCCGACGATGTTGCGCACGAGAAAGACGCTGAAGTCGTACTCGGCGTCGAGCGGAAAGTTGTGCCGGATCAGCGTGCCGCCGCGCGTACCGAGCGGCAGCCCGTCGATATGCCCCCCTTGGGCCAGGTCCGGCGGCACGCGATAGACCGTGCTGACGGCGGGCGTCGCCGGATCGCCGATCGCGAGGCTCGCCACCTGCGAAGACGCGGCCAGGTACTGCTCGAGCAGCGACGGCGAGACCCTGAGGATGTCGGCGATGTTGTCGAAGCCGTAACCCTCGTCGTCGGCGGGAAGGAACTCGGCCGCGTCGATCTCGACGCCGAGCAGGTCCCGAACGGCATTGCCGTACTCGGTGCGATTGAGGCGGTGAATCGACATGCGCCCGAGCATCGGATTCGCTGCGGCCGCCGTATCGAGCGATGTCTCGAGAAACGCGACGAACTCTTCCACCGTGCGTTCGTCGGGCCGCGGCCCGCCCGGCGGCGGCATGAGCCGTCCGCGCAGCTTGCGTGCGATCTTCTCGAGAGTTTCGGCGTTTGCGCTCGTGTCGGCGAGATCGATGCGCTCGAGCACGAGTTCGGCTTCGCGGTCGATTTCGTTGTGACAATCGAGGCAATAGCGGTCGATCGTGGCCGTATGCCGCTCGACGAGCTGCTCGGGCGACGGCGCGCAGCCGGCGAGCAGGATCGCTGGGGCTATCAGCGCGAAACGCAAGCCTGCCGTCATCGCAAGCTCCGCAATAACCGCCCGACGTGCCCCGAAATCGCAGGCTTCAGAGCGTGTCGAATATGCAAGGCTGCCACAGTCATTACATTCCGCGGAACATGCCTGGCGCGGCACGTCGCCACGCCAAACCCTGGATTTTACCGCCTGCACGGCGTCTACTCTAGGAACGACCCGATCGATTCGCCATGCTCGCCCGCATTCGAGGCCATTGCTCCGGCGTGAACCGCACCGCGCTCAAATTGTTTCGCGACGGCGGCTGCCAACACTCCCGCCCCTGACCGCAGCCGCGTATCATCGCGTCGTCCGGCGAACGCCGTAGCGTACCTGGCCACCCTGGCGACACCACGTCCCCGATGCACACAGCCGCCCTGACAGCACTTGCAAGCATTGCGTTCGCAGCGGTCGCGCTGCTGTGCGACCGGGCGCTTGCGGCAGACCTGCTGGACGCTGCGAGCTTCTCGAGCGTAGCCGCGGTCACCGCCGCCGCCCTGCTCGCCTGGCTTGTGAGACGCAAGGCGCCTGCTGCGACGCCCGGCGCACGCGCGCCGCGCGATTTCGTGGCTGCGGCGGCGCTCGCGATCACCGTGCTCGTCATTCCGTACGCCTTCACGACGCTCGATGCCGGCAGCGGCGCGCTGCTGCTTTTCGCCGGCGCACATCTCACGCTGCTCGTAGCCGCGCTCCGCCATGGCCCGGCCAGGCCGGCCACACCGCGAATCGTCGGCTTCTGCCTTGCGGCAGCCGGACTGATCTACCTGCTCGTGCCCGGCGATGGTGCGCCGCCGATGATCGGCGTAGTTGCGATGACGGTGGCGGGCATCGCCTGGGGCATTCATGCGCTGCGCGCAGGCGATCGGGACGATGTCCTCGAATCGACCAGCCGTAGCATGACGCTTGCGGTCGTGCCCGTCCTCATGATCCACGTGGCGGTGGCCGACAGCACGCTCGTGACGCTCGGCGGAGTGCTCGTCGCGATTTGCGCTGGCATCCTTGCCGCGGTGTGTGGCCTCGCCGCCTGGTATGCCGCGTCCCCGAGGCTTGCCCCGCCGGCTGCGGCCACGGCACAGATCGCCGTACCGCTCATTGCGGCGCTCGGCGGCGTCGTGCTGTTCGGGGAAGAACCTGGCGCGCGGCTGATCGTCGCCGCAGCCTGCATTTCGGGCGGTGTCCTGCTTGCAGCGAGCGGACGGGCAGCGCGGCTTACAGATTCCTGAGCACTTCCCCGAGACTGTCGCGCGCATCGCCGAACAGCATGCGCGTGTTGTCCTTGAAGAACAGCGGGTTCTGCACGCCCGCGTAGCCGGTCGCCATGCTGCGCTTGAGGACGAACGTCGTCTTGCCGTTCCAGACCTCGAGCACCGGCATGCCGGCGATCGGGCTGTCCGGTTCTTCCTGAGCCGACGGGTTCACGATGTCGTTCGCGCCGATGACGATCGAGACGTCGATGTCGGGAAAGTCGTCGTTGATCTCGTCCATCTCGAAGACGATGTCGTAGGGGACGTTCGCCTCGGCGAGCAGGACATTCATGTGGCCCGGCATGCGTCCGGCGACCGGGTGGATGCCGAAGCGCACGTTGACGCCCCGCTCCTTCAGTTGCTTGGTCAGTTCGAATACGGCGTGCTGCGCCTGGGCCACGGCCATGCCGTAACCTGGAACGATCATCACTTCCTTCGCGAGCGTGAGGAGCTGCGCCGCTTCGGGAGCTTCGATCGGGTCGACCTCGCCGTCCGTACCCTCCGGCGCGCCGGCGCCCGTCGAGGTACCGAAGCCGCCGGCAATCACCGCAAGGAACCTGCGGTTCATCGCCCGGCACATGATGTAACTCAGGATCGCGCCGCTCGAGCCTACGAGCGCACCGGTAACGATGAGCAGATCGTTGCTGAGCATGAAACCGGTCGCCGCCGCTGCCCAGCCCGAATAGCTGTTGAGCATCGAGATCACGACCGGCATGTCCGCGCCGCCGATGGCCATGACCATGTGGACGCCGAACAGGAGCGCGACCACGCTCATGACGATGAGCGGCACGAGGCCGGCGCCTGCGGCGGACTGCTCGACGAACTCGATGCCGTACCAGATCGACGCGAGCAGCAGCAAGAGGTTGAGCCAGTGCCGGGCCGGTAGCACGAGCGGCTTGCCGGAGATCCTGCCGCTGAGCTTGCCGAACGCGACGACGGAACCCGAGAACGTGACCGCGCCGATCAGGATCCCGAGATAGACTTCGACATCGTGGATCGTGGCCTCGACGCCCGAGTACTGCACGTTCGGGTCCATGAAGTTCGCAAAGCCCACGAGCATCGCGGCAAGCCCGACGAGGCTGTGCAGGATCGCAACCAGTTCGGGCATCTGCGTCATCTGCACGCGCCGCGCGAGTGCCAGGCCAATGGCGCCGCCGACGACGAGGCCGCCGATCAGCAGGCCGTAGTTGGCGGTAACGACGCCGAAAAGCGTCGCGAGCAGCGCGATCCCCATGCCGGCGATGCCGTAGAGATTGCCGCGCCGCGCGGTTTCGGGGTGGCTCAGTCCGCCGAGCGCGAGGATGAAGAGAATACTCGCGCCGATGTAGGCGACGGTGACCAGTCCTGCTGACATCGCCGGACTCCCCTACCTGCGGAACATCGCGAGCATGCGTCGCGTGACCGCGAAACCGCCGGCGATGTTGATGCTCGTGATCAGCACGGTGAATCCCGCGACCCAGGCGATCCACGTGACGCCGGAGCTGATCTGCAGCAGCGCACCGATGATGATGATGCTCGATATCGCGTTCGTGACGCTCATGAGCGGCGTATGCAGCGCCGGCGTCACGTTCCAGACGACCATGTAGCCGACAAAGCAGGCGAGAACGAAGACGGTGAAGTGCGCCATGAACGACGGCGGCGCCACGGCGCCGAGGCCGAGGAGCCCGAGACCGCCGAGGCCGAACAGGATGAGCCGCGAAACCCAGGCCGGCGCCCGCTTCTTCTCGACCGGCTCCGCTGCGGCCGCGGGCTTCGCGGCCGGCGGCGGCTGAGGCGCCGCGACTTTCGGAGCCGGCGGCGGCCAGGTGATCTCCCCGTCCCTGACGACGGTCGCCCCGCGGATGACCTCGTCTTTCATGTCGACGACGACGGCGCCGTCCTTCTCCGGACACATGTCCGCAAGCAGGTGCCTCAAGTTCGTCGCATAGAGCTGGCTCGCCGTCGACGCCAGGCGGCTCGGCAGGTCCGTGTAGCCGATGATCGTGACGCCGTGACGGGTCACGAGTTCGTCGGGCACGGTCAACGCGCAGTTGCCGCCCTGCTCGGCCGCGAGATCGACGATCACGCTGCCGGGCTTCATCGCTTCGACCATGTCGGCCGTGATGAGCTCGGGCGCGGGTTTGCCGGGAATGAGCGCAGTGGTGATGATGACGTCGACCTCTTCGGCCTGCTCGCGGAACAGCGCCATCTCGGCGTCGATGAACTCCTTGCTCATGACCTTTGCGTAACCGCCCGCGCCGCTGCCCTCCTCCTCGAAATCGAGCATGAGGAACTCGGCATCCATGCTCTCGACCTGCTCCTTGACCTCGGGACGCGTATCGAAGGCGCGCACGATCGCGCCCATACCCTTGGCCGTGCCGATGGCCGAGAGGCCCGCGACGCCTGCGCCGATGACGAGCACCTTGGCCGGCGGAACCTTGCCCGCCGCCGTGATCTGCCCCATGAAGAAGCGGCCGAAGTTGTCGGCGGCCTCGACCACGGCACGGTAGCCCGCGATGTTGGCCATCGAACTCAGCGCATCGAGCTTTTGAGCTCGGGAAATCCGCGGAATGCCGTCCATCGAGAGCGCCGTCACGCCGGCTTTCGCCAGCCGGGCGAGCAGCTCGGGGTTCTGTCCGGGCCAGAGAAACGCGATCAGGATCTGACCCTGCCGCAAGCGATCGGACTCGTCGCGACCAGACTCGGCATCGGTTTCCGGAGCGCGTACCTTGAGGATGATGTCGCTGCCGGACCAGAGCTCGTCGACTTCGTCGACGACCGTTGCGCCCGCATCCCGATAGGCCTGATCCGTGAAACTCGCGGCTTCGCCCGCTCCCGCCTCGACGGCGACCTCAAAGCCGAGTTTCCTGAGCCCGGCCACGACTTCGGGAGTCGTCGCAACGCGCCTTTCGCCCGGATGAATCTCGCTCGGAACGCCTATTCGCATCGGAAACTTCCACCATTTGGCCGGGTCGGCCGCCGGCCTCGGAATCACGACTCAATTCGCGCTCGGATTATAGTGCGCTCTGCGCAAACATCACCCTCGACGCTGCGACGAATCGGCGATTTGCCAACGCCGGCAGTGCACCTCGCGAGCGCGAGCGCCGTTGACCGGGAGCTGCGCCTGGCCGTTGCTGCGCACGTTGCGCGTGCCTCAGCCGGTATGCGACGCGGGTTCGGTCTTCTCGATCGCACGCGCCGGCACCGTCCAGCTCACGAGACTGGCGATGACCGAGGCAAGCGCCATGACGGCGACCATCGGCAGCAAGGTGCCGTCGTTGAGTTCGCTCGTCAGGGCGCCGAGCAGTCCGCCGAGCGAGAAACCGAGTGTGGTGTTGACCGAGGACGCGCTGCCGGCAAGCTCGCGGAAGAAGCTCATGTAGCGCGCCGAGCCGCCCGGGCCGATAAGGCCGAGCGTCGCCATCGTGACGACCATGAGCGGTACGAACACCCACAGCGACGCGAGCCCGGCTGCTGCCGCGGCGAGCATGAGCAACACGCAAACGAGCTGTATCCTCAGGCCCCAGCGGAAGTAGAAGCCCGCGTTCCGGTTCGTGAGCTTCCGCATGCTGAACAGGTTGCTCGCCATCAGGCCGAGCACCGTGAGCCCGAAATACAGCGGGAACCGGGCCGGCGATATCCCGAAGTGTTCGAGATAGATGAACGAAGCGTTCGTCACGAACACCATGAGCACGCTGATCGACAGCCCCATCGCGAAGGCGTAGCGGATCGGCAGAAACCGGCCGTCGACCCGACGCACCACGACATCCGCACACTGCACGAAGATCGATTTCAGCGAAAAGGCCTCCCATCGGCCCTGGCGCGTCTCCGGAACGATCCGTACGTAAAGCAGCAGCAATGCGAGCGCGTATACCCCCTGAAGCAGGAATATCGACTGCCAGCCAAACGGCAGCAGCAGCGCGCCGAGCGCGGGCGCGACCAGCGGCGCGATCAGCACGATCATCATCATCGTCGCGAACCGCCGGCCAAGCTCGTCGACGGGGTAGATGTCGCGCACCGACGCCATGCAGATGACGGTGGAAAAACCGCCGCCGATGGCCTGGAACACGCGTAACGCCAGCGCCTGCTCCACCGTGCCGACGAACGCGAGCGCGAACGTTGCAACGATGTAGAGCGAAAGACCGATGTAACCGACGCGTTTGCGGCCGATCTGGTCGGAGAAGGCGCCGCCGAAGAACTGCCCGAAGGCGTTACCGATCAGGTAGGCGCTCAAGGTGTGGTTGACCGTGACGACAGCCACGCCGAAATCGAGCGCCATCGCCGGGATCGCCGGCAGATAGGCATCCATGCTCAACGGGCCGAGCGCGACGAGCGCGCCCAGGAACACGATCAGATAGCGCGGAATCTCATCGCTGCGCATGGCTCATGATCCAATGTGTGAAGCTTCCTTGCGATGTCCGGGAACGAGTTCGACCGGACGCGGCTGCGTCCCGCATCGACAGCGGCGATGATGCCGAAAGGGATGCTTCGGAATCAGGCGCTGCCGATCTGGTAGATCAAGAGCGCCGCAGTGTACCCGAGTACCGTCATGTATGCCCACGCGAACACGGGCCAGCGCCAACTGTTCGTCTCGCGGCGGATGACCGCGAGCGTCGCCGCGCACTGCAGGCACCAGGCGTAGAAGACGAGGAGCCCGAGCACCATGGGCAGCGTGAAGACCGTGCGCCCGTCCGGCCATGTCGCGGACGTCAGCCGCTCGGCGAGACTCGCCTCGTCCGCCTCCCCGCCGACCGCGTAGATCGTGCCGAGCACGGCGACGACGACCTCCCTCGCCGGGAAACCGGCGATGACCGCCGCCGAAACGCGCCAGTCCCAACCGAGCGGTTCGAACACGGGCTCGACCCACTGACCGGCTCGGCCGAGCCAGCTCTGCGCGAGATGCGCGGCCGCGGCTTCGTTGTCAATGGTTTCGAACGCCGTCTCGAGTTCGGCGCCTTCGAGCGTTACCGCGGCCTGGGCGCGGGCCGCGACGCGGTCCGCCTCGACGGCGTCGGAACGCGGGAAGTAGGCGAGCGCCCAGACGATCACGGCCACGACGAAGATCACCGTGCCCGCGCGGCGCAGAAAGATCCTGACCCGGTCGAGCAGCTTGAGCGCGACCGTGCGCAGGTTCGGCAGGCGGAACTCGGGCAGCGCGAGGATGAACGGCGGTGCGGCGCCGCGCAAAGCCGAGTGCTTGAGCACCAGCGCGGTTGCGACTCCGCCGACGATGCCGATGACGTAGAGCCCGAACAGCACCGCGCCCTGCAGGTTGAAGATCAGGAACTCGCGGCTCGGCACGAACGCCGCGATCAGGAGCGCGTAGACCGGCAGGCGCGCGGAGCAGGTCATGAACGGCGAAGCCATGATCGTCGCGATCCTGTCGCGCCGGTTCGGAATGACCCGCGTCGCCATGATCGACGGTACGGCGCACGCGAAACTCGAGAGCAGCGGGATGACCGACTGTCCCGACAGCCCGATAGAGCGCATCGCGCGATCGACGAGGAAGGCGGCGCGCGCGAGATAGCCCGTGTCCTCCATGAGGATGATGAACAGGAACAGGATCAGGATCTGTGGCAGGAAGATGATGACGCTGCCGACGCCGGCGATGATGCCGTCGGCGACGAAGCTCGCGAGCAGGCCGTCGGGCAGGATCGCGGCCGTCGCGGCGCCGGCCGCGCCCATTCCGGCGTCGATGAGGTCCATGAATGGAGTCGCCCACGCGAATACGGCCTGAAAGACGACGGCCATCGTCAGCACGAACAGCACTGTCGACGGCCATGGCTGATTGATCCAGTGGATCAGCGCCGCGCTCCGCCGGCTCACGACCGACGATGTCGTCTGCACTTCGGCAAGCACCTCACGAGCCCAGCGATAGCGCTGCCGGGCTTCGACGGCGAACGGCGGTTCGTCCCCGAACAAACGCTCTCGCACCGACTCGAGTGGAGCTTCGGCTTCGGGAGGCAATACCGGCGCGCTGAAGGTTTCAGGCACCGTCTCGCCCTCGACGATGAACCGTTCGATCTCCGCGCGCTCGAAACCCGCAGCTTTCGGTCCGAGCATGGGTTCGAGCTCATCCACTGCGCGCTGCAGTTCCGGCCAGGCGGAAATGGACCCGGGCGGCTTTGTGTCGAGCAAGCCGGCAAACGACTCCGCAAGCTTCTTTACGCCGCGGCCGGTCGTCGCGACCACCGGGAACACCGGCACGTCGCCGAGCAAGTGCGCCAGGCGCGGGATGTCGATCTTGAGGCCGTCCCGCTCGGCCGCATCGCTCATCGTCAGCGCGATGACGACGGGCCGGCCAAGCTCGACGAGCTGTTGAACGAGAAACAGCCCCTGGTAGAGACGCGTCGAATCGACGACGGCGAGGATCGCGTCGGGCTTCGGCGTTCCCGGAACGCGGCCGAACAGCACGCCGACGGCGATCCGTTCATCCATCGAGCCCGGACTCAGCGAGTACGTTCCGGGCAGATCGATCAGATCGACAGCCGTCTCACCGACGGTTGCGCGCCCCATCCGTCGCTCGACCGTGACGCCCGGGTAGTTCGCCGTACGCTGGCTCATTCCGGTCAGGTGATTGAACAGCGAACTCTTGCCGCAGTTCGGATTGCCCACGACGGCGATCGTCCCGGCCGCGCGCCTGACGACGCCGATCCTGCCGGCCGGCAGGGTGACTTCAGCGCGGCTCGCCATCGGTCGCCAGTCGCGAGACGGCGAAGCGGCTCGCGTGATCGCGGCGCAGCGAAATTGCCGTGCCGAAAATACGGAACTCCAGCGGGTCTCCGCCGTGCGAGGCGCGCAGGAAACTGATCTCGGCCTGCTCGACGAGGCCGAGGACCATGAGCCGCTGCACGACGGGATCGCTCGAATCGACCGCATCGATGCGCACGGTATCGCCAGGCTTGAGGTCGGCAAGAGTCAGGATCTTTACTCTCGACGCAAATGAGAATCGTTATTATATGTGGAAATTCCGGCGTGCGAACCACCCTCGCCGATTTCGGTCAGATTACCTCCCGCATACGGGACAGTTCAGAATCTGCCTTTCACATCGATTGAAGCCGCCCGGCAGTCTTCCGCAACAGCATGACCAACCCCCGTCTCGACAAGCTCAGCGATTCCGAACTCGTCGAGATCTGCAACAGCGGCCGCCGACAGGACGCCGTGGATGCGTTCGATTCGCTCTATCGGCGGCATCGGGACTACGTCACACGCGTCGCGCTGCGCTTCTGTTCGGACCGGGAGATCGCGGCGGACACGCTTCAGGAGACTTTCATCTACCTGTTGCGCAAATTCCCGCCAGGCGGCGACGGCCTGGTGCTGACCGCGCAACTGCGCTCGCTGCTGTATCCGGTTGCCCGGAATCTGACGTTGTCGGCCCTGCGACGGCGCCATCGCGACGACCATGTCACGGAGATCGAACCGGATCAATTGCCCGATCCGCGTACGGTCGACCTCGAGTACGAGAACCTGGGCAAGGCGATGGCAGGCCTCTCGGCCAGTCATCGCGAAGTGCTGCTGCTGCGCTTCGTCGACGGTATGCGCATCGACGAGATCGCCGAAGCCCTCGAGATTCCACCCGGAACCGTCAAATCGCGGCTGCACTTCGCCGTTGGAGCGCTCAGGGACAGGCTAGGAATCGCCTGAGCAAACTTCTTTTTTTGAACCTTTTCGGCCGCTCGAGTGCTTAACCCATAAGGAACGCCCATGAATCCCGAACCCGAAACCGTCGAACTGCCTCGCGACCTCGTCGAGCGGCTTGAACGTCTGGACAGGTCCGTGTCGATGCTGACGCCGGCCGTCGACCGGCAGGTGCGCGAAGCCGCGGCAGTCCACTTCGCGGAACGGCCGGACAGCGCGCGTCCGGCCTCGCGGCGCTGGGCGGTGCTGGGCACGCTGGCCGCGAGCCTCGTGGCGGGCGCCTTCCTCGTGCGGATGCAGACCGGCATGGAAGCGACGCTGCTCGCCAACGACATCGATGGTTCCGGCGTCGTAGATATCCTGGATGCGTTCGCCCTTGCGCGGATGGACGGCGCACCGGGGTCGCAGGCGGAGATCGACGCGCTGATCGGAGACATTGTGGCGCTCGACGGGACGTTGCCGTGAGGAACCGCTTCTTCAGCATTCTCGTTTGCGTGGGCGCGATCGGCGCGGCGCTGTCCGCGTGGCCCCAGGCCGCAGACACGGACATCCGCTTTGCGGCGCTCGAGATTTTCCTCGAAACCGCGGAGCCGCTCGCCGCGTGGCAGTTCGAACTGCGCGAATCGTCCGGAAGGATGCGCGTCGTGGGCGTCGAGAACGGCGAAAGCGACGTGTTCGGCGACGCGCCCTACTACGATCTCGAGGCGGTCAGCGGCGGCACGGCAGACCGCATCATCGTCGCCGACTATTCCCTTAACGCGGCGGACGAGCTGCCGACCGGACGCAGCCGCGTCGCGACGATCCACGTTCGGCTTCAGGGCGCCGCGGTCCCCGATTACGTCCTGAACCTCGTAACCGCCGGCGGCGCAAGCGGCGAACCGATTCAGGCATCCATCGATCTTGACACCCCTTAAATGTGGAGACAGCGGGTATGTACCAACGGAAACTTGTGAACCGACTGGCGATCGTGTTGCTTGGCTCAGTCACTGCGCTCGTGATCGGCGCATGCACGGGAAGCTATGACGGGCGGACCCGCGGCGATTCGTCGAGCGCAGCGGTGGAAGAGGTTGTTGTAGCGGGACGGGCCGCCGCGCCGCCACAGGTGCTCCAGTCGGCCATTGCACCGGAAATGGCTCAACGCATTGCGGCGAACCCGTTGGCAAGCGCCGGACCGCCTGCGGCGAACGAAGAGCTCTGGGTCATCGCCACTCCAGCCGGGACGGATGCGGCTCCGGATTCGAGCGAGGACGCCGAGCCCGGCTCCGGCGCAATGCTCGCGTCGTTCCTGCCCGACGATACTGTCCCCGGCGACCGTTCCATCGAGATTCCCCTGCCGCTCAAGCACACCGACGTGCGCGCCGAGATCGTCGGCTACGTCAGCACGGTAGACGTGACCCAGCAGTTCGAGAACCCCTTCGACACGAAGATCGAAGCGGTCTACGTGTTTCCGTTGCCGGAGAAAGCGGCGGTCAACGAGTTCGTCATGACCATCGGCGAGCGGCGCATACGCGGCATTCTTCGCGAACGCGAGGAAGCCGAAGCCATCTACGCCGAGGCGCGCGCGCAGGGCTACCAGGCGAGCCTGCTGACCCAGCACCGGCCCAACATCTTCGAGCAGAAGGTTGCGAACATCGAGCCCGGCCACCGGATCGACGTCAACATCCGCTACTTCCACACCCTCGCGTATCGGGACGGCTGGTATTCGTTCGTGTTTCCGACTGTCGTCGGCCCGCGCTTCAACCCGCCGGGTTCGACCGATCCCGTCGCGGCGCTGCCGCGCATGCCGGGTCAACCTGACGCCCCGGGCGTTGCCGTGCAGTACCTCCGCCCCGGCGAACGCTCCGGACACGATATCGGCATCTCCGTCGCGCTCGATGCGGGCGTCGCGATCGAGGCCATCGAGGCGAGCCACGCCATCGATGAGCTGCGCACGGCCGACGAAACGGCAACCATCCAACTGGCCAACCGCACGACGATCCCGAATCGCGACTTCATCCTCGATTTCAAGGTGGCCGGCGGCCGGCTCAAATCGAACCTGCTGACCTACGCGGATCCGGAGGAAGCGGACGCGGGCTACTTCACGATGATGCTGTATCCGCCCGACGACCTAAGCGGTTTGCGCAGGCATCCGCTGGAAATGGTGTTCGTGCTCGATTGCTCGGGATCGATGAGCGGTCAACCTATGAGCCAGGCCAAATCGGCAATCATCGGCGCGCTCGATCGGCTCGAACGCGGAGACACGTTTCAGATCATCCGTTTCTCGGACAACGCGAGCAGTTTCGGTAATGAACCCGTGCGGGCCACGCGCAGAAACATCGACGCGGCGAAACGTTTCGTGCAGTCACTCAATGGCTCCGGAGGCACGATGATGATCGAGGGCATTCGCGCCGCGCTCGACTTTCCGCACGACCCGCGCCGGCTGCGCTTCGTCACGTTCCTGACCGACGGCTACATCGGCAACGAAGCCGAAATCCTGCGCGAGATTCACGAGTCCGTCGGCGAATCGAGAATCTTCAGTTTCGGCGTGGGCTCGTCCGTGAACCGCTACCTGCTCGAGCGCATGGCGAGCATCGGGCGCGGCGCCGTCGCCTACCTCGGGCTCGACGATTCCGGCCGCGACGTGATGGACGATTTCTTCGGCCGGATCGCCCATCCGGCGCTCGCAAACGTGAGCATCGACTGGGGCGGGATGCAGGTCAGCGACGTCTATCCCAGTCGCCTGCCCGATCTCTTCGTCGGACGGCCCGTGGTCGTCACCGGCAAATTCAGCGGAGCGCCTGCCGCGCCGACCATCCAGGGCAATGCGGGCGGGGAACGGGTCGAGTTCGCCGTTCAAACTGACGGACAGGACGCAGTTCACTCCTTCCTGCCGCAGATCTGGGCGCGGCTGCGCATCGCCGACCTCATGGACAGGCGGGTCTGGGACAACGATCCGTACGGCGAACTCGACGGCATGATCAGGCGTACCGCGCTCGACTATCGGCTCATGTCCGACTACACGGCGTTCGTCGCCGTCGACGCATCGCAGCGGACATCCGGTAGCTACGGCGTCACGGTCGTGCAGCCGGTGCCGGTACCGGCGGGCGTACGATTCGAAACGACGGTGCCTTAGAGTTGCCGGATCGCTGCGAGAACGGACGAAGAAGGTCGTAACGCCGCCGTTACTCGAACGGGTGCTGCCTGACGATGATCGCGTCGCGGCTCGGGCCCGTGGAGACGATGTCGACCGGCACGCCGAGAATCGACTCGATGCGGGCGAGATAGTCGCGCGCTTCGGCAGGCAGCGCCGCGTAGGACGTGACCTCCGAGGTCGGAGTCTTCCAGCCCGGCATCGTCTCGTAGACCGGCTCGCATTCGCCGTAACGGTCGATCAGCAGCGGCAGCGTGGAGAGTTCCTCGCCGTCGAGGCGGTAGCCGACGCAGATCTTGACCTCGTCGAGCCCGTCGAGGACGTCGAGCTTGGTCACGCACAGGCCGCTCAGGCTGTTCGCGAACACCGCGCGGCGCAGCACGACCGCGTCGAACCAGCCGCAGCGGCGCGGCCGTCCCGTCGTTGAGCCGAATTCCGCTCCGACCGTCGCCAGATGCTGCCCCATGTCGTCGAGGAGCTCGGTCGGAAAGGGACCTGCACCCACGCGCGTCGTGTAGGCCTTGACGATGCCGAGCACGTAGTCAACCGACCGGGGACCGACGCCGGCGCCCGTCAACACGCCGCCGACCGTCGTGTTCGATGAGGTAACGAACGGATATGTCCCGAGATCGATATCGAGCATCGCGGCCTGAGCGCCCTCGAACAATACGCGACGGCCCTGGTCCTGAAGCGCGCGCAGCAGCTCGCTGATATCGGCGACGAGCGGCTTGACTCGCTCGCCGAGCTCGGCCAGACGGTCGTATTCCTCGGCCGCATCGATACCGGGCGCATCGTAGTGCCGTTCGAGCAGGAAGTTGTGCAGGTCGAGCAAACGCTCCAGCCGTTCGCGCATGTCGTCGGGCGCGAAGAGGTCCGCGACGCGCAGCGCCCGCCGCGCCGCCTTGTCCTCGTAGGCCGGGCCGATGCCGCGGCCGGTCGTACCGATTGCGCCGCTGCCGCGCGCCTCGTCGCGTGCCCTGTCGAGCGCCGTATGCGACGACAGGATCAGCGGGCAGGCCGGAGAAATCCGCACACGCTCCTCGACCGGTACGCCGCGGGCGCTCAGAGTGTCCATCTCCTTCGTCAACGCGTCGAGCGAGACGACGACGCCGTTGCCGATCAGGCAGGGCACGCCGGCCCGGAGAATCCCTGACGGGATCAGGTGCAGGATGGTCGTTTCGCCGTCAACGACGAGCGTGTGACCGGCGTTGTGACCGCCCTGGAAGCGCACGACGGCATCGGCGCGCTCGGCCAGCACGTCGACGACGGCTCCCTTGCCTTCGTCGCCCCACTGCGTGCCGATCACGACGACGTTGCGGCCCATTTCGCTATCTCACGACGTACAGCAACAGCAGGCCCACGATCACGAACGCGAGACCGAAGGTGCGAAGTTGATTGTCCTGAAGTCCGGCCAGCGCGGCGACTGCCCGCCTCCAGCCTTGCGGCGAGATGAACGGAAAAAGGCCCTCGAGGATCAGCAGGAAGGCCACGCCCGCAGCCAGATCTGCCCAGGCCATCCCCAGGAACCTTTCAAGCCTGCTTGTCGGCGGGTGCGTCTAGTCGGCAGAAGCGAGTGCCGTACCGAATTCGCTCTGCAGGAACTTGAAGAAATCGCTGTCGGGCTGCAGAACCAGCACGTCCTGGTCCCCGCCGATCGATGCCCGGTAGGCGGACATGCTGCGATAGAACGAGTAGAACTCGGGGTCCTGCGTGTACGCGTTGGCGTAGATTTCGGCCGCGCGCGCGTCGCCTTCGCCGCGCGTGCGTTCGGCATCGCGATAGGCTTCGGCCAGGATGACCGTGCGCTGCCGATCGGCGTCGGCCTGGATCATTTCGGACTCTTCCTCGCCTTCGGCTCTGAGCTGCGCCGCGGTGCGCTGACGTTCCTCGCGCATTCGGCGGTAGACGGAGTCGCTGACTTCCTCGGACAGATCGATGCGCTTCACGCGCACATCGACGACCTCGATGCCGAGTTCCGGAGAGCGTCCGCGCGCATCGACGAGCATCTGGTTCATGAACTCGGAACGCTCGGCCGACACGACCTCCTGCACCGTACGGCGGCTGATCGCCGCCTTGATCCCTTCCTTGATGATCGCCGACAGACGCTCGACGGCAAGCTGCTCGTCGCCGCGCACGGAACGGTAGTACTGTGCCGGGTCGGTGATCCGCCACGTGACGAAGTAATCGACGATGAGGTTTTTCTTCTCGCCCGTGAGGAATTTCTCCTGGGCGTCCTCGAAGTTGAGAATGCGGTTCTGGTACTTCGTGACCGTGTTGACGAACGGAATCTTGAAGTGCAGACCGGGCTCGTAGTCGGCGCGCACGATCTCACCGAAGCGAAGCTTGAGAGCGTGCTCGCGCTCGTCGACGGTAAACACCGACATGCTGAGAAGAATGACCGCGGCTGCCGCGGCGATCAGTACCAGGTTTGTCTTCGGGCTCATGGCATGATTCCTCGATTGTCGCGATTGCCGATCAGCGCAAGTCGCGCTCGCGCGCATCGCGAACCGTTACATTGTTGCTGAGCGGCACGGCCGGCGCGGACACGTCTGTGGCGATGCTGCCGCGGCGCTGCGTGAGCTGATCGAGCGGCAGATACAACAGGTTGTTGCCGCCTTCGGTGTCGATCAGCACTTTCGTCGAGTTGGCCAGTATCGACTCGAGCGTCTCGAGATAGAGCCGCTCGCGCGTCACGCCGGGAGCCTTCTGGTATTCGGCGAGAATCTGCACGAAGCGGTCCGCTTCGCCTTCGGCATCCGCGATCGCGCGCGCCCGGTAGGCTTCGGCGTCCTGGAGCTGGCGGGCGGCGGCGCCGCGCGCCCGCGGCAGGATGTCGTTGGAGTACGACTCGGCCTCGAGAATGCGCCGTTCGCGGTCCTCGCGAGCCTTGATCGCGTCCTGAACGCTGCCCTCGACCTCACGCGGGAAGTTCGCTTCCTGCAGGTTGACCTCGTAGACCGTGATGCCCGTGCCGTACGTGTCGAGCGTGCTTTGCAGAAGCTCTTGCGTCTGCGCTGCGACATCGGCGCGGCCCTCGGTAAGAATGAAGTCGAGGTAGTTCTTGCCGACGATCTCCCTGATTGCGCTCGCGGTCACGTCCTGCAGCGTATCGACGGGATCGCGCAGGTTGAACAGGTAGGAGTACGGGTCGGCGCGCCGGTACTGGACGATCAGATCGACGATGACGATGTTCTCGTCGCGCGTGAGCATGCTGCCCTGATAGGCCCAGCGTTCGGTCAGGCTCGCATTGACCTTTTCGACCGTCTCGATCGGCCAGGGCATGTGCCAGCGCAGGCCCGGTTCGGTCGTCGCGGTGTACTGGCCGAACCTCAGCACGATGCCGCGCTCGGCGGCATCGACCACGTAGAAGCCCGTGGCCGCCCAAATGCCGAGCACAAGCACGACTGCAGCGCCGAAGAGGCCCGAACCCAGCGGTTTGCCGCCCTCGGAGCCTCGGCCCGAGCCTCGGCCGGCGCCGAAGAGCCCACCGAGCTTGCGTTGAAATTCCCGCATGATCGCATCGAGATCCGCGGGTCCCTTGTCTCCGCCTGGCTGCCAGGGGTTACCTTTGTCTTTGTCGTCCCATCCCATTCCGGTCACGCTTCGTGTCTTGTGTGGCTTCTAACATCGTCAGTGGAAAACCCTTCCCGCCGGCACAGTTCCCGCCAGCGGCGCGCGGTGAGCTCGACATCCATCGTCCAGCCGCCCTCCGCATCGGGCGCTTCGTGCCGGACTGCCTGCCAGTCGAACAGCTTGGCCCTCACGCGGCTGTGCTCAGGCCCCAGCCTGAGCTGGCCGCGCACCGGCTTGCCGTTCAGCCGCGCGCGAATCATATCTGTGAGCCCTTCGAGTCCCTCTCCGGTTTTCGCGGATACACCCGTTTTGGCGTTTTCCGCGGCCGCAAGTTCCCGGCGCTCACGTCCGCTCGCACGGTCGAGTTTATTGTACACGCGTACGCAGTCAACGTCCGACGCCCCGATCTGCTCGAGCACGTCCTCGACCTGGCGCAGCCGATCCTCGTAGTGCGGGTCGCTCGCGTCGATGACGTGCAGCAGCAGCGACGCGTCGCGCGTTTCGGTCAGCGTGGCGCGAAACGCCGCGACGAGTTCGTGGGGCAGATCGCGAACGAACCCCACGGTGTCGACGAGCAGGGCCTGCTCGCCGCCGCCGATCGACAGCCGCCGGATGGTCGGATCGAGCGTGGCGAACAGTTGATCCCTGGCTTCGAGGTCCGCGCCCGAGAGGGCGTTGAACAGCGTCGTCTTGCCGGCATTCGTGTACCCGACGAGCGCCACGGTCGCAAGCCCCGAACGCCGACGTTCGCGGCGGCCCACCTCACGGCCGCGCAGCACGCGTTCCATGCCGCTCTTCAGACGCCTGATGCGCTTGCCGAGCAGCCGCCGGTCCGTCTCGAGCTGCGTCTCGCCCGGTCCCCTGAGGCCGATACCGCCCTTCTGCCGCTCCAGATGGCTCCAGCCGCGGACCAGGCGGGTCGAGAGGTGTTCGAGCTGCGCAAGCTCGACCTGGAGCTTGCCTTCGAAGCTTGCGGCGCGTTGCGCGAAGATATCGAGAATGAGGCCGTTACGGTCGAGAACGCGCACCTTGAGCAGCGCCTCGAGGTTGCGCTCCTGGCTCGGAGTCAGGGCGCGATTGATGAGAATGAGTTCCGCGCCCGTCTCGCGCGCGAGTTGCGCGACCTCTTCGGCCTTGCCCGAGCCGACGAAGAGCCTGGGATTCGGCCGTGCGAGCCGCGAACGCACCTCGCCGATGACATCGGCGCCGGCCGACAGGGCGAGCGCGCGAAACTCCTCGATTTCGTCGTCCCGGCAGGAACCGCCGACGCCGACGTGCAGTAACAGCGAGCGCTCGCCGCTGCGGGGACGCTCAAACAAGCCGCGCTCCCTGCGGCAGGACCGGTGATTCAGCTCGCGGCACTATCGTCGCTGTCGTCGCCTCCCGGCAGCCGGATGTTGCGGGACGGCACGACGGTCGAAATCGCGTGCTTGTAAACCATCTGGCTGACGCTGTTGCGCAGCAGTACGACGAACTGATCGAATGCTTCGATATGGCCATGCAGCTTGATGCCGTTGACGAGGTAAATGGAAACAGGAACTTTCTCCCTGCGCAAGACATTCAGAAACGGGTCCTGCAGCGTTTGACCTCTGGCCATTTGCGTCTCCTTTGTTCTTGGGTTTTTCGAAATCAGGCCCGAGTCGACACCGCCGCCTGCCGCGCGCCCTGAAGTCTCGCTCCGATATTTTCCCACTTGCGCCGGCCGGTGTCGGCCGGCGAGCGGCGAATATTAGCACAGCGACTTTATGCGGTTTCCGAAGTTCTCCTCGATCCCCGAGGCGAGATGTCCGGCCAACCCGCTTGAGTTCGCGACACAATGTTCGATGCCCGTCTCGCCGCGAAGCCAGGTGAGCTGGCGCTTGGCGAGCTGGCGCGTCGCCGCAAGCGCCCGCGAACGCGTTTCGGGCCACTCGTACGCGCCGTCGAGGTAGCCCCAGATCTGCCGGTAGCCGACGGAACGCATCGATGGCGTGCCGGGATCGAGGTCCCCGCGCGCCCTGAGCCGCCTGACCTCGGACACGAAGCCCGCCTCGACCATCGCGTCGAACCGGCGTTCGATGCGTGCGGCGAGTTCGGCGCGCCCGGCCGGCGCAAGTGCGAACGTCAGTATCGAGGGACTGTCCGCGGGGTCCGTCGAGGCTTGCAGCGCAGTCATCGGCTGCCCGGTCAGCGCGTGCACCTCGAGCGCGCGCTGGATCCGCTGCCTGTCGTTGGGCGCGATGCGTGCGGCAGCTTCCGGGTCGACCGACTCGAGCCGCCGATGCAGCGCCGGCCAGCCATCCTCGGCCGCTTCGGCGTCGAGCGCCTCGCGAACGGCCGCGTCGCGGCCCGGAAGCGGGGCGAGCCCCCCGCGCAACGCGCGCAGGTACAGCAGCGTGCCGCCGACGACGAGCGGCAGCCGGCCGCGCGCTTCGATCGCCGCGATCGCGTCCAGCGCGTCGCTGCGGAAGCGTCCGGCCGAATACGTATCGGCGGGATCGAGGATGTCGATGAGGTGGTGCGGCACGGACGTGCGAACGTCAACCGCGGGCTTGGCCGTACCGATGTCCATGCCCCGGTAGACCAGCGCCGAATCCATGCTGACGATCTCGATCGGGAAACGCTCCGCAAGCGCAAGCGCAAGCGCGCTCTTGCCGCAGGCCGTCGGCCCCGTCAGGCAGACGCAGCGCGGCGGTTCGCGGCTCATGGCGGCTGGAACGGTCTACTGGCCGCGCAGGAACAGCCGGTCGAGTTCGGGCAGGGTGATGCGCGTCCAGGTCGGGCGGCCGTGGTTGCACTGATCGGCGCGTTCGGTCCGCTCCATCTGCCGCAGCAGCGCGTTCATCTCGGCGATCTCGAGCTTGCGGTTCGCGCGCACGGCGCCGTGACAGGCCATCGTCGCGAGCGTCTCGTTGACGGAGGATTCGACGCGCGCCGCGCCCTTGCCTTCGGCCATGTCGCTCAGGATGTCGCGCATGAGCGCCTCGGTGTCGCTGCCTTCGAGCAGCGACGGGATCGCCGTGACCTTGAGTTCGTCGCGGCCGCGCCGCACGACTTCGAACCCGAGGCGGGCGAGCCTGTCGGCGTGCTGCTCGGCGGCGTCGGCTTCGCCCGGCGCGACCCGCATCGTGATGGGCACGAGCAGCGGCAGCGGTTTGAGGCCGGCTTCGGCGAGTTCCTGCTTCATGCGCTCGTAGGTAATGCGCTCGTGCGCGGCATGCATGTCGACGATGATCAGGCCCTCGCTGTTCTCGGCGAGGACGTAAATGCCCGAAAGTTGCGCGAGCGCGTAGCCGAGCCGCGGGATATTGCCGTCGCCGTCCGCCACGGCGGGCGCGCGCCGGGCGGCGGATGGCGCATGCAGGCGTTCGTAGAGCGACAGCGTGTCGCGGACCGCTGCGGCGTCGAGCGCGAGCGGCGCCTGTGCCGCTCCGGCTCCCGCTGGCTGCCGTGCCGTGCCGGTCGAAGGCAGGGTCGCTGCCGCAGCCGGACCGTGCAGCCTCGCCGCGTCGGTCGGCGGCGTGTCCCGGCTCGAAGTTTCCGGCGCCGTTTCGCTCGCGAGCACGGTCTCGATCGTGCGAAACACGAAGTCGTGCACGAGACGCGAGTCGCGGAACCGTATCTCGAGCTTGGCCGGATGCGCGTTGGCGTCCACGCGCCGCGGATCGAGCGTCAGAAACAGCACGCAGGCCGGCTGGCGGGCCTGGTAGAGCACATCCTGGTAGCCGAGCCGTATGGCGTGGCGCAAGAGCTTGTCGCGCACGACGCGTCCGTTCACGAAGGTGTACTGCATGTCGGCCTGGCTGCGCGAAAAACCGGGGCCGGCGAGCCATCCCGACAACGCCATCCCTTCGATCTCCCTGTCGAAGTAGCGGGCATGCTCCATGAACGCATCGCCGAGCAGCGCAGCGATGCGTGTTTCGCGCTCGGCGCGGTTGCGCGCGCCATTCAGTGTCAGCGCGACGCGCTGATTGTGTTTCACGCGGAAGTCCACGCCCGTGCAGGCGAGCGCGAGCCCCTTGATTACGGCATCGATGTGGCCCAGTTCCGTCCGCTCGGTGCGCAGGAACTTGCGCCGCGCCGGCGTGTTGAAGAACAGGTCGCGGACCTCGACCGTGGTACCCGCGGGGTGGGCGGCCGGACGCGCTTCGCCGAGATCGCCGCCGTCGCAGAGGATGCGCGAGCCGCGTTCCGCTTCCCGGCGACGCGAGGTGATCGTCAGGCGCGACACGGACGCGATGCTCGGCAGCGCCTCGCCCCTGAATCCGAAGCTCGCGATCGCCTCCAGATCATCGAGACTGTCGATCTTGCTCGTCGCGTGGCGCGCGAGCGCGAGCGGCAGTTCGTCGGGCTCGATGCCGCCGCCGTTGTCGGCGATACGGATCAGGCGCGTGCCGCCGGACTGGGTCTCGATCTCGATCGCCGTCGCGCCCGCATCGAGCGCATTCTCGACGAGTTCCTTGACCACCGACGCCGGCCGTTCGACGACTTCGCCGGCCGCGATCTGATCGATGAGCTGCGGGGCAAGAATCCGAATGGCCACGAACGCGGATTATAGAGCCGATCAAACGCCGCGGGCGCCGGTGCAGTGATATGTGGAAACGCACATCGCTCGGTCGAGCCCTCGCAATTGGCCTGAAGATCACTCGGTGTTGCGGGGAGGCGCACCACGGGCCGCTTGAAACACGCCGTGAATACATCCCTGTAGGCTCCGCGCGCGCATCCCTGCGCGCGAGGGTTTCAAGCGGCCCGTGGTGCACCTCCCGTTGGCTCTGCGGCGGGCTGGAGACGTCGGCTCCGATGAGTCGCCACCGAACGACGGCGTGAGCTTGCCGGAAGTACGCTCGCAACTGATGCGAGCGGAGTCAGCCGGTCGGAATCGTGAGTACCTGGCCTGCGTGGATCCGGTCGCCGCGAATGTTGTTGGCTTGCCGGAGTCTCGCGAGGCTCACGCGGTAGCGTGCGGCGATCTGCGACAGCGTCTCGCCGCGGCTGATGACATGGCGGGCGGGTCTCGGCGGCAGCGGGTTCATCGCGAAATGGGTGCCGGGCGGAGGGTTGCTGCGGAAATAGCCGACGATGCCGTCGCTGAGCGCCTTGGCGATCCTGGCCTGGTGGCTGGAAGCCCGCAGTACCGACTCCTCGCCGGGATTGGAAATGTAGCCGGTTTCGATCAGCAGCGAGGGAATGTCGGGCGACGTCAGCACGATGAACGGCGCATGCTGGACCCGCGTCTTGCGCATCCGCGTGACCGCGCCGAGCTCGCCGATGATGTGTTCGCCCGCGGTCGTGCTCGCGCTGATCGCGGCGCTCTGCGAGAGATCGAGCAGGACGCGCGCGAGCACGGGGTCCTTGTCCGACAGCGACACGCCGCCGATCAGGTCCGAGGCGTTCTCGCGCTCGGCGAGCCGCCGCGCGGCCTCGTCCGAGGCGCGTTTCGTCGACAGCGCGTAGACCGTGGCGCCGCGCGCTCGCGAGTTGCGCGCCGCATCGGCATGCACGGAAACGAAGAAGTCGGCCTCGGCGCGATGGGCGATGGCCATGCGTTCGCGATGCGCCACGTAGAAGTCTTCGTCGCGAATGAGCAGCGCCCGCATGCCGGGCACGCTGTTGACCTCGCGGGCAAGCTGGCGGGAGATCGACAGGACGACATCCTTCTCGCGCCCGCCCTTCGGGCCGATCGCCCCCGGATCCTTGCCGCCGTGACCCGCGTCGATGGCGATGACGAGATCGCGGCCCTGCCCCGCCGCGGGCGCGCGCATGACGACTTCGGGCGCGGGCGCCTGCGTCTCGGCGCCGGCCGCTGGCGGCTCAGGCTCCGGAGCGCGCGGCGGAGTTTCGCGGACCGGCTCGCGGCTCGAACGTCTCAGGTCGACGACGATGCGATGTCCGAACTGCCCTTCGGGACCGAGAACGAAGCTCGTCGGCGTGACGCGCGGCTCCACATCGAGAACGACGCGCAGCACGTCGCCGGGTTGCTTGCCCATGCGCACGCGCGTGAGTGCGCCTTTCGCGCCCGGCAAGGGCAGCCCCGAGCGTGCTGAAATGCCCGGCAGATCGACCACGACCCGCGAGGGATTCAAGAGCATGAACATGCGGTGCCCGGCGGGCTCGGAGATGTCGAGCACGACCCGGGTCGATTCGGAATCGGACGCCGTACGCACGGACTGAAGCTCGGTAGCGCCGGCCAGCGCAACCGGCGCAGCGATGCCGAGTATCAACGCCACCCGTGGCCAGAAATCCGCAAACACAGACGGGCTCCCACAAACCCCTGCCGCCTATGTACCAAGTCCCGGACCAGATTGCAAGATATTTTCCAATACAAAATATGGCATTAGCATTAGTATCTCGAATCGATATCACGTATGGAATCGAGCGCGGCCCGGCCGGCATCCGAAGCTGCGGCAATTTCCACGCAGCGCGACGATGTGCCCGTGATCCGGAAATCCACGATGAGATCGCAGTGCGAGAACAGGCGGTCCGCACGCTCGGGCCACTCCGCCAGCAACCACAGATCGGGCCTCGCAAGCCAGTCGCGCACGCCGAGATTCTCAAGCTCCTCGCCGCTTGCCAAACGATAAAGGTCCAGGTGGACGAGCACGAGGTCGCCGAGCGGATACTCCTCGAGCAGCGTGTAGGTCGGCGACGGGACGCGGCCGGCATGACCGAGCCCGCGCAGCATCGCGCGCACCCAACTCGTCTTGCCGCTGCCGAGTTCGCCGCGCAGACCGATGATGAGCGGCGAGCGGCCGTTGCCGCGCCAACGCCGCGCGATCTCGCCCGCGGCCTCCACGAGCATCGGCTCGGAGGCGAGCGAAAGCGCTATGACGGATTTGCCCATCGGCGGATAAAGGGCAACATGTCCGTGGCGATCGTGCCGCGTTCGCCGTCGGCCGCCGCATCGTCGCCGGCGAGCGCATGCAGCAGCACGCCCGCGCGCGCGGCGAGATCCGGTTCCACGGACCTCGATAGCAATGCGCCGACGATGCCGGCGAGCAGATCGCCGGTACCGGCGGTGGCCATTCCGGGATTGCCGCGGTCGCAGACGTGAACGGTTGCGCTGCCGTCCGCGGCGCCCGGACCGGCAATGAGACTGCAGGCGCCCTTGAGGACCGCTGCGGCGCCGAAGCGCGCGGCAAGTTCGGTCACGCTCTTCAGGCGATCGGCCTGCACGGCGCCTGCCGTGAACCGGAGCAACCGCGCCGCCTCACCCGGATGCGGCGTGATGATCCAGTCGGCGCGTTCGCGCGGCGCCTCGGCCAGCAGGTTGAGCCCGTCCGCGTCGACGACGAGCGGCAAGGCGGTGTCGATAAGCGCGCTCCACAACGCCCGGCCCCAATCGGATTGCCCGAGACCCGGCCCGAGCACGACGGCATCGGCAAGGTCGAGTAGCGGCTTGAGGTCCTCGGGCTTGGCGACCGCATGGCACATGATCTCGGGCCGACCCGCCATCACGCTGGCGATGCTGTCGGCGTGCGTGCCCACGTAGACGAGACCCGTCCCCGTGCGAAGCGCGGCCTCGGCGGCGAGTCTGACGGCGCCCGCCATGCCCGGCGAGCCGCCGACGAGCAGCAGCCGGCCGTTGCCCCCCTTGTGAGCCGTGCGCGGCCGCCGCGGAAACGCGGCGCTGAGGTCGTCGCAAGTCGTTCTGCGAAGCGGTGGATCGATGCTTCGTCCGGCCGCCGCGATGCGGAGATCCGAAAACGTGAGCTCGCCGCGGAAGTCCGGCGCCCGGCCGAGGAAGAGCCCCTGTTTGAGGCCAACGAAAGTGACGGTCGCGTCGGCGCTCACCGTGTCGCCGAGCGGCATGCCGGTATCGGCGTGCAGGCCGCTCGGAATGTCGAGCGCGAGCACCGGCACTGCGCTCGCATTGATGGCACGCACGGCGTCGGCAAACGCACCCGTCACGGGCCGGTCGATGCCCGTGCCGAGCAATGCGTCGACGATGACGTCCGGCTCGAAACCTTCGCTGTCGAGGGACGCCTCGCCCTCCTCCAGAATCGCGACGCCGCTGTCGCGGCAGTCGCGCAGAGCTGTCGCCGCATCGCCGCCGAGCCGTGCCGTGGGCCCGACGGCAATGACGCGTACGGCCAGACCGCGGCTCCGGCAAAGCCGCGCCACGACGTAACCGTCACCGGCATTATTGCCCGCCCCGCAATAGACGAGCACGTTCCCGGCGGACGGCCAGCGCCGCGTCAATGTAGCGAGCGCCGCCTCGCCCGCGCGGCACATGAGCAGGTAACCGGGCGTGCCTTCCTCCTCGATCGCGATGCGGTCGAGCTCCCGCACCTGCGCGGCGCTGAAGACCTCTGCCGGCAGACCATGGGGCGAGAAATCCATCGCCGCGATTATACTTGGCGGCCATCCCGCATCCCGTACGAGCGCTGAAGCGCATGGCCGTATCGGCAACTACAGACTGGCGTCGCCTCGCCGAGGAGATCAGGCAGACCGGCCGGACGCTCGGCTTCGACCGGATCGGCATCGCCGGCATCGATCTCGACGAAGACGAAGCTCACCTCGAACGCTGGCTTGCGCTCAGCCGCCACGGCGAAATGCGCTACATGGCGCGGCATGGGCGCAAGCGCTCGCGCCCCGCCGAACTCGTGCCCGGGACGGTCCGGATCATTTCCGCACGCATGGACTACTGGCCCGGCGACAGCGCCGATGCCGAGGCGACGCTCGACGACAGGCGGCGCGGCTACATTTCCCGTTACGCGCTGGGACGCGACTATCACAAGGTCCTGAGACGCCGCCTGCGCAAGCTCGCAGGCGAGATCGAGGACCGGGCCGGGCCGATGGGCTACCGCGTCTTCGTCGATAGCGGTCCGGTGCTCGAGAAGGCGCTCGCGCGCAATGCCGGTCTCGGCTGGATCGGCAAGCACACGAACCTGATCGATCGGCGGGCGGGCTCCTGGTTCTTTCTCGGCGAACTCTTCACGGACCTGCCGCTGCCCGCGGACGAGCCGGTCGCCGAACATTGCGGTAGCTGCACGGCGTGCCTCGATCTCTGTCCGACGGGCGCGATCGTCGCGCCTTACGAGGTCGATGCGCGCCGCTGCATCTCGTACCTGACGATAGAACTCAAGGGACCTATCCCGGAAGAATTCCGGGCGCCGATGGGCAACCGCGTCTTCGGCTGCGACGACTGTCAGCTCGTGTGTCCATGGAACCGTTACGCACGACCGACCGCCGAACGCGACTTCGCGCCCCGTCACGGGCTCGACGCCCCCGATCTCATCGATCTCTTCGGCTGGTCGGAGAACGAATGGTCGATCCGGACCGAGGGCAGCGCGTTGCGCCGCGCGGGCTACACGGGCTGGCTGCGCAATGTCGCCGTCGCGCTCGGCAACGCGCCGACGAGCCCGGATGTCGTGGCGAGCCTCAGGAACCGCGCGAATCACGAATCGGCGCTCGTTCGCGAACACGTCGCCTGGGCGCTCGCGCAGCACGAAGCCGCATAAGGGCCGCGAATCGATGTTCAAGCCCCGCCCGCACCCCTGCCTCGTGCCGTTCGACGGCTCCTTCAGGATCGCCGATGCGCCGACGCGACCTACCGGCGAGCTGCTCGCCGAGGCTGCCACCCGGGACAGTCTCGACGAGCTCAGGAAAGCGATCGGACGCTGGCAGCGAAGGCTGCACGCCGACGGGCGCTACGCGCTGCTGCTCGTCTTCCAGGCCATGGACGCGGGCGGCAAGGACAGCACGATTCGTCACGTGCTGACGGGCGTGAATCCCATGGGGATTCGCGTGACCTCGTTCGACAAGCCCTCGAAGACCGAGCTCAGCCACGATTTTCTCTGGCGCAACGTCGTGCATCTCCCGCAGCGCGGCGAGATCGGCGTCTTCAATCGCAGTCACTACGAGGAAGTGCTTGCCGTGCGCGCACGACCCGGACTCCTCGAGCAGCGCCGGCTGCCGCCCATCGCGCCGGACATATGGACGGCGCGGTTTCGCAGCATCGTCGATCACGAACGCCATCTCGCGGAGTCGGGCACCGTCGTGCTCAAGTTCTGGCTCAACATCTCGAAGGGGGAACAGAGCAGGCGCTTTCTCAGGCGCATCGACCGGCCCGACAAACGCTGGAAATTCCGCGCCGCGGACATCGCCGACCGTGGCCTCTGGGACCACTACATGACGGCGTACGAGGAATGCCTGAACGCGACGTCGCGCGAATTCGCCCCCTGGTACGCCATACCAGCCGACGACAAGCCCTTCATGCGCTGGCAGGTCGCCTGGCTCATCAACGACGCCATTCAGCAAGTCGAGGTCGACTTCCCGCCGGTAGCTCCCGAAACCGAAGTCGAAATTGCCGAAGCCAGGAAGAAACTCAAGCGGGAGTGACGCGGACTGACTGCTGCGCTTCCGGGGCAGGCGCCGTATACCGGAGCCGCCGCGGCGTTCGGGCTACGAACCCGGATATCGCACCGGGACGCTCGTCGAGTTGCCGATCGTCACGAGTTTTCGGAGCGTCGAAGTTGAATTCGGGCCGGCTCCGCTCCGCGAACGTGCAGATTGTCGATGAGCCGTGCCTTGCCGAGCAGGACCGCCGCGAGCACGACGAGTTCGTCCGGCGGCTGGCGGCCATTCGGCCTGGCAAGATCCGCCGCGCACCTGACCTCGACGTAGTCGGGCTCGAAGCCCGCGCCGCGCAGCTCGTCCTCGGCCGCCTGCTGCAGCGCACGATAGTCCCCGGCGCCGTCGCGCAACGCCACGACGACCTTGTTGAGCGCAGCGTACAGCGCCGGCGCCCGGGAGCGCTCGTCGTCGGTCAGATAGCGGTTGCGCGAGCTGATCGCGAGCCCGTCGGGTTCGCGCATCGTCGGCCCCGAAACCACCCGCACACCGATGCCGAGGTCGGCGACCATGCGTTCGACGAGGATCAACTGCTGGTAGTCCTTGAGTCCGAGCACGAGGACATCGGGGGTCGCGACATTGAGCAGCCGGCACACGACCGAGGCCACGCCGTCGAAGTGTCCGGGCCGGCTCGCGCCGCACAGCTCCCGGCTCAAGGCAGGCATCGAGACACGTACGGCCTCGCCGGCGCCGAACGGGTAGATCTCGCTCATCTCGGGCACGAACACGGCATCGACCGTGCCGGCAGCCGAGAGCATGGCCAGGTCTTCGTCGAGCGTTCGCGGATACGCCTCGAAGTCTTCGCCTGCGCCGAACTGGGTGGGATTGACGAAGATCGTCGCGACGACCCGGTCGGCCTCGGACCGGGCGAGCCCCGCAAGACTCAGATGGCCCGCGTGCAGGTTGCCCATGGTCGGCACGAGCGCGACGCTCTGCCCGGACGCGCGCCACTCCCGGACGCATTCGCGCATCCGGTCGGCCGTATGCAACACGACAGGTTCCGGCACGCTACGAGCCCTGTACGAACAGCGACGCCCGAATTGTATCAGGCGAAGCAGTGCTCCTCGGCGGGGTATTCGCGCTCCTTGACGGCGCGCACGTAGCTTTCGAGCCCGTCGAGCGCGGAGTCCTGCCCGGCCATGAAATTGCGAACGAAGCGCGGCGTCTTGCCGCGCGTGATGCCGAGAACGTCATAGAGCACCAGGATCTGACCGTCGACGTCGGGACCGGCGCCGATGCCGATCACGGGAACGGCGAGCGCTTCGCCGACCAGGCGGCCGATCCGGTTCGGGACGCACTCGAGCAGAACGATATCGGCGCCCGCCTCCTCGAGCGCCTTCGCATCCTCGACCATGCGCCGCTCGGCGTCCGCTTCCCGGCCCTGGACCCGGAAACCGCCGATCTTGTGCACGGACTGCGGCTTGAGCCCCAGGTGGGCGCAGACCGGAATATCGTGCCGCGCGAGATACGAGACGACCTCGAGCTGACCCTGGCCGCCTTCGAGCTTGACCATCATGGCGCCGCCGTCCTGCATGAGCCGGACGGCGTTCTCCAGTGCCTGATGAGGCGTCGTGTAGCTCATGAACGGCATGTCCGCGATCAGAAAGGCGCGTAGCAGGCCGCTCGCGACGCAGCGCGTGTGATAGATGACGTCGTCGACGGTGACCGGCACGGTCGTGTCGTGTCCCTGGATGACCATGCCGAGCGAATCGCCGACGAGAACGATGTCGGAACCGGCGATGTCGACGAGTTGCGCGAAGCTCGCATCGTAGGCCGTCAGGCACGCGATCGGCACGCTGCTGCGCTTCATGTCCCTGAGCGTCGAGACGTTGACGGGCGGCGAATCCATGCCGCGTTGCTCAAGTTGTTTGTACATGTCGGCGATTTGGCCTGGCTAGCGAGTCGTATCCACGGCGGGATTGTAAAAGTGCCGCCCCCGCTTGACGTTGGCGATCGTTTCGAGCAATTGCCGGTAGTCCGAATCCCGGCGGATCGGATCGATCGCTGCAGCGTTCACGATCAGCAGTGGCGCATCGTCGAAATTGTAGAAGAATCTCGCGTACGCCTCACCGAGGCGCTCGAGATACCCGGCATCGATGTACTGTTCGTACGGCAGGCCCCGTCCTGCGATGCGCCGCAGCAGCACCGGCACGGGCGCCTGCAGGTAGATGACGAGGTCGGGCTCCGGCGCTTCGATCTCGAGCATCTGCGCAACCTGGTCGTAGATCGCAAGTTCGCTCGCATCGAGATTGAGTTCGGCGAACAGGCGGTCCTTCTGCAGCAGAAAATCCGCGATGCGCACGGGAGAAAACATGTCGCGCTGGCGGATCTGCTCGATCTGACGCGCCCGCTGCAGCAGGAAAAAGAGCTGCGTCGGCAGGGCGGCGGCGCGACTGTTGCGATAGAAGCGCTCGAGGAAAGGATTCTCCTCGGCGCGCTCGAGGATCAACTCGCTCGCGTAACTGTCGGCCAGACGCTTGGCGAGACTGGTCTTGCCGACGCCGATCGGCCCCTCCACGACGATATAGCGCAGCGCTTCGTTCTCCCTGATCTGCTGACTGGCGTTCATTGCAGAAAATCCGCACGCGCCCGGACCGCCCGGATGCATGACCGCGCCATTCTACGTCCCTCAAGCATCGGCGGACAGCGGCTTGCGCCGCCCGCCGCGCCGGCCGCCCCGGCGGCGCTTGCCGCGTCGCCGCTTGGTGACGTTGAAGGCCTGCTCGCGCTCCGCGGGCGGGAGCGTCTGTACCTCCGACCACCAGTTCGCGAGTTCCGCTTCGACTTCGCCTGAGCGGCTGCGCAGCAACAGGAAATCGTAGGCTGCGCGGAACTGGCGGTGCTGCATCACTCGCGCGGCGCGCGCGCCGCGCCGCGTGGCGAAACGCCGTTGCAGCGCAAACATTTCCTTCATCGGAACGGAGAAACGCTTCGGCAATGCGGTGCAACGCTGCTGTTCGGCCGCGACACGCGTGCTCGCTTCGGCCATGGCCTCGAATTCGCGTGCGCCGGAGTCCTTGAGCGACGCTGCCAGGCGGCTCACCGCGGGCCAGAGCAGGATGGCGTAGAGAAACGCAGGCGTCGTCGGCTTGTCCTCGGCGATGCGCCGGTCCGTCCCGGCGAGCCCGCGCTCGATGAAGCGTCGCACGGTATCGCCTTCGTTGCCTTCAAGCAGCGCCGCGGTCGCGGGAAACAGGTGCCTGAGCAGGCCGAAATCGTCGAGCATCCGGAAACTCGTGACGGCATGGCCGGACCTGAAGAGCTTGAGTACTTCCTCGAACAGCCGCGCCGGCGGCACGTCGCGAACGTGATGACCGAGCTCGGCGATCGGCTCGGCCGTATCCTGCGCGATTTCGAAACCGAGCTTGGCCGCGAAGCGCGCGACCCGCAGCATCCGCACCGGATCCTCGCGATAGCGGGTCACCGGGTCGCCGATCATGCGCAGCGTCTTGCGCCTGATGTCTTCGAGGCCCGTGGTGTAATCCACGACGCTGAAGTCGGCGATGTTGTAGTAGAGGGCATTGACCGTGAAGTCGCGGCGCCAGATATCCTCGTCGATCGAACCGTAGACGTTGTCGCGCAGAATCCTGCCGCTGTGGGCGCGCTCGCGCTCGTCGCTGCCGTCGCCCTTGCCGCGGAAGGTTGCAACCTCGATGATCTCGCGGCCGAAGCGCACATGCGCGAGCCGGAACCGCCTGCCGATCAGGCGGGAGTTGCCGAAGAGCTTTCTGACCTGCTCGGGGTGAGCATCCGTGACGATATCGAAGTCCTTCGGATGCATGCCGAGCAGCAGGTCCCTGACGCCGCCGCCGACAAGGTACGCATCGAAGCCCGAGTTCCTGAGCCGGTAGAGGACCTTGAGCGCGCTGCCGGAGACGTTGGCGCGGCTTACGATGTGTTCGGAGCGTGGGATGATCCTGGGGCCGGAGCCCCGCTGCGGATGCGTCGTGTCCAACAGGAATTCCGTTTCAGCGAGTTTCACGCTGCGACAAACGCCGCTATCATACCCGCTCACCCGGTTCCGGGCTCTCGCGCTCCCTTCGTCTAGCGGTCAGGACGCGGCCCTCTCAAGGCTGAAACAGGGGTTCGATTCCCCTAGGGAGCGCCAATTCGCCATCCACGCCACGGTCGAACCAAGCACCAAGCCTCTGTGTTTCGGCTCGCACTGCTCCGCGACGCACCATGACCGCATGGATCATGGTGAAGATCAGCGATGTGCAGCTGCGCCCCGCCCCGCCGCCTCCGCGTCGGGCGCCGCTTCGGCGCGCAACTTCAATCCCAAAGCACCGACGACCCTGAGAACGGTGTCCAATGTCGGTTTGCGTTCTCCCGAAAGCGCCTTGTAGAGACTCTCACGGGACAACCCGGCATCGCTTGCGACCTGAGACATGCCCCTGGCACGGGCAAGGTCTCCCAGCGCCTTGGCGATGAACGCGGCGTCGCCGTCGGCCTCCTCGATGCAAGCTTCCAGATAGGACGCCATCTCCTCCGGCGTGCGGAGGTGCTCGGCGACATCGTACGGTGATGTAGCGGTTTTGGTCATGGTCAGCACCTACAGGTTTCGTGCGAGGCGCAACGCCGTCTTGACGTCGTCGCTTTGCGTGCGCTTGTCCCCGCCAGCCAACAGAATGACAATCGAGCGGACCTGCTTCTTGAAATACACACGGTAGCCCGGTCCGTAGTCGATCCGCAGTTCCGAAACGCCTTCGCCCACCGGCCGGACATCTCCCGGGTTTCCGGCGGCCAGCCGCTCAACCCGAACCAGCACGCGAGCCCGGGCACGAGTGTCTCGCAAACTGTCCAACCACTTGGCGTAGACTTCTGTCTTACGGACCTCGAACATGCACGAAATGTAGCCAGCGGGCTACATTTCGTCAATGTCTCATTTTGTCTCTTTTTGCCGCTTTTCTTCCGATGACACTTTACAGCATGACTTCCGCTTTACGGCTCAGTTGTCGCGGCCGGTTCGAAGGTCTCGCCGGGCAACGCCGATCAGGTCACGCAGGAACGAGTCACAGGTGAGAGCGCTTTCTTCGCAGGACGGTATCTTGTATTGCCCCTATGCCGCCATTACCTCAACGATTCGCGGCATCCCAATGTTTCCGAAGCGATTCCCCAAGACTGGCGCACCCGGATTGCCGGAGTATTTCCGCTTCGTAACCGTCTGCTAGCGGTGTCTCGATTCCGTTCCGCTTCGCATCGATCAGGTAGCTGATTCCGTCTCGCCCCTCGTCTGCCCGTGCAACGCTTCGGATAGCCAATCGCGCTAGAGTCTTGGCTGTTAGCGGATTGATATCGGCTTCAATTTCCGTGTAGAGAACGACATCCACACCACGGAACCCGAACCGCCTGCGCACCTTCACAAAACCTGGTTTCGTGGCCGCAACAGGATCGTAGCGCTTCTCGCCGCCCACCTGGTTGATCTCCCGGCGGTACAGGATGTGAGTGCCTTCGTCCTCCGGCACATTGAACACATAGATCGAACCAGCTACCGTTGCGCCACCATCTCTGACAGGAACGAGAGTCGGCGCATTGCCCCGCTCCCGGCTCTTGCGCGCGAACTCCACATGAAACGGCGTTTCGACTTTTCTTATGGTATCCACCCGAGCGTTCTTGATCTCCACATCGGGATCGCTCAACAGAGACCCATACGCCAATATGCCCACCGTCGTGCTCATGATTCGTGAGTACCCCCAGCGCTACGCTCCGCTGGCATCACCACCGCTTCTGCCGCACAGTTCTTCATTTCGCCTGAAGTGCGTGGCGCGATATCTGCACGACTTGCCGATTCCTCGGAAACACAAAGCTCATGTCCGCCCAGTCGAAGGGCGCGTCGGTTCGATGTATCGCGCGGTGGTGGTTGGGACAGATGAGCACCATATTGTGCAACTCATCGTCGCCACCCCGGCTCAGCCAGTGTACGTGGTGTGCTTCACAGAGATCTCTTCGGTACTGCGACCTCGGGTTCCATCCGCAAAGCTGGCAAACGCCTCCGTACAGCTTGCGTAACTCATTGACATGCTCTGGGTTCCGCTGTGGTGCTTTCTCGAACAGATAGCGGCGGCGCTCGTCCGCGATGCCGGGGGCTTCACTCCTGATCAACCTGCTTACGGCATCCGAATCGCCGAGCAGGATTCGGGCCTCCAACCGCTCCTCGGGTAACAGGCGAGCCCGCGGTTCAAGTGGTATGTAACGCGCATAATCCATTAGCAACTGGTGGTCTGCTGCAGTCAGTCTTCTAACGGCTGCGTGACCCTGAAATGAACGACCGACCACGGAGGCGTTGGACTTAACAGATAGTCGTCTGATTAGAACGGAAATGTCGGGCTGCCCCTCAGTGCGAAAGTAGCGCGACCGCTTGAGGTCGCCCCACAGCCGAAATGGCCCGTAACGAAATCCGCTTGCGTTTCTGGTCTTGGCGCGGACGACAAGCTGCACCGCGAGAACGTAGGTCCCTTTGGTCGTGCTCGTGAAAGCCCACAGACTGTCGCCGATATCAATTTCGTGTAGCAACCGGTTCGATTGGTTCAGGTGATAACCGGCACCCCAGTCGAGGTCACGTCGATAATTCTTGCCTACCCAGTGGTATAGAAGCGGCATCGGAGTCAGTTACCAAGACCGACGAGGAGTACTGTGAACGCATCAGTGCGACGCATAGGCTTGCATTGGGAACCTCCCTCGCGAGGCGTATCTCCACTGTCGGCAACTTGGTCCACCGCGTTTTTCGGACGATATGTTCGAACCAATCGACAGACAATCAAAGATGTCCGGCACCAATGAACTCTCGCGTTAGAACCCTAGACACAAGAATCGTACTTTACACTTGTGTCGGAAGTTCCGCTTTATTCCTCTTTCAATGCAACTGTCCACATTCGCTTCAGCGGCAGCTCCGCCCTAATTTCCTCGTCCAAGGCTTCATAGTTGTCGAATAGTTGTTCCAACAATTCGCTTCGACTCCATAAACGCAACTTAAAGAAACTACTCGCGAGTTCCTTTCGAACGTTTGATCGAAAGCCTCCCCAAGACACGAGCAACCCTTGAGTAGCACGGAATTTGTCGACTGCGCCAAGCAATTTGTCGGCTACTTCTCGACCAATAGGATCGGTTGCTGACTTGACTTCAACGCATATTTTTTGGTCACCAAAGCCCATCGGCCCGTTTCCCGCCAAGATATCCGCACCACCATCGGCCCCTTTCGGGCTAACATATGTTGAGTAGCCTTTTGCCTCGAGTATTGCGTTCACTAATCGTGTGAGATTGTGACCCTTGAATCGCGATTCAATTAGTCGAGAAATTTGGTCGCTGGCCAATTCGTCCAGATCGATGGCTTCGGGATCGGCCGAGCCGCCACCCTCATCAATATCAGGCGTAATGACGGCAGCTTCTGGTTGCCAGTTTTTCTCCCTCATCGCCTTCAATCGTTCTTCGGCATTGTTTCTTTGTATACGACATATTGTCATGAACGCGCCGAAGCTATACAGCAGGTCTTGACCGAAATGGGACCGCGGTATCGACTCGCCGATCCAGTTCACTTGCCTCCAATGGAAAAACGGGTCCTTGCCGGCCGGATCGAAGTTATATGGCCCGGTGATTTCTCCAACAAAGATTGATGGTTGTTGTTTTGAGGGCATCACCACCCAGTCGCGAAGCGCCATCTCGTTAGCAAATGGCCACACCTGACTGACCCAGTTTAAAATCGCTTTGTGTTTTGAATCCGGATAACGCTCCGTCATTGCTAGCACCAGCTCGCTACGGTCTTGCAGCGAGCCTAAATTCACGTTTAAGCGATCCCAAGTTACGTATATTCGCTTCTCCGAAAGAAACTTTTCTTCATACTCACCACGCGCACCAGCACGTACCAACCATATCGTCATTACCAAAACTCCGTTGTCGTAACAAGCGAGTACCCTTGGACGCGCGGAATAGGCCACGCAATGAAGCGGCCACTCTCAAGCTGGCAGGTTCGCGTCGATAATTCACCAGTGACCGGCGATACCGCGGTTCCAAGTATAAGAATCCCTCACCGTGCTTGTATTCACACAGCACACGGCTAGCATGCAAATCCCTAGGGAGTTCCACTACTCCTTGGATTTTCGACGTGCGTGACCGGCTCCGTCCGCCGCCTACTCAGCAACCACACGACCGATCAACAGCTCCGGATCGACGCCCGGGCGTGGCCGGAATTTCTGTACCCGGCCGTTGTTCACTTCGGCGATGTAGAAGTTGCCTTCCTCGTCGGCGCTCATGCCGTGCACGCCCCACATCCCGCCGGGGAAGGTGCCCCAGGTGCCCCAGGAGTACTGGAACATGCCGTCGAGGTCGTACTTGATGAACTTGGTGGTTCCGGCGTCCGCGACCCACACGTCGCCGTTGGCGACGATCAGGTACTGCGCGTCCGTCGGCGGCGCGCCGAAGCTCCATTGGTTGATGAAATTGCCATTGTCGTCAAATACCTGCATGCGGTTATTCTGCCGGTCATTGACGTACACGCGGCGCGACGCGGGGTCGACGTCGATGCCGTGCAGGCTGTTGAAGTACCCGGGTCGGGTGTCGTCCGGCAGGATGCCCTCCTGGCCCCATTCGGTCAGGTAGTTCCCCTCGTTGTCGAACTTCACGACGCGGGAGTTCACATAGCCGTCGGCAACGAAGATGGCGTCGGGCAGGAACGCCATGAAGGTCGGCCGCGCGAAGTGGTTTTCGTCGTCACCGGGTTCGCCGTAGGTGCCAAGCGTCTGCACGAGTTCCTTGCCATCGTTGCTGAACTTGTAGATCGCGTGGGCGAAGTCGTCGACGACCCAGATGTGCTTTTCGGGGTCGTAGGGGTTTACGTGCACGGCGTGGGGCTTCATGAACATCGAGTCCCACTGGCTCCAGGTCTCGACGATGTTGCCTTCGCGATCGACGACCACCATGCAGTGTTCCCAGCGCGCGTCCACGCCGCGCCGGTAGCCGGCCCCTTCCCAAGTTTGCCAGCCATCCTCGTTGTTGTGATCCGGGCTCGCCACGGTGCCGTCGCGCCACGGCAGGGTCCCGTCGCGCCAGGGGTATTGCCGCCCCACCGGAAAACGCAGCAGCGTCCCCTGCTCGTCGATCAGGCGATCTTCCGGCCGGTCGAGCTTCCTCAGGATGCCGCGCTGAAGGATGAAAATCCGGTCCGCGCTCTCGGCGAAAATGCCCTGCGCGGCGCCCCAGGTCCAGTCCTCGTATCCGGGGAATGTGGAGAAGTCCCTGGGCCATCCGGGTACGGGCTCATACGGCCCGAACGCGTCCTGACCACCCTGTCCGGGGACGACCGAAGTCTGTGCGGAAACTCCGGGGGCGGCCATCTGGGCGAAACCGAGAACCACCAGCACGGCAAGTGCCCGGCGCAGGTGTGCAGAACCGATCAGATTGTTCATATCGGGACTCGTTCCTTGACTGTTGCTCATGTGCCTGTCGCGTCGGTCAGTCGCCGCCGCGGTCGATGTTGATGGTGACCGTGGCGGGCGTGCCGTCGTCCTTCAGGCCGTGGTACTCGACGTGGTAGCGGTTGGCGGTGTAGACATTGCCTTCCGCAGCACCGCCGTGTATCGGCCGATTGATGCCGAGGTTGCCCAGCGAGAGCAGTTGCCCTGGCATGAGATCCTTGCCGAACGACTGCAGGTGGTCCCGGAGCCAGCGCACGGCGTCGATGGGCTGGTACCAGTCTGCCATGGTCGCTCTCTGGATCACGTTGCCGTTCTCGTCGAGCACGGCGTATTCCATGTTGTTCAGGCGATCCAGCCACTCCTCGGTCGGCTCGATGGGTACGGGTTCGCCCGCGAAAGCGGTGCGGCTCGACATGTTGCCGACGATGCCCCGAATCATGGCGTTCGCGTCCGGTTCCGCGGTCGGATCGGGTATTTCGGCGAACGGCACGACGGCATCGAGCCCCGCGAGAATCTCAAGATCGGTCTCGGCATCGTTGATGTCGGCGCTGCCCACCCGAAACGCGAAGTCGGCCTCCAGAAAGCTGTCTGCGCCCATGTCCTCGGGGCGAATCGCGGCGCCGTCATCGAGGAACATTCCTGAAAGCAATTGAGCCCTGATGCCGCCGGCCGGGAAGTTGGGATTGGCAGGACCCGGACTGTGGCCGCCGGTCTTGTAGCCCACCACGTTACCCATGGTCGGGCGCAGCAACTCGACCATCACGTCCTGCCAGCGATATGCCTCGTCGAGGGACAACTCCGGCGCAAAGGGCCGGACTGCCCTGTTGTTCAGAAAGTCGTCCACCATCGCAGCGACCGCGGCGCGAACCTCGGATTCGTTCGCGGGCGCTTCGGCCTGCGCCATCGCGTTCCCCGCCCAGATCAGCCCTGCCAGGACTGCGATGACGCGGATTCCTGCCGGACCGACCGAATGCCGTCTTGTCATGTGTCTCCCCATTTCCGTTGATGCGTTTGCAGGCACGCGATAGCGATGCGTGACAAGCATGTTACCGGAATGGTCTTCACCAGATGATTGGTTGGAATCCGCGATCATCGCTCCGGCCCTCGCTCAAGCCTCGCTTCGTCGTCGATCAGGACGACGCGAGCAGGCAATTCGGAGTTCCATCTCCACATCACGAGATTGAGATCGTCGGGGCTGGCCCCGGCCGCGAAGCTCTGCACGCGCATGCCCACATAGCCCTCGGCGATCAGCCGGTCGGCCAGAGCCTGCGACGCCGGGATGGAGCCTGCAAGCATTTCAGCTTCCCAGGCGGGGCACGCGAGATCGAACTCGGTCACACGCAGAGCACGGCGATGTGCATCGTCGTGCGCATCGAAGACGGGCTCGGCGTCAACCTCGTAAGCACATAGTGTCAGCGGCTGCAGCGGTCGGCCCAGCGGTTGCGCTTCGCGAATCGCGGCAAGCATGTCGAGCGACGTGTACAGTGCCGGAACGCCGCGCCGGTTGAAGCGCCCACCATGCTTGCGCGCGCCTTCGCCCGACAGGGGGTTCCAGAACCACTGCGGATTATGTGCCCGGTAAACGAGCCCTCGGAAACGCATGAGGCGTTGCTGAACTCAGGCGTAGCCGCCCGCCGCGATTCGATCGAGGTATGCATGGACATCGTCGGCGCGGCCGTCACGCAGCAACTGATCCGGCGTGGCGCCACCGAAGCCCGGCAACGGCTCCGCGCGAAACCAGGCGTAGGCCGCGAGCGGTGAGCCGGTTGCGGATTCGACCCGGTTGAGGATTTCCAGCATCTGGCGAAGGCGGACCTGGGACTTCCGCGCCCTGATACGCGATGCACGCGTGAACGCATCTTTCCCGAGACCCAATGTGGCCGCAACTTCAGACTTCGTGGTACGCAGAGTGTCCGCCACGAGGGTCGGAGAGAATACCTGATCTTCAATGAATTCCTGAAAGTGCACTGCAATACCTCATGTATTTTGACGCATTATAGCGCGATGCCATGCGTCATTGCACACGGCAGGAAAGTCATCTCGATTCGCGGCTTCGGCACTTCCACGAATCCGGGTCTGGCTCATTGGCCCGGAGGAGCTACTCGATCGGCGCGAGCAACTCCGGCGCGGTCACGAGCTGCCGCACGCCGTGCGAGCCGGTTTCGTTGAACACGTTGCCCTGCTCGGCCCAGCGGTGCAGCGAGTTGATGTCGAGCCTGGCGCACTGCGGCCGCACGCTCCAGGTGACCTGGGCTGCCGAACACGTGCTCTGGTCGTAGGACGGGCCCGTCGTCGAACCGCGGAACAATACCGGCTCGCCCGTCGTCACCGGAATCATCCGCGCCTGGTGCAGGCCGTCGACGACGTTGCCGCCGTAGGCCATCGCGGTGAAATCGAGCGCATCGGGATCGTTGACGACCAGAAACACCTGGGCTTCGACGCGCAACAGGGGGTCGGTGCAGGTTTCCGGGACGCAGGCGCCGAGTCCCTCGCCCGGCATGGCGTCGCAGCTCGTATGCACCCAATGGACTTCGATCGTGTCTCCGGGCTCCACGCCCTGGTAGGCGCCCTCAGCCGGAGCGAGTTCGGCTTCGCTGAGGTCGGCCGCCGCGTCGCAGGCATAGCCGCCGTCGTCGGCGTCACTCACGAAGACGCTGAACCCCGGCCCCCGGTGTTCGGCGTTGGTATGGGTGTGGAGATTGCACAGGTTCATTTCGCTGGCCGGCGGCGCCAACGGGAACGAAACGGCATTCAGACCCGCCGTGCTGCTGATATCGCGCGGCGTTTGCGGCCCCATGTCGACGCAAAGCGCTTCGCCGGCGGTCTCGGGAGCAACGTCGGCCGACTGTTCGGACTCCGGTGCGCTTTCCGTGCCGCAACCGAACAGCAGCAAGGAAAATGCGATAGCGAAAATCTGGGTAACTCTCACGATTTGACTCCCTCCATAAGGCTCCAACTTGCATGAACCAAACGTGCCGATCGTCTGTATCGCATCGTTTTCCCCCACGAGCGTCGCGACGACACGTTTAATCTCTGTTCCCGTTTAACGCAGGATCGTCGTCCGAACTTCTCCTCCAGCCGAAACGACAGACAGGCCCCCTTCATGGGCGCTGCGATCCGTGTTGATGAGCAACAGTTCCGTCGCCTGACCCTCGCCGTTGCGGAAGACCGGGTAGTCAATCCGTTGGCTGGCCGTTGCCGGCGTCTCCTGCAACGGTACATCCGTGACCACGATTTCGTCGTCGACGCCGAGCGTGCTCTCCTGCATGGCGACCGTGACCGCCGCATCGGCGAATACGCGCACCGTCCCGCGCAGCGGGCTCATTCCGAACACGTCTTCCAGCGACAGCGCGACGCGCTCGCCTAGCGGCACCGTGCGTTCGTAGATTTCCAACGATTCCCCGTCGATGTCGAAGAGTTCGAGGTACGCCGTCGCGGGCACCTCGCCTTCGTTGACGATGCTGAGCGCGGCATCGATGTCGCCGTGGTGCAGCACATCGGGGTAGGTGTCCACCGGACCCCAGAACAGCGTCCCTTCCTGGTCCGAGGAAACGGTGTGCACGCTGCGCGCGCCGCCGCCGCGCCTGAGCGATGTGACGATCGCATGGGCGGTCGGCGCCGGGCCGGCGCTCGCGCGCACGATCCCGTAGCCTGCGAGCGGCGGCTGGTCGTCGGGGAGCGCCTCGTGCACGAATACTCCGCCCGGACCGATCGCATAGTCCACCGGATCATGGCCGGTGACCTCGATTTGTCCGCTGACGGCTTCGTCGCCCGGGTTCATGAGGACGTACTGCAGGTGCTGCCCCGCGCCCGTGGTCAGCGCCGGCAGGATTCGGCGTTCCGCCAGCAAACCGGCGAGCGCTGCTTCGCCCGTCGTCATCGGCGCGGGCGCGAGCAGGGTATCCCCGCGGCCGTCGGGGATCTCGAGCAGCGCGCTCATGCTCAGCGGCTCGTCCGCGTCGATGTGGAGCACGCCATGCAGGTCCGACTGACCGTCAAACACCGCGGAGATTCGCTCGGCAAGCTGAGTTCCGGCTTCCAGGCGCCGCGTTTCGCTCGAGCGCTCGCCGCTCGGGGTCTCGAGTTCGAGCCGTAGCTGCACGGGCGAATCGTTGCCGTTGACGATGGATATGGCCGTGTCGCGCCCGTCGCGCGCATCCACCCAGATCGAAGCTGTATTTGCGGGATCGTCCGCTGCAAGCACCGCCGCGGAGATCAGCTCGCGGCTCTGCCGTTCGCTCTGCGGATGGATTACCGCCCGGGTCACGAAGTGCGTGCTCAAGCCGGCTACCCGGCCAGCCGAACTCAACTCGACCGTCGAGTACCCGGACTCAAGCGGCTCGGGACCCGTCGACATCAGCGCGTCGAGCGACGCGTAGCGCAGGTTCGAGCGCGCCGGCAGGTCAACCCGATACGACTGGCGCGGCATCGTGAACACGGTCATCCGGCCGTTCAGCCCTTCCGTCTGGAACAGGCGCTGCTCGCGTTCGTCGAAGAAGCTGCCGCGCGGATCGTGCAGGCGGTCCTGGTGGTTGCGCGGGTCGCCCGGACCGGCGCTCATCGTCTCGAAATCATGCTCGCCGATCACGCCGATGGCGGCCGGGAAGTTCTGCATGGTCTCGGGCGAGACATCGAATATGAGCACGCGGTGATGGAACTTGTGCGACACGTACAGGTGATCGTTCGCGGCGTCGTAGGAGATCCCGTCAGGCTGCCGGAACCGCTGCCGCGACAGGCCCGGCTCCGCGCTCGTGAAGTCCGGCTGGCCGATCACGTGCGAAGCAGCCATGCCGTTCTCGAACCGGTCCGGGTGCACGTCGAACACGAGCACGCGCTCCTGCCAGGGCAGTTCCACGAACAGGCGCTGCCCGGCCTCGTCCACGACGAGATCGCCGGGTTGCCGCCAACGCGTCGCGGACAGGCCTTCCTCCTTCGATACGAAGTCGTCCTGACCGAGCACGCCGATCGCGCGGGCGCCGTTCTCGATGCGATCGGGATGCACATCGAACACGACCACGCGGTTGTTGCTGCCGTCGGCGACGAACAGTCGCTGGTTGACCTTGTCAAGCGCGAGTTCCGCGGTCCTTCCGCCGCTCGTGCCGATCCCGTTGCCCTCGCGGGAACCGAAGTGCAGCCGGTCCGCGGCCGTCGTCTGCTCCCAGGACGTGAAGTCCGCCTGCCCGAGCACGTACGAGGCGGCCATGCCGCTGTCGACCTGTCCCGGCGTCATGTCGAACACGAGCACGCGCTCGTTCCAGGTGTCCGCGACGAACAGGCGCTCATGCGACTCGTCGTATTCGACCGCGAGCGGCAGCTTGATCGTGGCCGCGTCCCGTCCGGGCAGCAGTACGCTCGTGGCCGGGTCCGTCTGGCCCAGCACCCAGCGCGCGCCGCGGTCGAGCAGGCGGTTCATCCTGTCGAGCTGGAAGATCATGACGCGATGGCTGTAGTTGTCGCTCATGAACAGCCGGTGATGCACGCGATCGATCGATACGTCGCGCCCCTGCGTCCAGAAACGCGGTGAAATCCGGTCGTTGGCCGACCGCGCGAGCCAGTCCGGTTCGCCCTCCGGGTTGATGTGGCCGATCTGGTCGACCAGCGGCGTCAGGGTCTCGCTCATCCGTTCGGGATGGATGTCGAAAATGTTGATGCGATTACCCGCGGGATACCCGTCCGGCACGTAGGCGATCTGCCGGTCCGTGTCGACGGTGACGCGGGTCATCGTCAGGCGGTCCTGCGTGATCGCGGGATCCGTGTTCTCGTAGTCGGGCTGGCCAAGCACGGCGATCGCGTCCGGGTTCGACGCCCCTTCGAGCGCGGCAGGCGACACGTCGAACATCATCACGCGGTTCTTCGTGAATGAGCCGACCAGCAGGCGGTCGTATTCGTAGTCGAGCGAGATCGGCCCGTTGCTGATCTTGCGCGAATCCTCGTTCGGCTCGTTGGTTTCGAAGTCGTCCTGGCCGATCACCGCGAACGCCTCGAACCCGGTCTCCTGGTCGAGGCTCGCGTCGCTGACGTCGAACGCGAGCACGCGGTTGCCGTCCATGACGAACAGCGTTTCGCGTTGCGGGTCGTAGGCCAGGCTGTTCGGACTGCTCAGGCCGTCCCTGCCGACCCGGTCCTCGCGTGAATCGAAATCCGGCTGGCCGATCACGGCAATCGCTTCCGCGCCCGAATCCAGGCGCCCGGGATCGATGTCCCAGACCAGCACGCGGTTGTTGGCGCCGTCGGTATAGAACAGCAGTTGGCGCTCCTCGGCGACCAGCGCCGTGCCCCGGCTGCCGATCCTGTCGCGGCCGAGCCCCGGGTCCCAGGTTTCGAAATGCGGCTGGCCGAGAACGGCGATGGCTTCAGGCAAGTCCGTCGGCGCCAGCGAGTCCAGATACGCCGGATCGAGGTCGAAAACCATGATGCGGGCGCCGGGCGGCCCGAGACCCGACCCGTCCGGAGCGAACAGACGCTGGTTGACCGAATCGAAGGAGGCCCCCGTCGGGAAATTGAGCAGTTCGCGGCCGAGCGGCGCGAAAGCGAATCCCCGACCTATGAGGCTCCGGCCGATGCCGCGGTCCGCGTGCCGGCGCGCCGGAAGACCCGCTTCGTCGAGCTGATAGATGTCATAACGGCTGTTGCCGTGATGGCCGATGAAGAGACGGTCATTGGCCTTGTCCAAGGCCACACTGCCGGGTCACCAGATGCCGTGCGCGGTGGCTCCCCCATTGGCGACGCCGCCGATGAACGACGGGTTGCCCGCGAGATCCTCGGCTCCGAGCGTGTCGCTTGCCGGGATTCCGGCGATCTGTGCGTGAGCGGCCGTGGCCAGAACGGTCGTGGTCAGTGCGATAGAAGTGCGCAGCATGGTGCTCCCCCGGTGGAATCGGTCGCAGGGAGCAATACATCACGCACCGGAAGCGCTGTCAACGCGGATGTGCGCCGTGATTGCCGAACCTGCGCGAGCGCACCTGATCGCCCGAGCGACGATAATGACGCGAATCGCAGCGCCATCGTGCGAGAGCGGCCCGATACGCTCTATACTGGACACATACCGGAGGCAGGTCGTTGATATCGTCGACGAAATGGAACGGGTTCTGAAAGTTCTGTTTTCGACACTCGCATTGGCGCTTGGCGGTTGCGCCCAGGTGCTCGGTCCGGAAGGCGCGCTTACTGTCGTACCGTACGAGCTCACGGACAGCGGCCGAATACTCGTCGATGTAGACATCAACGGCCAGGGCCCCTACCCCTTCTCGCTCGACACCGGCGCGAGCATCTCGTTCCTTTTCCTGGACCCCGACGGAGAACTGCAACTCGACACGTTGCCGGGAGTGACCGCGACGGTCCGCGGTCTGGTCGCGTCGGGTCAGTACCCCGTCGTCAAGGTCGACAGGCTGCAGGTAGGCGACGAACTCTGGCTGGAGCCGACCATGGTCTCGGTGCCCGCAACAACCGCGGCCACCCGCGACATCGCAGGCGTGCTCGGTGTCGATTTCCTGCGGCGTTACGGGCTCTGGCTGTCCGCGCAGGATCGCGAACTGCGACTGTATTCTCCCGAGACGCTGAGCGCCGGCGCCTATAGCGGCTGGGCGCTCGTGCCGCTTGAACCCGTCAACATCGGCGCCGCGAGCGCACCGCTGTATTTTTTCGACATCCAGATCGGCGGCCGGACGATGCCGGCGTTGTTCGACCTCGGCTCCGGCACCAACCTCATCAACGCCCCCGCCGCGCGCTTTCTGCGCCTGTCGCCCACGGAAGGCACGGAGGAACTGATGGTGGCGGGTGCGCTCGAGAGCGCACCGATTCTCGCCCGGCTGCAGACGCCCATGCGAACCGAGAACGTAAGTTGGCGGAACGAGGATCTGCTGATCGCGGACTTCGGAATATTCGCAACGCTGCTGCACGAAGACTCTCCGCTGGCAATCATCGGCTCGGGGCTATTGCGGCAACGCGACTTCGTGATCGATTTCGATCGCAATCGCCTGCTGATCAGGCGGGGAATGGCCGAAGTCGAGTTCGCGTCGGAGCCGGAGGCCGATCCCTGATCCTGTCCGAGCATCTGTCCCTGATTGTGGCTCCGGCCTGGCAGCCCGTGGCGGACGTCGCGCGAAGCGCCGAGACCGGCGAGGCGCTCGCCCCGCAAGGCGCGAGGAGCGCGAATATCGAAACTATGAGGCGAAACGCTAGTGCGCCAGCGTTTCGTCGTCCTCGGCTGCCGAATCGGCGCTCTCGCCAGCGGCTTCGTCAACGTCGCCTGTCGTCTCGATACCCGGACCCGGCCCGAGCCTGCCGCCGAGCGTGAATAGCCACACGCTGTCGCCGCGCGGCGTGTTCGGGAAGAACGAACCGGCCGAAAGCGCGACGAGGTACTGCTTGCCTTCGTATTCGAACGTGCTCGGCGCGGCATGGATCCCGGCGTCCGTCTGGAATTCCCAGAGCAGGTCGCCGTTGGTCTTGTCGAGCGCCGTCAGCCGGCCGTCGTTGCGGCCGACGAAGATGAGCCCACCGCCGGTGACGATCGAGCCCGCATAACACATCTCCTCCCACTGCCTCCGCCAGGCCAGACGGTTCGTGGTCAGATCGACCGCAGCGAAGATCCCCCGCCTCGGCACGCCCGTGCGTGAGTATTCGCCCCCGAAATAGCTCTCGCCCGGCGTCGGCATCTCCCACTCGACGCCGCCCTCGCTCGTCGAGTAGGCGCCCGCGCCGTCGTGCGCGCAGACATAGAAGAGATCGGTTTCCGGATCGTGGGAACTCGGCGGCCAGTTCGCCCCGCCGGTGGCCATCGGCTTGACGGGAACGAACTCGTCCCAGAACGGCGTGAAGATGCGGCCCCGGTTCACGAGCGTGAAACCCTCCGGCGCAATGTCGATCTCCTGCGGCACGACGGCTTCGCCGATCGGGTAGGGCTGCGTGGCCGCCGTCGCCTGGCGCGGTTCCTGCGGGACCGGGCGTTCCTCGATGCCGATGAGCGGCTCGCCGGTCTCGCGGTCGAGAATGTAGACGAACCCGGTCTTGCCGACCTCGACGATGCCCTTGCGCATCTCGCCGTCGTATTCGGCGTCGAACAGGATCACCGGATTCGGCGAGTCGTAGTCCCAGATGTCGTGGTGAACCTGCTGGTAGTGCCAGCGGTACTCACCCGTGTCGGCCTCGATCGCGACGATCGAGACGCTGAAGAGATTGTCGCCGGGCCGCACCGAACCGTTGGCGTCGGGCCCGGGGTTACCGGTCGAGAAATAGACGAGCCCGAGTTCCGGGTCCACGGCCGGCGTCTGCCAGACCGCGGCGCCGCCGTAAAGCCACGTGTCGTTGTAGTCGGGCCAGGTGTCGTGGCCGACCTCTCCGGGGCCGGGAATCGTGTAGAAGGTCCAGCGCAATTCGCCCGTCTCGGCATCGTACGCCTTGACGCGGCCGCGGCTCGCGCGGTCGCCGCCCGCGAAGCCCGTGATGACGAGCCCGTCGTAGTAGAGCGGCGCCGACGTGATGCTGAAACCGTCGTAGTTGTGCTCGGCCTGCACGGACCAGATGACCTCCCCGGTCGCCTGGTCGAGTGCCACGAGCTTGCCGTCGAGCTGGCCCGAATAGATCTTCCCTACGCCCATCGCAACCCCGCGGCTCATCCAGCCACAGCAGATCACCGTGATGTCGTCAGCGAGGTTCGCTTCGTGCGTCCAGAGAATCTCACCCGTTTCGACATCGATCGCGAAGACGTCGTTGGCGCCCGTGGGGATGTAGATGACGCCCTCGTAGACGAGCGCTTGGGCCTGACCGGAGTACTTGCTCGCGGTACCCGAACCGTTCAGGCTGATCCGCCACTCCGGGCTGAGCCTGCCGATGGTGTCGAGGTTGATCTCCGTCAACGGCGAATAGCGCTGGTTGTAGACGTTGCCGCCGTTGCTGATCCAACTGTCAGTCGGCCAGGCGGTGAGTTCGTCGGCCGAAAAGGCCGGGGAAACGCTTCGCGCCGGCGCATGATCGGCGGGTACGGAGGAGGTCTGGGCCGAGGCCATCCGGAACCAAGGCGCCGCGGCGAGCAGCGCAATGAGAATGAACCAAAGGCTGTTTCGCTTCATGACCGTGCCCCTGCGCCGGTACGTCATCGCACCGGCTTGAACCTCAAGCGTCGGACCCCATGACTTTCGAGCCGAGCATACTACACGTACGCGGTTCGAACGCTGCGCCGGCCCGGCTCGAATCGCCTATACTTGATCGCTTGCAGATCGTCTGACGGATTGCCATGCAGCGCTCGAGCCTGTACCTCGCAGCCACATTCGCCACGTGCGCGGCCGGCGTCGCCGCGGCGCTGCTCTACCAGGCAGGCGAACCCGACCGGCACTGGGCTCTGATCCAGGCTCACTGCATCGATTGCCACAACGACATCGACCGCTCCGGCGACCTCACCTTCGAGAGCCTGACAGCGGAGTCCGTCGCCGAGCATCCGGAGATTTTCGAAACCGTCGTCAGGAAACTGCGCGGCCGCCTGATGCCGCCGCCCGACCGGGCGCCGCCCGCCGAAGCCGAAATCGACGGGCTCGTGAGCTGGCTCGAGAGCGCGCTCGACGCGGCGACCCCGGACGCGGCGGGCCACGTTCAGGCGCAGCGGCTCAGCCGGACCGAGTACGCACAGGCCGTCGAGGGCCTGCTCGGCGTCGCGATCGATCCGACCGAGTACTTGCCGAGCGAGATCGAGGTCGACGGCTTCACGAACATTGCGGCGGCGCTCTCCGTTTCGCCGACCTTCGTCGAGCAGTACGTCAATGTCGCAAGCACGGTCGCGCACCTGGCCGTCGGGGAGCCGGAACCCAAGGTCGCGACGGCCTGGTTCCCGCCGCCGACCGACAACCAGAACGCCTATATCGACGGAATGCCGCTCGGCACGCGCGGAGGCATCCGGTTCACTCACACCTTCCCGGCCGATGGCGAGTACCGGCTCACGGTCACGAATCTCGGAGCCGGGCTCTATCCGCGCGCGCTCGAAACCGGGCACACGCTCGTCGTGCTCGTCGATCGCAGCGAACAGTGGCGCGGCAGCGTGGGTGGTCCGGAGGATCTCGCACTGATCAATCGCGGCGGCGCTCCGGGACGAGCCGAACTCATGGCGCGATTCGCCGATATTCCGGTCGAGATCACGGCCGGCGTTCACGAGGTCATCCTCACATTCATCGAGCGCTCGCGCGCGGCGAGCGACGAGCAGATATCGACGTTCTCACCGACCCGAAGCTTCAGTTTTTCGGGCGCGCCGCGCGTTCCGACGATCGCCGGCGGAATCGACATGATCGGCCCGTACGGGTCGACCGGCCTGTCGCGCACTGCGAGCCGCGAGCTGCTATTCGTCTGCGAGCCGGAGGTTGCCGAACGCGAGCGCGAGTGCGCTGAAAGGATCACGGCGAATCTCGCCAGACGCGCTTTCCGCCGGTCGGTCACAGAGGCGGACCTCGACCGGCTCATGCCGTTCTACGATCGGGGCCGCGCTGAGACCGGCAGCTTCGACGGCGGTATCGAACTCATGACGACCGCCGTGCTCGCGAGCCCCGATTTTCTGTACCGCGCGATTTCGCCGAGCGAGGAAGCCGGGGGCAGCCGTTACGCGCTCGACGACTTCGAGCTGGCATCGCGGCTGGCGTTTTTCCTCTGGAGTCAGGGTCCGGACGACGAATTGCTCGCGCTCGCGGAAGCCCGCGAACTTTCCGACCCGGCCATCCTCGACGCTCAGGCGCGGCGCATGCTCGCCGACCCGCGTGCCGAAGCGCTCGTCACGAACTTCGCGCTGCCCTGGCTCAACGTTACGGATCTCGACTCGGTGCAACCGGACGTGCAGATCTTCGGCTTCGAGTTCACCGAGGCGCTGCGCGAGGCTTTCGCCACGGAAATCGAACTTTTCGTCAGGAGCATCCTTTTCGAGGACGTAGACGTGCGGCAGCTCCTCACGGCCGACCATACCTATCTCAACGAACGCCTCGCCCGCCACTACGGGGTCGATTCGATCGTCGGCCCGCAGTTCCGGCGCGTCACGCTCGATGACGAGGTCCGTCACGGCCTGCTCGGCAAGGGCGCGGTGTTGCTCAAGACCTCGTACGGCGACCGCACGTCGCCCGTGCTGCGTGGCGTCTGGGTACTGGAGACGCTCATGGGCACGCCGCCGACCCCGCCGCCGCCGGGAGTCGAGACCAACCTGTCGACCCCGCCGGGCGAGCAGCCGATCACGCTGCGCGCACGCCTCGAGCAGCACCGCGCGAACCCGAACTGTCAGGGCTGCCACGGTGTGATCGATCCCTACGGGCTCGCGATGGAGAACTACACCGTCACGGGCCGCTGGCGCGATTACGACGCCGCGGCCGATGCTCCGATCGATGCGACGGCCGTGCTGCCGGGCGAACGCGCGGTCGGCGGCCCGGTGCAACTGCGCCGCGCGCTGCTTGCGAGCCCCGATCAGTTCGTTCAGGCTCTGACCGAGAAACTCATGATGTATGCACTCGGGCGCGAGCTCGAGTATTTCGACATGCCGCAGGTGCGCAGCGTCGTTCGCGCCGCGGCGGGCGCGGAAAACCGGTTTTCGGCCATCGTCGCCGGCATCGTGCAAACCGGCGCGTTCCGCATGCAGGCGATCCCCGACGATGACCACGATACTGCCGAACCGGTGGAACTCGCATCAGCCCATGCGGCCGGCCGGCAGTTCGAGAGGGAGTAGTGCCATGTATCTGACCAGGAAGCATATTTCCCGTCGCGCGGTGCTCAGGGCCGCGGGCGTCTCGATCGGACTGCCGCTGCTCGACGCGATGGTCCCGGCGGCAACCGCGCTCGCGCAGACGGCCGCCGCGCCGAAGCTCAAGGCCGGCTTCTTCTACCTGCCGCACGGCGCGATCATGTGGAACACGCCCTACGGCGCCGAAATGGATCACTGGACGCCGAGCGGCGCGGGCGCCGACTTCAGGCTCAGCCCGATCCTCGAACCGCTCGAACAGTACAAGCAGTACGTGGCCTCGTTCGGGCAGATCGAGAACAAGGCGCCGCGCAACTCCGTGCACACGCTGGTGCCTGCGACCTGGCTCAGCGGCGTCTCGCCCGACGACGAAGCAACCGGCGCGCTGATGGCCCCGACCATCGACCAGCTCATTGCCGAACACATCGGCCAGGAGACGGTTCTGCCGTCGCTCGAGGTTTCGTCCGAAACGACGCAGCAACGCGCCGCGTGCACGGGCGGCAGCGCCTGCTACTACAGTTCCACGCTGTCGTTCCGCAATGAAACGACGCCGCTGCCGATGGAATTCAATCCGCGCAAGGTATTCGTGCAGCTCTTCGGCGCCGGCGACACGCCCGAGGAACGCGAGATCATCGCCGGACGCACGCGCAGCGTCCTCGATCTGATCGGCGAACGCTCGACCGAACTGCAGCGCGAACTCGGCCCGCGCGACCGGGCAGTCCTGAGCGATTATCTCGAGTCCGTGCGCGAAACCGAACGGCGCGTGGCCAAGGCTTCCGAGCGCGATCTCACGGGGATCGAGCTGCCCGACACACCGATCGGCGAGCTGTCCGATTTCGATGCGCAGGTCCGCCTGATGTTCGATCTGATCGCGCTGGCCTACCAGGCAAACGTCACGCGGGTCGCAAGCTATTTCATGGTCGGCGAAGGCACGAACCGCACGTACAACCACATCGGCGTGCCGGACGCCTTCCACCCCCTGTCGCACCATGCGAACAACCTCGACCGCATTCGCAAGCTCGTGACCGTACAGCGCTATCACGTCGAGCGATTCGCCGAGTTCGTGGACCGGCTCGCGCACATTCCCGACGGCGAAGGCTCGCTGCTCGACAACTCGATGCTTCTGTACGGCTCGAACATGAGCAACAGCGACCGGCACAACAACTATCCGCTGCCGAACATCCTCGTCGGCGGAGGCTGCGGAACTCTGCGCGGCGGCCAGCACATCGACCTGCCGGAGCGCACGCCGATGGCGAACCTGCTGCTGACGATCGTCAACAAGGCCGGCATCGAACGCACGAGCCTGGCCGACAGCACGGCCGAGATCGCCGGTGTCTGACGGATACAAGCGACGGTGAACTCAGGGGAGTCACATTTCCGGCTGCTTGTGACCCTCGCGCGCAGGGTCGCGTGCGCGGAGCGTACAGGGATGTATTAAACCCCTGTCTAAAGCAGCCCGCCAAGTGACAACCCCGCAACAACGCGACGAGCCAA